>NZ_JAIKXF010000009.1 GCF_024684275.1 Ruminococcus sp.
TTATCTCACCGATTGCTTTTTCATCACATCTGCCGACAGTGACATGATCGGCATAGATCTTATACTTCAGATTTTCCTCAGTATATTCTTCATAATCTAATAAGTCTGCTGCAAAAATAGTATTGGATGCATACTCATTTATATAAATAAACGAAGTACCTACAAGGATAGATGCCAAGACTGATGCTATAATTCTTGTTTTTTTCATGTTTTCTCGTCCTCCAAAATTGTCTGATATGATAATTATAGCATTCATCAGTAACTCCAACAAGTCTATTCTTGTGGAACCTACCAAATACTGACCAAAAAAAGCGGACGGCGTTATGCCGTCCAATAAATCTTTGATATATTTATTCTTCTAAGAATTTCTCAATAACAGTCATTACTTCTTCAAGGCGCTTACTGCCGATACCCTTGATCTTGCTCAGCTCTGCTTCAAGAGCCGGGAGATCAATGGTTTTGCCCTGTTCTCCGAGGAGTTCATCCCCGTACTTGAGAATGAACTTTGTCAGCTCCTCTCGGTTCATCTTCTTATATGTATCTCTATCGATCATTTCTCTCTGTTCCATTATCTGTGCCTATATTCCTTTCTACCGCTGTTTATACAGACCGTGAAGTGATTTTTATAATTGTAGCATATAGCTTTATATTAGTCAAGCGAGTTTTATAATGGAACTACCGCAAAAAAATAAGCAGTTCTCATCAGGAGAGCTGCTTTTTTGATATGTGTATCTGTATTGCCGAGAAAGCTATTGATGACAGGGTGCCTATAACAGCTCCTGCGGAGGTATCGCTGAGATAATGCGCGCCCAGTATTATTCGGGTGGCCATTATAATGATGCCGAAAACAATCCCGCAGAAGAAAAAACGGATATGCTTGCCTTCAAACTTAGGGAAGAGCCATGCAAGTGAGGGAAGTATGCACATGGACAGCATACTGAATATACTGTGGCCGCTTGGGAAGGAGCGAAACTCGTCGGCGCTGAGGCCGTATTCTGCGGCTGCTGCTTTCGCACCTTCAAACGGTCTGTACCATGGGACAAAGGGTATGCCATCATACCCCAGTACAGCCGTGCGATATCGCGGACGTTGGAATGAGTTCTTCAGCAGCTCCATTGATATATATGCGATGAGCAGTACGCAAAAAAGCCCCAGTATCCTTCTTGCAAGCAGCTTGTCCTCAGATTTTTCTGACGCAGAGTACCCTACAAAAAACAATGGGTACATCAGTATCATACTCAGTATGATGATAACGGGGAGACTGCCTGTAACGGAGGGAAATATGCTGCCTAAGTTGTTTGCGGAGGTGAGGGAGCGACCGCCGATATATCCGATAAATACCGTCCAGAAAACGCAGATCGCACACATTGACATTCTGAACGGGCTTCTTTTATCCAAGTTATTTATCCGCTGAAAAAGAGCTCCACAGAAAAGCACCTGTGCCGCATAAAAAGGATAGATTCCAAGCGTCGTTATTAGCTTTGCAATTGTATTATCAGGGGAGAAAAGAGTCTCCGCCGCAGCCCTGTCACAGAACGTTCCTGCAATAAAGGTACCGATGAACAATATCAGTGCGGCAAGGCTCAGTTTTATCTGAGCTGAATATTTCTTATCCATTATGTCTCCTTTGGAATTTTGGTAAAGATATCAATAATATTATACCAGTATGCGGAGGGGCAGTCAAGAGACATAAGATCTGATAAAAAGTACTCTTTTCTTTTTTATGCAGAGCAATTTTAATGCTAAATACAAAACCGTCTGTCGATAGCTGTTATTAGCTTTCATCAGACGGTTCGTATTTTATTATGTCCTCGACATTGCAATTCAGTATTTTGCAAAGGTCATCTATCAACTGCGTAGTTACACCCTGATCGTGTCTCAGACGATGTATAGTACTGCTACTGATGTTGTATTTATTGATAAGCGTATAGGTAGAAACGCCTTTTTTCTTCATAGTATTCCATAATGGCTTGTAAGTTATCATAAAAATATCACCAATACTATTATAAAATATACTCGACTACTTGAAAATAGTCGTATTTTAGACTATAATAGTATATAGTCATAATTGTGATTATAATAGTGATTTTTACAATAAAACAGCCGCAAATTTCAAGCATTTGCGACATCGTTTCTGTGTTTATTATAACATTATCATTTAATATATTCAATAATATTTTGTGAACAATATACACAAGATTCGCTTTTTTGTAGTTTTTTACAATCATAATATATCCTTTTTGTAGAATGTGTAATATACAAAAAGCTTTAAGCCGTCATATTTATGGTCATTTATACTGGAGGTAGAATATGCCGAGAAAAGGTGAAAACATAATATAAGCGCCGCGATGGGTGCTGGGAGGGAAGATATAAAACTGGATATACTGAATTTGGCAAGGCAAAGTATCACTCTGTATATGGTCACAGCTACGCAGAAGTCAAGGAGAAGTTACTGACAATAAAAACTGCCTCTGCTGCTTCAATAATTGTCAGTAATTTGACGGTAAAAGAGCTTTTTGACGAATGGCTCTTAGCGGTAAAACGCCGTGTAAAGCCCTCTACTTATGCGAATTATCGCATGAAGGTGGAGAAACATATAATTCCAGAGTTTGGCGGCTTACGTTATGACCTACTTTGTACGCCAATGATAAATGCGTTTATAGAAAACAAAATACAGACAGGTCTTTCTGTAAAATATGTGTCAGATATAATTATAGTCTTTAAGACAATGGCAAAGTACGCAGCAAAGATTCACGGATTTCACAATATGCTTGAAAATATATCTCTTTCGAGGAAACTACAAAAAGAGCTCCTCATGCTTACAGCACTTCAGCAGCGTCAACTATGCAGATATTTATTGAACAACTTGAATTTGACTACTATTTGCGTGCTTTTAGTGACTTCCTTACAACTTTTAATGTGTATAGTCACAGTGATGAGTCTGCCAAGAAGAATGAAATGGACTATATCACCAGCTGCTTCACCGACCTTTTTGACAGCAGCAACGAAGAGTAAAACAGAGAGTCCCCGCGAGTGCGGGGACTTAGCCTTATATATGCTTGTTTATCAAATCTTTTGCTGTCAGTTCTGTTCTGTCGTACTCTATTCTGAAATAGTTCAGGATAGCCTTCATATCGTCCTGCATGGACAGACACACGTCAAGCAGGCGATTCTTTTTTTCTTCGAGCTGCCACTCTTTCAGTCCTACGTAATAGAAATGTTTGATATCTTCATTGATAAAGAAGGGGACAATATCATTGGCGAGGCACTGTTTAAGCATTAATAGCCTGCCTATACGGCCGTTTCCGTCATAGAATGGGTGTATCTTTTCAAACACTGCATGGAACTCGGCAACATCATACAGGTCAAGAGCAGACTTGTTGTCGAACCTGCTGAGGAGCTCTTTTACAAGATCTGAGACATCTTCCGGTAAAGCAGTCTCAATCTCTCCGACTTCATTGGGATACTTCTTATAGTCGCCTATAACTGCGTAATCCTCGTCGTCGTCCATAACACCATTCTTCAGCATACGGTGTAGTTGCTTGACGTAGTCCTCGGTTATAGGTTCATTAACAGTATCAAGGATATAGTCAAAGCATTTGAAGTGATTTGCAGCCTCAAATACATCGTTAACATGAACTGTTCCGTCGATAGTTCGAGTCTCGTAGATATATCTGGTCTGGTCGTGGGTAAGTCTGCTGCCTTCGATGTGGTTGGAGTTATAAGCAAAGTCTACTTGCATCCTGTTATATATGCTGCCTTTGATCTTTCTGCTCTTCTCTGAAAGCAGAACAGGCAGAAGCTCTCTTGTATCTGACATAAGGAACCTCCTTATCTTTTATAATATTATAACAAGCTATAAAATATTAGTCAAGACGCTTTAACAGAAGAACCGTTAGCCCGATGAACGAAAGATCTATTCTGCTGATTTATTATTGCCTTTATCCGTACTTGATCTTGCAAGCATAGCAAAAAAGTGTAGGAAAAATGTAGGAAAACAACGAAAAAAGCACTTCCGATTTCTCGAAAGTGCCTATTTCATGAGGGTGGGAGATGGGATTCGAACCCACGGTCTTCGGGACCACAATCCGACGCTTTAACCAGCTAAGCTACACCCACCATATTCAATAAACAAAAACGAAGCTCTCCATTAGATGGAGTCAAGTAACGGAGAGTTTCGGAATGGCGCGCCTTGCTGGATTCGAACCAGCGGCTTACTGCTTAGAAGGCAGTTACTCTATCCAGCTGAGTTAAAGGCGCAAAAATGGAGCGGGTGATGGGAATCGAACCCACGTGTTCAGCTTGGAAGGCTGACATTCTACCATTGAACTACACCCGCACGGCGTTTCAACATGAAATATTCTATCATAATCGGAGCTAATTGTCAATACTACTTTTGAAAAAAAGTCATAATCACTAAAAAAAGTGCTGTCCTCAACTGCACGAATGACAAAATGCCGATTGATATAATGAAATGTAAAAATAATGTCACAAAACAGCCGCTAATGACGTCTAATATAATAGAGAGATTGAAATGCGCGCGCAGTTCTAAGGGAAATTAAGAAAGAATTAAGGTTTTTGGCAGGCAAATAATAAGAATGACCGGGTATAATACATGGAAAGTGACGATTTTGTAATTTAAAAGTCACGTTAATGTCACGTTTCTGTAGTATGATATGAATGTAAAGGGGATAAGATGGTATAGAGAACAGTGCTCAGCCATTGCTTTTAACAAAAAATCTCCCGAATTTCAGCCATTTATATTACATAATGGGAAAAAGATAAAAAATTGCCGCTCATTATATTGACAAGTCTTTATCAATGTTGTATTATTTTAAATATGTAAAGTACTTGGAGAAATTATTTTTATCAATGTGGCTTGGTATGGAATATACAGAATAATTAGCAGGTGATGAACAGAAGAAAAGTTAAAATAAAAAAGTATTTCTCTGCTTCGTCTTTTTCGGCTTTGAAAAACACTTATTGATGAAGCAATTAAATCTTGAAGTTCAGACGAAGTATCAGATACGGGATTTAGTTGGTAAATCAATATATATAGAACTGCCGAAAAACGAATGAGAAAAGGTTTGCATCGACATAAGATTTTTTGCGAGGTTGTGTTAAAAATGAAAAACAAGACAAAAAATCAGTGCGGAAGAAAGGGAGAGAGGATATTCAGCAACGTATGTGTTATCCCCAGCCTGCTGGGAGTAATGATATTCTTTCTGATTCCGTTCTGTATCGTAATATACTATTCACTGATAAACAACCCTGTTCTGAAAGAATTCGTAGGACTTGAAAACTACACAAAGCTGTTCAGCAACTCAGCTTTCACGAAGGCGGCGAAGAACACGGGGTTCTTCTCGCTGGTATCGGTACCTCTTTCGGTGATACTTTCGCTGGGGCTTGCAATGCTTCTTGAACGCAATATCCCCGGAAAGAGCATATTCAGGACATTCTTCCTGAGTCCTCTTATGGTACCGACAGCTTCTGTAGTTCTTGTATGGCAGGTATTGTTCCATAATCACGGAACTGTGAACCAGATAATTGAGGCTATGGGAGGGCACGGCGTAGACTGGATAAAGTCCTCTCACGGACAGCTTGTTATAATATGTATGTTCCTGTGGAAGAACTTGGGCTACAATATGATACTGTTCATGTCGGCGCTGTGTGCGATACCTAAGGATATTATCGAGGTAGCAGACCTTGAGGGTGCAGGCAGCTTCTATAAATTTGTACATATAAAGCTTAGGTATCTTTCGCCGACTATCCTGTTCGTAATGATACTTTCAATGATAAACTCATTCAAGATATTCCGCGAGGTATACCTCCTGACAGGAAATTACCCCAACGATTCTCTTTATATGCTCCAGCATTTCATGAACAATACCTTCAACAGCCTTGATTATCAGAAGCTTTCAGCGGCGGCTGTATTGTTCGCACTTCTTATGATAGTTGTCATGGCAGTCCTCCTTATTGCCGAGAATATCTTCGGAAAGGATGTGGAGAACTGATGAAGCTGAAAAGAATGGCGATAAAACGCCGAAGAAAAGTATTAAATATATTAGTATTCGGGTTTGTACTGTTAGCGGCTATGCTTTTCCTGCTGCCGACGGTGCTCACATTGGCAAACTCCTTTATGACTTCAAATGAGATAAACGCCAATTACGGCGCTATGCTCTCGAATATGACAGAGGACAAAAAGACCTTTATCTCTACGAATGTAAACCTCAAATTCATTCCCGACAAGGTAACATTTGACCAGTACAAGGCGGTCCTCATTCAGAATTCGGATTATCTCATGAAGTTCTGGAATTCGGTATGGCTGACAGTTCCCATAACCCTGTTCCAGATGGCTGTGGCGATACTTACGTCTTACGGCTTTTCAAGGTATCCGAATAAGTTCAAGGGCATAATATTCTTTACATACATTATATTAATGATAATGCCTTATCAGGTAACACTCGTTCCGAATTATCTTGTTGCGGATAAGTTCGGACTGCTGGATACCCGTCTTTCAATAATACTTCCTGCGATATTCTCTCCTTTCAGCATATTCCTGCTGACAAAGGTAATGCGCCGTATCCCAATATCCTATGTTGAGGCGGCAAAGCTTGACGGCGCAGGAGAATTCAAGATACTTACCAAGATATATATCCCACTGTGCAAGGGCGCTATAGTTTCCATTGCCATGCTGGTATTCATAGACTACTGGAACATGGTGGAACAGCCCATTGTACTTATGAAGGAATCAACGCTTCACCCCCTTTCCGTATTCCTTTCGCAGATAAACGAAAAAGACATAGGTCTTGCCTTTGCGATAGGAGTGGTATACATGATACCTACGGTGCTGATGTTCCTCTACGGTGAGGATTACCTCGTAGAGGGAATAACCTATTCTGGCGGAATCAAGGGCTGATGTGGAAAAGTCACAGCTCAGAAGGAGTAATAATATGAACGAAACAAAAGAAGTTAAGGATATACTGGCAGAGCGCGGCGAAAAAGAAGAAAAGTCCCCTGCCAAAAGACGTGAGCTCATAAAGACACTTATTATAGTATTTTTAGCATTAATGCTGGTGCTCACATTTTTCTCAAACACCATAATGAACAAGTCCCTTCCCGAAATATCCACAGAGCAGGTCGCATCGGGAAAGCTTACCGAGCGCATCAGAGATACGGGCGTCGTTGAGTCCAACCAGTCCTATGAGGTTAAGACCGACGCCAACAGGGTTATCGAGAAGATACACGTAAAGCAGGGACAGGAGGTACATAAGGACGACGTCCTCTTTACCGTTAATGCTGTGGGCAGCGAAGCCCTTGAGCTTGCCGAGTCTGATTACGACAAGGCAAAGCTTGAGTACGAAACAGCCCTGCTGAAAGAGCCTCTTGACTATTCTGAGGACAATCAGGAGATAAAGGCGGCAAGAGATGAGATAAACGCTCTCATCGCAAAGCGTGACGCTGCAAGGAACAATGCAGGCACACTTGCTGCGGAAAAGGAAAGATACAAGGCAAACAAGGCTGAGTATGCAAGACTTTCCGCTCTCCAGACAAAGCTTGAAACAGCTGTAAAGGCTATCAATTCGGATATGTATGATGAGGCTGATCCCGAATTTATCGGCGAGCTGCCCTCACTCTACAGTGCATATTCGGCTGCTGAGGAGGAATACAAGGCAGCGTATGCCCTTTACGAAAAGGCTCTCGATACAAACGAGAATGTTGAGATAACAAAGGCTGATGCCGATGCAAAGCAGGCAGTAAGAGACTCCGCAAGCAGCGTTTACAGCGAGGCAAAGAGCAGCAAGCGCAGTGAGCTCACATCACGCCTCAGTGAGGTTTCCGGCGAGGCTTTAAGGCTGAACGGCGAGATAGAGGCTTACACAGATTCTGCATCTGAGGGAGCAGGCGCGGAGAGTTACGAAACTCTTGCGGCAAGCGTTATCGAAAAGCAGAATATGCTTGAAAAGAAGATAATCGAGCTCAACAAGACCAAAAAGAGCGATTCCATAAAGGAAAAGCAGGCAGACCTCAGCATCGAGTCCCTTAAAAAGGACATGGAAAAGAAAAAGGAAAAATACGAAAAGCTGAAGAAGGAGTCTAAGGCTACCGAGATCAAATCAAAGTACGACGGCGTTGTAAGCTTAATAAATGTAAAGACCGACGATAAAACAGTCGACGAAATGTCTCTTGCCACAATAGACCTTGTGGATCAGGGCTATACCGTAAAGCTCACCGTTGATGCCGACAAGCTCAAAAAGGTGAAGAAGGGCGTTACTGCCGATATAATGAACAATTACAGCGGTGATGTTGAAGCCGTTCTCTCCGAGATAAAGAGCAACCCAAAGGCAGGAGCAAAGAAAAAGGACCTTATATTCTCGGTAACAGGAAACGTTGAATCGGGAGACACTCTTGATATTTCTATCCCGCTGGGCAGCGGCACATACGATACCATAGTACCAAAGAGTGCCGTAATAGACGATAACAGCGACGACTATGTACTTGTGGTCCGCTCTAAGAACACTCCTCTCGGCAACCGCTATTACGCTGAAAAGGTAACTGTGACCGAGGAGGCAAAGGACGAGGTGTCCAGTGCAGTATCAGGCAGCCTTAACAGAGGCGATTATGTTATCACAGCGTCAAGCAAGCCTATCCGTCCCGGTGATCAGGTCCGCATGAAGGATAAATAAGGCGGTGGATCTGATGAAAAAAAGATTCAGACCTGTTCATATTGTTATTGCCGCAGTGAACGCCGCCGCTGTTGCGGGAGTGCTGATACTGACGGCAATGGGAAACAGCGCCGCAAGGTCTCAGCGGTACAATTACGCTCATGAGAACTGGAAAAACGACGGCAAGGGCGAATATTCGCAGATAAGCTGCTTTTTTAGCAGTGACGCAGGCTTTGACAGAAACGAAGCTAAGGGCGTCAAGGCAAGGCTTATGGAGAAGCTCAAGGAGTCTGCGGTAAATCCCAATGGAAGGCAGAAGCTTGTTCCCGATGCCTACAGTGCAATGCTCGGAAGCTTCACTGTTACGGGAGAAACGGGAAAACGGTCTGAGGCTGAGATAACAGCCTCAGGGGGAGATTTCTTCCTGTTCCGGGGCTTTGAACTTGTCAGCGGTGCGTTCTTCTCCGAGGACGATCTCATGCAGGACGGAGTGGTCATTGACCGTCAGCTTGCATGGAATATCTACGGTACGGATAACATCGCAGGCAAGAGCATATATATCAATGGCATTAAGCTTTATATTTCGGGAGTTATCGAGGCTCCCCGGACCGATCCCGAGGAACGCTGCGTAGGCAGCACCCCGAGGGCATATATATCCTACTATGCGGCAGGACTTATCTTAGGCGGCGGCGACGGCTATGATGATCTCAATGAAGATACGGGAATCACCTCTGATTTCAGAGAGATCACCTGCTATGAATGTATCAGCCCCGAGCCCGTTGAGAACTTTACCTATAATTTTATGAAAAAGGACCTCTCAGAGCTGTACAAGGGCAAGATAAGCATAGTAAACAATACAGAGCGCTTTGAATCCAAGCCCAGGATAAAGGCTCTGAAACGGCTTGATGACAGCGTTGTCCGCAAGGACGGCATAGTCCTTCCGTTCTGGGAAAATGCTTCAAGAATGGTGGAATTCAAGCTTTCATTCATCTACGGAGGGCGCAGGCTCCTCCTTGCTATACCGCTGATAACGCTGTTATGGCTCATTACAGTGGCTTACAGAGCGTTTATGCGAAAGAAAGACAGACTCGGAAAGGCTGTTGGAGGCTTTGTATCGGCAAAGACAGCAGAGTTGAGAAAAAAGCGCTCAGACAGCGCGAAAGAGAACAAAGAGAGCTCCGAAAAAGAAAAACAGGAGCAAACAAAAGAAAGTAAAAATAAAAAATAAGAAAAAGAGGAAAACTTATGAAGAGATCATTCACAACCCGAATCACAGCACTTACAGCAGCACTGGCACTTATCGCAGGTTCAGCAGCCTCATGCGGAGATAAGAAAAATACCGGCAAAGGCAGCTCCAAGACAGCAAAGGAGCTCATGGCGGCTTCCTACAAGGCAGTAGAGCTCGATACTGATGTAGACAACATCAATACTATTGACAGGATTGACGAAAACAGAATACTTATCACCGCCAGCTCTGAGCACAACAGCGCACCTACATTTTATATCTCGGATAACGAGTTCAAGGACATCAAGCCTCTTGAGATCGACTTCGGCGTTAAGGAGGACGATGAGGTATACTTCAATACCGCAGTATCTCACGACGGCGATATCCTTGCTTTTGCTACCTTTACAGATTTCGGCGGTCAGGAGAAACCGGACTTTGAGGATCCCAACTTCGATTATGAGAGCTTTAACTTTGAAGAATTCTACAGCCATATAAAGTACAGCTACAAGCTTTACACTGTTGACCTTGACGGCAATATCAAGTCATCGAACGACATCGCAGGTCTTGACGAGTATTCCGACGAGGACGGCGACGTGCGAATGGGACGTATGTATCCCTGCGGCAACGGCAAGGTCATCTGTGAGATAAACGCAATGGATAATAAATATGTCATCGTAGGCACCGACGGAAAGATAAGCGGCGAGCTTGACGGTCTTGACGCGAATTTTATTGACAGCATTGCTCTTATCGACGATGAAACTATTGCAGCAGCAGGCTATTTCAAGAAATATGATTCTGCTGTAAAATATGTTGATGTCAATACATTAAAGCCGAAGGACGATGTTGTTGAGCTTAAAAAGGCAGGACTTTCCGATAATATCGGTACACTTTTCACAGGAAACGGCGATTACAAGTTCCTTATTAGTACATCTTCTGCTCTCTGCGGCGTCAAAGAGGACGGTTCGGGCGAGGAGATAATCAACTGGCTGGATTCCGACCTCGGAAACGGCGGTGTAAACTCTATCATTCCTATGGAAAACGGCGATTATGTTATTGCATATCAGGATTATACAAGTGATTCTGGCGCCGTTCTTTACAGACTTACAAAGCGCGACGTTTCCGAAATGGAGAACACAAAGGTGGTCACTATCGGCGTAATGTACGATAATCCTAATGTAAAGAGCAAGGTACAGGATTTCAACAAGTCCCACGACGGAGTGCGCTTCAAGCTGGTAGACTACAGCAAGTATGATGACTATGATGAAGAGGCAGAGAAGTACAACAGCTCAGGCGAGGAGCAGCTCAAAAAGGACATCATATCAGGCAATGCCCCTGACATGGTCGTCTGCCAGAATCAGGCTATCATCAAGAACCTTGCGAACAAGGGACTATTCGTTGACCTTAACGAATATCTCTCTAAGGACAGCGAGATAAATACTGACGCTATCATGCCGAATATCCTCGAAGCCTGCAAGATAGGCGGCAAAACCCTTTCACTTCCTACAGCATTTGAAGTACAGACATACATTATCAAGTCAAAGAATTTCGATAAGGATACATGGACTATCGACGAGATGATAGATACATACAAGAAGCAGCCCGATGGCGTATCCCTTACATCTCTCGACTGCAAGGAAATGATAAGCGAGATGCTTCTCAGCTCTATGTGCAGCTGTATAGATTACGAAAAGCGCACCTGCAGCTTTGATTCTCCTGAATTCAAGAGACTTCTCGACTTTGCCAATGAGTTCCCGAAAGAGGACGAGATCATCGACTGGGATGATGACAAGTCTGTTCAGGAGACATTCAACAACGATAACTTCATGAAGGACAAACAGCTCATTGAGAATGTATATCTTTACGATTTTGATTCATATATCGGTCAGTACAAGGGCAGATTCGACAAGGAAGACGTCAAGTTCATCGGCTGTCCTTCCGTAGGCGGCAACGGCGGTGTTCTCATGCTTTCCGAGAGCCTTGCTATCCTTACAAACTCTGATAATAAAGATGCCTGCTGGGAGCTCATCAAGGGATTTTTCAAGACTCCTGACGAAGAAGATGAAGAGCAGGACAATGAGAGATATTACATAAGCGGCTTCCCGACTATCAAGTCAAACTTTGACAAAATGGCAGACGCTGCCACAAAGAAGCCATACTACTTTGATGAGAACGGAAAGAAGGTAGAGTACAACTACAGCTACTATGATATGACATCTAACAAGTCTGTTGACGTTGAGCCTCTCACAGAGGACGAAAAGAACAAGCTCGTTGACTATATCATGAACACTACAACTATAGTTGACAACTTCGATCCCGAGATACAGAATATCATCATGGAGGAGGCTAAGGGCTTCTTTGAGGGCGAAAAGAGCTCAGAGGAGATCATCAGCAGCCTTCAGAACCGCATCTCTCTCCTCCTCAGCGAGCAGGGTTGATAATAACTGAAATTCTTCGCATATTAGATATAATACAACCTCCTTAATTTATGGCACTGCCGTCTGAACAGCGGCAGTGCCGCTCTCTTTTGTGTATATATGCATTCCTTAGCGCATGGAGCACAGCAATAAAATATACATATTACCGCATAATTTTTTTCAATAAATTTAGGCTTATCTATTGACAAAAAACGACGAAAGTGGTATACTTTACTTGTTATATTACCTTTAGGGAGGATTTTTATCATGGATAACAATTACAACAATGATCAGCAGAATGCAACACCTGATTTCAATCAGGCACCACAGGCACCCGTTGATCCATACAACGGAAGTATGCCTACACCGGACGGTCCTAAGGGCAAGGCTATTGCTTCAATGGTACTCGGTATCTGCGCCGTAGTATTTGGCTGCTGCCTTTCTGCATGGCTCGGTCTTATCCTCGGCGTTATCGCTATCGCTCTTGGCGCTCTCGTTATGAAGAATAACGAAGCAGGCAGAGGAATGGCTATTGCAGGTCTCGTTTGCGGTATCGTAGGTGCTGTTCTTGGCATTGCAGGTGTTATCATCGCTCTTATCTTTGGTGAAGCTATCAAGGATATGCTCAAGGAAATCAACGGCGCACTTTTCATCATCAAGTAAGATATGTCTAAACGTCTGAGAATAGCAATTGCGGCTGCTGTGCCATTTCTGGCATTGGTCGTCTTTGTCCTCAGAGATCACATAATCGGGTTTGCAGGGCATATGCCGCCGTGCAGCTTCCATAAGCTCACGGGTTATTGGTGTACGGGCTGCGGTAATACCAGAAGCACCATTGCTTTATTGCATGGTCACATCTGGACAGCCATAAGGAACAACGCTACAATACCTTTTCTCGGATTGCTGCTGTGTCTCCTCTACATAGAGAACTTAGCAGCGGTATTCGGCAGGGATATAAAGCTTCTTCCAAGAAAAACATGGGTGTGGCTGACAGTAATAGGTCTTTTCGTTGTCTATTATATAGTCAGGAACTTCGTGCCTGCACTTGCTCCGATATCTTAAAAGATGAACAGATAAGCTCTCGTTTCGGCGGGAGCTTATTTTTGTTGACAAAGGTGACGAAAAATGGTATAATCAAGTAAATTATATGCCTTTAGGAGGGTAATATGGATAACAATTACGATAACGATCAGCAGAACAGCAATTCTGAGCCATATGGACAGCAGGACGGATACAGCGATCAGCCGGCACAGGATAACGGCTATACAGCTCAGAACAATATGCAGGACAATACTTACGGACAGAATAATAACGGCGGTTATGACTCTCAGAATAATTATAACCAGACAAATAACAGCTACGGCGCACAGAATGCTCCGCAGAATAATGCATACGGACAGCCCAATCAGGGTTATGGTCCTCAGAACAGCCCATACGGACAGCCGCAGGGCGCTCCCTATGGTCCTCAGAACAATCCGTACGGACAGCAGCCAAATAATCAGTACGGTCCCCAGAATTTCTATCAGAACGGAAATCCCTACGGCTCTCCGTATATGCAGGATCCATATCAGCAGCAGCCGCCTCTTGAGGGCAGCGTAGGACTTTCGGTAGCTTCAATGGTGTTGGGTATCTGTGCGATACTCTGCTCATGCTGCTTCTATCCTGTTGCATTCCTGCTTGCACTTGTAGGACTTATCCTGGGTGCAGTAGCTATAAAGAAAGGTCCCGCAGGAAAGGGCATGGCTGTAACAGGTCTTATACTCTCTATAATCTCTGTTGCCATAGCCGCATTGATACTTATATTTGCAGCTTCACTGGGCATAAGCTCGGGGATCAGCGACTTATTTTGATAACGATAAACTCCCGGCAATGGGAGTTTATTTTTTCTCCGCGATCGTTGCTATTTTCACATTTATATGATATAAGCGGCGAGCCGCCGCAGCCTTTTTCGCGTCAAAATTAATATTCACTGCACTTTTTCTCCGCGATTGTTGCTATTTTCACATTTATATGCTATAATAATAGCGTATTATATTTTTCGGAGTGTGGAAAATGAATAAATATAAAAAGCTTGCGCTTAATACGGGCATTTTTGCTATCGGAAGCTTTGGTGCAAAGATACTTAATCTTCTGCTGACAAGACTTTATGCCCTTAATCTCAGTGATACGGAATCTGGTGTGAAGGGACTTCTTGAGCTTTCACTGCTGTTTTTACAGCCCATATTCACCTTTGCATTGCAGGAGTACCTTATCCGCTTCGGTCTTGACAAGGAATACGACAAAAGACAGGTATTCACCACCTCGGCTATCATAACTTCAGCAGGTATGATGCTTATGACGCTGATAGTGCCGTTCCTGAGCAAAATGCATTCTCTCAGCTACATGAAGGGCTTTACGGTAATACTCATAATCTATGTGATCATGTCATCGCTGAGAATGCTGTGTCAGAATTTCGTCCGTGCAAGAGACCTTGTAAAGCTGTTCTCAATAGACGGCATACTTGCCACACTTACACTGCTGATATTCAACCTTATCTTCATATCCCACAATCACTGGGGAGTAAAGGGCTTTCTGCTGGCAGCTATCCTGTCAGACGCCTGTTCCACGGTGTTCCTCTTTATTGCAGCAAGACTCCACAAATATACAGGTATGCGCTATTTCAATGCAGAGCTTGGAAAAGAGATGCTTAGCTTTGCCGCACCGCTGATACCCACTATTGTTATGTGGACCGTTACGAGCCTTTCCGACAGACTTTTCATCAACAACATGAAAAGCGACAGGGTAGTTCTCGGAACAGGTACGGCAGGTATCTACGACTACGCAAACAAGATACCAAGTCTTATCTCAATGGTATCGACCATATTCTATCAGGCGTGGAGTATGTCCGCTATAACGGAAAACAATTCCGCCGACAGAAACAAGTTCTACGAAAAGGTCTATTCCGCATATGAAGCTATACTTTTCATGGCTTCCGCAGGACTTCTCCTTATTATAAAGCCCATAACGTCATTTATTGTGCCGTCTGATAAATTTGCGGTTTATGCAGACGTTTATATGTATACGCCCATACTTGTTATCGCAGTAATATTCATGTCACTCAACCAGTTCCTCGGCGGTATCTATTCTGCTACAAAGCACCCAAGAAACTCCTCGTGGACAGCTCTTGTTGCCTGCTCGGTAAACCTTGTTATGAACTACTTTCTCATACCGGAATGGGGCATACAGGGGGCTGCATTTGCCACATTCCTCAGCTATATAATCTGCTACGGCGCAAGAATGATAGACGCAAGGTACTATGTGCCGTTCAGGTTTGATATAATAAAGACAGTAGTGAATACGGTAGCGCTGCTGCTTATGAGCGTCCTCGTCATAGGTGCTCCGAAGCTTTGTATGCTCTGGCTGTTCCTGTTGTTTGCACTTGTAATGTTCATCAATTACCACGCTATAATCGATACAGCAAAAAAGCTCGTCAGAAGATAAGCTGTTTATCTGTAGGAGCTGATGCTCATATCAGCCTGATTTGTTTCGTGACTTAACGGGGCGATGCGGGCGTCGCCTCCATGTATTATTTACTAAAAAGGAGGGCTAATTATGCCGACACCACACAACAACGCAAAGAAGGGCGATATCGCCAGGACAGTTCTCATGCCGGGAGACCCCCTGAGAGCAAAATTCATTGCCGAGAATTACCTTGATGATCCCGTATGCTACAACGAGGTCAGGGGAATGTTAGGCTTTACGGGAACCTACAAGGGAGTCCCCGTATCCGTACAGGGCAGCGGCATGGGTATGCCCTCTATCGGTATCTATTCATGGGAGCTTTTCAACGAGTATGATGTTGATAATATAATCAGAGTAGGCACAGCAGGCAGCATAGCCGATAAAGTAAAGCTCCGCGACGTGATAATAGGCATGAGTGCAAGCACCAACTCCGCCTATGCGTCACAGTACAGACTGCCGGGCACCTATGCTCCGACAGCCTCATGGGAGCTTCTCTCTGCGGCTGTAAAGGCGGCAGAGGCTAAGGGCAGCAGCTTCCACGTAGGAAATATCCTCTCCAGCGATACCTTCTACGATGACGCAGACAGTCTTGCTGACTGGCAGAAAATGGGAGTTCTCGCTATAGAAATGGAGGCAGCGGCTCTGTATATGAATGCTGCAAGGGCAGGGAAGAACGCTCTGTGCATACTTACGGTCTCGGATTGTCCTCTCAGAGGTGAGTCTACCACCGCAGAGGAGCGCCAGACTACATTCAGAGACATGATGGAGATAGCGTTAGAGGCTGCATATTCAGTAAAATAGTTCATCAGCAAAACCGCCGCAGGGCGGTTTTGCTTTTATCTGTGCTCAGCAGACATTAAATAAGAAAAACTAAAGAAAATTAAGATAACTTTAAGATTATTTTAAGGTTGGAACGTTATATTATAAGTGGATTAAGTAATCCCCCAATTCCCCTTCTATATTTATTCATTTCATTTGTTTAGGCTATGCATTCTATGCATAGCTTTTTACTTTTACATTGTTTTATGTCAAAGTGCGGCACGGAATAAACTTTTTCTGCGTTTCTCTTGCTTTTTTAGAGCTAATATGATATAATCATTATAAATTCTAAAGTATTTTTTCTGAATAAGGGGGAACAGCATGAATAACAATAATTACGGCGAAAATAACGAAACAGAACAGAATAACAGCGCATATCCTCAGAACGATCCGTATCAGCAGCCGTACAACGGTTTCCCACAGCAAAACGGCTATCAGCAGGGAGGCTATCCACAGCAGGGCTATCCTCAGAATAATTACTACGGCGGTCAGCCGCCATATAACGGCTATCCACAGCAGGGAGGCTATCCCAACTATCCGCAGGGCAATTATCCGCCTCCGCCGCCGATGTACAACCCGTACACCGTGCCTAAAAAAGAGGGCACAGCAGGCTTTGGCATAACAGCGCTGGTAATGGGCATACTGTCGATTCTTGGTGGCTTTTGCTTTTATGTCTGCGGAATCCCATTTGCGGCGCTTGGCATCATATTCGGTATTGTCGGGCTTATAGTCAAGGGCGGCAAGGGTATGGCTGTCGCAGGACTTATCCTTAGCGTATTCACCCTTGTGGGCGGATATATCATCTGGGACCTTATCACAGGCGGTCTGTGGGAATTTCTTGGAGACCTTTAACATCAGTACATCTCTAAAGACATAAATTGGTTTATATAAAACATACAACAGGGCAGTCGGTCAGGGCTGCCCTGTTGTATGTTGTGCCAAACTTAAAAATAACTTTTTTGAAATTCAACCTGTTCGCGTTGAAAAAAGCTCCTTTTTGCGCCATATATGAAAGGAGTTTTTTACTGCGGACAGGTTATGCTGAAATAAAAAGGCGCAGCAGCTCCGCGTGGGAACTGCTGCGCCTTTTCATGGGGAAAGGGAAGAGGATTAATCCTCGGTGGTTTTGCTTGATTTTTTGAACCTGGACTTCTGTCCGAAGTTGAGCGAGATAGTGAGTATCTTGTCAGACTTGAAAAGCTTGAGAGCAAAGAACATCACTACTGCAAAAATTATTATCTGATAGCCGAGACCTAACCAGAATGCGGCAGTATTTCCGAACATCAGGTTTGGCATGGCGGTGAATGTGTGAGTAAAGGGGATAGCGTAGATAATGTATTTAGCCGCTGTGGGGAGTGTGCTCACGTCTGTGAACATTGTTATCATCCACGGTATCATTACCATCATAACTATGGGGAGCAGCATGGTCTGTGCTGACTTTGAGTCGTTTACCAGAGCTCCGAGGATAATTGATAATGCAAGGCATATCATTATTGTAATAAAGAGCTGAACGCCAATGAGCACATAATCGAAAGCTCCCAGCTGGAGTCCGAGCTGTTTTAATGCGTCACCTGAGGACATAATACCTGAGATAGCGCCCTTTGCTGATTCGGCAGCGTCCTGAGGGAGGCTTGAGGTTATATCCGAAGCCATTGAGCCCATCATACCTGTTGTGTATGATGTGAATCCTGCCATCATAACGCCTGCATTGAGGAGAGCCACGATAGCGGCTGCCAGCATTTTAGCTGTTATTACAGAGCCCCTTGATACAGGAGTGGATAACAGAGTTTCCAGCGTCTTGTCTATCTTCTCGTTGGATATGGAGGAGATAAGGGACTGTGAAGTCATCATTATGAGCAGAACAACTATGATAGGAAGCACCATATTCTGCATCATGAGCTTTGTCATAATAGAGCCCATAGATACCTGAGCAGATTTGTCAGCAACTACGGTATGCTCTGTAACTTTAAGAGGATCCTCGATAGTCAAGAGCTGTTCCTTGCTGACACCCTTCTGATCCGCTAACTTCTGTGAAACGAAAAGTGTTACAGAGGACAGCGTATTTTCCGGACCTGACGTCATATTGCTGAATGCAGCTGCGCCCTGTACCTTGCTTACGGAGAAGACCTCGGGCTTTTCACCCTTTTCAACAGCCTCACCGAAGCCCTTAGGGATAACGACGAAGCCCTTTAGTTTTTTCTGTTCCTTAAAGGCAGAGGCGAAATCGTCGCCCTCAACGGTAACAAGATTTACCTTGCTGCCGCTTTCCTTGAAGGATTCTATCATTTCCTCGGCGAGAGGGGAATCATCCATGTTGCAGATACTGAGCTTATTGCTCTTTGCCTCCTCGATGATCTCACTTGTAGCCGACTCCATAACGTTGCCCATTATGAAGAATATAGCCACAGTAAAGATAAGCGAGAATATCATCTGCTTGTTTACGAGCTCCGAGAGCTCCTTTTTGAGCAGGTTAATGAACTTCATTCTCTTTCACCACCCTTTCAAAAACGTTCTCGAGATTCGGCGCTTCGTAGCGAGCCTTCAGCTCGTCGGGGCGGCCTGTCACCATGAGGTGACCTTTTGAGATGATGCCGACTCTGTCGGAAACAAACTCTATCTCAAGCATATTATGTGATGAGAGAAGGAAGGACATACCCTCTTCTGCTGCCAGTCTTTTTATCATTTTGCGTATCTCGATAGCGTTGAGAACGTCGAGACCGCTGGTTGGCTCGTCGAGTATAGCGAGCTTAGGCTTTGTCATTACAGCTCTTGCAAGGAGAAGCTTGCGTATCATACCGCGGCTGTAGCTGCCGATCTTATCGTTGAGCCTGTCGCCGAGACCGCATATTTCCTTTGCGCGGTCAATGTATGAATTGAGCTTATCTATATCCGATGTGAAAAGTCCTGCCATAAAACGCAGGTACTTGATACCTGTCATCTGCTTGTAAGCGCCTGCTTCATCGGGGAGATAGGTGATACATTCCCTTACCTTTGCAGGAGCCTTAACGATGCTGTGACCTGCGACAAAAGCGTCGCCTGCGGTCGGGGTGAGCAGAGTTGAGATCATTCTGATAGTAGTGGTCTTTCCTGCGCCGTTAGGGCCGATAAGAGCAAATATCTCGCCCTCGGCAATTTCAAAGGAAACCTTATCTGCCGCAAGCACCTTTGAGTACTGCTTGGAGAGTTCCTTTACTTCGAGTACGTTTGCCAAAAATATCTCTCCCTGTAAACGAAATATAGTAGTATAACTTATGCTTTTCTCTATTAATATCATATCATATAACAGGGCGTATGTCAATACAAAATGTAGAAACGCAAGCAAATTTTACACTCTATTAATAATTAGTAAATTGGCTCGTCCAATTTCTTGAATCAGGGGCAAAAAACTGGAGCAACCTACAGTTTATTTTTCTTCCCATTGTACAGTATTATCATAAAAACAGGTTTTTAAGCTAAATTATTAGTGGTAAAAAATATTATTTATAATTTGGAAACACCCTATTTCTTGACATTGTACTATAAATTTGCTATACTGATTTTTGAAGAATATGTACAGTCCGCTAAGTCAGCGGCAGGGCTGTCAGTGCGCATTATCTGCGCATTTTTATTTGTATAAAAGGTGGTGAGGTCGGAGATGAACAGGTTGCTGCGCAGATTTGCCGCAGGAGCTTTTGCGCTGGTGGTCGGAGCACAGGCGGCTGTGGGCTCAGTTTCGGCTCTTGCTGCTGAAAATATAGTATCCATAGAGACAGCGGCTGCAATGGCAAGAGACTATTATAATATAGAAGCTCCCGATGATAAGGTGATGTCCTACAGCGAGTATTACGATGAATATTCTCGCAGACCGAGTCCGCAGAGTCAGATATTCATCAGTGCCGCAGATTTCAAGGACGCCGAAAACGGCGATATCACCACAGGCAGCTTTACCGACGACAGCGGTGAGAGCCGTGATGATGTGCTCCTCTGGAACAGTCCCGAGGGTGGGGTGACCTACGAATTCGAGGTCAGAGAGGCAGGAAAATACTGTATAGAGACAAGCTACTGTCCCATGATATCCACAAGCTCGGATATAGAGCTGAAAATGGAGATAGACGGTGTACAGCCCTATGAAACTGCTTCACGGCTGAAGCTTAGTCGGGTATGGGTCAATGAGAGCGATATTTACACGGATATACGTGGAAATCAGGTGCGTCCCTCACAGGTCCAGCAGACTATGTGGCAGAGCTGTTTTTTCGGCGATGTGGACGGGCTTTTCAGCGAGCCACTTTTCGTATATCTTGAGGAGGGCAGGCATGAGCTGAGATTTACCTCCGAGAGGGCGCAGCTCGCCATTGAGAGCTTTACGCTGAGAGCTCCCGAAAAGCTGCCTTCATACAGCGAATATGCAGCTTCTGCGGAAGCCGATATGACCGTTGAGGAAACTCCCTCGGCAAGCTTTAAAATAGAGGGTGAGAGCGCAGCTTACAAGTCCGACGCTACTCTTTACCCGACATATGATAACAGCAGCTACCTTGTTTCACCCTCCGATCCGCGGAAAATGGTGTACAATACCCTCGGCAGCGGAAACTGGAAAAAGGCGCTCCAGACCGTAACATGGGAGATACCCGAGGATAAAGTCGGCGCAGGGGGCTGGTATAAAATAGGTATAAAGGCTCGTCAGGATCAGATACGCGGCTTTGACTCAAACAGGCGCATATATATTGACGGAAAGGTACCCTGCGCAGAGCTTGACCGCGTGAGGTTCAGCTACGATACTGACTGGTCGCTGGTCAGCTCGAAAAGCGGCGGCGATGACGTATATATATGGCTTGAGGGCGGAATGCCCCATACTATTTCAATGGAGGCTGTTACGGGGGACATCGGCGTGTATCTCAGAAGCCTTGAAAATGTTATAAAGTCGCTCAATGTCTATTACCGCAAGGTCCTGATGATAACAGGTCCCAATCCCGATAAATACACTGATTATTATGTCCATGAAAAGATACCGCAGCTTGTCGATATGTTAGATATACTGTCCATTGAGCTGAGAAACGCTCAGCGAGGGATAGAGAAGCTTGGCGGCTCAAAGGGCTCTGAGGCGGCTGCCCTCGAAAATATGGCGGTTATTCTGGAAAAATGCGTGGAAAAGCCCCTGCGGATACCCGATTATCTCTCTCAGATAAAGGACGGCAGCACCGCTTTGTCGGCGTGGCTGAGAGATAACCGCGACCAGCCCTTAGAGGTAGACTATATAGAGTTCGCAACGGCGGACAGAAGCTTCACAAGCTGCGATGAAAAGCTCGGAAAGTCGCTGAAATTCGGGCTTGACGCCTTTATAGGCTCATTCTTTGAGGACTATACTACGCTTTCAGATGTGACAGGTGAGGAGGCGATAAACGTCTGGGTATCCCTCGGACGTGATCAGGCGCAGGTGGTCAAGGAGATGACCGAGAATCAGTTCATGCAGGATACGGGGATACCTGTATCCGTGAACCTTGTAACAGGCGGAGTCGTTGAGGCTTCTCTTGCAGGGAAAGGTCCTGATGTGGCACTGTTTCTCGGGGGAGAGTTCCCGGTGAACCTTGCTGTAAGGGATATGCTTGTGGATATGTCGGAGTTTGAGGATTTCGATGAAGTAATGGGGCGTTTTCAGCCCAATGCCGCCACACAGTATACCTATAACGGCGGCTGCTACGGACTGCCCATAAGCCAGACCTTCCCCATGATGTTCTACCGCACCGATGTTCTTACTGAGCTTGGCTATATTTCGCCGCCCGAGACATGGGACGAGCTTAGGGATATGCTGCCTGCATTGCAGAGGAATTATATGTCCGTGGGACTTGTGCTCCCGCCAAATAGTATCTCACCTGCAACAGAGACAGGTCATACCTTTGCCATGCTGATGCTGCAAAAGGGTAAGAACTACTATAACGATGCTCAGACTGCGTCTGTATTTGATTCCGCAGATGCTGTTCAGGCGTTTGAGGAGTGGACGGACTTCTATACAAAGTACAGCTTTGAGCAGACCTATGACGCATTCAGCCGTTTCCGCACAGGAGAGTACCCTATAGTTATTGCAAATTATACGTTTTTTAACCAGCTTATGGCAGCTTCGCCAGAGATCAACGGCTTGTGGGACTTCTGTCCCGTGCCTGCAACTGTAAGGGCTGACGGAACTCTTTCTCATGCGGCAAATTCCAACGGCGCAGGTGCTGTCATATTCAACAAGGTAAAAAACAAGGAAAATGCGTGGAGGTTCGTGAAATGGTTCACGGATACGGATACGCAGGTGCAGTACGCGGCACAGATAGAGGGGCTTCTCGGTACTATGGGACGCTTCGATACTGCAAACGTTGAGGCATTAGGTCAGCTCTCATGGTCAAAGGACGAGCTGTCAAGGCTCAGGGCACAGCAGGCTGAGCTTGCGGAGATACCCGTGACACCTGCTTCATACGCGGTTACGCGAAATATAATGAATGCGTTCAGAGAGACTATAAACGAGAAGAAGAATCCCCGTGATACTCTTATCTGGTATAACAGGGACATAAACGATGAAATCACGAGAAAGCGCAAGAACCTCGGACTTGAATAAGTTGAGAGTTGAAAGTGGAGAGTTGAGAGTTAATGTGTTCTATTGTCGCCGCAGGCGGCACCTCAACTGTCAACTCTAAACTCTCAACTCTAAACTAAATCATAATTTTGCATAGCAAGATTATGATTTGCGAAAGGAGTGTGAGAAAATGGCAGTCAATGCAAAGGAGTCCGCAAAGGGCAGAAAAGGCGAGCTTTGGCGCGAGATAAAGCGGAATAAAGCCTGCTATGGCATGATAGCGCCCTTTATGATATTTTTCATAGTGTTCACAGTAGTGCCTGTGCTTATGTCCCTGCCTATGGGCTTCACAGATTTCGACATGGTAAGACCGCCGAAGTTCGTGGGACTTTCCAATTTCACCACCCTTTTCCTTTCGGACAAGATATTCATACGCTCTATAAGGGTGACTATCGTTTTTGCACTTCTTACGGGACCTGTCAGCTATGTGCTGTGTTTCCTGCTGGCTTGGCTCATAAACGAGATGAACCCCAAGCTGAAAGCCATATTCACGCTTATATTCTACGCGCCCTCAATGGCGAATGTGTATACCGTCTGGCAGCTTATCTTCAGCGGCGATATGAACGGCTATGCTAACTCTTTTCTTATAAATCTGGGATTCATCACAAAGCCCATACAGTGGCTCACCGACGGACGCTACGTTCTCGGAGTCACCATAGCGGTACAGCTGTGGATATCTCTCGGAGCAGGATTCCTCGCGCTTCGTGCAGGATTCCAGAACATAGACCGCTCCATGTACGAGGCGGCGGCTATCGAGGGCATCCGCACAAAATGGCAGGAGCTCATTTACATCGTTATCCCCTCAATGGGACCTCAGCTCATGTTTGCGGCGGTAATGCAGATAGTAAGCTCATTTACCGCTGGTACTGTCGCGCAGAACCTTGTGGGCTTCCCGAGTACGGATTATAAGGCACATACCATAATGACTCACGCCTTTGACTACGGCTGGCAGCGCTTTGAAATGGGCTATGCTTCGGCGATATGCATGATACTTTTCATTGCGATGTTCCTCTGCAACAGGCTCATAGCCAAGGTGCTGGGCAAATACATGGATTAAGGGGGCGGAGCTTTGGCAAATACAGATACTTCGAAGCTTCGCGCTTCAAACAGACAGGCAGGCAGAAAAATAGGCGGCAGTGTGTTTATATTCATAGTACTGGCTGTTCTCGGACTTTTCATGGCTCTGCCCATATATCTTACGGTGATAATGTCAATAAAGCCTGTGGAGGAGCTCTTTGTGTTTCCGCCCAAGCTTTACGCTGTTAGACCTACTCTTGATAATTTCAGCGATATGTTCAGAGTGCTCCACCAGAATCGTGTTCCATTTTCAAGGTACGTGTTCAACAGCGTATTCGTAACGGCGGCGGTAACGGTGCTCCAGTGCTTTTTCTCGTCAATGGCGGCATTTGTGCTGGCAAAGTGCAAATTCCCGGGAAGCAGGCTCATAAACGGCGTGATAGTAGTCGCACTGCTGTATCAGAGCAGTGTCATTTATATAATGCAGTACATCGTCATGGCTAAGCTGCACATGATAGACACCTATATGGCGCTGATATTTCCAGCCATAGCTTCGCCTATGGGACTTTTTCTCATGCGTCAGTCCATAAGTCAGGTACCCGATGCCATGATAGAAGCCGCCAAAGTGGACGGCGCAGGACTTTTCCGCATATGCTGGCAGGTAGTGATGCCAAACCAGAAGCCTGCCCTGATGACGCTGATAATATTCGCATTTCAGGGAGCATGGAATATACAGACCGGCTCGGTAGTTCTCAAGGAGCAGTATAAAACTCTGCCGACAGTGGTATCACAGGCGGCTGCCTCGGGACTTGCAAGAGCAGGCGTAGCTATGGCGGCTGCGGTATTTCTTCTGATACCGCCTATACTCATATTCATGCTGGCACAGCGTCAGGTCATCGAGACTATGGCACATTCGGGTATTAAGGAATGAGCCGTTAGCCCTTAGCCATGAGCCGTTAGCACTTGTAGGGGCTGCCTTTGGCAGTCCGCAGCTAACGAAATAACTTAAAATGACCGTATGTAGGGGCGCACATTGTGCGCCCGAAAGCTAAAGTCTAAAACGGGCGAACACTGTTCGCCCCTACAAGCTAACGGCTGCAAAGAAAGGAAGTGAAGCAAATGAAGTCAAAACTGAAAAGAATTATCACAGCGCTGGCTGCATTTGCTGCACTGGCTTCTCTCGGCGTGTCCTCGGCAGCAGCCGCAGGCGCTCCTTATGAAAGCTACAACTACGACCGCTGGGGGGACGCTATACCCTCTCAGGCAGGCTATCTCCCTGACCGTACCCTGTCAGGTGCTGACCTCGGGGCAGGAGCCTTTGAGAGCCCAAGAGATATTTTTTTTGACAGCAATGGAGTGCTGTATATTGCCGATACAGGCAATGACCGCATAGTTGCTGCAAATGCAGAGCTTAACGGTGCAGAGCGCATATACGACCGCTTTACCATGCCGGACGGCTCAGAGACCTTTCTCAAACAACCTATGGGAGTCTATGTTTCGGCGGAAAAGGGCCTTATTTATATTGCTGATACTGAAAACTCACGTATCCTCGTTTCGGATATGGAGGGCAATGTTCAGCAGGTGATGACCAAGCCTCAGACAGCTGTCTACGACCAGAAGCGAACCTTTCTCCCTCAGCGTGTTGTCGCCGATAAGGCAGGAAATGTCTATACAGTTCTCGGCAATATCACCACGGGAGCTGCAATGTTCTCTCCGGGCGGCGAATTTATGGGATTTTACGGAGCTAACCGTGTTGAGCCTACCGCAAAGATAGTCAGCGAACATTTCCGCGGACTTTTCATGTCCGACGAGAAAAAAGCCAACCGAAAAAGGACAGTGCCCACGGGTATCACAAGCTTCGATATGGACGGGGATTTTATTTTTACCTGTACCTCGTCATCTACCCAGAAAACGGATACCGTCAAGAAGCTCAACGCGGCAGGCAGGAATATCTTTGCCGATAAGGAGCTCTATTTTGGCGACTACAAGCCCGTCTACGACGCAACTCAGAACAAGATGTATTCGCCGTCTATGGTGGACATTGATATTTCCGGGGACGGCTGTATAAACTGCCTTGATTTTACTACGGGCAGGGTATTCCAGTACGATGAGGAGTGCAATCTGCTCTTTATTACGGGAGCTATCGCCAAGCAGACAGGCGGCTTTGACCATGCGGCGGCTGTTGAGTCCTTCGGTGACAGGCTGTATGTACTCGATTCCTCAAAGGACACCATAACCGTATTCAGAGAGACCTCATTCGGCAGTATAGTTCACGAGGCGGCTTTATTATATAACGGCGGCTATTACGAGGAAGCTCTTGGACCGTGGCTGGAGGTGCTGAAGCGTGACGGAAACTATCGCCGCGCATATGTGGGCGCAGCTTCGGCACTTCTGAGAAAGGGCGACTACAAGAGCGCTATGAAGTACGCAAAGCTTGCGGACGCAGGAGACATTTACAATAAGGCTTTCGAGGGCAGGCGCAGGGAGTTCCTCAAAGAGAATTTTACGGCTATAGCGGCGGTGCTGGTGCTTGGTATCGGCGGACTTACAGCTTTGGGAAAATACAGAAAAAATCGCAGAAATACGGCTGAAACTGAGAAAAAGGAGGCGGAGCAGCTATGATGGAGCTTACTCAGAAGCAGTGGGTAAGACACGCGGTAACTCACCCTGTTGAGGGCTTTGAGGATATGCGCTGGAAAAAGGCAGGCTCGCTGAAAATAGCCATGCTCATAGTTGTTCTTCTCTTTTTCGGGCAGATAGCCCACGGACGGCTCTACGGCTTTCAGTTTGTGGTCACCTACGACAAGACCTTCAATATCGTTCCATATATAGTTGAGAGCTTTGTGTATTTCGGCGCATGGGCAGTAAGCAACTGGGCTGTGTGTACTCTCCTTGACGGTGAGGGAACTCTGCGTAACATCACGATTTACAGCGCTTATGCTCTCATACCGTATATAGTTCAGCTGTATATCAATGTCATACTTTCACATCTGCTTATATGGGACGAGTATGTGTTCATGCAGATAATAGAGCTCATCGGCGTTGGCTGGACGGTGATACTTATGTTTTCAGCCATAAGGTCTGTACATCAGTACAGCTTCAAAAAGACGCTGGCGGCTATAGGCCTCACACTGGCGGCTATGCTGATAATGCTGTTCCTGCTGGTTCTTTTCATGTCGCTGATACAGCAGATATTCATCTTTATATCCACCATTTATACGGAGCTTTCCTACAGGGCAAAGGTATAGGACTATGGGAAGAATATCGAAAAAGCTGCTTTTATGCCTGCTGGCAGTATCGTCACTGACGGTATCGGGCAGCGTTTATGCTGACAGCGAGGGCAGCGAAGCTGCCACACAGGCGGCGGAAGCCGCTGAGAAAAGCGCTGAGCCTGAAAAGGCGAAGCGCTATGAAGCCGTGGAAAAGGCGGAGCTGTCCGCCGAGGATGCGGAAAGGTATCTGAATAAGATAGGCTCCGCCGACGGCTTCGATGTGTACATACGAGAGGATAAGTTCGAGGATAAGCTCTGGGAAGCCGCAGGCGGCAAGCCCAAGAGCAAAAAGGACTACACCGAGGAGCAGAAGCTCCTTGCGGACAAGATCGCCAAGCTGAAAAAGCTGGGCAGGCTTGTGGCGATCGATACAAAAACAGGGCAGGCAGCGGCAAGCTTCAAAAGCGGAAACGGCTGCGACGAGGGCAAGCTCTGGGTGAGCGAAGCAGGCAGATTCTTTATCATCACGGATAAGGACGAGACTAAGGTCATAAGGCTTCGTCAGGCAGTTTCCACCCTTGACAGCAGGTATGCCTTCATATCCGCTGACGGGAAGTCTCTGGAGCTTCTCCGCAAGGATATGAAGCGCCCCGACGAGATATTTGAATACGACGGCAGAGAGGACGGAAAAGCCGTCTATAGGTCGGAAAGCGGCAGCTTTGCATGGCTTACTGCTGATAAGAAACATTTTCTCGGCGCATTCCGCCGCGGAGCCGAAAACGACAGCTTCCGTATGCTCATTGACGACAGAACAGCAATATTCGGCATTGAAAACAAGGAAACAGGCTATATCTGGTGGTCTTCGCCTCTTGAAGCCTCTCAGGACAAGCTTGCTACAGGACTTATTGCAGATGAGCTGCGTTCCTCAAATATGCTGAGGTACGGCGTTCCTCTCAGCCGCTCGGGCAACAATATGCTGCGTTCCGGCAGCGATAATGACTGCACATTCACTGTCAGCGATGTACAGGGTGGTATCCGCGTGACGTACAGCTACACAGGGGCAGGCTTCAAGGTGCCTGTGGAGTACATTTTGGAGGACGATCACCTTCGCGCCAGTGTCAGGGTATCGGAGATAGAGGAAAGCAGCCCTGCTAATATAGCCACGGAAATGACCGTGCTCGGCAGCTTCGGTGCGGCTTCTGACAGTGAGGAGGGCTGCTTCGTGATCCCCGACGGCAGCGGAGCTCTTGTGCACTTCAATAATCAGCGGACAATGCAGAATAATATATACCAGCAGCGCGTTTACGGCGATGATGTTACGGCTGTGCCCCAGAACAGGGGAGCAGTGGCAGAGCAGATATATATGCCTGTTTTCGGCATTGTCAAGGAGGATAACGCTCTCCTTGCAGTTGCGGCAAAGGGCGATTCCAACGCCTATCTTACGGCAAATGTGTCAGGGCAGTCCAACAGCAGCTACAATATCTGCAATTTCACGTTCATTCTCCGCGGCACCGACAGCTTCTATATGTCGGGCAATAACCGCGATAAATACACGGTATTCGAGCGCGGAGCCATTAAGTCCGACGATATTGAGATGCTGTACTATCCTATCTCAAAAAAGGGCGCGGATTACGTTGACGTTGCAGAGCGGTACAGACAGTATCTCATTGAGGAGCAGGGCGTGAAGATACGCAGCAGCGCGGACAATGCCCCCATGTACCTCGACCTGTACGGCGGCGTTATGAAGAAAAAGCCTGTGCTTGGCATACCGATCTCGCTTAAAACCTCCGTGACAGACTACGGACAGGCGGCTGAGATAATCGGCGGTCTCAAGGATGCAGGCGTAAAGGATATGGTCATATCCTACAATAACTGGACAAACGACGGCATAAAGAATAAGGTGGATACGGACTGCAAGCCTTCGGGCAAGCTGGGTGGAAAGGGCGATTTCAAGGCGCTCACCGACCTTATTGATGACAGCGGCTACAGTTTCTATCCCGTATCGGACAACAGGGATTTCCGCTCTGGCAACGGCTATTATCCCTTCTCGGATACATCTGTGAGAGTTTCAGGCTCATATTCACGTATCGTCAGCTATGACAAGGCTTATGGAGTTCCCGACGGTTTCAGAAAGAACCTGTCTCTGCTGTCTCCCGGCTATTTCCCTGAGATATTCAGCGATATAGCCGAGAACTTCTCAAAGGCAGGTCTCAGCGGTGCTGCTCCTGCGAATCTGACAGCGTCACTTTACGGCGACTACGGCAGGAAGAACATTTCGCGCGCAGGGGCTGAGAAGCTCCTTACCGAGGGCTATGCAAAGCTTGACGAGAAGCTGGAGGGCGGCATACTTGCAGACGGCGCAAATGCCTATGCACTGCCCTATGTGAGCCATATCACGGGAGTTCCCATGACCTCAAGCCGCTTTGACCTTTTTGATGAGGATATACCCTTCTATCAGATAGTGCTTCACGGAGTTATACCCTATTCTGCGGCGGCTGTCAACGGAAGTCCCGATCCCGAAAGGGCACTGCTCATGGCGGCGGCTTCGGGAAGCAATATAAGCTATGATATGATATACGAGGAGACCGGTGAGCTCAAGGATACCGACCTTGACGGGCTGTTCTACGCAAACTATAAGGGCTGGCTGGATACTGCCGCAGAGGACTACAGGCTTCTTGCACCTCTGCTCAGTGCAGTTTCGGACAGCTTCATCACGGACTATGAGCAGAAAGACAGCATCATCACTACCGAGTTTTCAAACGGCACGGTGGTGACTGCTGACCTTGAAGCCATGACCGTGAAATATAACGGCTCTGTGATAGAGCTCGACAGAAACAGGGAGAAAGGAGAGAACTGACACTATGAGCGATAAAGCGCAGGCTTTGGGTAAGACTGCAAAGAAGCGACGCGGTCTGTCATATGAGCGGCGGAAAGCCCTGTACGGCTACGGATTTATAGGTCTGTGGCTGGTGGGAGCAGCGGTGTTCTTTCTGATACCTCTGGGGAAGTCGCTGTGGTACTCATTTTCTGATGTTTCCATTGATCCCGGAGCTGTCCATACCCGATTTATAGGCGTGGACAACTATTTCAACGCCATCGGTGAGGATCCGTACTATATGGAATATCTGGGTGAGGTCCTTCTGGAAACTCTCTGGAAAACTCCGCTGATACTGATATTCTCGCTGTTCATCGCGGTAATACTCGATCAGAAATTCCGCGGCAGGGCTCTCGCAAGAGCAGTATTCTTTCTGCCTGTCATCATCGCTACAGGTCCTGTGTACAGGATAATCAGCGGCGATATGGATTCTACAGGCAACTCTGGAGCAGCACAGTTCTCTACCATGTTCTCTACTGACCTTGTAGGCGAGCTTATGCAGTTTCTCGGCATCTACGGGCTAAGCGACAGCATGAGCACATTCATCACTGCTGTGGCTGACAATGTTTTCGGCATAGTCTGGAGCTCGGGCATACAGATACTCCTGTTCCTTGCGGCTTTGCAGAATATCCCTCCCTCGGCAAAGGAAGCTGCAACTATGGAGGGGGCTACGGCGTGGGAGTACTTCTGGAAGATAACCTTCCCCTATGTCGGACCTTTCATACTGGCGAACCTTATATTTACGGTAATCGACTCATTTACAAATCCTATGAACAAGGTCATGGAGCGTATCTCAGCCATGAGAAGTCAGTTTGAATTTGGCATTGCGGCTTCGATGGCGTGGATATACTTTGTTATCGTACTTGCGGCTATAGGTATCATAACCATTATGACCAGCCGCTTTATCTACTATGAAAATGAATGAGGAGGCGGTAATTATGGCAGAAGAAGCAGCAAAGAATACCGCAGAGCCTCAGAAGCTCAGCAAAAAGGAAGCAGATAAGGCACGAATGAAGAATATGTCGGCAGGTGAGAGAAGGTATCTCATGAGACTTGCCGCACAGAAAAGGATATGGAAGGTATTTCGGTTCGTCATACTCGTCGGACTGGGTTTTGTCATCATGTATCCTCTGATATATATGATAAGCTGCGCTTTCCGTGAAAAAGCCGATATGAGTGATCCCACGGTAATGTGGATACCACGTCATTATACCTTTGACGTTATCACAGAGACCTTAGACGCTATGGACTACTGGGAGACTCTGGGAACTACCCTGCTGCTGAATATCGGCTGCTCGCTCCTTCAGGTCATATCCTGTGCAGTAACGGGCTACGGCTTTGCAAGGTTCAGATTCAAGGGGAAAAAGCTCCTCTTCGGCGTCGTTATAATGATGATACTTGTACCTCATCAGGTAATATCCCTGCCGCTGTATACTCAGTTCAGATATTTCGGCATAAAGGGACTGTTCTCGCTGAATCTCATCGACACAAAGCTGACTATGTATCTCCCTGCAATGACTGCCAACGGCATAAGGGCAGGACTGATGATACTCATATTCCGCCAGTTTTTCAAGGGTATGCCGAGAGAGCTGGAGGACGCCGCTTATATTGACGGCTGCGGACCGTTCATGACCTTTGTGAGAGTTATGGCGCCCAATGCGGCTTCGGCATTTCTTACGGTGTTCCTGTTTTCTGTGGTGTGGTACTGGAATGACTATTATGTGAGCAGTACATTCTTTACAAACACCAAGACTATAGCTATAATGCTGTCAAATCTGGACAACGAGCTGAAGGCTGCTCTGTTTGACGATCCTACGGTGCAGATAAGCCCGAGAGAGCAGATAGTCTGGAAAGAGGCAGGCTGCCTGCTGAGCATAGCTCCCGTACTGCTGATGTATGTGTTCCTGCAAAAGTATTTCACTGAGGGCATAGAGCGTTCGGGACTTGTGGGCTGATACGGACGTTTGGTAATTTATATGGGCATCTCTAAAAACCTGTTTGCTCAAAAGCAGGTTTTCAGAGATGCCCATATATCTTCTATACAAAAATTATATACTTCTTTCTTCGGAAAGGCGGATATTTTATTGACAAAGGCAGATTCCGCGCGTATAATTGAAATATAATCTCACGGCTTGATGTGCCGTAATCGTTCGGAGTTTGCAATGAAAAAAATAATACGATCTACAGGAGTATTCATCAGAGCAATGCCTCACTTTCTCGGCTTTGAACTGCTCTTTAAGCTTATGCTTCTGGCTATAGGTACGCCGATACTGGCTATGCTCCTTAAAGTCACCATGAAGCTGGCAGGAGTTACCTATCTCAACGATGAGAACCTGCTCACCTATTTAAGGCACCCCTCAACTATCATCGTTATAATCATGATGCTCTTTGCCTTTGCCTCTTTCTCTTTTGTAGAGCTTTCAGCCCTTGCTGCCTGCTTTTCATGCAGCAGCAGAAAAAAGCGTATCTGGGCAGGAGGAATGTTCAGAACAGGACTTAGAGCCTTCGGCAGGGTGTTCAGGGGCTCGGGGATACCTGCTTTTCTGGTGTACATGGCGGTAATGCCTCTGGCGCAGTTCTCGCTGTCCTCAGGTATGTTCATGGCTCCCCTCATGCCTCTTATGCAGAGGATATTCTATTCCGTCAACAGCAAGGCGGCTGTGGCGGCTTATATACTTGTACAGCTGCTGTTTATCATACTTATGATAAGCTCCTGCTACAGCATACATTACCTTATACTTACCAAATACTCGTTCCGCGACTGCGTAAAGAAAAGCAAGCAAAAAATGAGCGGACAGCGCTTTAAGATGATATTTTCGCTGTTTCTGTGGAGCATCTCTGTTGTGCTGCTCATAGGAGCCATAACATTCGGTCTCAGTTTTATCATCATCTTTATCATAAAGGGCTTTTCAAGCCCTAATTCAGCGTTCAAATCGGCACTCAAGGTGCTTCGCTATACATGGAGCATATTTACCGCAGTATCTGCGTTCTTTTCGGCTCCTGCGGTCATGTGGTGGATAACAGAACGCTTTATGGAGGACGAAAAGGATGAGGAGCTTATCCTTCCTGACAGCAAGGACAGCAAGCTCCACGTCGGCAGAAAGGCGGCTGTCGCGGCAGTGCTCATTGCTGTGTCGGCGGTTATGAACCTGTCCTACTTCAAGGCGCTGTATCGCGGAAACATCAATCTGAACGTGGGAATAATCACCCGTACACACGTTACCGCTCACAGAGGCTTTTCAAGGAAGGCTCCCGAGAATACCCTGCCTGCTTTTCAGGCGGCTCTGGACTGCGGTGCGGACTTCATAGAGCTGGACGTTCAGCTCACAAAGGACGGAGAGCTTATAGTTATACACGATGACAAGCTGGACAGAACTACTGACGGAAACGGCTTGGTGAAGAACTATACCTATGAGGAGCTTACAAGGCTGTCCGCAGGAAAGTGGTTCGGCAAGGACGGTGCCTTTGACGATGTGAAGATACCGCTGCTTTCTGAGGTACTTGAGCTCACAGGAAAAGACATAATGCTGAACATCGAGATAAAGAAATCGGGCAACCCGAAGGCTACTGCTGAAAAGGTGGTTGAACTGGTAGAAGAATACGGCGTTGTGAATTCATGCTATGTGACCTCGTTCTCGTACCCTGCCCTGAAAAAGGTAAAGCAGCTCAATCCGAAGATAAAGACGGCGTTTATCGCTAATCTTGCCACATCTACCTCCTATGCGCAGCTGCCCTACATTGACGCCGTGAGCATGAACTATCTGTTCGTGAATCAGAGCGTTGTGAATACCGCTCATCATCACGGAAAGCGAGTTTTCGTCTGGACTGTGGACAGACAGAGCGAAATGCAGAAAATGATGGCTCTGGGCGTGGACAATATCATCACCGACTGTCCCGATAAGGCGCTGGAGGTCGTGGATTCGCAGAAGGTGGGCGATACCGTGCTCACGGTCCTTAAATTCATTTTCGGAAGCTGAGGCAGAGCAGCTCCTGCGGAAAAATATCCTTTGGAGCTGCTTACGATATATTGTTAAAACAAAATTATCGTTCATTAAAAATTTACAAATGCAATTTCTGCAAACTGTTGATTTATCCCTATATATGTGATATAATTGATTACGTTGAGTGCGCTGAAATGCGCACTGACTGCACGAAGATATGCGTTGAAACGGAAGGTTGCTGCCGGTATGGCAGGTAATTTCCGCGGAGTATGTCCGATTTTAAACCGGGCGAATGGGATATCGAACACAGTTTGTGGTTATGATTCACGCAGCTTGCGTATGCGTGAGTTGTGCTCTTTTTGTGCTCATATTATGCAAAGCCGCTCGGAAAACTATGGTTTTTCGAGCTTTTTTATTAAGATGAGGCATGAAACACACGGAAACGTGTGATATTCCAATCTGCGTCCCCGTAAAATTCTTCAAGGAGGCGAAATAAATGGCAGTCAACGAAAAGATCAGATTCAAGATCAAGGGTTACGATCACGCTACTGTTGATATTGCAGCAGCTAAGATCGTAGAGGCAGCTAAGAGAAGCGGTGCAAGAGTTTCAGGACCTATCCCGCTCCCCACAGATAAGGAAGTAGTTACTATCCTCAGAGCTGTACACAAGTACAAGGACAGCCGTGAGCAGTTCGAGATGAGAACTCACAAGAGACTTGTAGACGTTATCCGTCCTACAGACAAGACTACAGCTGCTCTTGACAAGCTTGAGATCCCCGCAGGCGTAGACGTTGTTATGGAAGTCAAGTAATTGACTGATATTACGCTTGGAATTACCGCTCGGGAAGCGGAATGACGGTGATCCGTCGGTCACGTTGATGCGTAAATCATCAACCAATAACCTAACAGGAGGAAATGAAAATGCAGAAAGGCATTATCGGTAAGAAGATCGGTATGACTCAGATCTTCGACGAAGCAGGAAAAGTTGTTCCTGTAACAGTTGTTGAAGCCGGCCCATGTGTCGTTGTACAGAAGAAAACTGTAGAGAACGACGGTTATGCAGCACTTCAGCTGGGCTACGGCGACGTTAAGGTACAGAGAGTAAACAAGCCTATGAAGGGTCACTTCGACAAGGCTGACGTTGCTTGCAAGAAGAACCTCAAGGAATTCAGACTTGAAGACTGCGACGCTCTTAACGTTGGCGACATCGTTAAGGCTGATGCTTTTGCTGTAGGTGACGCTATCGACGTTATCGGTACAAGCAAGGGTAAGGGATTCGCAGGTGCTATCAAGCGTCACAACCAGCACAGACTCAAGGAAACTCACGGTACAGGCCCTGTTCACAGACAGGCTGGATCAATGGGTGCTTGCTCATCGCCTTCAAGAATCTACAAGGGCAAGGGCATGGCTGGTCACATGGGCGCTGAGCAGGTTACTGTTCAGAACCTCGAGATAGTTAAAATTGACGTTGAAAACAATCTCGTCGCTATCAAGGGTGCAGTTCCCGGTCCTAAGGGCGGAATCGTATATATCGTTGACAGCGTTAAGGCTTAAGGAAGGAGGAAACGTAAATGTCTACAATTTCAGTATTTGATATGGCTGGCAAGCAGGTTGCTGAGACAGAGCTCAACGATGAGATCTTCGGCATCACTCCCAACGAAGCTGTTATGCACGCAATGGTAGTGAATTACCTCGCAAACCAGAGACAGGGCACACAGTCAACACTTACAAGAACAGAAGTAAGCGGCGGCGGAAGAAAGCCCTGGAGACAGAAGGGTACAGGTCATGCAAGACAGGGCTCAACACGTGCTCCTCAGTGGTACCACGGCGGTGTTGCTCTTGGTCCTAAGCCCAGAGATTACAGATACGCTCTCAATAAAAAGGTAAGAAGACTCGCTATGAAGTCTGCTCTTTCCACAAAGGTGCTCGATAACAACATGATCGTTCTTGACGCTCTCACACTCGACAGCTTCAAGACAAAGACTATCGCTGATATGCTCAAGGCTCTCGGCGTAGAGGGCAAGGCTCTCATCGTTACAGCAGAGGCTGATGCAAAGGTTATCAAGAGCGCAGCAAATATCCCCGGCATAAAGACTGCCGCTGTAAACACTCTTAACGTATACGACATCCTCAACTATGACAAGTTCATCGTTGTTAAGAATGCCGTTGGAAAGATCGAGGAGGTGTACGCATAATGAAAACAGCTCAGGATATCATTATCAAGCCCGTTATCACTGAAAAGTCAATGGACGGTCTTCAGGTCGGCAAGTACACCTTTAAGGTAGCTAAAGACGCTACTAAGCCCGAGATCAAGAAGGCTGTAGAGAAGCTGTTCGGCGTAGAGGTTGCTAAGGTAACTACTATGAACGTAAACGGCAAGATGAAGCGCCTCGGCAGATATCAGGGTATGACAGCTTCATGGAAGAAGGCTATCGTTACTCTTACTGAGGATTCAAAGGCTATCGAATTCTTCGAGGGTATGTATTAATCCCCTTATTAAATAGGAAGAATCAAGTATGGGAGTAATGCTCCCGCGAAAAATGCATTAAAGGAGAAAAGTTATGGCTATTAAAACCTACAAGCCTACGACACCTTCGAGACGTCAGATGACTGTAACTGATTACTCGATCCTGTCAAAGGTTGAGCCGGAGAAGAGCCTTCTCGAGCCCCTTAAGAAGAAGTCGGGAAGAAACAGCTACGGCAGAATAACAGTTCGCCACAGAGGCGGCGGTAACAGAAGAAAGTACCGTGTAATAGATTTCAAGCGCGATAAGGATAACATGATCGCAACAGTTATGACTCTTGAGTACGATCCGAACAGAAGCGCATTCATCGCTCTCGTTCAGTACGAGGACGGCGAGAAGAGATATATCCTCGCTCCTAACGGCCTCAAGGTAGGCGACAAGATCGAGTCCGGTTCTGAGGCTGATATCAAGCCCGGCAACGCTCTCAAGCTCGCTGATATCCCTGTTGGTACATTTATCCACGCTATCGAGCTTTATCCCGGCAAGGGCGCTCAGCTCGTAAGAAGTGCCGGCAACCAGGCTCAGCTCATGGGTAAGGAAGGCGCATATGCTCTTATCAGACTTCCTTCCGGCGAGATGAGAAAGGTTCCGATCGGCTGCAAGGCTGCTATCGGTCAGGTATCAAACATCGACCACGAGAACGTTAACTACGGTAAGGCTGGTCGTGTAAGAAATATGGGCTGGAGACCTACAGTCCGCGGTTCTGTAATGAACCCCTGCGATCACCCGCACGGTGGTGGTGAAGGTAAATCACCTGTTGGCCGTCCCGGACCTGTAACCCCCTGGGGTAAGCCCGCTCTCGGCTACAAGACTCGTAAGAAGCACCACAGAACTGATAAGTTCATCGTAAAGCGCCGCAACGGCAAGTAATCTGAAAGGAGGAACTTGATAAATGAGTAGAAGTATCAAAAAGGGACCTTATGTCCAGGA
>NZ_JAIKXF010000027.1 GCF_024684275.1 Ruminococcus sp.
TGCGCCCCTACAATCTTAGTTCTTAGCTCTTAGTTCTACAATCTAAGGTGACATATTGTGTCATAGAATCTTAAATTTTACTGCATTATTTTGCATATATATTATACTTTCAGACAAAAAAGTGGTAAAAAGATACAATAAATCATTGCCAAATTATGAATAATCATGTATAATAATATGGATAGGGGGCTTGTGCCCCGAAATCGTGACTAAATACACAGGGGGAATTAAAATGAACCTAAAATTCAAAAAATTTGCGGCGGCTGCTGCCTCTCTCGCAGTTGCTGCAAGCTCAAGCCTCAGCATGAATACCTCTCTTATTGCTGACGCCGCTTACGGAAACGGCGGCAACGGCTCGGCTATCATGGAGTACCTCGACCGCGGAATCTACGCTATCAAGTCGGGCAACGGAATGTTCATCAGCTGGCGCTTCAACGCCAACGACAACGATAACGCTGAGTTTCAGCTCTTCCGCGATGACCAGCTCATCTACACCAGCAAGGCTGGCGAGGCTACAAATTACTGGGACGCAAGCGGAAATTCAAGCTCAAAGTACCGTGTTGATACTCTTGTGAACGGAAATGTGGTCAGCTCAGAGGACTGCCGATTCACTTCGGGCTCGAATTACTTCGATATACCTCTTGATGTTCCGAGAGGCGGAACTATCAACGGTGAAGCCTACACCTATTCGCCCAATGACTGCTGTGCAGGCGACGTTGACGGTGACGGTCAGTATGAGATATTTGTAAAGTGGGATCCTTCAAACTCAAAGGATAACTCCCAGACGCACAATCTCGATAAGGGTATTCAGGGCTTTACAGGCAACGTCTATATCGACTGCTACACCCTCACCGGAAAGAAGCTCTGGCGCATAGACATGGGCAAGAATATCCGCGCAGGTCAGCATTATACACAAATGGCTGTGGCTGACTTTGACTGCGACGGCAAGGCAGAGCTTGTTACCAAGACCTGCGACGGTACTGTTGACGGCAGGGGACAGGTCATCGGAAACGGCAGTGCCAACTATCTGGACAGTGCAGGTACGGTTCTGAAGGGTCCTGAGTATATGACGCTTTTTGAGGGCGCAACAGGTGCAGCTCTCGATACTATCGACTTCCCTGTGCCGAGAGGTGATGCTACAAGCAATACAGCCAAGTCCACATGGGGAGATAACTACGGAAACCGCTGCGAGCGCTACAACTGCGCTATCGCTTATCTTGACGGAGTCCACCCCTCTGTTGTTTATGGCAGGGGCTACTATACAAGGCTTACTCTTTCTGCTGTTGACGTAAAGAACGGCAAGCTTTCCAACAAGTGGGTATTCGATACGGGATTCAATAAAAATGACCCTGCTTACGGCTGCGGAAACCACAACGTAATGGTTGCGGACTTCGATAACGACGGCAGACAGGAGGTCTGCATGGGCGCAAGCTGTATCGACGACAACGGAAAGCTTCTCTGGTCTACAAAGCTGCTCCACGGTGATGCTATGCACATCGGAGACCTTGTTCCCAACCGCGAGGGACAGGAGGTATTCATCTGTCACGAGGACGGAAAGTACGGTATCTCACTTGTTGACGGCAAGAACGGTCAGATAATCTGGCATTATGACGGTGATAAGGATACAGGACGCTGCTGCGCAGACAATATCGTTGCAGGAAACAGCGGTGCAGAGTTCTGGGGCTCAAGACCTGCTTATGCTGTATATGATACCTCAGGCAAGCAGATAGGCAATAAACAGCCCGCAACGAATTTCCTTATCTACTGGGACGGCGACTTAGAGCGTGAGCTTCTCAACGATATTACTATCAGCAAGGCTGTTGCTATTGATAATTATCAGGATATTTTTACAGCTCAGGGCTGTGCTTCAAACAACGGAACAAAGGCTGTACCTTGTCTTACTGCCGATCTTTTCGGCGACTGGCGTGAGGAGCTTGTTCTCAGAACGACTGACAACTCAAAGCTCCGCGTATGGTGTACAAATACCGAGACAAAGTACAGACTGACAACTCTTATGCACGATATGCAGTACCGTATGCAGAACGGCTGTCAGCAGTCATCATATAATCAGCCGCCCCACCCGAGCTTCTACCTCGGCACTGAGGCTCAGCTTCCTGCAAGACCGAATATCAAGCTCAATAATACTCCTCCCGAGCCTGTAAACGGAAAGCTTGTAAAGAACTTCCTTGTAAAGGACAATGCAAACTCAGGCTCATGGAAGCTTATGGAGTCAAATACTGTCGGCGGTCCTATTTACGGCGACAGAGACTTTACATACACAGAGCTTGCTTCTGTTCTTCAGAACAGTGAGTATATCATGACAGCCTGCAATTCAAAGAATACAGATTCAGACCTTGCCGAATTCACAACAGCTGACAAGTGTGAGGTATACGTTCTCGTTGATACCCGTGAGGAAGATGCAAACTCAGTTCCTTCATGGCTCAGCGGCTACACAAGGACAGACCTTACTGCAAAGTCAAGCAATGATGTCAGCTTCGTGGCTTATAAGAAGGAATATGAGGCTGGACAGAGAGTAGTTCTCGGAACAAACGGCATGACAGGAAATGTTATCAATTATACTGTTTTTGTCAAAGCTCCCGAGGTAGTTACAACAACTACAACTACTGCCACAACAACGACTACAACTACAACGACCGAGAGCACGACTACAACAACTGAAACGACTACAACTACCGAGACAACGACCTCTGCAACATCGACTGTAACAGAGCCTGTTTCAACAACTACAACAAACGGTGATGTAACTGTGAGTGTATGGGGCGACGCTAACTGCGACGGCGGTGTTGATATGGCAGACGTAGTTCTCATCATGCAGAGCCTTGCAAATCCAAACAGGTATGCTTTAGGCGGCTCTGACGAAAAGGCGATAACCGATAAGGGACTTGCAAACGCAGATGTTGCCGACCACGGCAATGGCGTAACAGCAGGTGACGCCCTTCGTATACAGGAATATCTCCTAAAGAAGATAACAAGCCTTGAACCAAATAGCTAAGAAATAAGAAAGCCCGTGAGTTTAAGTCAGCTCACGGGCTTATTCTTATTCATTTGGGAATTTCATTCCCCATTTTTTTCTGCATTCGTCCATTATCTTCATGACCTCAATGGTGTCGCTGTGGGGCACAAGTGGACTTTCAAGAAGTCCTTCCTCCAGACAGCGGTGGACCTCATCGACCTCGTATTCATAGCCGTTTATCTCGTCCTTGTATACAAAGTGCTCCACCTCGTTTCCGCGGCGGTCGTAAAGGATTCCCTCGTCGGTACAGTGGAACCAGTTGCCGAGAGTGATGAAGCCCTTGCTTCCCGATACAATAGCATTGTTGCGGAGCTGTATCTCAAAGCCGTTATCCGCTGATACGAATGCGCCGCTCTTGTAATGAAGCGTGATAGAATTGCTAATATCTATGCCGTACATCATGTGGGCAGATGTGATTATCTCGTCGGGCATACCCAGCAGGTCATGTGCGAGAGTGAGTGGGTAGATACCCAGGTCAAGGAGACAGCCGCCGCCGCAGTCCGCGCGGAAAAGGCGGTCATTTTCGTTATAGGGGATAAAGTTGCTGAAATCAGCCTTTATATACTCAATATTACCGATAAGTCCCGAAGCTATCCACTCCTTCATCCTGCGGTAAACAGGACGGCACTTCATCCACATAGCCTCCATGAAGAAAACTCCCTTATTACGTGCAAGAGCAAGGAGCTCCTCGGTCTGTGAAGCGTTAAGAGTGAGGGATTTTTCGCAGAGTACGTTTTTGCCGTTTTCGATACAGAGCTTAGCGTCATTGAAGTGCGAAGCCATAGGAGTTGCGATGTAGACTATCTCTGCATCACTGTTTGCTGCAAAGTCAGCATAGCTTCCGTAGTATTTCTCGAAGCCGAATTCATCAGCGAATGCTTTAGCCTTGTCCTTGGTCCTTGAAGCCACGCCGCAGAGCTGTGCCTTTTCGCAGTGTTTGAGTGCAGTAGCGAACGTGTGAGCTATCTTGCCGGTGCCGATAACTCCCCATTTGAATGTTTTCATGATAATGCTCCTTTCAGTTTGAGTTGGAAGATTGTGATGTATCCATAACACAGTCAATGGCAATTATCACAGCAAGCGCCATGACTGTATCCTGTTCGTATGCTATGTCGATCTCAAAACTGTCGCCCCATGTCATCCAGTGTTTGTGGATAGAAGCAATGTATTTGCCGCCGTAGGTTATCCTGTAGTCGTGAGCAAGAAAATCTCCGTCGATACGCCAGCCAAGCCCCTCAACACGGTAATTCTGCTTGAACAGCGTGAACTCCTTTACTACGTCAGCCATGTACTGACCGTTGATGTAAACCGAGAAACGCGGCATAAGATGCAGAAGCCTCTGCTGTACGAAGCCTACTTCACAGCGGTTCATATCGTAGATGTGCATTCTGCGTCCGAGAGAGAATATCTCGCCCTCTGCGGTGAACAGCACATTTCCAGACTCGTCGAATATATCCGTGTGCTGTTTGAATGAGAATACCTTTTGCTTGAAATACAGTTTCATATATGCTCCCTCATATCATTATTGATGCGTGTTTACTGTCTGCCCAGCTGCCAGAAGGCAACTGCGCTTGCGGCGGCAACATTCAGAGAATCCACTCCGTGAGACATAGGTATCTTCACTGTGTAGTCGCAGTCCGCAATTGTAGTGTCGGCAAGTCCTTCGCCCTCAGTACCGAGAACTATTGCCAGCTTTTCTATGCTTGTGAGCTCGGGATCGTCAATGCTTACCGAGTTGTCACTGAGAGCCATAGCAGCTGTAGTGAACCCCATATCACAGAGCTGCTGCGGGTAATCGGTATTGCTTGAAAGATACCCCCACGGTATCTGGAACACTGTTCCCATGCTCACACGTGAAGAGCGCCTGTACAGCGGATCACAGCAGGCAGGCGTCAGCAGTACAGCGTCCATATTAAGGGCAGCTGCTGAGCGGAATATAGCTCCGATATTTGTGGGATTCACCACATTTTCGAGAATAGCAATACGCCGTGCGTTTTTGCAGAGCTCATTTATATCAGCAGGGCGTTTGCGCCTGAAAGCGCAGAGAGCTCCGCGGATAAGCCTGAAGCCCGTGACCTCGGTTATCTCGTCAAAGTCGGCGATATATACAGGAGCCTCACCGCAGCGCGGGATAAGCTCTTTCATCTGTCCCTCGGCATCTCGGCGCTCCATAAGCAAAGCGTATGGCTCGTAGCCTGCGTTGAGAGCACGTTCTATGACCTTGGGGCTTTCTGCAATGAACAGTCCGAGCTCAGGCTCGAAATAGTGGAGCAGCTGCGGCTCGGACAGCAGAGCAAATATTTGCAGCACATCGGTGCTGTTATTGTTTATTTCGATGATATTTGACATATTATGCCTTTCTTTATATCCGAATTTAAATTTACTGAATCTGGATATAGTTTAGAGTTGAGAGTGAAGAGTTGAGAGTTAATGAGTTCGCTTCGCTCACATTATTTAAATAATGTCGCCGCAGGCGACACCATAACTTTCAACTCTCAATTCTCAACTATCAACTTTGTTCCATATGCGAATAATGATTTACTATATTATATCAGTTTCCCCTGATTTCGTCAATATCCGCAGTCATAATTCTTTTTATCTTTTACTATGGCTTTTTTTATGAGTTCATGGTATAATATGAGTATACTTTTTTAAGGAGAGCTTACTATGGCAAATAATGATATAAACAGAATGAAGGAGCTAAATGAGCTTCTGGCAAAGGCTGCTGACGCCTACTACAATACAGGTGTTGAGATAATGTCCGATAAACAGTACGACCAGTTCTACGATGAGCTGGAGGCACTGGAGAAAAAGACAGGCGTTATCCTCAGCGGAAGCCGTACTCAGCAGGTTGGCTTTGAGGTATCATCGGGACTTCAGAAGATACGTCACACAACGAAAATGCTCTCTCTCGACAAGACCAAGAGCGTTGATGAGCTGAAAAGCTGGCTTGGAGAGCATAAGGGCTTCCTCAGCTGGAAGCTGGACGGTCTTACTCTTGTGCTGACCTATGAGGGCGGTGAGCTGGTACAGGCTGTAACTCGCGGAAACGGCGAGATAGGTGAGGACATTACTCAGAATGCACGTCATATCAAGGGTATACCTGCTCGTATACCATTTACGGGACGACTTGTGGTGCGCGGTGAATCACTGATGAAGTACAAGGACTTTGAACGCGTCAACGCTGAGATAGAGGACGGCTCAAAATACAAGAATCCCCGAAATCTCTGCGTCGGAACAGTCCGCAATCTGGACTCTCGTGTTACTGCCGAGAGAAATATCAATTTCTTCGCATTCAATCTTGTTTCCGCAGAGGCTTATGAGGAAAATTCGTTTTCTGCCCGTCTTGACTGGCTGGAGCAGCAGGGCTTTCAGCGAGTTTACGGCATAACTGTCACTTCTGATACTGTTGAGGGAGCTGTTGCCGACTTTGAGAAGGCTATTGCCGAGAATGAATTCCCCTCTGACGGACTTGTACTCATGTATGACGATGTGGCATACGGTCTAAGCCTCGGAGAGACCTCCCATGCCCCTCGAAACGGCATTGCATTCAAGTGGCGCGATGAAACCGCCGATACCATACTCCGCGAGGTGGAGTGGTCTGCAAGCCGCACAGGACTTCTCAATCCTGTTGCCATATTTGATCCTGTTGAGCTTGAGGGAACTACGGTCTCCCGAGCTTCCGTACACAATCTCAGTATAGTGAAGCAGCTTCGCCTCGGCATTGGCGATACCCTGACCATATTCAAGGCTAATATGATAATCCCACAGGTACTTGAAAACAAAACTGCCTCGGGAAGCCTTGAAATACCTGCGGTATGTCCCGTCTGCGGAGAGCCTGCGGAGGTCCGCACCTCTGACGAGGACGTTGAGACTCTTGTCTGTACGAATAAAGCCTGTGCAGCTAAGCATATAGGCAAATTCGAGCACTTTGTGCAGCGTGATGCCATGAATATCGTGGGAATGTCAACAGCCACCATTGAAACTCTCGTTTCCGAGGGATTTGTCCGCGAGTTCCGCGACTTTTACCACCTTGACGACTATAAGTTCAAGATAGTTGTGCTGGAAGGTTTCGGCGATAAGTCCTATCAGAAGCTTGCCGACGCAGTTGAAGCTTCACGAAATACTGAGCTCAGCCGTGTGCTGTACTCACTGGGCATACCAAATATCGGCAGACAGGCTTCACGGCTCATCTGTGCTCAGTACCCAACAGCCGATGAGCTGGAGAAGCTGACGGTTTCTGAGCTGACAGCTATCGACGGCATAGGCGAGGTCCTTGCCAATGACTATGTGAAGTACTTCTCCGACGAGAAAAATCTTGCGGAGTTCCATGATCTGCTGGCAGAGCTCCATATCGAGGAGGCTGCCGCAGTGAACAGCGAGTCCGCAATAGCAGGGAAGACCTTTGTTATCACAGGCTCTGTGCATATCTGGAAGAACCGCAATGAGCTTAAAGTCTTTATCGAGCAGAACGGCGGAAAGGCAACAAATTCAGTTACTTCAAAGACGGACTACCTTATCAACAACGACAATACATCAAATTCTAACAAGAACAAGACTGCAAAGGAGCTTGGAGTGCCGATAATCACCGAGGAGGAGTTTCAGGCGCTTGCCAACAGCTGAAATGTCGGAAATTAAGAATGTATGGGCGCTTTCACAGCGCCCGTCTTGCTTTATAAAATTATATTGAATAAGCTGTAATAAAAATAAGCGTCACTCGTCTATATAAGTGAGGGAGGTGAGAAGATGAAGCAGGAACTGCATGAGATATACGAAAAATACAGCTCAGACCTTTACGCCTTTATCCTGAGAATGTGCCGAAGTGAGCAGCTTGCCCGTGACATTCTACAGGACACCATGCTGAAAGCCATAACAAACGCCGATAGCTTCAAAGGGGACTGCTCCGTAAAGACATGGCTGTATACTATCGCAAGAAATCTCTGGTACGACTGTCTGAAAAAGGCTGAGAATCGCAATCAGTCTCTTGACAGCGTTCCCGAGCCTGCGGCGCAGGAGAGTATCGAAGCCTGCTTTGCGGATAAGGATACCGCTCTGCACATACATCGTCTTCTCCACGACCTTGAAGAACCTTATCGTGAGGTCTTTACCCTGAGAGTTTTTGCGGAGCTTAAATTCGCCGATATTGCCAAGGTTTTCGAAAAAAGTGAGAACTGGGCAGGGGTGACCTATTATCGAGCCAAGCAGAAGCTGATACAGCTTCTGAAAAAGGAGGGACTTTTATGAAAAATAATATACCCTGCAATGTCATTGTCGATCTTTTGCCGCTGTATAAGGAGGAAATATGCAGCGAGGAGACAAAAATACTTGTTGAGGAGCACCTTGCGGAGTGCGCGGACTGCCGCCGTCTCAGTGAGCAGGTGACTATCCCAGAAGCCGAGAAAAAAGAAGCTCCCACTGAGACCGAGACCTTTAAAAAAGTAGGGAAGAAGCTGAAAAAGAGCCGTTTTACCAAGTTTATGTCAGTGCTTATGTGTATTTGTCTTGTGCTTTTTGCAGGAGTAAATGCAGCGTGGTATATTCTTAAATACCGCCCCATGAAGAAGCTGTGCGAGGGCATGGAAAAGATAGCACCTTATGATGACGGCAGCAAGGACTTGCCAAGAGTAAATAAGGTGACAGTATATTCATCTGAGGACGATAAATACCGGTATTTAGTGGGTATGCCCCATTATCTGAATTTTAGTATGGGATATATGCTTGTTGCTCCAAAGGGTGCTGTATCGGTAGACAGTAACGGAATGCGCGGCATAGACAGCAGGTCGGAAGAACCGATCCTTTGTATGTCTTTCTGCCATAACCTTTCGCTTTCTGACCGTGTCGAGGTCACTGCTTCGTTTGATGAGACATATGACGGACAGAAAACAAAGGGAATGTTTATATTCTTTACTGATTTTGACTTCAAAGCACTTAAAGAAGCGCAGTATCTTGATCCCGAGGATACCGCAAAGCTTAGAGATTTTATCGAAAAACACAGAGACGAGCTCAATGACATGAAAAAAGCTGCCCAGAACAAATGGGGCGAATATCTGAAATAAGAAAAGCGGACAGGTCAGCCTGTCCGCTTCTGCGGTTACATCTGCTTTTCAATTGCTGCAAGAGCCCATTCAGAGTTTATAAGAACCTCATCATCAGCAGCAAGAGCCGCCTTAAAGGTCTTGGCGATCTGCTCATAGCTTCCGCTGCTGAACTCAGCCCGTCCCCATTGTTCGCCCTCTGTCTTTATAGCGAAATTGATCGTGCCGTCCTTTTCTCTGTTGAAAAATATCTGCTCGATCTTTTTAGAGGGTTCTTCCTTCTGGAGCTCAGCGATAAGGAAGATTTTTTGCAGCTCTATTACCTTGTCGTCATAGCCGTGGTCAAGTATAAGGAGCTTTTCGCGGAAGCTGTTCATATCCGTAACAACACGCTTGCGGCAGCCATCTTCCAGCTTGATACTCTCGTCGTACGGATCGTGGGTAAGAGCTTTCATGGAATCTATAGCTGTCAGCGGAGAATCAGGGATATAGTGGATAAGCACCTTATCCTCGGGCTGATGATAGTATGTAGGGTAGAAAACTATGCAGTTGTTTCCGCATTTAGGGCACTTCCACATAAAGAGCTCACTGCTTCTTACAAGCTCTTTGAGCTCCGGAGCGTCGGAGGTATTTATACTCTCCCAGACCTTGAAATCACCCTCAGTCCGGCACTCAGGGCACTTGATCATCTCATTGTGATTTTTTGACATAGTGACTCCTCTTTTCTTTATGGTATGTATTGAATGAGCTTATTCGTCGGTTTCGCTGAGAAGGTTATAAACGCCGTCCTCAGAGAGAACACCGCGTTTAAGCTCCTTTGGAAGAAGCCCTGCTTCATCAGCGGCAAAGTCCTGTTTCCACGCATCGCTTGTGTAATATCTTTCAAGCTCTGCAAGGGCTTTTTTCTTCTGAGGGGTGCCGTTTTTCAGCTTCTCCGCAGTATCCATGAGCTTCTCATAATAGGTTATACGTTTTATCTGCTCGCTGAAAGCGATCTCCGATGAATTTTATGATATAAGCTTTCTTTTAGGCATAGATCTGCTCCTTTTTATTTTATTTCTGCGCAGCAGGCTTTGTGAAAAGCTTTGCCACAGGCTTCTTTACAAATCTCTCATAGAGCTTCATAAGTCCCACAGGACCTAATAATCCAAACAGGAAGTATACCAGTCGGAACTGTGAAACGTACTCCCAGCGGTACCAGTTTGAATCCTGGAAGGTTACGACGTCGAAATAGGGGAGCCCGAAAGCCTTGTCGATACCAAAGAGGATACAGTTCAGTATGTTGAAGAAAATAACATGAAAGCTCATGATATAGAAGGTATTTTCCGAAATTGCGTTTACCACTCTGCTGTTAAAGAAAGGCTTGCCAATGAGGTCAACTGCCTCCAGCCAGAACAGCATACCAACAATTGCCGAGATCATGGGAGTTACAGGATATGGACTCGTAAATTCGGTCAGTGTTGCAAGACTGTCAAAGGCAAGGTCGTACTCATTGGGCATGAAGAATACTCTTGCTGTATTTATGAGCAGAAGTATTGTCATCAGCAGAAGGTGATTTGCCTTTTTGAGCTTTTCCTCCAGCACCTCGCGGTAAAGCACACCCATTTCAAGGAAAGGCAGGAAGAACATCACCTTGAACAGCAGGAGCAGATGATCAGGTACTCCGTACTTTCTTGCGTACCACACAACAAATATGTTCATTGCTATGAATGGTACAAGAGCTATCTTGCTGTTCCAGTGGTTCGACAGCACCTTTTTCATAAGGGCGTAAACGATCTGTACTGCGAAAAGCATAGGGGCGAACCACATCGGCAGTGCAATGGTGCTGATCTCGCCGCTTGTAAAAGTGTTCAGCATGGCTCTTGCCTTGTACTCCAGCAAAAAGGGCTGCAAGGCTTCTGTTTTCAGACAGTATATCAGCCATTCTATGACAAGCGCCAGAACTGAGACTACCAGATATGGCAGCAGCAGCGTCATGAATTTGCGCTTTGTGTATTTCAAGAGGTTTGTGTTTTTGTCAACCTTGTTGAAATAGCCCGAGATAAACACGAACATGGGCATGAAAAATGAATTGAAGGGGAAAAAATTAGCGAAAATATTGAATGTTCCCCATGTATGTGAGTCCACGACCATGATAATGCCGATAGCGGACAGGATCATGAACTTTTTGTTTTCCTTTGCCAAAAAAATCACTCCTAAATAATATCAGAATAAAATAATGCTTTGATACGCAGCTTTTTTACGGGACGCAGCTATATTCTATTTTGTGAGCCCAATTTTATCAGAATTTTTGCCAGTGGATCTGTTTTTCCATATCGGGAACAAGCTGTTTTGTACGCACTGCGTTGTCAGCAGGTATGCCGATACCGATAAAGCATGGGATCATGTATTCTTCGGGGAAGCCCGTTGCTTTCCGCGCATTTTCCTCCTCATTGCCCTGTGGTATCCTCAGATTGCAGCCACAGCCCTCTGCTGTTGCAGCAAGCCACAGGTTTTCGATGCTGCACCATACCGAAGCAAAACAGTTAAGATGAGAGAGGTCGGCAGGGTGAAGGATGTCGACCTTCTTCTTCATGAGTGGAATAATAACAGCCGCCGCATTGACAAGCATACTGTACTGTTTCGGAACGGCAAACTGATAGGATTCCTTCTGAACAGGATCGGATATAAATGTCATTTTGTCTACGTCTTTTACGGTGAGATTCTGGGGCACTCCACTCAGGACATCTGCCATGAGTGCTTTATCTGTCACAACAATAAAATGCCAGTCTCTGAAATGATCGTTTGTGGGAGCTTTATAAGCCGCCTCAATTATCCTTTTTATGGTCTCTTCTGGGATAGCCTCGCCGGAAAATTCGCGGACGCTGCTTCTTCTGTTTATTGCTTCATAGAATTCCATATTAATAACCTGCTCATATTTTTGACAGCAGAACTACGCACTCAACGTGTCTCGACTTTCTCGATTTGATGTTTTTCGGCACAATACTGTGATTATGAGTAGCGGGGGATATGTTCAATGCTCTTATCGCTACGGGGAGATATGGCTGAAAAGTGCCAAAGTCTTGCATTTATACTCCCAGATGCTTTTCGAACACTGCCATGATTTCCTCAACGCGCTTATCGCCGATACCTTTGATCTGCCGGAGGTCTTTCTCAACCTCTCGCAGGTCGATGGACTTGCCTTCTTTCTCCAGCAGTCCGTCAGCGTAGCGTATTAGGAAGGCTTGCAGCTCATCCCGGCTCATTTTCTTTATTGCCCGGTAGGTGTCCCGGTCGATAATTTTCTGTTCTGGCATTCAATCACTCCAAACTAACTACCTCATTCTCAAATTCTTTTTTCAAAAGAAATAGCGTAGTATGTGTAAAACTCTTTTAAACATACAGAGATAATGAATGAGATGGCGTCCAATAGATTTGCATATTAAATATAGTATACCACGAATTATTGAAAAAATCAAGGTATAACACCCGCAAGTCAAGTGGGTGCATCCTATTTGAAGGATGCGCGTGAATATTCCGAAAATAATTTTGGTATTTTAATACTAAACCTATTGACAAAACTATTTTTCTGTGATATAATAATAATCGGAGAGGCGGAAGAGGCTGCCTGAATACTACGGAGGTGTATATTATGGATGAACAGTTTGCAGGAAAAATGTGGGCTTATATGAATTCTTTAAGGGGCACTATGAATATTGAAGATGCTTTGGTCGGCGCAATGCTTGTTGCGGAAATGAAGATGAAGTATAAGCAGAAATCTCTTTCTAAGGAAGACGCATATGAGTCGATGCTTCTTGTTGCTGATGAACTTCATACTGCAAACCCGTTTAAGAGTCAAGACGATTTCTATCGTGCTTTTCTCCAGATGGATGACGCTCCAGACTGGGAGGCACTCCTTTATAATGCTCTTAAATATGAACGGATGGGACTAATAATTACTCCAGAGGTATTGCTATCGCAGATGACAACCTTTATAAAAGGCAGCACAAAGACAGTGTTGATTGCAGAGGCTGAGAAGTTTGTGCCGCACCTGAAAGCAACGGTAGACGAGCATATTAGTTGTGAATTCACGCTAACATCCTCTAATGCACTCTTCGCGAGAATAATTGAGAGAATGTTTGTGGATTACGAAAATGTTACGGTTATAAATACGAATATTTACTCTTATGGTTTTCTTAATGAAAAGTATGATTTGATTTTATCAGTTCCTACCTTTGGCGGAAGAGATTTGGCAAATGATTTGTCTAACTTTATGTGCCGTGAATATGATATGGTCGCTCTGGAAAACCTTCTGCTTCACATAGCTCCTACAGGAAGACTTGTCATTGTCATGCCTGCACGAATCACGTTTGCGGGCGGCCGAGTTAATGATCTTCGCAAGTTCGTTATGCAAATGTACAAGCTTGAAGAGATCGCTGAACTACCTGATGGGATTTTTCAGAATACTGGGATTAAGACGTTCCTTATTGTTATCAGCGATGGCCGCACAGAAGATGTGATTGTTCGAAGTTATGAAGCTGCAGGTAGAAAAACAAAAAGAGGCCCTGTAGAAAGCCTTGAACTAACAGATGATACTTTTGTTATGGTCGAGGAACTCGAAGAAATTGGTGACTGGAATATAGATAAGCTGCTCGCTAAACAAGATGAGGAATTTATGCGATATCAGGCCTCGGATAGGAGAAAGATACAGTTAGGCGAGGTGGCAGAGATATTCCGTGGCAAATCGGTCACTAAAAAAGATGCATCTGGCAGTATAGGTGTTGTGAACATCTCGAATATTGGGCAATATGAGATCGATTATAATTCGATGGATAAGCTCGACGAGGAAGAAAGAAAAGTTCAAAATTATATTCTTCAAGATGGTGATGTGGTTCTTCCTGCGAGAGGAACAGCTATCCGTACTGCTGTTTTTCGTGAGCAAAGCTACCCGTGTATCGCTTCATCAAATGTGATTGTCATAAGACCTAAGTCCGATTTGATAAGCAGTACATACTTAAAGCTTTTTATTGACAGCCCGATCGGCAACAGCATGATCAGCAGCTTACAGCAAGGAATGACAGTAATGAATATTAGCTATAAGGATTTGAAACTGCTAGAAGTCCCCTTTCCTACTTTGGAAGAACAGGAAATAGTGGCAAACGAATACGAACAGGCCTACCAGAATTATATTGAGACAATATCTACAGCTGAAAAGCAATGGAAAGAAACGCTCAACAGGTTACAGGATTTTTGAAAGGAGTTTTCATCATGATAGGTGCAATAATCGGAGACATCGTTGGTTCCCGCTTTGAATGGAATAATATCAAAAGTAAGGATTTTGATTTTCTTACATATAAGTGCTTCCCTACCGATGATAGTGTTATGACTTTGGCTCTGGCGCAAGCTATACTGATCAGCAAGCCGGATTATAGTGATCTGGCAAAGAAGGCTATTGAGTGCATGCAGTTAATTGGACGTAATTATCCGGACTGTGGTTACGGCGGCGGCTTTCAAAAGTGGATGTTTTCGGATGATCCGAAACCTTATAACAGCTACGGAAACGGAGCAGCTATGCGTGTAAGTGCTGCTGGTTTTGCTGCGAACAGCATCGAGGAAGCAAAAGAGCTTTCGAGAAAGATTACTGAAGTAACACATAATCACCCGGAAGGAATAAAGGGAGCCGAGGCGACTGCGGTTGCCATCTACATGGCCAAGACCGGCAGCAGCCTTTTGGAGATTAGAGATTACATTGACACGAATTATTATCCGATGGATTTTACATTGGACGGAATCAGAGCTACTTACAAGTTCAATGAAACCTGCCAGGATACAGTTCCACAGGCACTAATGGCGTTCTTCGAATCGACAGACTTTGAGGATGCTATTCGGAACGCTATCTCTATTGGAGGAGACAGCGATACATTGGCTGCTATCTGCGGCGGAGTAGCTGAGGCATATTATGGCGTTCCGGCTGAGATTAGGAAGCATGCTCTTACCTTTTTGGATCAGCGACTTCTTAAGATCTTAGTTGAATTTGAAAACAAGTATTCACCCGCGATGGAAAAGAAAGTCGGAGGTGTTGCCGTTCCCGTAGAACGTAAATTAGATAGGTTGGTAAATGGAAGTAACAGGGAGACACTTATAGAGAATGCTGCGCAAGCTGCAGATGATGATGTAGAAAATGCAGAATCCTTATCTGAAGAAACAACGAGCAAGCAGCTTTTTAATCATCTTTTTGAAGCTTGTAACATTTTACGGGGGCCAATTAATCAGGACGAGTATAAGAGTTATGTTACGCCGATATTATTCTTCAAACGTATTTCTGATGTGTACGATGAAGAGTATGAAGAAGCTCTAGCTTTTTCAGGCGGTGATGTTGAGTATGCCGAAGCAGATGAAATGCATTCTTTCGTTATTCCTAATGGCTGTCATTGGGATGATGTACGTAATGTAAGCGAAAACGTCGGCAAAGCTATTGTCAATGCTATGACGGGAATTGAAAAAGCTAATCCTGATACACTATCTGGAGTATTTAGCAGTTTTGATGATGCGACTTGGACAGATAAAAACAAACTCACTGATGAGCGTCTTAAGAATTTAATAGAACATATGTCACTTATTAAGGTTGGTAATAAGAATTATTCTGCGGATATTATGGGCGACAGCTATGAATATCTTATAAAGAAGTTTGCGGATTTATCCAAAAAGAATGCTGGTGAGTTTTACACACCGAGGCCAATAGTAAAGCTGATGGTTAAATTACTCGATCCTAAACCAGGCGATACGGTATATGATCCGGCGTGTGGTACAGGTGGAATGTTGATTGAAGCAATTCACCACATGAATAATGATCGCCTTGCATATGGAAGAATTTTTGGACAGGAAAATAACCTTTCAACGTCAGCAATAGCAAGGATGAATCTTTACCTTCATGGAGCAAAAGATGTACAGGTCAAACAGGGAGATACACTTCGCAATCCTCTGTTTTTGGAGAAGGATAAGCTTAAAAGCTTTGATTGCGTACTTGCAAATCCACCTTTCGGACTGGAGAAATGGGGAGCGGCTCAGTTTGAGTACGATAAGTACGGCCGCAACATGTGGGGATGCCCTACAGATGCAAGTGCTGATTATGCCTGGTTACAGCATATGGTAAGATCGATGGATTCAAAAAATGGACGATGCGCGGTTGTTTTACCTCAGGGCATTCTGTTTGGAAAATACAGTGATATCAGGGAGAAGTTGATCCGTTCCGATATGTTGGAAGCTGTTATTGCGCTTGCTGGAGGCGTTTTCTATAGCACCCCGGTTTCTGCTTGTATCTTATTCCTTACAAATAAAAAGAAGAAGAATCATGTTGGACGGGTTTGCTTGATTGATGCAACAGAAATATACACTTCAATGAGAGCACAGAACATTTTGACTCAGGCAAATGTAGATGACATATTCAAACTGTATACTGATTATATAGATGTTGTTGGTAAATGTAAAGTAGTCACTATAAAAGATCTTGAAGCAGGAGAGTTTGAGCTCAACGTCAAAAAATACATTGAACAAAAGAGAACGGATGTGATCGATCCCGAGGTCGCTTTGAAGGAGTACCATACTGCTTTAACACAAGTCAAAGAGGCTGAGGATAGGATGTATGAGTTATTAGTTAAGGGAGGCTATGTCCATGAATAAGATATCAAAAAGTGAATTGGAGAATTACCTCTGGGGATCGGCGGTGCTGCTCAGAAATAATATAGATGCAGGCGCCTACAAGCAGTATATCTTTCCTTTGTTGTTCTTTAAAAGACTGAATGACGTTTATGAGGAAGAAACGGCAAATGCTATTAGAGAAAACGGTGTTGAGGCAGCAGATTGGGAAGAAACCCATAGATATGTTATTCCTAATGGGGCGCACTGGGACGATGTTCGCAATGTCCCTTCAAATGTTGGGAAGGCCATTCAGGCGGCTTTTAGAGCGATAGAAAATGCAAATAGCGAAAAGCTGTCAGGCATTTTCGGTGATGGAACATGGACAAATAAAAATCGTTTACCAGATAGACTGCTCAAAGACTTGCTTGAACATTTTAGTACAAAAACGCTATCAATAGAGAATTGTCCTGAAGATGAACTTGGTCAAGGGTATGAATATCTTATCAAACAATTTGCAGATGATAGTGGGCATACAGCACAGGAGTTTTATACCAACAGAACAGTAGTACATTTAATGACAGAGATGTTGAAACCTGAACCGGGAGAATCAATATATGATCCTACTTGTGGAAGTGCTGGTATGTTAATTTCGTCAGTTTCTTACCTAAAGGAACAAGGAAAAGAGTGGCGAAATGTATCGTTGTATGGACAAGAGGTTAATGCGCTTACATCAGCAATCGCAAGAATGAACTTGTTTTTGCATGGGATAGAAGACTTCCAGATTGTCAATGGCGACACACTTGAAACGCCTGCTTTTATAGAGAACGGGCAGTTACAGAAGTTTCATATTGTTGTAGCGAATCCACCATATTCAATTAAGAAATGGAACAGAGCGGCGTTCGCTGCAGATAAGTATGGCCGTAATTTTCTTGGCGTACCGCCACAAGGTCGTGCGGATTATGCATTTTTTCAGCATATTCTTAAGAGTATGAAATCCAAAGACGGTAGGTGTGCAATTTTGTTCCCGCACGGCGTGTTATCAAGGAATGACGAGCAGTCAATGAGAGAAGAATTAGTCAAAAGAGATCTTGTTGAGGCGGTAATAGGTATCGGAAAGGGACTATTTTATAACTCTCCGATGGAAGCATGTATAGTCATATGCAGAAATAACAAACCGCTCAAAAGTAAAGGACGCGTTCTATTTATCAATGCAAAGAACGAAGTCACCAGAAAAAACGCGCAAAGTTTTTTGGAAGATGAGCATATTATGCGCATAGCCACAACATATGAAAAGTTTGCAGCAGAAGAAGGATTCTCTGCGGTGGCGAATATAACTGAGATAGCTGCAAATGATTATTCACTTGGAATACCTAAGTATGTCTCTGGTGTCGAAGAAGAGAGCGAAAGCGAGATTAATATGCAAGATATTTTTACTGATTGGCGTTGCTGTTCTGCTCAGATGCATGAAGAGTATTCAAACCTCACGGACTTGATTGGAGGTGAAACAAATGACTAAGGTTACTTTAAAGGACGTTGTCTGTAGGATTAAAGACAAAGTTGATAAAGATAATACCGAATTAGAGTTTTATATCGGTGGAGAGCACTTTGATAATGGTGAGCTAAGAATAACTAAAAAAGGTCTAATCAAAGGAAGTACTATTGGTCCTGCCTTTCATATGCGATTTCTTCCTGGGGATGTATTGTTGATGTCACGAAATCCGCACCTTAGGAAAGCAGGAGTTGTTGATTTTGAGGGGATTTGTTCTGATGTGAGCTATGTTTGTCGAACAAGAGACAGTAATGTGTTACTACAGAGTTTTTTGCCGTTTATATTTCAAACCGATGATTTTTGGAAGTTTGCGGAGGAAAACAAAAAAGGTTCTACAAATTTTTTCTTGAATTGGTCAGATTTTGAAAAGTATGAGTTTAATCTGCCAGACATAGATACTCAAAAAGAGTTATCCGAATTGTTGTGGGCTTTTGAAGGTACAAAATCGTCATACAAGAATTTAATAGAAAAAACAGATAACCTTGTCAAGGCACAGTATGTCATGCTTTTTGGCGATCCTCATGACAATCCAAATGGATGGCCAATTAAAAGCTTTGATGAAGTTGCGATTATTGACGCTAACATGACCAATGAGTACGAAAAATATGCGGATTACCCTCATATTGGCATAGACAGTATAGAAAAAAACACAGGAGTTTTATCTGGATATAGAACAGTGAAAGAGGATAATGTTATCAGTCCAAAGCATATTTTCGGACCAGAACATATTCTGTATAGCAAGATACGTCCGGTGTTAAACAAGGTTGCTCTACCTGACTTTGAAGGCCTATGTTCTGCCGACTGCTATCCTATTCTCGTGAAAAAGGATGTTTGCAACAGGTTGTTTTTAGCTCATGTATTACGATCGGATTTTTTCCTTGAATACATTCTTGCTTACAGCACTCGATCACAGATGCCAAAGGTAAATAAAAAGCAGATTGGTGGATTTATGTTTCCGTGCCCACCGTTGGATTTGCAGGAAACCTTTGCTGAAATAATAAATCAAGCAGAGCGATCAAAACATGAAGTGATAAGAAGCCTTGAAGAACTTGATACACTTTATAGACAGATACTCAGGTTTTAACTATTAGAAGAGGAGGAAGATTAATGGCAGTTTTTAACGAAGATAACACTACCGAGCAGATGATCATATCTACTCTTAAGAAGAATGGCTGGGAGTATATCCCGGCAGAAAAACTAGATCGTGATGAAAACGATGTCATGGTTGAGTCGATGGTAAGAGAAGCTTTGGTTCGTTTGAATCCGGAGATTGCAGAAGAGGAGTCACGTGCAGACGAAATCATATATAAACTGCGCACGCTCTTCCTCTCAACAAACGCTCAGAATCTTGTTACTCAGAACGAAGCCTTTAAACAGATGGTATTCGAAAAGAACTCATATCCGTTTGGTGAAGATGGTAAGCAGGTGTCTATCGACTTCTTCGGTACTGAGATCAACGGTAAGCTAGATCAGAACAGATACGTTGTAACGAACCAGTGGGTGTATCCGAAGAAAGAAGGCGGTAAACGTCTGGATATAGTGCTTCTTGTAAATGGCTTTCCATTTGCTATCGGAGAGCTGAAGACTCCAGTTCGTGCGGCTATCACTTGGTTGGACGGAGCACAGGACATTAACAAGTACGAGCAGAGCATTCCGCAGATGTTTGTAACGAACGTATTCAACTTCGCAACAGAAGGCAAATGTTTTCGTTATGGTTCTGTTTGTATGCCGGCCGCAAAGTATGGTCCTTGGCATACAACGGACGATAAGTCTGACGGTTCTTTGGCAGCAGTACAGACAAGTGTTCAGGATATGATCACAAAGTATAAGATCATGGATCTGTTCCAATTCTTCACGCTCTACGCTACTGACAGCAAGTTTCGTAAGTACAAGGTCATCGCGCGCTATCAGCAGTATGAAGGGGCCAACATGATCATTGAGCGTGTGCGTGCAGGTTATCCGAAAAAGGGCCTTATCTGGCATTTTCAAGGTTCAGGTAAATCCTACCTTATGGAGTTCGCTGCAGTGAAGCTTCGTATGCTTCCGGACCTCAAGAATCCTACGGTTATTATCGTAGACGATCGTCTGGATCTGGAGTCGCAGATTACGGCACAGTTCCACTCCTCTGATGTTGGTAACTTGGAATCAGCATCTACCCGTGATCAACTTATGACGATGCTTAGACAGGATATCCGTAAGATTATTATCACGACTATCTTTCGCTTCCAGGAAGTTACCGGTGAACTTAGTTCACGCGACAATATCATTGTAATGGTCGATGAATGCCATAGAACGCAGGAAGGCGATCTTGGTATCAAGATGAGAACAGCTCTTCCGAACGCATTCTTCTTTGGTATGACCGGTACACCTATTAACCGCTTGGACAAGAATACATTTGCAACATTCGGTGCAACGGAAGATCGTAGCGGATACATGAGTAAGTATTCCTTCTCTGATTCTATTCGTGACCACGCTACACTACCTCTGAACTTCGAGCCGGTACCGGTGGATCTTCGTGTTGACAGAGATACGATGGACCGCGAGTTTGATATCCTTACTCGTGACCTTCCGGATTCTGATAAGGCCGAACTTTCCAAACGAGTTAACATGCAGGCTATCATGTACAATGAAAAACGTATTCATAAGGTTTGCGCACACATTGCAAAACACTTCTCTGAAAAGATACGTCCTAATGGATATAAGGCGCAGGTTGTTGTGTACGACCGCCCCTGTTGCCTAAAGTATAAAGAGGAGCTAGATAAACTGCTTGGCGAAGAATGCTCAACTATCGTTATGGACACCAACGATGATAAGGCAGACGAGTACAAAAAGTATCGCCGTTCAAAGGATGAAGAAGCAAAGATTCTTGACCGCTTCAGAGACCCTAACGATCCTCTTGAGATCGTCATAGTTACAGCTAAACTGCTGACTGGATTCGACGCACCTATCCTACAGGTTATGTATCTGGATAAGCCAATGAAGGATCACACCTTGCTGCAGGCAATCTGCCGTACTAACCGCACCTTTGACGAAGGTAAGACTCACGGTCTGATTGTCGACTACATCGGAATTTTTGATAACGTCGCCAAGGCTCTGGACTTCGACGAAGGTAGCATGAAAAAGGTCATTACAAACATCGAGGAAGTTAAAAAGCAGATTCCAGCTTTGCTTAGGAAGTGCCTCAGCTACTTCATGGGGGTTGATCGTACAGTAGATGGTTGGGAAGGCTTAATGGCAGCTCAGGAGTGTCTGCCTACAAATGCAGAGAAGGATAAGTTTGCAGCGGATTACCAGGTGCTTAACCGTGCATGGAATGCAGTTTCTCCTGATCCGATGCTTTCACCAATTCAGGCCGATTATGTATGGTTGACTAAGGTGTTTGAATCCGTAAAGCCAACTAATGGTGGTGGTGGACTTATTTGGGCGGCTCTCGGTCCGAAAACAATGGAAATTGTTAATTCCAATTTGGATGTTGGCGAAGTACACACTGATGAGGAGATACTCTCTCTTGATGCTGATCTTATTGATGCTTTCATTGAGAAGCACAAAGGTGCAAAGAACGCTGCGAAGAAGATCGAGATTGATCTTGTAGCACGAATCCATAAGCATTCGGATGATCCGAAATTTATGCGCCTTGGAGATAAGCTGGAGAAGCTTCGTGAACAGCATGAGCAGGGGCTTATTAACAGTATTGAATTTCTGAAGATGCTACTTGAGCTTGCAAGAGAAGCTGCGCAAGCTGAGAAAGAAGTTGTACCGGAGGAAGAAGTTGATAAGGGTAAAGCGGCTTTAACAGAACTCTTTAACGGTGTCAAGAACTCAAGTACTCCTATCATTGTCGAACGTATAGTTACAGATATTGACGATATTGTAAAGATCATTCGCTTTGATGGTTGGCAGAACACAACGGGAGGTCGACAGGAAGTAAAGAAGGCTCTTCGTAGTGTTGTATGGGTAAAATACAAAATCAAGGACAAGGAAGTCTTTGATAAAGCATACAGCTATATCGAGCAGTATTATTAAGAGTTTGAGCAGGTGGCTCATTTACGTCACCTGCTCGAGCAAGTTGAGGTGATACAGAATGGCAAAGTATCCGGATTTAAAAAGCTATTTACAATCGAATTACATAGAGCTTTTTACGAGCGAAATTCAGAAGTTCGTTGATAATAATTATGATGGTGGTGGATTTCATAGCATTAACGTACTGTCTTTACTGAAGCATAAAATAGAAAATGTCGAGGTAAAAGCTCTTAAATGTCATGATGCACCAGGTCCGATCGTAAAGATGGATGTCGGGCTGTCTGCGGATATAGTAGAGCTTGGGCTCGGTACAAAGAAGTACGAAGCCGATCGTAAATGCAGATGGTTTACAGTCTATTTGCAAGGGATACTTCGAGATGGACTTGTTGATGTAAAGGTCCTTAAAGTTAAGGAGTATCATAATGGTGCTTTTGAGAAAGATAATGCTTTGGATCAATTTTTGGTTCCTTACATATACACAGCTACTTTAGAAGAAACTGCAGATGACTTTACTGAATTCTATTGTGCTGATGCAATATATGATGCGTACATGCTTCCTATTGACCACATACTTCAACAATTAGAAATAAGGTTCTATATGGCTGATCTTCCAGATAATTGTTTTGGAAGGATGTATTTCAGAAAATCGAAGGCAACTGTGTACGAAAAGTACCCAATGATCGGCGAAGTGAAACGTGAAGATTATGAAATAGAACCCGGTACAATCCTAATTAGCCGTCAGAAATACTATCTTGGCAGTAACGGAACGCACCGCCTAACAATAGCACATGAGATTATTCACTGGCATCTGCATAAAAAGTATTATCAACTACTGGCATTGTTGGATGATCAAAGCGACATGATGTCTTGCGAGGTTGAACCGAGTCACTATGAAGAGAGTATGACAATGGCACAGAAGGCACATTGGTATGCAGAATGGCAAGCAAATGCATTGGCACTTCGTATAGCGATGCCGCAACATCTTATGGTTAGAGCGATGGAAGAAGCATATGATGCTTCGGAACCGTATCATTATAAAGGCGAATTGGTAGAAGATATGCTGAAACGTGTTGCAATGCTATTTGATGTACCTAGATTTGCTGCTAAACAGCGAGCTCGTCAGTTGGGTTGGGACGTTGCAGATGGCGCATTTGTATATGTTGACGGCAAATGGCATCAACCGTTTTATTTCCCAGAAGGAATACTCGAACAATACCAGACTTTTGTTATTGATAAGAACGGATTCGATAAGATTTATAGTAGCAATGCGGATTTTGCTGAACTTATAGATTCAGGAAAGTATCTTTATATTGGTTATGTAGTATGCATCAATGATCCTAAGTACCTTAAGGCTAGATTCATCGGCAATAGAGTTGAATTAGAATTGAGCGATTATGCATGTGAGCACGCAGATGAATGTTGCCTAGTATTCTCTTTCAAAAGTACTTCTTATCTGCGTGAAATGCAGGATAAATATGAATTTTACGGTGAATCATACCTCAGTAAGGAAGTTAAAAGTGAGAACTATGTAGAACACTACTATGATAAAAACTTCAACCAAGACTGTTTACAGAATGCAGACGAGCTAAAGAAGGAAATAGCAGCTATATTGAAAGCACAAGAGAAAGAAGATAATGTTTTTTTAGAAATGCAGCAGAATCATCTTACAACATTTGGCGCTACACTTGAATACCACAGGAAACGTAAAAAACATATCACCCTTGAACAGCTTGCAGAACGTTCGGGGCTGAGTGTTACTACTATTAAGAACTATCGATCAGGAAAGAGCGTGCCACCGATAGAAAATGTCATGGCAGTGTGCATAGGGTTAAACCTTCCCAAGGCATATAGTCTTCATCTTCTAAAGACATGTAGTTATTCTCTTGGTGATAGTCCGCGTGATCGAGCATATAGGCTATGCCTCGACTATGACGAAGGTACTCTCGAGCAGTGGAACATGATTCTAGCTGCTTGCTCTCAGCCAATGATTCCTGATAATAGAAATCAATAAAATAATAATGGACACATAAAGTTGCTCATAGATTATATCGAAAAAAGGGGCTTTGCGTATCAATCAGATACGCAAAGCCCCTTTTTTCTATCTTGAAATGGCAACTTTATGTGTCTGGCAGTTTTTTTGTAGATAAGATATAATGGGTACATCACAGGACGTTCATAAATGAAATAATTTGACCCGGGCAAGTCGTAAAACTGCCTACCGTCATACCAGTTCACCCCGGTGCACAGAGGTGGCTCGAACTGCTATGATGGTCAATAACAGAATACAGCACCAGTCTACGAGCATGACTGGCCATAACGAAACGAGATATTCCCGTTCCGTCAGGTCAGTCATGCCTTTTTTACGCCTCACTGCCTCCGGTTCGGGAAACGGACTGGAGGAAAAAAGATGAAACGTAAAAGAGTATACGTCCGTAAAAACGAAAGAGTTGAGCAGCTCGTAAAAACTGCTTCAAAGAAGCGTGGCACTTATGTTTACCGCCGCTATACCGATACCTATATGGAAGAAATCGAGCTGGTTCCCGGTGAGGACGGAATTAACGTAGCGGATATCAAGGCGCTTCATGCTGCTGATGACCACGATGTCTATACGAACCTCAAATCTCGCCGTCCAAAGCGTACTGCTGAGGAGCAGGCAGAGGTTGAGGCGTGGAAAGCTGAATATATCGTCAAGTACAAGGAAGAGCACGGCTATGCGCCGCATCCTGCTGACGTGGAGGCAGAGGCAAATGATCGATTTCCGAAAAACTGGACAACCTCTCTCGATGCAATCCTTGACGGAGACGATGACAATGGCTCCGGTGACAAGTCCGCTATTCTTGCAATGGCGTATCGCTCCACCAACTCAGAGCCTGGCTTTGAAGAGATGGCTGATGAGATAGCACTGACTTGGTCGGAGTCATGGCAAGAAATCTATTTCCGTGTACTACGTAACGGCGAAACCATCGTTAGCATCGCACGGGAGCGTGGTGTCACCGAAGGTGCTGTACGCAAGACTGTAACTAAAATCCGCAAGGCTCTGGCCGAAAATGCAGACCTGAGAAAGTTCGTCAGATTCTTCGACTGAGGGGTACGAATACACTGATTTTTATTTGACGGAAGATGCAGAGGGTAATTTCGCCCTCTGCATTTTTTCGTGGAGGTTGTTATATATGTACGAAGTAACAAGCAAATGGCGCAAAGTGAACGGTGTCGAAGTCGAAACGTGGGAGCGTGAGATCGTTGATGCAAACGTTCTGTCGGTTGAGGTCGGCACGACCGGCTACATGGGTGGCGATACGGGACATGGCGGTCGGACCTTCATCCGTATCAGCGATGAGGGCGGTACAGACATCAACGCAAAGGTTATCGAGGATCGTTACGGTGACACGATGGGTATCGAGATCGCCCTTGGCGGCGATGCGGAGCTGTCTACCATGATCGAAGCATTGAAGTTTATCACACAGGTACTGGAGGAAGGACGGGAGGCAGCGTTATGAAAATCGCATATGGCAACAGTCGCTTTGAGACGAAGTGGAAAAACAGTGAGATCGGTTGGGATGATTTCAAAAAACGTGTATCCTCTACGATCCGTACCACTGAAACCATAGAAGAATATCACAAGATGACGAAAGCACAGCAGGCAAACGTCAAGGACAAGGGCGGTTTTGTTGCAGGTCATCTTAAGTGCGGCAGGCGTAAGAAGAATATGGTTCTCTGCCGTTCAGCACTCGCCCTTGATATGGATTATGGCACGCCGGATGTTTGGGACGATATCATTGCCAAACAGCCGTATCGCTGCTGTGCATACAGCACTCACAAGCATACGCCGGACAAACCAAGACTGCGTATCGTGATTCCGCTTTCCCGTGATGTAAGCGAAGCTGAGTATCCGGCGGTTGCAAGAATGGTTGCAAAAGATATCGGTATCGACCTGTTCGATGATTCCACCTATGAGGCACACAGGCTGATGTACTGGCCGTCCACTTCGATGAACGGCAGCTTCTTCTATCAGGAAAAGGACGGTTGTGATCTCGATCCTGATGAGATACTTTCCCGTTATGATGATTGGCAGGACGAGTCAACATGGCCTGTTTCCACAAGACAGTCCGCCGTTGAGCATCATGACGTAAAGGCAATGGCTGATCCGCTTGCAAAAACGGGAATCGTCGGTGCATTCTGTCGTGCTTACAGCATTACAGCGGCAATCGCCACTTTTCTTACGGGTATCTATACCCCGTCCACTATGGAAAACCGCTACGATTATATCCCGGCGGATTCGGCGGCGGGTGTTGTCGTCTACGATGATAAATTCGTATACAGCCATCATGCTACCGATCCGGTATGCGGAAAACTGCTGAATGCCTTTGACCTTGTCCGCCTGCATAAGTTCGCAAACCTTGATACTCAGTCCACAGATGATACACCGCCTACAAAACTCCCGTCATACAAGGCAATGTCGGATATGGCGGTACAGGACGGAAATGTCAAGGCTCTTTTGGCAAAGGAACGCATGGCACAGGCGGCGGATGATTTTGCTGTATCTGATGACTGGCAGAAAAGCCTCACATACGATAAGTCCGGTAATTTACAGAATACACTTCGCAATCTGACGCTCATCCTTGAAAATGATGAAATGTTGCGGTCCATTGTCTTTAATCAGCAGCTTGACGGCATGGAGATCAAAGGGAAAGTGCCGTGGCAGCATCCGTCCAAATACTGGCGTGATGCCGATGATGCACAGCTTGTTAGCTATATTGATACCCACTACGGTTCTTTTTCGCAGAGGAACTTCCAAATTGCTGTCACAAAGGTATCGGACGACCGATCCTATCATCCAATCAGAGAGTATCTCAATTCCCTGCCGCAATGGGACGGCATTCCTAGAGTGGACACTCTGCTGATTGACTATCTTGGTGCTGATGATAACGCATATACCCGTGCCGTCACAAGGAAAACACTTTGTGCCGCCGTCTGCCGTGTACAGAAGCCCGGCTGTAAGTTCGATTCCATGTTGGTTCTCAATGGACCCCAGGGTATAGGAAAATCCACCCTTATTGCAAGGCTTGCCGGTGAATGGTTTTCTGATTCTCTCAATCTAAACGATACGAAGGATAAGACTGCCGCTGAGAAATTACAGGGGTATTGGATTCTGGAGATTGGTGAGCTTGCCGGACTGCGGAAAACAGAGGTCGAAACGCTCCGTTCTTTCCTTTCACGCCAGAACGATATCTATCGTGCCTCTTTCGGCAAACGTGCAACACCGCATCTGCGGCAGTGCGTCTTCTTCGGAACGACCAATGCCGAGACAGGTTATCTGCGCGACACCACCGGCAACAGACGCTTCTGGCCTGTGAAAACACCCGGTGGAATGAATAAGCATTCCTGGGATCTGGATGAATACGAAATCAGCCAGATCTGGGCGGAAGTCATGGAATACGTCAATGCCGGAGAAAAGCTCTATCTTGATGCCAAGCTGGATATCTATGCAAAGGAAGAACAGCGTGAAGCAATGGAATCCGATGAGCGTGAAGGATTGGTGCGTGAATATCTGGAAAAACTCCTGCCTGAGAACTGGGCAGAAATGTCATTGTATGAGCGTCGGAATTACCTGAACGGCGAGTCGGAGTTCGGGGGCAATACTCGCATAGGCACGTTACAACGCAGCTATGTCAGCAATATGGAAATATGGTGCGAGTGTTTTGAAAAGGATCGTGCCAATCTCTCCATCTCTGAGAGCAATAAGATCAAGGCGATCCTTGCCAAACTGGGATGGGTACGGCAGGAGAAAAAGCTCCGTATTCCTCTCTACGGACCGCAGTGGATTTATGTTCCGGGCGGATGTTCCAGTTAAATGTTCCGAAAACTGGAACGTTCCAATCACCTTCACGTTCCATAAAATCATTATCCGGAACATGAAAACTGAAACAAACCATACCCCACTGAAACACAGATTAAAACGGCTTTACTGTTCCAATGTTCCAATTATTATCTATATAAAAAGAAATGGGTAAGAAATGGGTGCACATATACCATATACACTCATTTATAAATATATAGCAATTTTTCGGGACATTGGAACGTCTGCCGGATAGGAGAAAATCCATGGAAGAGAAGTTTATCGAACATAAGCTAAGGGAAATAGTGAGAGAGCGAGGCGGCATTGCATTGAAATTCGTATCGCCGGGATTCAGCGGAGTTCCTGATCGACTTGTGCTGATGCCGAATGGGAAGATAGCATTTGTTGAAGTGAAAGCACCCGGTGAAAAGCCCAGAGCCTTGCAGGTTTCCCGGCATAAGCTCCTGCGGCGGTTAGGCTTCAAGGTGTATGTGCTTGACAGTATGGCAGGCATACAAAGAATCATTGAGGAGGTGATGACGGATGAAGCTTCATGATTATCAGGAATATGCAGTCGATTTTATAAAGGAACACCCGATCGCAGCACTCCTGCTTGATATGGGCTTGGGTTGACAAAACCGTCACAACGCTTACGGCGATAAACGACCTGCTGTTCGACAGCTTTGAGATACACAAAGTTCTGATCATCGCACCCTTGCGGGTAGCTCGTGATACATGGGCGGCAGAGATCGAAAAGTGGGAGCATCTGCAGGCGCTGACATACAGCATCGCAGTCGGTACAGCGGAAGAACGCAGGACGGCACTTTCACGGAAGGCTGATGTCTATATCATCAACCGTGAGAATGTCGGCTGGCTCATAGACGAGATGCAGTTCGATTATGACATGATCGTCATTGACGAACTGAGTTCCTTCAAAAACCACCAGACAAAGCGCTTCAAGGCTCTCATGAAGGTCAGACCGAAGGCAAAGCGCATCGTGGGGCTGACGGGAACGCCGACCGGAAACGGACTCATGGACCTGTATGCAGAGTTCCGGCTTCTGGATATGGGACAGCGGCTCGGACGCTTTATCGGGCAGTACCGCAATACCTACTTCCAGCCCGATAAGCGAAACGGTATGATCGTGTACAGTTACAAGGCGCTGCCCGGTGCGGAAGAGGCAATATACGAGAAGATATCCGACATCACGGTATCCATGAGAGCGACCGACCATCTGAAGATGCCGGAGCTTGTCATGAGCGAATATACCGTGCAGCTTTCCGAAGCGGAGCATAAGAAATACAGCGACCTGCGGCAGGAACTGGTGCTGTCTCTGCCAGACGGAGAAGTCACAGCCGCCAATGCCGCAAGTCTCAGCAATAAGCTGTCGCAGATGGCGAACGGTGCGATATATGATGACTCCGGTGAGATCGTACCCATACATGACCGGAAGCTGGATGCCCTTGAGGATATCATCGAAAGCATGAACGGCAGACCGCTGCTGATCGCATACTGGTTCAAGCATGATCTCAGCCGCATATCCGAGCGTCTGCATCAGCTTCATATCCCGTTCAGCACACTGGATAAGCCCGACAGCATCAGCCGCTGGAACAAAGGTGAACTGCCTGTCGCCCTGATACATCCTGCATCAGCTGGACACGGACTGAACCTACAAAGCGGTGGCAGCACTCTTGTGTGGTTCGGGCTGACATGGAGTCTGGAACTGTATCAGCAGACCAACGCCCGACTGTGGCGGCAGGGACAGCAGTCCGCGACCGTTGTCATACAGCATATCGTCACAAAAGGCACAGTCGATGAACGCATCCTGAAAGCATTGCAGGATAAGGACAAAACGCAGTCAGCCCTGATGGATGCGGTCAAAGCGGAACTGGAGGGATGCTATGGGATATAAATTGCTTGCCGCTGCCGTAATAGAAAAAGCCCTGCTGGATTATAAAGCCGCCCTTATTACAAAAAACAAGGACGGCATCAATGAAGCAGAGCGGTTTCTGAGGTCGCAGTGGTTTGAAGTTTTAGCGGATGATCTGAACGGTGAAACGCTGATCACAACAATGAAGGAGGCATTTGCATGAAGGAATACTGGGACAAGATGGAGCGGCTCCGCAAACGCATCAACCGGAAGATCCACGAGATACATCTTCTGCGACAGCGGGCGGAGGGCATGAACGGCAGCGGCATCAATGATATGCCGAGGACAGTGTCTCCCGACCGCAGCAAAATGGAAAGTACCGTGTTCAAGATCATGGCGCTGGAGCAGGACATCAAGGAAACGCAGGAAGAATATGATATTCTGCTTGCCAACATGGAACATAGAATCCGTGAGGTCGATGACGGCGATATCCGTGACCTTCTGACCAAGCGTTATATCGAGTTCAAGCCGTGGAGCGTCATTGCTGCGGAACTATATATCAGCAAGCGCAAGGCCTATTATATCCACAGAAAAGCTCTTGAAAGTTTGCAGTCTGATGCAGTCCAATTCACTTGAAAACACTGGGAAAGTATGCTATAATGTATAATAGGAAAATTGGACGAAAAACTCAATATGAAAAGGTGGTGTTAAAATGTTACTTAGGGATTTACTAGAAGCAAATGGAGCCTCTGGGACTGATACTGTTAGGCTTTCGATTCATGATGTTAAGCATTGGGAAGGCGATGATTATCAGGTCGATAGCATTCCCGAAGAGCTTCTGGATTGCAAGTGTAAAATGAATTCGACCGGAACTACATATATTGTAGATCGTACTTTAAGCCCAGATTGGGATGAACCCCTCATATATTAAGAAATAACCTGAGCCGTTGTGGGTATCCGCAGCGGCTTTTGTTATGCCCGAAGGAGGTGTCGGCGATGCCGAGGAAGGCACTGAAACCGTGCAAGCACCCCGGCTGTCCGAGACTGACCGAGGGTGCGTACTGCGACGAACACAAGCCCCTG
>NZ_JAIKXF010000033.1 GCF_024684275.1 Ruminococcus sp.
TTTTCGTATGGAATACTTGTATGGAATGCGTTTTTAAAAGCTGAAATACTATTCTTCTAATTGAATTTAATTTCAACATTCTTTTCAATAATACATGAGAAAACCAGTGCAGCGAATACTGCACCGGCTCTATTCCCAATAATTCTAAATGTAAGATAGTATTCTATTTATCGGGAACAGAAGATTTGTGCACTAACATCGAAGGACTTTTGTTGGCCAATTTGAAAGATTAATAATTTATCAGCCGACTGTGGTTACTAAATCCACAGTCGGTTTATCTTAATGCTAACAAGAGAAACGGCTCCCATACAGGGAGCCGGTTCTCTTATAGTTCAGGATTACTTTTTGTTTTCTTTGCAATGTTTATTATCAGATATAATAATTGAAGTTATACCAAGACCAATCAACACAAATGCTCCAAGAATGATATATAAATATATCATTGAATTATTACCGGTTTGAGGCAGTTCAGTATCACTGTTTGAAGTGCCATCATTATTTGCATTTGATGAATCTGTTGTAGTCGAAGTTTCTGTAGAAGATGAAGTGGAGGTTGTAGATGTTGCAGAGGTTGTAGATGTGGAGTCTGTAGTAGCTGCAGTTGTAGTAGCGGTAGTTGTTGTTGAAGTTTCTGTAGAAGATGAAGTAGAGGTTGTAGATGTTGTAGTGGTGGAGTCTGTAGTAGCTGCAGTAGTAGTTGTAGTAGTTGTTGTTGTTGTTGAGGTTTCTGTAGTTGATGAAGTAGTGGTTGTAGATGTTGTAGTGGTAGATTCTATTATTGTTTCAGAGGGGGTATTACTGCGGAATGTAAAATAACCTGGATGCTCTTCTGTATCAATACATGCATATGAACTATCAATATTTGTGTCTGAAAAAAGGGTTTTATTACCACCAACAAGTCCTATACAACGATTAAAAAGGGAATCTTTTTCGCCTAAAATTTTTAATGATGCTGTAGACCATTCATTAGAAACATAAATAGTGTGTAATTGTTTGCAACTATCAAACATCCACATCATGCTTATAGCTCTTTTGGTGTTAAAACTACTTAAATCGAGATCAGATAGCTTTGAACATCCAGAGAATAATCTACTAAACATGGTAACATTGCTTGTATCAAAATTGTCAACGCGTAAGAATAAGAGCTCCTTACAGTCTTCAAACATATTAGACAGAGATTCTAAATTAGGTGTTTCAAAATTCTCTAAGTTAAGTATTTTTAATTTACTACACCTATTAAACATAGAATCCATTTGTCTTACATTTCTTACATCAAAGCTGCTTAAATCTAATTTTTCAAGGTTGTTACAGTCATTAAACATTGAAGCCATTGTTGTGACTTTACTTGTATTAAAATTACTAATATCAAGATATTCCAGATTATGGCAATTATGAAACATACTTTCCATATTTGTTGTATTACTGGTATCAGCCTTTGACAGATCAATTGAAGTAGCTTTGCAATTATAGAACAAACGGGAACAAATCTCAGGGAGAATCGTACCTTCTTCTGCTACAATTGTTTTTATTCTTTCATCTTGCATACCAGGGAAATCGATTTCATTTAAGATTGTCCCTCTTAAAGTTAATACGCCAGTTTCTTCATCGAAAGTCCAATTTGAAGAATCCTCAGCATGAACTTCAAGACATGTTTTCAAATTTGCTCCGTTGTAACTATTCATTGCGGAAACACTACCTATTAGCGCAAATGATAAAACAGAAGCAGTTATTCTTTTGATAATCGTTTTCATCTTTTACCTCCAACGTAAATAATTGATTATAGTATGTACGATATTTAAAAATTTATATCATAATACGATTATAGTATTTTATCATTTTTCTTGATAATTGTCAAGTCTAATTATGCTGTTTGTTCCATAAGCAAAAGAATTAAAGAGCCAATGATGCGACTCTTTAATTTATATCATACATATTTATTCATTTGCCTGTGATATGTAGCCTTTCCGCTATATTACGCATTGCAGAAGCTGTACTCCTGTGTCAATGATGTCAGTGACGTGTCCCCTTTATTTGCAACGTTTCAAATGATAAAAAACCATGTATTTGAAACGCTTTTTGAATGTGCCATAAGACTTTAGTCTATTGATATACTTCAGAATTCCTGGTTACTGAACTTAATCATTGCATTATGTCATTTATTGATTATTAATAATTTATTTGCATCTTTCTGAAACTCGTAATCTGTGCATCTAATAACCACGTTATATTTTTTACAAAAATAATCTATAACACGTTCTATCATTTCGGATGCATTGCTGTCAAGATCACACAATGGGAATATGCGTACCTGTTTACATAGTCTGAGCATCTCTGAAATAGCAGCAATATGAAAATCGTAGTTTTCCTCCTCATAATGACTTATAGCAACACTGCATTTATTTTTTCGCAGTATAGATCAAACTTGATATCCTGTTCATCTGAATAGAGATGGAAATTATTGTCGCTTCCTGAATTTGAATATTCATCTATCGTAAAACCGCTGAATAATCCGTTTGCCATATCGAAATTCAAATTTCCTCTTATGTTGTATAACGAGAGCTCAATTTTGTACTGATGATTATAATCTGTAAGCAGTAATGTGATCTTATTGGTATAATCACAATAATACTCATCAATGACTTTTGAACTATAATTCAGCTCCACTATAGTTCCAAAGCGCCACCAATATTGAAACTCTGGCGGGATCTTCTCCTTAAGAATGTCTATGCCGTTTATTCTCTTTTGATTGAACATACTATCACCTATACAGATTTGTTTTTCTTAGATTATACAATATCACAACAGTTATGTCAACATCAGGCAACCAGTCCCTCGACAGTATCTGAGCATATCATCTCGGAGCAGCCGTACTGTATATGTATTTATATTATACTAAACAGACCTAAATAATTATCTGCATGGCTTTAATTATCATTCTACCGGCAAATCTATAAATATAGGCTCATGCTTAGCCTCACGGACATATTTAAGCATATCATCACGGAGCAGGCGAACTGTCGAAGTGTTGATGCCTGGGTGTCCGCAGATGTATTCATCTTTCATCAGATCGTTATCTATGACAAGCTGAATGTTGTTGTCTGTATCAAATATGAGCTCCAGTGCTGATACAGAACCGGGGATAGTGTGGAGATACTCCTGCATCTTATCAGCTTCAGCGAACGAAAGACGAGCACAGTTAAGCTGAGAAGTCAGGAACTTAGTCTTGAAGGGCTTATCTCCCGGCATAAGGAGCATATAGAAACTTGTCTTCTGACGGTTACAGAGAAACAGGTTCTTGCATATCTTAGCTCCAAGTACCTTCTCGATTGCCAGACAATCCTCCATAGTATCAGCGTGGTCGTGGTCAGCACGCTTATAATCTATGCCGAGAGTATCAAGCTTATCGTATATAGCCATTTCTACGTCAGAACGCAACTCAGTTGGTCTTCCTGTATAAAGTTTGTTATCAATATTCATTTAAAAGCTCCTTTACCAGTTGTCACGCATAAGGAAAACTGTGATAATAAAAATTACTTTTTGCTGATTCAATTATAACATACGCTCACAATTTGGTCAATAGTTCAAACAAAAAAAGCAGCCGCAAGGCTGCCTAATAATAACAATTCATAAATTCTAATCCTTATCTGAACCTTCAATCAGTCTGTTAAAGTAATCGTCGATCTTCTTATCGACCTGCTTACGCTCCTCCGAGAACGTATGCTGATATACTGATTTAAGCGTAGAATTGGTCGACCACCCTCCCCTCTCCATCGCATACTTGTCAGGAATGTTAAGCATGAGCATAACACTCGCAGACAAGTGACGGAGATCATGAAAAGTCATGTGATAGTTATGCTCTTCAAGCAGCTTATAAAACTTGCTTCGCAGCGTCTGATACTCCATCTGAACTATAAACTCGTCTTCCTTCTCATGAGGAACAGCCGTGATGAGGTCTTTTATGTAGTCAGGTATAGTAAGCTTTCTTGTTGACTTGTATGTCTTATTCTGGTCACGAACATTATTTTTGCCGTCAAAATAGATATTACTGCGGCATACTGTAAGTGTATTATCCTTTAGATCTCTAAACTGAAGACCTCTTACTTCGCTCATACGCAGCGACAGCCACATGGCCAAGAGACAAGGAAGCTCTATATCCGTGCCACGCACCATGTCGATTACCTGCTCCGCTGTGGGCAATTCCTTCAATTTTGGCTTCTTCGCAGGGTATGTCACATGAAGGATAGGGTTGATATCATACAGCTTAAGAGCTGCGCAGATCAAGTTAACACCTTCCTTAATTGTCTTTGCTCCTACCTTAACTGCATCTTCGTTTATAGCCTGCTGTACAGTAAAACTGTTTACTGCATTTACATCAAGCGGCATGAGGCTTTGTAATCTGTTCCTGCGAAGTATGCCGTATCCTCTCAGCGTTGATGGAGCAAGCACATTCTGTTTTGATGTTATATACCCATCCACTGCATCTGCAACCGTCAATCCTTCTTTACGCTTCATACCATTAATAATATACTCTGCTGCTAATTTCTCAGCCTCCCACTTAGTAGGTGCTGTAAACGACTCGCGTATCTTTTTACCGTTTTCATCCAGTCCGACAAATACCTGAGCGTTCCAGCTGCCGGACTTTAATTGGTGTGCTTCTGGCATTTTTCGTTTAGGCATATTAATTCCTCCATATATTAATAGAGGACGTATTTAAGGCTTACACCATAATTACGCCCTCTATAATTTTTGATTAAGCGCTGATCAACGCTTCGATATCAAGTCCCGAATGCTCAATGAAGAGCTGTACGCGCTTCAATGTGAGAGCAGAAGGATCATGGTCGTAGTTATACAATGTCCTTGTTGTGAGCTCCATCGTCTTTGCAAGAGCTTCGTCTGAAAGTTCATTAAGATATTGATAACGACGGATATTACTCCATATAACCATATAAAATGTATACGGCTTAGTTTTGGCTTTCATAGTGTTCACCTCGCTTTCTTACTGCTTGACAGCGGAATGTTGTTGTAATATAATAAGTATAAGTTGGTGCGCCCTTAAGGGCGCCCACTAGCTTTTTCTGAATTTAAATCTGTTGACCTTCAGACACGGCTCATCAGCCATTGCAGACTTCGGTGCCGGATTCTTATAAGTCCAGCCGATGACAGTAGACTGCTTGTTTTGGCCTGCCGTTTTGTCATAAAGCAGACCGTAAACCAGGCACTGCCCCTGCTCCAGACTTGCAAGAGTAGCTGCATCAATACCTGTGAGCTTAGAGATGTCCGCGAAATCAACGTATTCCGGGCGAAAGATAATCAGCGTCCTGCAGTTACCGAATGTTTTACCAAGTTTTTCCTTAACAGCTGAAAAGTGCTGTGTTGCTATTAACATACGTATACCATGTTTTGCACCCTTGCGCAGCAATTTGTCAATTGCGCTATCAGTGCTTATATCCAGATCTTGCGCTTCATCAAGAATTATTGTATTACGAGTCTCAGGGAAATGCTGCTTGAAGGCGTAAAAACTAGCAAGCAACATATCTGTCACGTATGAACCTTTAGCTACACTATCAAAGCCTGTGGAAATTACAACTATCTTCTTCTGGGCAGAGAAAAATTCTCTCCATGAAGTCTTTGGAGTTGGTAGTTCTTCAAAATCTTCAAGGACACCTTCGATTTTATCTCGTAAAGCCTTTTGAACTTCATCTTTTTCATCAAGATAAGCAAGTATATCACATATATTTGACAGATACGTTGATAGCTTGAAATATAAAAGTCATATGATAGATGATGACTCTCTCAGTTTCTTCAAACCAGCTTACCATATAAGCAACTGTCCGGAGTGGATCGGAAGAAATATGTATTATCCGTTTCATAGGTACGATGTGCTGTACTATTCTAAAAATGATATAAAAATGTCTAACTCCAGACACCTCCAGACACGTCGGTACTCATTTAAATGAGCAACAAGTGGAACTCACCGATCAGGAATTCTGGGATCTTATCTGGAATGATGTTCTTCCATGGATAGAAGAAAATGGTTATTGATATTTTATGGTGTTAATTTTCCTACACTTTTCCTACAGTTTTAAGTTTTTTTCTGCAAAGGCAATAAGCATCAAATCAGCTTTTGTCCTCGAAACACAGGTGCAAAACAGGATTCTATTAAATCATGAGAAACTGCCGAAAATCCGTCAGCGTCGCCTTGTGGTCCCGAAGGCCGTGGAGCATACAAAATTAAAGTTATAAAATGATGACCGCCAAATGGCGGTCATTTGTTTGTAAGCGTCAAATAAACCGCGTCCCATAAGATATAAAAATATCCTCGCCGATGGCGAGGAAAAACTTTATCAATTATTCCATGGCAGAAGTATCGTACCTGCCGGATTTGAAAACAGGTCGGTCAGATACTTTTCAACGTC
>NZ_JAIKXF010000039.1 GCF_024684275.1 Ruminococcus sp.
GAGGTAAGGTGTGCCGGGATCAATAGGAGTACCTACGATCGAGATCATGTCGCTGCCAAGCTTAGCGATACGTCCCTGCTTTGTATTAGCAGCCTGTCCGTCGGGAACACCGCCGCCGTATGCGATGATACCTGTATCTGTATCAGGATCATAGTAAACGCCGGGATCGAAGAGCCATGTTACGTTGCTGTTAGGTGTGTTTCTGGAAATGAGCTCATGTCCGAGAGGATCCTTTACATTCTTGGTGAATGTCGGGTCATCAGCTGTGATAACACCGATACCTGAACCGTTGTTTGCAAAGTAAAGGAAGAACTTATCCTGTCCGTTGATTGTTTTCCATGCTGCATCGGGAGCCCATGCGTTGTTAGCCCATCTTGCAATAGGTGTGCCGTTTACTCTTGTCTTTGCAACAGGGATCTGACCGTGGTCTGTCCAGTTTACAAGGTCTGCTGTTGATAAGCAGTTGATATAGCCTGAAGAATAATCGTTTTCAATAAGCTGACCATTCTTGTATGCGAATTCATCAGCTGTTGTGTAAACGTAAAGTCTGCCGTCATATACCATCCAGCCTGGGTCTGCGCCGAAACGCTGAGTATAGATCGGGTTGTTCTCGCTTTCCTTCTTGAAGCTTTCTGCCAGTGAAACGCCGCTGAACTTAGCCTCGTACTGTGAAACATCAAGTGTGGGGACTGCGGGTTTGTTTACGGGAAATTCCTTGATCTTGCCAAGAATGAATTCCTGGAGACAAACGAGGTCTGTTACGTCAAATTCCTTGCTCTGGTCAACGTCTGCTGCTTTCTGAGTCATTGAATCTGTGAAGCCGCCCTTGATGAGTCCCTTTCTTGCGGTTATCATATCAAGTGAGTCGATCTTCTCATCGAAGTTGAGGTCGCCAAGTGTGACCTTGCGTACCTTTGGCTGACCTGCGCCGTCGATGCTTGTGCCTGAAGGAGCGCCTATAGCCTCGTCGATGAAGAAATCAACGTATTCGTTCTCATCTGTTGTTTCAACATAGATCTGGAAGTTTGATCCGCCTGCAGGAAGAGTATAGCTTGTATTTGCCAGCTGTACCCATTCACCCTTCGGAGCGGAAGCAAGTGCGATCTGATCGTAGTTTGCTGTGCCCGAAGCGTCGTCATACTGGAGAGTGAACTTGAACTCGGTAGTATCTCCGCCTTCATTGGTCATAGCGTTTACCGAGAAGCTGTATGTCTCGCCTGCCTCGAATGCTCTTGAGTCGAGTGAGATGGCAGCGCCGTTCCATGAATTTGTTCTGCCGCTTACATAGAGTGACTTGCTGCCTGAGTATTTGGCGGAGCTGCTTGTATCGACAGAAGCAGCGCCTCTGCCTGACCAGCTGTCGGTACCGCTCTCGAATGTGCTGTGGAACCAGTAGCCGTCGTCGTCAACCTTTGCAGGCTCAACGGGCTTTGGAGTAAATCCGCTGCTTCCGGGACCTGTGTAAGGCTTGCCTTCGCCCCACTCGCTGTCGGGAACGAGGCTTGTAAGAGCTGTATAAGCAGCCTTTGGCTGGTTGCTTGCGTCATAGAGAAGGCCGTTGCTTCCCGAGCTGAGCCATGAGTTTGCGTCATTAGGACCCCAGATCTGAACAAGGGTTACCTTGTTGTCGTGACCCGCGCTGTTCCACTGCATAGCGTGCTGGAAGATAGCCTTGTACTTGTTTGCCTGATCCTGATATGAGTACTTTCCGTTCTCAACGCTGATATCGAGCTCTGTAACCTGAACGTCGATACCGAGATTGAGGTAATCGTCCATAGCCTTGAGGTAAGAATTCGTATCGCCCCACGCATTGCTTGCAGCAGCATTTACGTGTGACTGCATTCCCATACCGTCAAGAACTCCCTTAGCCTTGAGAGGCTTGAGGATAGAGTTGATTATACTGTTTTTCTTGCCGTCGGCAAACTCGTTATAGTCGTTGTAGAAGAGCTTACAGGTGGAAGGAGCGTACTTTCTTGCGTAGGTGAAGGCCTCCTCGATGAAGCCGTTGCCGCCGTATACCTGTACCCACGGTGAATTTCCGTTGCCGTAGCCGCCGCCTCTCGGACCGCCGTTGCCTGCATCGGAGATACACTCGTTGCATACGTCGTATGCATAGAGGTCAAGGTCGGGATACTGTGTTGCGAATGCCTCGAACATATGCTGGATATAGCTTTCCATACGCTTGCTCATGGTGCTCTTGTCTACCCAGCTTCCGTTCTGCTGGAAGTTGCTCTTGAAGAACCACTCGGGGGTCTGGCTGTGCCATACAAGGGTATGTCCTCTGAATGCGATATTGTTCTTTACGCAGAAATCGCAGATAGCAGCACAGCTGCTGAGGGATACCTTTATGTTTGTATCCGATGAACCGCTCTGTACCAGAGTTGCATCGGGCTTTGTCTCGTTCTCGCACTCCACAGCGTTGTGATCCTTGAGGATGATGCCCTGGATACCGCTGTTGCTGATAGTTCCTCTGTTGAAGATATTGCCTACGCGGAAATAGCTTGCGAACTCGTCCTTGAGACCCTTGCCTGAGGGAGCAGCGTGTGCTTCCTGAGCTTCCTTGTCGCCTGTGATGAGGAATTCATCAAAAAGGAAGTCGTTTGTGGAATCATTGGTGATGCTGAGCTTGAACTCATAGCTGTCCTTGGGAGCCGTGTAGCTGCCCTTGAGTTCTGTCCACTCACCTGCGGCTGCATTCTTGGAATCGAGTTTTACAGTTGTTTCCCTGCCTGTTTTCTCGTCGATGACAAGAAGTGAAAAATTGAATTTTTCAGCTGTTTCGCTGTAGACCTTAACGCTGTAGGTATATTTGTCTCCGCCAAAGAGATAGAGTCCCTTTGATGAAGCTGCGCCCTGTGAAGCTGAGTTTCGTCCTGTGACCTTCATGCCTCGTGAAGTGCCGAAGCCCTCTCCCAGCTGAGCGGTTACTTCAACATTATCCCCTTCGCCGTACCAGCCCTCGTAGTTGCGCTCGAAGTCGTTATAAACGATCTCAGCAGCATAGGTGCGCGAAACTACGTCAGGCAAGACTGTAATCACTCCTGAAAGGCAGCTTGCAGCCGTAAGGCCTGCAACTATCTTTTTTACTTTCATACATTCTCCTCCTCGTAAAAAGTGTATATTTTTCGTTCAACGTAATGATATTATTTATATCATTTCATGCTGTTACAAGTATTTTACTATATTTGTACTGATAAATTCAACCCCAAAAACAATGATTAGGTGTACAAAATGCAGATGTATCTAAAAAATATAGAAATTAAAACATTTTAGGTTTAGAATTTGGTATTTTCCGCACAAAAGTGCTATTATTCAAAACGAATAATAATATGCACAATATGTTATAATCAGCTGATTTGATAGAGTGGTTTCAGAATACGGGACTGTCAGGCTGCTCAATTTGTATTTACAATTCTATGCATTGTGCCGATTTGTTAAAACAGCATCAAATATTTACAGGTCGGAATAATTAAAACAAATATTACTATTATAATTGTATTATTCGGAATATGCACCTTCGGTTTAAGATTTTATGAATAGCATCATCTGCTTCGATTATCTATTGCAAACTTTCGGAAAAGATGTTATTATTAAGATATAAGTCAAGACAATGTACGGCTGCGCGAAAAGTTGTACGTACAAATCAAGGGGAGAATACATTTATGAAAGTATCAGATGGTTTCTGGATGAACAAGAAGGGCTATAATGTACACTGGGCTTCGCAGATATACGAGACGGAGGCGGACGAGCGGTCGGTGACGGTATGGGCTACGCCTTATCATGTCTCAAACAGGGGGATGACACTCGGCGGCCCTGTGCTGACCGTGACCTTTACATCTGTCCTCGAAAACAGCATAAAGGTAAGTATAGAGCATTTCAGGGGAGCTGCCCGCAAAAAGCCCTCCTTCGTACTTAATGTGGACAAGGGCTTCCGCCCAGCCATAAACAGGCTTCCCGACGGCGGCTGGGAGCTTATATCGGGCAGGACTTCCGTCCGTATCGGCTGTGAGAAAGGGAAATGGGACATATCCTATTACTTTGACGGCAAACTGCTGACAAGCTCGGGCTGGCGGACTACCTCAATT
>NZ_JAIKXF010000102.1 GCF_024684275.1 Ruminococcus sp.
CTTGTCAAGCTGAGCTCTAACCTTTATCGGGAGACCGAAGAGGTTGATGAAGCCTGCTGCGTCAGCCTGATTGTAAACCTCATCCTCATCGAATGTAGCAACTTCCTCATCGTAGAGTGTGTATGGTGAAGTTACGCCTGCATTGATGATGTTGCCCTTGTAAAGCTTGAGCTTAACGTCGCCTGTAACTCTCTCCTGCGTCTTGTCAACGAAAGCTGTGAGAGCTTCGCGGAGAGGTGTGTACCACTGACCGTTGTAAACGATGTCAGCAAACTTGATTCCGAGGTACTGCTTGATACGTGCAGTTTCCTTGTCAAGTGTGATAGTCTCGAGAACTTCGTGTGCGTGGTAAAGGATAGCACCGCCGGGAGTCTCGTAAACACCTCTTGACTTCATACCAACGAGACGGTTCTCAACGAGATCAGCAAGGCCGATACCGTTCTCGCCGCCCAGCTTGTTGAGAGCAGATACCATTTCAACACCATTGAGCTTCTTGCCGTCAAGCATTGTAGGAACGCCCTTCTCGAAGTGAAGTGTGATATATGTAGGCTTATCAGGAGCGTCGATAGGTGAAACGCCCATTTCGAGGAAGCCCTTCTTCTCGTACTGCGGCTCGTTTGCAGGATCCTCAAGATCGAGACCTTCGTGTGAGAGGTGCCAGATGTTCTTATCCTTAGAGTAGTTTGTCTCTCTGTTTATCTTCAGAGGAATGTTGTGAGCCTCTGCGTAGTCGATCTCCTCGTCACGGCTCTTGATGTCCCATTCTCTCCAGGGAGCGATGATAGCCATTTCAGGAGCAAAAGCCTTGATAGCAAGCTCGAATCTTACCTGATCGTTGCCCTTGCCTGTGCAGCCGTGGCAGATAGCGTCAGCGCCTTCCTCAAGAGCGATCTCAGCGATACGCTTTGCGATGATAGGACGAGCGAAGGAAGTACCGAGCATATATCTGTTCTCATAGATAGCTCCTGCCTGAACTGTAGGATATACATAGTCCTGAATGAACTCCTCCTTGAGGTCAGCGATGATGAGCTTTGAAGCGCCTGTCTTGATAGCCTTCTCCTCAAGTCCGTCAAGCTCTGTGCCCTGTCCTACGTCACCTGAAACAGCGATAACCTCGCAGTTATTGTAGTTTTCCTTGAGCCACGGGATAATGATAGAAGTATCAAGTCCGCCTGAGTATGCAAGAACTACCTTTTTGATATCCTTTTTGTTAGCCATTGTAATTACCTCCTGAATATAAACGCATTTGATATGCGCGGATTTGCGATATAAGTATATTATACTACTTAACAAAATATTGTCAAGAGGATTTGAATAAATATTCAATATTTTCAGAAATATTCATCTTTATGCGCATATTATTCATCTTATCTGTAAAAAGCCGATTTTTCGGAATTTGCCCTGCCAATTAACCTCAGAGTTAAAAAGCCATGTTAAATCCTGTAGGGTTTTGTATGAATTTCCGATTTTTGTGCCGATCCTGTTAATTTGCTTGATATTTTTTTGTCTGCCGTATATAATAAATATGTATGGCTCTGTAAAGTGCTAAAGAAAGATAAATAATGAATTTTGGCTTACTAAACTGGGAGGTTTACATTATGGCTGAGAAAAACGGTACAAAGATAACTATACTCGGCGCAGGCAATGTCGGCGCTTCTATCGCTTATACATTCGCTGTAGCAGGCACCTGCTCCGATATCGTTCTTGTTGATATAAATAAGGCTAAGGCTAAGGGCGAGGCTATGGATATCCGTCAGGGCGTTTCCTTCGGTGAGAACGTCGAGGTGTTCGACGGCGGCTATGAGGACGCAAAGGATTCGGATATCGTTGTCGTTACTCTCGGTATCGCAAGAAAGCCCGGTCAGACACGTCTTGACCTTGCTCAGACAAACGTAAATATCATCAAGGAGGTAATGCCTCAGATCGCTAAATACGCTCCCGACGCTATCTATGTAGTTGTCAGCAACCCTGTTGACGTGCTTACATATACTATCCTCAAGTGCACAGACCTCAAGCCTAATCAGGTAATAGGCTCAGGTACAGCTCTTGATACCTCAAGACTTCGTTCCATCATTGCCGATCATGTCGGTCTCAGCCCGAACAGCATTCACGCTTACGTTTTCGGTGAGCACGGCGATTCCTCATTTATCCCGTGGTCTATCATGAATATCGCAGGCGTTCCTGTTGACGAGTACTGCGCAGATCAGGATCACGCAAACCTTGATGAGGATGAGATCCTCGACGAGGTCCGCAAGGCAGGTGCAGAGGTCATCAAGAGAAAGGGCGCTACCTTCTACGCTATCGCAATGAGCGTAAACAAGATATGCGACACTGTTCTTCGCGACTCAAAGAACATTCTCACAGTTTCGACAATGATAAATGACAGATACGGCATCAACGACGTTTGCCTCAGTCTCCCATGCGTTATCGGCAGCAACGGTATCGAAAGAGAAGTCTCTCCAAAGCTTTCCGACGCAGAGATCGAAAAGCTTCAGGCAAGTGCAAAGGCGCTGAGAAGCGTTATTGACCAGATACAGTTCTGAGAAGCCGCAAATAAGCATTCACGCGGAGAACTCATTGTTCTCCGCTTTTTTTTAAAATCACTGAAAGGACATATAAAAACCATGAATTACGCAGAAGAATCACTTAAAAAACACTATGAATGGCAGGGCAAGATCGAGGTCATCTGCCGTGCTCCCCTCGAAACAAGAGAGGACCTCTCACTCGCTTACACTCCCGGCGTTGCACAGCCTTGTCTCGAAATACAGAAGGACGTTGACAAGAGCTATGAGCTCACACGCCGTTCAAACCTCGTTGCTGTAGTTACAGACGGTACAGCTGTTCTCGGTCTCGGCGACATCGGTCCTGAGGCAGGTATGCCTGTTATGGAGGGCAAGTGCGCACTCTTCAAGGCATTCGGCGACGTTGACGCTGTTCCTCTTTGTGTACGCTCAAAGGAAGTTGACGACATCGTTAATACAGTCCGTCTTCTTGCAGGCTCATTCGGCGGCGTAAACCTTGAGGACATCTCCGCTCCACGCTGCTTCGAGATAGAGAAAAAGCTGAAGGAGTGCTGTGATATTCCGATATTCCACGACGACCAGCACGGTACAGCCGTTGTTACTCTCGCTGCTATGCTCAACGCTCTCAAGGTAGTCGGCAAGAAGCTGGACGAGATAAGAGTCGTAACAAGCGGTGCAGGCGCAGCAGGTATCGCTATCATCAAGCTCCTCATCTCTATGGGACTTAAAGACGTTGTTCTCTGCGACAGAAACGGCGCTATCTACAAGGGACGTCCCGAGGGCATGAACCCCATGAAGGACGAAATGGCTGAGATAACCAACCAGCAGATGAGAAAGGGCAGCCTCGAAGAGGTCATCAAGGGTGCAGATGTATTTATCGGCGTTTCAGCTCCCGGCTGTGTAACTCCCGAAATGGTAAAGAGCATGGCTGACAAGCCTATCCTCTTCCCGATGGCTAACCCAACTCCTGAGATAATGCCCGACCTCGCCAAGGAAGCAGGCGCAGCAGTAGTCGGCACAGGAAGAAGCGACTTCCCCAACCAGATAAACAACGTACTTGCATTCCCGGGTATCTTCCGCGGAGCTCTCGATGTTCGTGCAAGCGACATCAACGACGCTATGAAGATAGCTGCTGCTAAGGCTATCGCTTCATTCGTTACAGATGACAAGCTCAGCGCTGATTACATTATCCCGAGCGCACTTGATAAGTCAGTAGCTCAGGCAGTTGCAAAGGCTGTTGCTCAGGCTGCTAAGGAGACAGGCGTAGCACGTATATAATGCATAATCACAGCGCCTGTGTACACGTTTTTTGCACTTTACAGACAAATATGTAAAAAACTTTCACAAAAATGTTGATTTATTAGATAAAACGTGTTATAATTGAGCCGTACAGCTTTTGCTTTGCGGCTCTTTTATAGTAGAGCATGAAAGTGAGAGCTGACAGTTATAAAATATTTTAACCGTTAGCTTTACCACAAAAAACTATGATATAAGGAGAAAACATTATGAAGAAAGCATCTATTTTACACCTAATCAGCATGATCGGGGCTGCCCTCAGCTTTTTGCTGCTTATTATCGCAATAGTTACAAAGAGCTATCTGATGGCACAGATCGTATTTGGCATAGCTTGCGTATTCAGTGTTGCAACAGTTTTAACAGCAAATAAAAAATTAAAAAAACACTGACCTCCGCGGACTGCCGCCGGCAGTATCTGCTTTATGTTATTTATTGATAATATCACAAAACTCGGACAGTCAAATGCTGTCCATAAAAGCTAACGGTTCGGGCGCACTTATGTGCGCCTTTTTTGTGTTGAAAAATCAATGTGTCTGTGTTATAATGATTTTAGCCATTAGCTGCCGGCTGTTAGCTCATTGTAATGGCGGCGCAAACCGCTATTGCATAACTTTGATCACTTGCAGGCTAATGGCTGACGTTTTAACAAAAAGGAATGATAGATATGAGTTTAAACGATACTCCCTCATCGGAGAGAGTCCACATTGGCTTCTTCGGACGAAGAAATGCAGGCAAATCCAGCGTAGTAAACGCTGTTACGGGACAGGAGCTGTCCGTAGTCTCGGACGTTAAGGGTACTACCACCGATCCCGTCACTAAGGCTATGGAGCTTCTCCCTCTCGGTCCTGTGGTGATAATAGATACCCCCGGATTTGACGACGAGGGAACTCTCGGCGAAATGAGAGTCCGCAAGACTAAGCAGATACTCAACCGCACAGACCTTGCCGTCCTCATCGTTGACGGAACTGTGGGACTTACCGACACCGAGCGCCAGCTCATGAGTATTTTCGAGGAAAAAGCTATCCCATTTCTCACAGTGTACAACAAATCAGATATTGCGCAGAAGCGCGTCTGTCAGGACAATGAGATTGAGGTAAGCGCCCTCACAGGCGAGAATATTTACGAGCTGAAGGAGCGTATCGCAGCACTTGCAAAGCTCCCATCAGATGAAAAGCGCATAGTGGGCGATATGCTCGGTACAGGAGATATGGTAGTCCTTGTAACTCCGATAGACGCAGCAGCTCCCAAAGGACGAATGATACTGCCGCAGGTGCAGACGCTCCGCGATATTCTTGACGCAGATGCAATGGCGGTATTTACTAAGGAAACTCAGCTCGCGGAAACACTCGGGAAGCTCAGCGCTCCGCCGAAAATGGTCATCACCGACAGTCAGGCTTTCGCTGTGGTCAGCAGGATAGTCCCCGAGACCGTTCCCCTCACCTCATTTTCAATACTTATGGCGCGGTACAAAGGCTTTTTAGAGACCTCAGTAAAGGGCGCAGCTGCCATAAAAAAACTGAAAAACGGGGATACAGTTCTAATATCCGAGGGCTGTACTCACCATCGTCAGTGCGGAGACATCGGCAGTGTAAAGCTGCCTGCTCTGCTGAAAAAGACCACAGGCAAGGAGCTGAATATAGAGCTCAGCTCGGGACGTGAATTCCCCGAGGACTTGTCAGCATACAGCCTTGTGATACACTGCGGCGGCTGTATGCTGAATGAGCGTGAAATGACCTACAGGCGCAAAAACGCCGAGGATCAGGGTGTTCCATTCACTAATTACGGCATAGCCATTGCACTCATGAACGGCATATTAAAGCGCAGTCTGGGTATTTTCCCTGACCTTGCAGGAGAGATAGAATGAAATCGCGGCTTCCATATATCATAGGCTTTTTGCTCCTTGTGGCAGTTGAGGTGTGCATAGGAATTTTCTACTTCAACCACTTCATACGCTCATATATCGGCGATGTTATCATAGTGTGGGTGCTGTACTGCCTGTTCCGCTCATTTGTGCCTAAGAAATTCAGCTCATACGCTGTGGCAATAGGGATACTGGTATTTTCATTTATAGTGGAATTTCTGCAAAAGGCTCATATTGCGGATATTCTCGGAGTGAAAAATGAGCTTCTCCGCATAATTATCGGTACGAGCTATGCTGTCGAGGACCTATGGTGCTATGCGGCAGGAACCGCAGTGACGCTCATAGAGATATTCCTGTATCAACAACTGAAAAAGAGGAAAAATAATGACTGAAAAGCTATCAAAAAACGACTCTCATCTCGGCGCAATTGACGGACTAAAGGGCATAGGCGCCTGTATCATAGCATTTTTCTGGCACTATCAGCACTTCAAGCCGCAGAACGGTTCGCCGTTGTTTTCTGCGTTCCCGATGTCATACCAATACGGAGCATACATGGTGGAGCTCTTTTTCATGCTGTCGGGCTTCGGTATGATGCTGGGTTACTCCGAAAGAATAATCGGACACGGTATTAGCTTCCGCGATTTCATAGTTAAGCGCCTGCGGAAGATATATCCGCCATTTATTTTCTTTACCCTGCTGACAGTTATCCTTGAGCTTGCATATTATCACAGGTGCGGAACCACCTTTGTCTACGGAAACCTTGATATACAGCACTTTGTATACAATCTCCTGCTCATGCAGGACGGCTTCTTCGGCAAGGAGTGGTCGCTGGACGCTCCCTCATGGTGCATAAGCATATGTATGCTGTGCTATCTGCTGTTCTATCTCATACTCTACCGCGTTAAGAACGAGCGTCACGGCTGCTATGTATTCTTCGGGGCAGCCCTTCTCGGAACGACTATTAACCTTTCGGGCGTGAACTATCCTATTTGGAACGAGCTCGTCGGACGCGGCATCGCCTGCTTCTTCATAGGAGCAATACTCTGCACCGTCTACAGGAACAGGGAGAGCTTCAGATACCGTCGCCTCGGCTATATCTGCCTTGCAGCCGTCATACTCAGCTATCTTGTGCTGCGCTTCAAACCGCAGTTCATGGGCGACCTGCGCATGGCATTCATACTTGGTATCGCTCCTGCGCTCATACTTGCAGTACTGTTCATACCGTGGCTGGGTGCTGTACTTGGCATACGCCCCCTGACTTATCTGGGCAGTCTTTCCATAGTGATATACCTTGTACACTTCCCTGTACAGTGCGCAATACGAACCATAGACGAATACGCAGGACTTGGACTTGATTACTCCACAAAGGCTGTATGGCTCAGCTATACAGCAGCCGTACTCATATCAGCTCTGCTGTACAGGCTTGTCATTGCAAAAGCAGCAGAAAAGGCTGTATTCGGACTGTTCAGTAAAAGCTCTGCCGCAAAATCTAAATAAACGCATATGAAAAATACCATACTCGGAGCTGCAGGACTTGTTTCAGGGGTACTGTTTGTTCTTTTCGGCATTTTCTATATTGTGCGAAATAAGGTGCGCGGCGAAAAAATACTTGACGGCAGGATAATCGACATAGACCTTGAGCATAAAGCCCTGATAATCCGCTATAGAATAAGCAAAAACAACTATGAGGACATAGCCTTTTATAAGCACTTCTGCTTCCTTCCCGGGGCTGAAATGCCGCCAATAGGGCTAAAGGTCACGGTAACAGTAAAAAAGGACGACCTGTATGCTCCGGTATCGGTACTGGTAATGCGGAATTACGGACGCGGCTCAGGCAATAAACGGTACCTTAATCACAGCAGGACTATAATGCTCGTATCGTGGCTCGCATTAAGTCTGCTGTTTATATTCGGCGGAATAATTGCGCTTATCAGCTAAGCTCACATAGGCAAAAATACTCCCGAAAGCATATAATGAAATGAAGTTGTATAAACTGAGCCCCAGAGGCAATAATAAAGTCATCAGCTGAAATTCATAAGGGCATCTCTAAAAACCTATTTGGTCAAGAAAAAATCAGATAGGTGCGGCAGAGGCAAGGAAAGCTCCCGAAGGCGTGCTGACGCACTCCGAGGAAGTTTGACGCAGCATATGCCGTGCATAGCTGGTTTTTCTCAAAAGTTGGTTTTCAGAGATGTCCTTAATATATCGGGAGAAATAATTATGTCAGTCAAACGAGGAGAAATTTACTACGCCGACCTCAGCCCCGTTGTTGGCTCTGAGCAGGGCGGAGTCAGACCTGTACTTATAGTTCAGAATGACGTGGGGAACAAGCACAGTCCCACAGTCATAGCCGCGGCTATCACAAGTCAGCGGGACAAAAACCACCTGCCAACGCATATCGAGGTGGAAGCAGACAAATGCGGACTTGCAAAAGACAGTATCGTGCTTTTGGAGCAGATACGGACTATCGACAAGCGCCGCCTCAAGGACAAAATGGGCGAGCTTGACCTTAATTCAATGGATAAGGTGGACACGGCACTGTCCATAAGCTTCGGACTGGAAATATAAGCATTTCAAGGCTGTCGTAAATGACAGCCTTTTTGTTTTTGTCCTCAATTATTGCATAGCTTGGCATATTTGTCCCCACTGCGAACATATCCTGTAAGGACAACATCTGTGAAAGGGTGAAAATATGGGACTTACAGAAAACGAAGCCGCAGAAAAACTGAAAACCGAGGGTGAAAACGTTCTCGCCGAAAACAGGAGAACAGGTCCTGTGGGTATCTTTATGGGACAATTCAAGGATGTCATGGTCATGATACTCCTCGGTGCTACGGTCATATCCGTACTCCTCGGTGAGATTTCAGATGCGGTGACCATCATACTGATCGTGCTTCTCAATGCTATTCTCGGCTTTATTCAGGAGTACCGCACAGAGCACACTCTTGAGGCTCTGCGCTCTATGACCTCTCCGACGGCAAAATGCTGGCGTGATGGTAAGCTGAAGGAGATAGAGGCTTCAAGACTTGTGACAGGAGATGTCATAGAGCTTGAAGCAGGTGACCGTATACCTGCGGACTGCGCTGTGTTGAAGGCTGTCGGATTCTTCTCCGATGAAGCGATACTTACAGGCGAATCCACGGCTGTGGGAAAGTCCGCAGGCTCTCCCGACGATACCGACAACTCCCTCAACAAGCCGAATATCGTC
>NZ_JAIKXF010000026.1 GCF_024684275.1 Ruminococcus sp.
TCCATCTCAGCCTGACAGTTAGTCATACCGCCCTTGATAGAGTGCATCTCACAAGGTGCATAGCCGATGATGAGTGATGGGCCCGGATAAGCCTCAGCTTCCTTGATTGCCTTGAGTGTCTGGTTCATATCAGCACCCATAGCGATCTGTGCAACATAGATGTAGCCGTAGCTCATAGCGATATCAGCAAGACGCTTCTTAGCGATTGCCTTACCAGCTGCTGCGAACTGTGCAACCTGACCAATGTTAGAGGACTTGGAAGCCTGTCCGCCTGTATTTGAGTAAACCTCAGTATCGAATACCATGATGTTTACATCTTCGCCTGTAGCGAGAACGTGGTCGAGACCGCCGAATCCGATATCATAAGCCCAGCCGTCGCCGCCGAAGATCCATACGGACTTCTTGGAGAGGTAGTTCTTGTTCTCAAGGATATCAGCCTTCTTATCGCACTTGCAGTCGCACTTTTCGAGCTCAGCAACGAGTGCAGCTGTTGCAGCTGTATTCTTAGCACCGTCGTTTACTGTTGCGAGGTACTCATCAGCAGCAGCCTTGATCTCAGCAGATGCCTTGTCGCTTGCAGCGATTTCCTTTACTTCCTCGATGAGTCTCTCACGGATTGCCTTCTGACCGAGATACATACCGAGACCGTGCTCAGCGTTGTCCTCGAACAGTGAGTTTGCCCATGCAGGACCGTGGCCGTTTGCATCAACAGTGTATGGTGATGTAGCAGCAGGACCGCCCCAGATTGAAGAACATCCTGTTGCGTTGGAGATGTACATTCTTGAACCGAAGAGCTGTGTGATGAGTCTTGCATAAGAAGTCTCAGCACAGCCTGCGCATGAACCGGAGAATTCGAGGAGTGGCTTCTTGTACTGGCTGGAGATAACAGTAGCGTCAGTTGCTACATCTGTCTTCTCTGTAACCTTAGCAACACAGTAATCGAATACTGCCTGCTGTGGCTCCTGTGACTCTCTTGGAACCATCTTGAGTGACTTAGTTGGGCAGACACCGATACATACGCCGCAGCCCATACAATCCATAGCGGAAATAGCGAGAGTGTACTTGTACTCGCTCTTTACGATCGGCTTAGGAGCGATCTTGATGTTCTCAGGAGCAGCAGCAACCTCAGCGTCTGTCAGAGCGAATGGACGGATAGTTGCGTGTGGGCAGACAAATGAACACTTGTTACACTTTGCACAAGTATCCTGATTCCACTCAGGAACCATAACAGCTACGCCGCGCTTCTCGTATGCGGAAGCACCCTGCTCGAATGTACCGTCAACGTGATCTGAGAATGCAGAAACAGGGAGAGTATCACCGAGCATCTTGCCTACAGGGTTCATGATGCCCTCAACCATCTTTACGAGCTTCTCTGCGCCCTCGAGCTTTGCAGGAGCTGTATTATCAACAGCATTTGCCCATTCAGCAGGAACATCTACCTTGACATAAGCATTTGCGCCTGCGTCGATAGCCTTCTCGTTCATCTGAACGATCTCGATACCCTTCTTCATGAACTTCTGAGCCTTCTCCTTCATGTAGCCGATTGCCTCAGCCTCAGGAAGAACCTTTGAAAGTGAGAAGAATGCAGACTGGAGAATTGTATTTGTACGCTTGCCAAGACCGATCTCCTGTGCAAGGTCTATAGCGTTAACCAGATAGAGCTGGATATTGTTCTTTGCGATATACTGCTTTGTATCAGCTGTGAGGTGCTGGTCGAGCTCCTCAGGCTTCCACTGGCAGTTGATAAGGAATACACCGCCGGGCTTTACATCGTTGACCATCTTGTAACCCTTGAGTATGTAGGAAGGATTGTGACAGGCAACAAAGTCAGCCTTGTTGATGTAGTAAGGGCTCTTGATTGGCTTATCGCCGAAACGGAGGTGTGAGATTGTGATACCGCCGGTCTTCTTTGAGTCATACTGGAAGTAAGCCTGAACGTACTTGTCAGTGTGGTCGCCGATGATCTTGATAGAGTCCTTGTTAGCACCAACAGTACCGTCGCCGCCGAGTCCCCAGAACTTGCACTCGATTGTGCCTTCTGCTGCTGTGTTAGGAGCGTCTTCCTCAGCAAGCGAGAGGTTTGTAACATCATCAACGATACCGAGTGTGAACTGTGGCTTAGGATCAGCCTTAGCGAGCTCAGCATATACAGCGAATACAGATGCAGGAGGAGTATCCTTTGAACCGAGACCGTAACGACCGCCGATCACCTTGATACCTGTTCTGCCTGTAGAATTAAGAGCTGCAACAACATCGAGGTAGAGAGGCTCACCGAGAGAACCAGGCTCTTTTGTTCTGTCGAGTACAGCGATTGCCTTTGCAGATGCAGGGATTGCTTCAACGAGCTTCTCAGCAGAGAATGGACGGAACAGGCGAACCTTAACGATACCGACCTTCTCACCCTTCTTGTTAAGGTAGTCGATAACTTCCTCAGCAACGTCACAGATAGAACCCATTGCAACGATTACGCGCTCTGCATCAGCAGCACCGTAGTAGTTGAAGAGCTTGTAGTCTGTGCCGAGCTTTGCATTTACCTTGTTCATGTACTCCTCAACGATTCCTGGAACAGCGTTGTAGTAGGAGTTGCAAGCCTCACGGTGCTGGAAGAAGATATCTCCGTTTTCGTGAGAGCCGCGCATTGTAGGATTCTCAGGATTAAGAGCACGGTCACGGAATGCCTTAACAGAATCCATATCGCACATTTCCTTGAGATCCTCGTAATCCCATACGGCGATCTTCTGAATCTCGTGTGATGTACGGAAACCATCGAAGAAGTTGATGAAAGGAACACGGCTCTTGATTGAAGCGAGATGTGCAACAGCAGCCAGATCCATAACTTCCTGTGGGTTTGTCTCAGCGAGCATTGCAAAACCTGTCTGACGGCAAGCATAAACGTCAGAGTGGTCACCGAAGATGTTAAGTGCGTGAGAAGCAACGCAGCGTGCAGAAACATGGAATACGCAAGGGAGCAGCTCACCGGCGATCTTGTACATATTCGGGATCATGAGAAGAAGACCCTGAGAAGCAGTATAGGTTGTGGTAAGTGCACCAGCGTTCAGAGAACCGTGAACAGTACCGGCTGCACCAGCTTCAGACTGCATCTCCTCAACCTTAACGGTAGTGCCGAAAATGTTCTTGACACCCTGAGCGGACCACTGATCAACATAGTCTGCCATAGGGCTGGAAGGTGTGATCGGATAGATACCGGCAACTTCCGTGAAGGCGTAAGAAACATATGCAGCGGCATTATTACCGTCCATTGTTTTCATTTTTCTTGTGATTGCCATAGGAATGACCTCCTAAATATTATAATAATTAGGTTATAGAAATGGTTAGCGGGTGATAACGTCAACCACATATAACTACTGTGAATTATTATACCACATATCAGAATTTTTGTAAACACTTTTTTTGCGTAATTGTTACAAAAATATCAGGGGCTTTTTTGGAGAATTTGCCTATGTTTAGAGGAATAGGCGGTATAATCTGTTTCGGCGGAGCGAAAAGATATACAGCTGTCAGCATTTTTTAAAAGGATTCTTATGAAATATGCGATATAAAGAACTATGAAAGTTGTGCATATTGACAAAAGTTAGCGATTTTACTTGACGGAAAGTCAGAAATAAGGTATAATAACTACAGTGTTAAATAATCTTTAATTATTAACACTCGTTTTGTTGTCTCCTTTCTTTTGTTCTACACATATTTATTTTTATCTGTTTATCTAAGACAAGCAGGGCTTTATGCCCTGCATTTTTTTTGCGCTGTATTATTATGCAGGGGCTGCAATGGCAGCCCCTGTTTGTTTCATGTGATGAAATAATATATCAGCCCGTAAACAACAGCGGCTGAACAGCCAAAGAGGATAACAGGCCCTGCAATGGTGAATATCTTTGCTCCTACGCCAAGTACAAATCCCTCGGAGCGGGCTTCGACAGCAGCCGAGCTTATAGCATTCGAGAAGCCCGTTATTGGTACGAGAGTTCCTGCGCCTGCGTGTTTTGCAAGCTTTGAATACCAGCCGAAGCCTGTACAGACTGCGCTTATGCCGACAAGTATTATGGAGGTCCATGTGCCTGCCTCTGTGGTGCTGAGACCGTATTCTTTGAGTATTGTGAGTATGATCTGTCCGATAGCGCAGATAGCTCCGCCGACTAAAAATGCTGCGGCAATATTTACCTTGTAATTTGACTTTGGTGAAGCCTGACGCGTCATATCGCCGTAAAGCTCAGGTGTCATTTTCATATTATCAGCTCCTTCTGCGGTATTATCTGCGGATCATAATAAAATATACACTCATGTCAGACATTACGCATCATGAGATAATAATACCTCTTTTCATAACATATACATTAATAAATGTTATGAAAAGAGGTGAAGAGCTTGAAATTGCAGCAGGAGGGGCGGGCGGTCATGCTTGGGAGATTTATTACCGAAAACAAGACCACGGTCCGTGCCGCGGCAAATCATTTCGGGATTTCAAAAAGCACCGTACATAAGGACGTCAGCGAACGGCTGCGTACCGAGGATCCCGAGCTGTATGCCCGTGTAAAGGATATACTTGAAATAAACAAGCAGGAGCGCCATATCCGCGGCGGTCTTGCCACTAAGCGGAAGTATGCGGCGATAGCACACCGCGAACCCAAATACAGATGAAAAAGCAGCACCTAAGGGGAGCCCCCTCAATCGGAACACAGGCTACGTTTGCGAGACTGAAATTTCAGGCGCGGTAACCATGTTTTCCGTTAAGAGGAGGCGACTAATGGTGCTGCTTTTGTGTTATGCTTTATTCAAGGCCTGCAAGCTTCTGGAACTTTATGTAGCATTCGCTCAGTGAATTTCTTCCTTTGAGCATTGATTCGTCAACATAAGCTCCTGTATACTTGCCGTTGCGGAATACATAGTATTCCTTGTCCTCGCCCTTGACCAGCTCTATCTTCAATGTTCCGCCCTCAGTAAGAACGAATTCTGCTGTGAGGTCGGGATTTTTCAGCTCAGGCTCAGCCTTTACGTCTGTGCCTATATACTTATAGATAGACATTGAGTTGAAGAAGTTATCAAAGGCTACGTAATTTTCGTTGGTATTCAGGTCAACTTCCCTGCCGTTTACGGTGCACTTGTTTTTGTCCATGTCAAGCTCTGCGCTGATGTCGATATTGCCGTATTTCAGCTTGAAGCTCTTAGTGCTGTAGTTTCTTGCGGCAGTATAATTCTGCGTTATATAGTTGTATGGCGTTAGCTGAGTGAAGTGCATATCCTGTGTGTAGTACTTCTCTACCTGCTCGCCGTCAATAAGTACATAGCAGTAATTAGGATCGTTCTCGTCCACGCTCATGAGGAGCTTTCGCTCTGTGCCGTCAAGTCCCTTTACGACTGCTTCGCCGTAGGGCTTGTCGAAGCCGTACTTAGTAAGGTCGTCGAGCTTTTCGTCCATCATTTCCTCAGCCTCAAGGCGGACGATGTTATTGAACTCTGCTGTTACCTGAGTCTGGTCAAGCTCGACCTCGGAATACTCGCTCGGGAGCGACCATGTCTGGCTTTCTTCATCAAATGTAAGGTCGCAGAGGACCTCGCCGTCCTTGTAGGTGGTCACCTGCTTCAGGTCATAGAGAGTATATGGCAGGAGCTCCTTGTTCTTGATAAGGAGCCTGTCAAGCTTTAGCACACTTCCGCGCAATGCTTCAACGGCATAGATGCTGTCCCTGCCGTCAACGGTAACGTAGAAGTAATTGCCTGTAGGGCTCTGGTCGCCTATGCGGAGAGTGTGAGTACCCTTTGGCTCGGTTATTTCGAGGGTGTCGGGGTCATCAAGTCCGTACATGGCAAGCTTTTCGTCGGTTATCTCGCCGTAGTTTTCCTCGGCTGTGAGAGCCGCTGTGTAGGTGCAGATGAGCTGGCAGTAGGTCTGGTCAACGGCAAATTCGCCTGAATCCAGTGCCCACAGGTCTCCGTCACGCTTGCAGACATAGGATTCGCCGTCTTTTGAAAAGGTGAGCTGTGTGACTGCGTCGCCGTCAAAGCTGAGGAGCGCGTTTTCGGCTATCTCCTCCTGCGCCTGCTGATGTTCTTTATCCTTTTTGTTCTTTACAGCAAGGAAGGCTCCGACGGAGCCGCCTGCTGCGATAACTAAAGCGATAAGTGCTATAATAGGTTTTTTCATCAGGAATTTCTCCTTTTAAGCCATACTGCAAGACCAATGACTGCTATGATAACAGGCATGATAAACAGTGAGACTATTGTCTTTGTAGCGTCGTTTGAGCCCTTAAAGGTCATATAGTCATAGGCGTTGATCTTGTTGCCCACACCGAACTGTATCTCGCTGTCGTAGAGCCATGTGTTGCTGAATACTGTCAGCGTTCTTGTACCGCTGGTGCTTGCGGGCTTCATCTTGTCGGCAGGTATCTCGACTGTAGGGGTGCATCTTGCTGTGTCGATAGGAGCTGTGGTGCCCATGACTACAAGCTTTGCGCCTGACTTCTTATTATATGAATAGTAGCCGAAGTCAAGTGACATACCGCTGAGCTTTTCGTTGGCTTCCTTAGCTGTTATATCGTCTCCGCCCATTGCCTTGCTGACGGTGGTATATGCGCCGTTGAGACCTGTGGTGTTCTTGATTATTGATGAACGCTCGATATAGGAAGCGCCCGGGAATGCGTCATCGGGTATCTCGGTAAGGCTTCTTGTGTAGGATATGCCTGCTGTAAGCGGATAGCCGTTTATTGGAACGGCGTTGCTGATAAGAGTGTTCAGGTCAGATGTGAGGTCCTGTGTGAACTCGTCATTGTACTGTGAGCCTGCGGGATACTCGACACGGATGAAATTCTCACTCTGGTTCTGGTCGGGATCCTCGAGCATATTTGCAGGAGTTGTCTCGGTAACGATGTTGTAGTCGAGGATAAGTCCGAACTCCTCCATGATCTTTTCGATGTTGGTAAAGCGTCCCTCAGTGTCACAGGGATCGATGAGGAAGGACATTGCGCCGCCGTTGTCGGCATAGTCAAGGAGAAGGTCTTTTTCCTTTGCTGTGATATCCTGTGTAGGGCCTGCAAGGTAGATTATCTTGGCGTTGTCGGGAACTGCGCCCTCCTTGCCGAGGTCAAGCTCCTGAACATCATAGTTGTTTGTTTTGAGAAGCGCTGAGAACGCTGCAAGGTTGGTCTCGATAGACTTTTCTCCGTGGCCTGTGAGGAAGTAAACTGTAGGCAGAGAACCGCTTGCACAGGTCTTGATTGCAGCTGCGAGGAGCTCCTCGCCTGCGTACTGCTTACTGTCGTCGGCGCCTGTCTGGAACACCTTGTTTCGGCTTATCTTCTTGATAACGCCGTTTGCCTTGACGAAGGTATCGCCCTTTTCTATGCCAAGCAAGCCCTCGGGGTCAAGCTCTTTTGAAAGGGTTACGTTCTCGTCGGGGAGGAAGCAGGTGAGAGTGATATTATCGCGCTGCTCAAGCTGCTTCAGGGTGTGATAAAGCGGCAGGAACTGAGAGTTCTCGGAACGCTTGAATTCCTCAAGGTCATAGAGGCAGTAGATGTCTATGTGCTTATCGGAGGTCTCGTCAAGAAGCTGTACTGTCTTTTCGTTCAGTGTGTATTTGCCTGAGGGCGTCATATCGAAGCCCTTGTCGTAATAGCTGATTATAAGGTTTATGGGTATGAATATCACCAGTACAAGGAGCGCTGTTATAAAGGCTACAGTGCCCGAAAGATTCATTTTTTTCTTTTTCATTTCAGCTTACCCCCTGTTCCAGCGTCTTTTCTCTATGGCGATGTATGTCCATACGAGAAGTACGATTATTGCCGATGCGAAGAAGGCGAGGTCTGAAAGACGGACAAAGCCCTCTGAGAAGTAAGCGAATCTTGGCTGAGCCGCAAATGCATAAAGTACGGACTGAGCTTTGGGAAACTGTGACATAAAGCCCGAATTTGCAAAGTCGTCGATAAAGAGGAGCATGAACATTACTACCTCACCGATGATAGCTGCAAGAATGGAATTCTCGGTAAGTGCGGATATGAGCATACCCAGCGCTATGTACATGAGTCCCCAGCAGAATATGCCGATGTATGCGCATATGAGCTGGCTTATTACCACCTCGCCCTTGATAGCTGTGATGATAGGGAATATAAGTGTTCCTGCCAGCATAAAGATGTAAACGGTAACGTTTGCAAGGAATTTTGCAAGAACTATTTTAGCCACGCTTACGGGAGAGGTCATGAGAAGCACTTCGGTGCCGTTCTTTCTCTCGTCTGCGAATGTCCTCATGGTGAGGATAGGCAGAAGGAAGATAAAGTAAAGTATTACCGAATAGAACATCTCAGTGAATGAGAAAGGCAATGTGTTTGCGCTGACAGTGCCTTCTTTGCCGAGGTCACTGATCATATTTGCCATAGGAAGCGCGAAAAGCAGCAGGAAAAGAGCTGCTATTGCATATGCGAAAGGAGTGTAGAAGAAGGATTGCAGCTCCTTTTTATAAATAGGAAACATGATTATTCTTCCTCCTTTTCTTCTGATTTTTCGTTGGACTCGCCTGATTCGTCGGGAGTCTCTGCAAGAAGCTCTTCAAGCCCCGATTTTTTTACGGGACGGTTTATGAGCTCTATGAATACGCTTTCAAGGTTTGGCTTGTCCGCATATATTTCAAGGATACTGATGTTGTTTTTGATACATTCAGCCATGATAGCATCTCTTGCTGTGTCGAAGTCGCCCTCAAGCTGGACTGTAAAGGAGTATATGCTGCTGCCTTCGTCATCGACAGCGGTTATCTCTCTGACACCCTTTGTCATCTCGATGACAGAGGCTGCCTTTGTTCTGTCGCCCTTTACCTTGATGTGGAGGGTGAGGGAAGCGGAAACGGATTTTTCAAGATTCTCAATAGTGTCGATAGCTCTGATGTCGCCCTTGTTGATGATGACAACACGGTCACAGACTGCGCTCACCTCGCTGAGAATATGAGAGCTGAATATAACGGAATGTTCCTTTTTCAGGTCCTTGATTATAGCGCGGACCTCGGCTACCTGATTGGGATCGAGGCCGACAGTAGGCTCATCGAGGATAAGGAACTTTGGATTGCCGAGAAGTGCCTGCGCAAAGCCTACACGCTGTTTATAGCCCTTTGAAAGATTGCGTATGAGCTTGCCCTCGACGTCCTTGACCTTGAGGAGGTTCATTACGCGCTCTATCTCGTTCCTGCGCTCTCCGCGGGAAACTCTTTTCAGACCTGCGCAGAAGGAAAGGTACTCTTTTACCTTCATGTCAGGATACACGGGCGGTATCTCGGGGAGGTATCCGATGTTCTTTTTTGCTTTAAGGGGCTCTTTGTTTATGTCTGCGCCGTAGATGCTGACAGTTCCGTCGGACATGGGCAGATAGCCTGCTATCATGTTCATGGTTGTCGATTTGCCCGCTCCGTTGGGACCGAGGAAACCGAGGATCTCATTATCGTTTATTGTAAAGCTTATATGATTTACAGCGCGGTTGCTGCCGTAATACTTGGTAAGATTTTCAATAGTGATCATGAGGCGCTCCTTTCTGATCTTAAAAATCAAATATTTAATATAAAATAGTATACTATAGTGCAGTATAGCATACTGCTTTATTATTACAGAATAATATTAACGTGAGATTAACAAAATGTGAACAAAAAGTTAATTCCAGTGATGACAGTTGAAGCTCTTATGCTGTGTAGTCAAACTGCCACAAGTATATATTATAGCCGAAGTGTGTGGGTTTTGTGAGAGATTGCTGAGTTTGAGATGAATGTTTTGACTTTAAGTTTGTATACGAAATTTGTTCATAATAAGTTAATAATTCGGGAAAATCTTGGATTTTTCGGGTGGACAAAATGTACAAAAAAGGATTTGTTATTGTGTGCATTGCAACAAAAATGACTTAGGCGGATTGGTAAAACAACCTAAACTGTTGACACAAAGTTAAAGGTGGGCTATAATTATCTTGAAAATAGTTTGAGAATTGTGTGTAGTCTGCGTGAAAATACACACAGTGTACGAAGTATTTTCGTATGCGCTCCCCGAAACATCGGTTTCAGGGAGCAATTAACCATTTTTTAAACCTATACTACAGAGAGGGGTAAAAAACAATGATAAGCAAAAAGAATAAGGCTCTCGCAGCAGGCATTCTTGCTGCTGCAATGTCTGCTTCAGCAGTAATGCCTGTTATGGCATCAGCTGCTCCTACAGCAGAGGCTGCAAAGTCTAACGGCTCTTACAAAGAGATGTTCTCATCACTTTATGATGACGTTATTACAAACGGTGTTCAGAACGGATATCTCAGCTCACAGACTAACGGTTCGGGCTTCGGAATCCCTTACCATTCAGTAGAGACCTTCATCGTTGAGGCTCCTGACTACGGTCACGAGACAACTTCTGAGGCTATGTCCTACATCGTTTGGATGGCTGCTATGCACGATGTTCTCGAGGGCTCAGGCACAGCAAGCGACATCAAGAAGGCTTGGAACACAATGGAGGCTATGATCCCTGGCTGGTCAAAGGCTTCAGGCAGAACTGACATTAAGTATGATTCAATCTGGAAGCAGTCAAGACTCAAGGCTGATACAGCTGAGGAAGGTGACCTTCCTACAGATTATCCTACAAAGCAGCCTGGCGTTGATGCTATCAACCCGATGTTCGATGCTTTCAAGTCTGCATACGGCAGCGATAACGGCTACTACCTTATGAACTGGCTGGCTGACGTTGATGACTGGTATGGCTTCGGCGGAAACGGCAAGTTCACATTTATCAATACCTTCCAGAGAGGTGAGCAGGAGTCTTGTTTCGAGACTGTACCGGCTCCTTGTCTTGAAGAGCTCAAGTACGGTATGGAGAGCAGCGGCGATAACGGAAACGGTATCAAGGCTATCTTCAACGGCATCGGAAAGGTTCCGAAGCAGTACTCATTCACAAACGCTCCTGACGCTGAGGACCGTTGTATCCATGCTATCTACTTCGCTAATCAGAACGGCGTAGACTGCGGCGAGATCTCAGGTCTTGCAGGTAAGATGGGTGACCAGTGCCGTAACGATATGTTCGATAAGTACTACAAGGCTATCGCTAAGGATACAAAGCTCACATCTCAGTCAGCAGGCATGGATTCCAAGCACTATCTCATGGCTTGGTACACAGCTTGGGGCGGAGCTCTCGGCAACTATGACTGGGCTTGGCAGATCGGCTGCTCACACTCACATCAGTTCTATCAGAATCCTCTCGCTGCTTACGCTCTTCTCTATGATGAGGGCATCAACAGCGGTATGAAGGCTAAGGACGCAGACACAGACTATAAGGAGTCTCTCAAGCGTCAGATCGAAATGTATCAGTGGCTCCAGTCAAAGGATGGTCCTTTCGCTGGTGGTTGTACAAACAGCTGGAGAGGCCGTTACGAGACATATCCTTCAGGTCACGCTACATTCTATGATATGGCTTACGTTCCACATCCTGTATACGCAGATCCTGGTTCAAACCACTGGATCGGTAACCAGGTATGGTCAACACAGCGTCTCTGTGAGCTCTACTACTATGTAACTAAGGACGGCGACAAGAGCGGTCAGAAGTACGGCGGACTCGCACTCGATGAGGCTCTTGACAAGCTCCTTGAGAGATGGATCAAATGGTTCGAGGAAAATACTCACTTCGACTATGTAGATGCAGATGGCAATAAGTACAGCTATTGTATCCCTTCAACTCTTGACTGGGGTTCAAGCGATACAGACTATACTTGCACACCTGATACATGGACAGGTACATACAGCGAGAGTGCTAACCAGAAGCTCACCTGCAAGATCGGCGGCTATGGTCAGGGAGACGTTGGATGCGTATCCTCACTCTGTAATACACTTATCTACTACGCAAAGGCTAAGGGCGTAGATCCTAAGTACGCTACTGAAGAAGGCACATCTGTTGCTGAAAAGGGTCTCTACCTTGCTAACAGACTCCTCTCTGCTCAGTATAATCAGGGTCGTGACGATATCGGTCTCACATTTACAGACTGCAACCCAAGCCTCAAGAGAGTATTCCACGAGGATGTTTATATTCCAAAGGAGTACAGCGGTACAATGCCTGACGGTTCTAAGCTTGAGAACGGCGCAACATTCTCATCTATCCGTAAGAACTACGAGAAGGATGAGATGTGGCAGAAGGCTGAGAAGTACGACAAGGGCGAAGGCGAGGATAACAACGGCGACGGAACAGTTGATATTAAGGACTTCCAGTTCCAGTATCACAGATTCTGGCACGCTGGTGACGCTATCGTTGCTTACGGTACAATGGCACTTCTCTATCCTGAGGTTAAGCCTCTCCCCGATTCTGATGATGTAACTACAACAACTACAACTACATCAGCAACAACTACAACAACTGCTGTTGTTACTACAACTACAACAGCTAAGACACCTGATGAGACTGCTGATCTCTGGGGCGATGCTAACTGCGATAAGGACGTAGATATGTCTGACGTTGTTCTTATCATGCAGAACCTCGCTAACCCGAACAAGTACGGTCTCAACGGCTCTGATGACAAGCACATCACAGCTAAGGGTCTTGCT
>NZ_JAIKXF010000048.1 GCF_024684275.1 Ruminococcus sp.
GGGAAATGCCTTTCAAGTCTCGTTTCTTTGGTTTCAAGGCTGAAATAAGTACTTTTCATATCCGGAGAAGCGGTAAAGGTATTCATTCTCCGACGTTCATAATCGAGCTTTTTTATATCTGTATCCGCAATGATAAGACCCTTTGAAAAAAGACGTGATTCTGCTATAACAGAGCCGTTCTCAGCAATTATATCATGTCCGGCAAAGACCATATCCTGCGTTGATTCGCCGATACCCGAATCTGCATATGCATAGGTGCAGGCAAGAGAGCATGACCTTGATTTTACAAGTGTTCTTCTGTAATCTGCTTTTCCTACTACTTCGTCGCTTGTGGATAAGTTGAATATGATAGCTGCGCCAGACCTTGCAAGCCGCTCCGAGGGCGGAGAGCTTACCCACATATCCTCACATATCTCGCTACCGAATGTCAGCTCAGGGAGTTCCTTGCAGGTGAACACAGTATCTTCAAGGTGAACAGAGTATTCATCATTCAGCCGTATATCCGCACAAAGCTCGTCAGTGGCAGCTGTGAAGTGTCTTGCTTCATAGAATTCACTGTAATTAGGGATATTCTTCTTTGCCACAGCTCCAACAGCCGTTCCCTTATTGATTACGACAGCGCAGTTGTAGAGTTTACCGCATACTGCAAGCGGTACGCCTACTATTGAAACAATGTCAAGATCAACAGTTTCTTTGATTATCCGTGCGGTTTCGCTTTTAGCTGCGCTTAAAAGTGCTTCCTGCAAAAATAGGTCTCCGCAGGTATAGCCTGTTACGGAAAGCTCGGGGAAGCAGACTATCTTCACGCCTTTATCGTGGGCTTCCGTTATCATTTCTATTATCCTGTCGGCATTGTAGCCGCAGTCCGCGACCTTCACATCAGGCGTAGCACAGGTTATTTTTATAAATCCGTCTTTCATATTTACCTCCAAAAAGACAAAAAGGAGCTGAAAAACAGCTCCTTTGCTTAACACTATAATTATAAACTAAATAGTTATTTTTGTCAAGGCAAATTATTTGCTTGACAAATCCGACTTAGCGTGATATAATGCAGATAAAGAGCAACGGCGCTTCTCGTTTTGAGGAGCGCCGTTTTGTATTAGGAGACTTTCTATGGAGCAGATACGGTATAAATGGACAGACGGTAGCAATAAAGATTTTCAGCGTTTTTATTTGAAAACAGAGGAGTTTTACAGCAGTTTGGTCGGCGGCAAAAAGAACAGGGAAGGCTTTATTCCTTACAATATTTCTCAGAATATCGGCGTAGTTGTCATAGCATATATTGGCGATACCGCTGTTGGCTGTGCAGGTTTGAAGTCTTATTCAGATACAGATTCAGAAATAAAGCGCGTATGGGTAGAACCTAATTATCGCCGTAGGCGTATTGCGGTCGAGATGATGAAAATGATTGAAAACAAGGCAAAGGAACAGCATTTCATAAGAACAATTCTCCAGACACGCGAAGTAATGACGGAAGCAGTATCGCTCTATGAAAAACTCGGATACTACCGCATAAGCAATTATCCACCCTATGACAAGCTTGATGGAGCGGTATGCTATGCTAAAGACCTGTAAATAAAAGGAGGCGTAACTATGGCTGCATTTGACAGGATATGTTCGGGAATTCCCGAAATGGACACAGCACTTGACAACATAAGGCTCGGCGACAATGTTGTGTGGAGAGTTTCCGAACTCTCGGAGTTCAAGCTGTTTATGGAGCCATACCTCAGGCAGGCTATCGCTGACGGCAGAAATATAATTTATTTCCGCTTTGCAAGTCATGAGCCCCTTGTTGAGCACTGCCCCGAGGTAAAAACCATAGAAGTGCCGCTCTCCCACAGATTTGAGACATTCACCGTTGATATACACAACGAAATTGAAAAGGCAGGCAGGGACGCTTTTTACATATTCGACTGCCTTTCAGAATTGCAGGCGATGTGGGCTACCGACCTTATGATGGGCAACTTTTTCAGAGTGACCTGTCCGTTCCTTTTCATACTTGACACAGTTGCATTCTTCCCTATAATTCGCGGCAAACACTCAGTTCACGCAATAAACAAGATACTGAACACCACGCAGCTTTTCTTCGACGTTTACTCCGACAAAAAGAACGTCTACGTGCGTCCCGAAAAGGTATGGAACCGAAGCTCGGATACAATGTTCCTGCCACATACCTATGAGCCCGAAACGGGGCATTTCCGCCCTATTCTTGACGGCGTAAAGTCGAGCCGTTTCTATCAGGTTCTCGGCAACGCACAGCGCTCTGCGGACGAGCAGTTCATGGATTCGTGGGACAGGTCTTTCAAAAAGGCAAAGGTGCTGTATGAAAACGGAGTTGATATTTCGGAACAGTGCAGTAATATGTGCAATATCATGATGACGCGCGACACGAAAATGCGTGAAATGGTCAAGAAACACTTCAAGCCCGAGGACTATTTCAGTGTCCGCGACCACATGATAGGCACGGGCATGATAGGCGGAAAAGCCTGCGGAATGCTGCTTGCGAGAGCCATTATCCGCAACACCGAGCCCGATATCAATGAAGTTCTTGAGCCGCATGATTCTTTCTATGTCGGCTCGGACGTTTATTACACCTACATCGTTGACAATAATTTCTGGGGTATGCGTATAAAGCAGCGTACCGAGGCGGGCTATTTTTCGCTCGCTGACGAGTTCGCACAGCAGCTTATGAACGGCAGATTCTCAGACGAGATGCGCGAGCAGCTCAACCGCATTATCGAATACTACGGTCAGGACCCCTACATCGTCCGTTCAAGCAGTATACTTGAGGACGGATTCGGCAATGCCTTTGCAGGCAAGTATGAGTCTGTATTCTGTGCAAACAGAGGAACTCACGGGGAGCGGCTCGAGGAATTTGAAAAGGCGATAAAAACTGTCTATGCAAGCACCATGAGCCTTTCCGCTCTCGACTACAGAAAAAGACGTGGACTTGATAAACGTGACGAGCAGATGTCACTGCTTGTACAGCGTGTTTCAGGCTCATACTATGGTGAATATTATATGCCATGTGCGGCTGGAGTTGGCTATTCCTACAGTCCATACAGTTTTCTCAAAAGTTCAGACCAGTCTGCAGGAATG
>NZ_JAIKXF010000060.1 GCF_024684275.1 Ruminococcus sp.
GCTTCACTGCAGTCGTTCCGGAAACAGTACATTTGTTTATATTGCGAGTATATTATTTAACTTATGGGCAGCACCGTGGGCAGAAGCGGAGAGTGTGGGCAAAAGTTCCGTGCAGAGTGGGCAGTCTGAGCGGTATATACAGATAACGTTCGTTTGCTTTCGGTTGCGTTTACGAAACATCTACCTTTTGTCTCTGGTATTCACGTACCCTTTGAAGATTTCTCGATGATTTACTCATCACGCTTCCGCATTACATACACCTTTAAGGCTCATGAGGTCTTACGTTGCTACTTGTAACAACGATGACTGCTGCCTTGTCTTTGCAAACATAGGTCCTAACGGACTCTAAGAGTTGATTTAGCACAGCTAAACAGGCTCATTTCTTCGCGCTTTTTCCCGACTACTCCTAATAGGTTACTAACTCGTGACTGCTTTCATTACCAAAAGTCGTAAGGATAAGGTGCTGTAAATTCGCTTCAAATCTTGATATGAATTGCAATATGATGTTTGGAGCCACTATATCGCAATTTTGTCAAGTTTCTATGTACAAAAAGTAAACCTTTCAGCAGATGCGGCGAAACATACACTGAAAGGCTTGACAATACTATATTGAACGTGCTATAATATACACGCAAATAGCCACTTTGCTAAGTCATTCAGATGGTTGCACATCTGTCTGATAATGGGGAGTGTTGGAACGCCAATTCCAATGCTCCCTGCGGAGTGTTTATTTTTTAATACATTTGCATTATATCACAAATTTTTGTGATTGTCAATAGGTTAATATAAAAAATTTATCTCCCGATTTTCTGAGGAAAGTCGGGAGATTTTTACTTTTATTCCAGAAGACTTGATAATTTTATACCAAGAATTTTACATATTTTTTCATATGTTTCAAGGTTGGTTGATACTCTATTAGTCTCTAAGTTATATACAGTATTATGACTTAATCCAGCTTTATCAGCTAATTGTTTTTGTGAAAGTCCTAATTCCAAACGTTTCTCTTTTATGATTTCATGTGCATTCTCTTTCATAAAACTCCTCCTTTTCTTGTATTACTCAACTCCCAATGCTTTAAAAACAGCATCTTCGGGGCTGCTATAGAATATAAGATTAAAGCTTCCTACAAGTTCTGATGGAACGGTTCCGAGGTCTGCTGCTGACGTTATAGGCAGGAGAACTTTCTTAGCTCCGCTGTCAAGACAAACCTGAAGCGAATTTGCAAGTTCGTCAACTTTTATCATTGTACCACCTATACTTATTTCGCCAAGTACAGCAAGACTTGATACTGTTGGCTTTCCAAGAGCTATTGAGCATAAAGCTATAAGGGTGGGAAGGGCGAGCTTTTCAGTCATACCGATACCTTGCAGATCCTGATAGTTGATTATGTAGTCCTTTGCAACAGTACTAATAGAACCACTGATGCGATTTCCATTAGCTTTCAGATAATTGAAGGCTGTTGTAGTTGCTTCTTTACTGTCTCTGCTGTAAGTCAGACCTGTTCGGTCAAACTTGCCGTTGCCGGGGAGCATCTGACTTTCAAGACGGAATACACCAATCATACCTGAAACGCCCTGAGAAACAGTGTAAACCTGCCCTGGATTGCACATTCCTTCAGGAATAAGCTTTCCGCCGCCTTGTTCTGGTACAGAGACATATTTTTCTTCAAATGTTTCGTTATCGATGTATGAGAAGTTTACATCGTAGAATTCCATACCACCGAGCTTTTTGAGCTGCTCTTTAACTCTGCGACGCATTTCAAGGGCAAATTTGAGGATTTCTTCAAGCTGTTCCTTAGTGAATTCTCCGTCAGGATAAAGGAGCTTGGTAAAACCGCCAACTATTTTTCTTACAGCGATAGTATCTCTCTGATTAAGGTTCTTTCCAAGCTTGAAATACTTATCAAGAGCATCACCGTACTGTTCTTTACGCAGCTCACGTATGAATTCTGCAAGATAGTCGGTTATGAAGCCATAATCATCTGTAAAATGCTCAGGTCTGAATTTAGGGATTTCCCAACCTGGTATGTAGCAATGCATACGGTCAAGGAAAGCAGTATCAGTACCCATTACAGGTGGGAACGGATCAAATAGACTTGAAGTTTTTAGCAGTACATCTACACTTTGATTTATGTTTCCTACGAAAACCATAGATGCAGAAGCAGCCTTTTCTTCCTTACCACGGGCAAAAGAACCTGATGCCATGTAGTCTTTCATTATCTGTATGCCGTCTTTGTCTTTAAAGTTGATACCTGCAACTTCATCAAAGGCAACGCAGTCCCAAAGTCCGACAAGCCCGACTGTTCTTCTGCTCATGTTATAGAACAGATTAGCTACTGTAGTCTGACCGCCGGAAACAAGAATACTGTTTGGCGAAATTTCTTTATAAATATGTGATTTACCAGTAGAGCGCGGTCCCAGTTCACATAGATTGAAGTTGTTTTCAATGAGCGGAACTACTCTTGCTAAAAGAAGCCATTTCTCACGTTTTTTCAGTTCGTCTGGCTCATAGCCGCAGGAACGGAGCATAACATCTATCCATTCCTCTTTAGTAAATGCTTTTCTTCCTTTTTTGAGGTCGTTTATATCGACGTGGGGCATCTGAATAGGTGTGAGCTTACGAATTCGGATAGGGAAATCATCAGTTGTTTTCTTTTTAAGATCCTGATCCATATCCGCAAACTGATCGTCTCCACCGTATTCAAGCTGGACGATACACCATATACCACCACAAAGAAGGCGATCATACTTCTCAGGATATTCGTCTTCGATTTGTAAAGCTTTCAGACCAAGATTAGAAAACTCAGCTTCATATATATCTTTCTTGATATTAAGGCTAACAGTGATTTTGTCAATAACAGTATAAGCGCCACGTTTACGAAGCACAGAGAGAATTTTCTGTGCTTCATCGGGACGGACGTAGTTATCTGCAAGTATCTTTTTTACTGTTTCCACGCCCTTATCAATAACTTCCTGATCATCAGAAGAACAATACTGACCAAGCAGAAATTCAAGAACATAAACAGGGACATTAAGACCTTCTTTTATGTGTTTCGTGAGGTCTTTACGAACTATCTTACCGTCAAAGTATTCACGGAGCTTTTCTTTAATAGTTTCTCTATCACATACCATTTTATCAACCTGTTCCATTAAAAACTCCTTTCCTTATCAGAAGAAATTGAACTCATCAACGGCAAATGCGATATCGATCTGGAATTCTTCTCTCTTAGGTATCTGGTTTTCATCTTCATTTGAGATTACAAGATAATAGATTTCTTTACTGTCAAACTGCATTGATTTAAGGTTAAAGTTACATCTGAAAGTTCTTTCCTGAGCATCAGAGCTTGTCTTATCAGCGATGATTTTAGCAGTATCACTGACTGCTGTACCCGTAGAATCAGTAAATTTAATAGAATATACAGCTGCTTTACGATTATCTCCAACCGCATCTTTCTGGAAAAAATTCAACGAGAAAATCATATTGCTGATTTTACGATTAGCGGAAAGAAGTGTGATCTCAACAGGTTTAGTATCGAACTGAGATTTGTTTTTCTTATACTGCTTATTGTCGTTTCTGAGAAAATGATAATCAATCAGCGGCACAACCATTTCCTGAAGGCTCATACCACCGTGAACGAAATTAAGCCCACTGCCGTATGTTTTTATGCGGACGTTGCCTTTAGGAGCATACGCTAAGAACTCTGTTTTGCCATTAAGGAATTTAATAGGCTGTAGGTACTTCGGCTTTGTTTCACCACGCATTATGCAATATCTGCGGCTGAAATTAACTTCGTTTCCATTCCAGCTTTCCTTGCTGACTTTATCATCTTCGGTGAGTGGGCTGTATGTGTACAGGAAACCGTGATCAGCAGTAATATATATCCTTGCACCGCCAAATTCGTTAGCGATGATACGAACCATGGTTTTTATTTCTTCTATAGTTGCTTCACATGCACTAAAGACAGATGTTTCGGAATTGTGTGCTGTATCATCTATTCTATCATGATATATGTAAACTACATTCATTCCCTTAACGAGTTCACTTCTTTCAGGTCGTTTCATTCCGATGATATTCTTGTACTGTAAAGCAACACTGTCTTCGTTAGCCGTTTTGAGAACCTTCTCACGATTAAGGCTGTCAGTTGGCTGACCGTCTGCAAGAACTACAAGCTTATCATTCTTTATTTCTGCTGTCAATTCGTTATGGGGAAGGAGTGCTGCCATACCAAATGGAGTTATTGTTGGGTATATTCCGCACATACTGTCGATTGACACTTCACTTTGCGTTTCACGACGTAGCTGTTCTGAAAGAGATACAGCAACTTCGTATCTCAGTGCATCAGAGATGATGACAAAGATACGGGAATCAGCGGAAGCTATGTGGTCGGAATAGAAGTTGACCTGGCGTTTGATGTCAGGAATATAACCGTGCTTTTCAAGATCCTCTCCTGATACAGAAGTCCAGTTATCAGAAAGCTGGGTAAGATACCAACCTGAGTACAGTGCTTCAACCTTGTCAGCAACGTGCTTGAAAAGATCATCAAGCATATCATTTGAAACAGTAAGGCTTTTCTGAAAAGCACAATGGAACTGCCTGTAATACTGATCCATTTTATAATAATCAGAAGTATAGGCTTTCCATATTTCTTTTGTTTCTGCAATGTGGAAGCCAGCAGCATGATCAGTGAAAAAGCCCTGCATATAAGCAATTGCTATCAATCCTTCATAGTAACATGAAACATTCTTATACCAAAGCATAGTTCTGCGCTTTTCATTGCTTGTCAGTATAAGTTCCGAAGGAATAATCTGATTCTTAATATCAGTCATCAGCTTGATAAGGATGATAGAACTAATACAAGGGAATACTTCCGTGTCATAGATTGATTCTATATTCAGAGAATTAAAACGATTAAAGAGTTTCAATTCCTCCTCAATAGCTTCAGCAAGCGTTCTGTAAGAATCATATTCATCACAGTGAATCCATTCAGAAACAAAGTCAAAGCAGAATGACTGATGTGGTATTGAAATAAATCTTTCCAGTCCTGCAAGATTGTCTTTGTTCATGGTTCTGGTCGTAGCTGTAAGGAGTATATGAGCAGCTAATTCAGCAAGAGATGTATTCTTATAACCTGTTCCCTGAGATATAAGCTGCCAGAAAGCAGTATCTACTTCGTAGTTAATAAAACTCTGATAAATGCTGTTTTCATCATTGTCAAGCCCTGCTTCAAGCACCGAGCGTATTATGGCATTAGGTGAGATTTCTTTTACACCGCATATTGCTGCCATTACAGCGAGGTGGATATGTGCAGGCTTTTCAATTTTATCAGCCATAGCAATGATCTTGTTTCTTCTATCTTTAGCATTGAAGAATTTGCTGTAACGCTTGATAAGTTCACGGTAATTAGGACTTTGTACAAGACCTATTTCGTCCATCCAAGCAGTATATATATCTGCGCGGAACGGCTCTCCGCTGTATAATTCTATGTTGATAAGCCAGTTCTTTTCAGGTGAGTCATAGCTTATCGGACAGTATACAAGATAATTGCTTGTAGTATCTTCGATAGTGAGAAGCTTCTTCACGGCAAACTGATTAGAACCTGTGAGCTTAATAATCTTGACGTTATTAAGCTCAAGGTCATCGATCTGCGATTCAAACTTCTGATCTTCATCGTGCCAGAAAACAATTCTACGATTATAGAATTCCGGCAGAGGTGCAGAAAATCTTCGTGTCAGATCCTGTACTATTTTTTCGGCATCCATTATGATATCTCCTGTTATTATGATCTTTTTCGATATGAGCTAAGTGATTTTGAAATAGTTATTACTTCATTCTCACTTGGTTTAATACTGAATTCTTCAAGCATTTTTCCTATTTCTTGTTCCGAGTATTTACACTCTGGTCCAACTATAATCCTTTTTAATGCTACTGAATCAGTATTACACCATGATAAACTATAATGAGGTTTAATATCATTACATAAATCACTTAAACCAATCTCTTTAGGAGCAACATCAAATTTATCATATGGGTAATATACGATACGTACTTCTTCTTCACCTTTGAACGTCGGGTTTTTAATAAATGATGCGTAATGCTTAAAAGTTGATAATATGCCATTTATCCAAGCTGTTACTCCGTTTTCTCTTATAACCTTATAGCATATATCAGCTAAACTTGATCTAACTTCAACCGAATCATATAATACTTTTTCATAACCTATCGATTGATCAAGATTAGTTGAAGTTATTGGCTGCTGTTTCTTAATTGGAAACCAATCAAGGTCAAAACCTAAACAAACCCCTTTTCCTTCATCACCATATTCATTCCAAAGGTTAATTAAATCCGGCTCAATACAGAAACAGCAGCCGAAAGGAATATCTACTGCCTTTTGAATAGCAAAAGTAGACTCAAGATTATCAATTGTATTTTTGACTAATTCTTTATCAAGATCGGAATTTATCAAATAACCTTGAATAAAACACCATATATTTTCATATAACCTTTTTACTTCCTGCGAATCATTGGATTCGGTTAGGTTTGTCAGCCATAAGGTTTTTGATTTAAGCATACTTCTATATGTATCGATATTACAGTAATAATACACTATACTCATGTTTTGTGCCTCACTTTATCTTCGCAAGTACATCCTTGAAAATCTCATAATTATGCTTAACACCGTCATCAAGGTCAATCTTAATCATCTGATCAGCAAGGTGATGTATCATTTCTTCGTATGTAATAAGCTCATCAGCCTGAGCATTGAGCTTTTCAAGTTCTTTGTTCAGCTTTACAGCCTCACTGCCTGATGCTCCGCTGATACGCTTTTCTATATCGGCAACAGCTGTTCTGTAACGTGACTGCTGCTCGTGAACGTAATCGGTTCTTAAACGGGCAATAGTATCCGGCTGATAGCGGTGCATATAGATAAGAGCCTTGAAGCCGTTCTTCTTTCCGCTGTCAAACAGCCAGTAAATTGGACGCTTCTGATAAGTCTTGCAGTGATCCGCATAGAAGCTGTTAAGGAAATAATTGCGGATAACAGCTCTCGGATTACCCTTACCGCCGAGGGCATCAGCGATAAATCTTAGGTTATCTTCAAGAGTTTCCTCACCGAAGACTGTCTTAACAAACTGAACGAAAAGTCCGGTCAGGTCGTCGTCGAAGTATTCGTTGTCGCAGATAGGTATAATGTTATCTTTATCAGCCGAGAAAGACTTATACTTGCTTTCGTCCCATTCTCCGCCTGCATACGCCACTCCCTCTGTATCGAGGGAGTATCTGCCGAACATACAGCCCACAGCATAGGAAACGAAGCTCCGCATATCTCTCTGCAAGTCGGCGGCACGAACGGTAATATCCTTATCGTCCACTTCGGGCGTCAGCTCATCCTGCAAGCCGTAGATCTCAATAAAGATACGGTTCAGCTCCTCCTCATTGGCTTTGAGCTTTGCTCTGCGGTCATTGCACTCGCCCTGCCACAGCAGATAGCACAGCTCCAACGGACAGCTTGCCTTCGGGTGACTGCCGTAGTAGTGCTGCATCGCTGCACCGATAGCAGTTGCGTCCCACAGCTCCTTTGACCACTTCACAAACGGGTGTTCCTTGAAGTCCCAGCTTGTTTCAAAGCTGTCCCAGTCGGTTTTGGAAATACTGATATTTTCCAAAACAATACAATCTATATTACTCAGTAGTTCTTTATCATCAGAGTAAACAAACGGTATTCTTTCTATATCCCCATTAGTAAAACTCATTGTAGGATTAAGTGCTTTCATATACCAAAATGTCACACAACTGCACATTAAAGCAAGCAGATAATAGAGTTTTGATTCGTCTGATAAAAAGATTGACCTACTTGTATCATCGTAAATAAATCCAGCTTCTTTGAACTTAACGGCAAATCGTGAAGAACTAAGTTTATTCCATGTAAGACCAGTTTTGAAATAGAACAGAGTGTTTTGTGGACGAGCTGCAAGTTTGCCTCTTGCATTTCTAAGAGTCTTGATTTCAAAACCATCGTTATACCAATTTACAATGATTTCGTTGTTGAATGACCATTTACGATATTCTCCGCCACTGTTACAAGGAAACCATTTGTATTTGCAGTCTTTAGTATCTTCTGTTGAAGTGTAGCCAAATCCTATGTTTGGAAATGATACTTCGTACCAACTTCTTTCAAATCTATCGTTATCACCAGTCGCAAGTCCAGCTTTTGGTTTTGCAAAGTCAAGAAGTGTTGAACCAATTACATAATTATATATGCCACTTTCTCCTACCCAATAAGCAATTGGTGAACCTGGAATTTTAATAAAGTTTTCTTGTTTTGCTGTTTTCCACCGCTCATTAATTGTTGGGAAAACAAAAGGAACTCCGTTTTCATCTGTTTCATAGTATACTGTATATTCGTACTGTGCATTGTAATCTGCTACTCTATTATTGTAGATAATAAAAGCAGAAGTTCCAAAGTTTATTCCTAAACTTGTTCCACCTTTACCGAGATACGGCATATGAACCATATTCACTATTGTCTTTGCATGATTGATTTTTGAGCGTAGTTCTTCAAAACTTGATAAAAACATCCAGCTTTCCATTGTAATCATTGATGTAAAACTGTTAGGTTTAGTCATTGAAAATGCTTTTTCAATAAACGCTGAAAAGAAATCGCTTTTGCTGTCAGGATAATTATTTTTCAAATAATCTAAAAGTAAAGCATTCATATTACCGCTGCCCATATACGGTGGGTTTGTGCAAACCACATCATATCGCTGAGAGAGTATCTTGTAAAGCTGCATCAGGTGTTCCATGTGACCAAAGCTGAGGTCAAGCGTACCCTGAAATTCGTCAAGTGCCTTGTCGATCTCATCATCAGCCTGCACCGTGATAAGAGAACCGTAGGTGTCGGCATTCTCAAACTGCTCCACGAAAGACTTGATCGGTTCGTCAAGAAGCGAGTAATTGACAATGGGGAGATCCTGAAAATGAGAAAGGTTAGGCTTGATACCTCTACCGAGAAAACGGCGGTCATACTGCCTTGCTTTCATCATCACGGCAAAATACGCAAGCTGATACGCACGTTTGTCGAGGTCAAGTCCCCACAGATTATTGCGGATGATATTCTGCGCTGCATCACGCTCAGTGTATCCGCAGGAAAGATAGATCTGCATCAGCACATCGAATGCATAAACGAGAATGTGACCGCTACCCATACAAGGATCTATAAATCGAATCTGCTCGGGCGTGAGGTCTTTGCGTCCTGCACGGATCTCTGCAAGCTGTGCCTGCACTTCGGGTGTCTGCTCCGCTTCATCGAGGTAGTATTTCCATTCAGAACGGGCAGAGGTGTCAGCGTGACCGTCCACCCACAGTCTGCCGAGGGAGTTTTCGACCATATAACGCACGATCCAGTCAGGTGTAAAGAGCTGTGTCGCTGCGGCGATGTTCTCCTTGCTCACCTTGACCTTGTTGCTCATAGCAGCGAAAACAGCGTCCTTTTTCTCGCTGTTATAATACTGATACAGCCAGCCGATGATCTGAACTTGGTCTTTCCAATCTTCTTCAGGTATGAGAGTGATCATCTGCTCCAGTACGCTGCCTTCACGAAGGACATTATCAGGGAACAGGAGTATTGTAAAGTCAGTAATACCGCTGAACATTCCCGGAAGGATCTCACCAAACGCATTGCACTGAGTTATGAGCAGATACTTATAAAGCTCCTCTGTATCGTTGGCTTCCTTGTAAGCATAGACTTTATCCATGTCAAGTCCATCAATATCAAGGTGAATAGCTTCATCTATTATCTGAGGCTTGAAATTGTTGGACTCGTCAGTAAACACTCTGACATGACTAGGAAGATATCCGTTTACCTCCATGTATCTGAGAGCGGTAAAACGGTTGAACCAAGTATAAGCGGCTTCTTCCATTGCTTCCTGATAGCCAACGTTGTTTATTTTTTCAATGAGCGAGTTACGCTGCGATTTCTCATTAGGAGTCAACACTCTGCCATTTACACTATCGACATTAGCTTCACCGCAGTTTTTTTCCGAAATTCCATACTGCAATGCTTTCTGACTTACACGGGAAATAAGCTCACGTCTTGCCCATATAGCATATTTTTTTAAAGCATTCTTATCCATATATTAGTCCCCCTAATGGAATTATACCCATCCGTTCTTCTTGAATTGTTCAATCATCGCTTTCTGTTCATCAGTAGGCTCGGATATAGTTGCTTGTATCGGCACCTGATAATCGTTCTTCCACTTTTCTATAATTGATTTTATATCATTTGCGATTTGTATATCTCGTTCTGTTATATCGTCAAGACTCCACTCATTAATAGCCGATGAAGCCATTTCTTTTGTACAAGCGACAGCTGACTTTGCATATTCAACTTTCTTCTTACCAAAATATCCATTACCTGCAGTTATATTGAGACGTTTCTCAAAAGGCAGCTTATTGCCTATATGCTCTATTTTTTCTTTTATCACATCCTCCTTGACATCTGGGAAATAGTTTGTCTGCCATTTCTGAGGGAAGATGTGCTCAATTTCCCAGCTCTGAGGTAATAAGTCTGTTTGTTCACTGTTCCTATATGCGATAATTTTCAAAAGCATACGTACCGCATTTCTATTTGGAGCTTTAATTGCATTTGAAAGTTGGGTGAGATCAATATCCTTAAAATTGAACATAGGATGCTCGCTATCTATAATGGATACATTAAGTTTTAATATATCACCCTTTACTGCATTGATAGTTGGGAAAAGAAGATATCGAGAAAGAAGCTCTGCCAATAAGTTCCTTAAGAAAATAATAAACGTATCCTTAAAGTTTTCTGATTCACGATGCTGAAGATAGTATATTATAACAGGGTATTTCCAGAATTCATTTGGATAAGAGCTCAGAATATCAAGAACTCTCAAAATAGAAGCATCTGTGCTCCACTCTTCGTCCTCTATAGTCTCTCTTTTTGTAATAACAAGCCATACATTAAGGATAGTTCTGAGATTATTCATTAGACTATCTTCAAAAAGCTTGATACTTTTACCTTCAAGGAAGTATTTCCTTACACCGGGAGTTGTAGAGTTACTATCTTTTTCTTTAGCTCTAAGATAAAACATATAGTAGTAAAACAACTGTTGAATGCTTTCGCCGGCATATCTTGCTTTTTCATCTAAGTCTTTCCAGTCTTCAATGAAATCCTTTTTATCATCACTGCTTTTTTTATTGTATATTTCAGCTTTGAATATATCGGCATCTGATAATGGCATTCCACGGTCATTTAAAGTCGAGAATATTCTTAATGCAGTACTTTGTGTATCTGCAGTAATAGGTAACAAAATCGCCTGATGCAACAAAGCATATATAAAATCATAGATCATCAAAGGATCATTTTTAGATGCTTCATCAAGCAACTCTTGAAAACGAATATAATTCTTAGAATAATTATCATCAGCTTTATTATTAGCTATACCTGTTTTCAGTATCTCTCTAAGAATTTCATTTCCTTCATTGTTTATGACTCTGGATGTTAAAAGTATATCATCAAAATCAACTTCAGCTGTAAGCTTATTTGCTCTCCATATACATTCTCTGATTTGTTTTAGAAAGTTATCGGATTCTTTACTTTGTGTGCCTTGTTCAAGTTTTGTATATATAGCTCTCAAAAGAAGAAAAAGAGAGGTTATACGCTGCTGGCCATCAATTATTTCCTGATTGCCTTTGTTCTCGTAAGATACTACGCATCCTAAAAAATAGGTCGCATTACGTTTGGAGCCACCATCATTTTGGGTAAAGTCCCATATATCATCAAATAACGTGTTAACTTGATCATAACTCCAAGCATAGGGCCTTTGGTATTCAGGAATAACAAATGGATTTTCAATACCTGATGATAACAATGTTTTAACGCTCTGTTTATTAACTTCTATGGTCGCAGCCATGTTTATTCACCCCTTATTTTATTTCAATACCATCGCAGCCCTGCATATACATTTTTAGCTGGGTACGGATCTGTTCAACATAATTGTCGAGTTCCTCCTCAGTTTCGATTCTCTTTGTAGGAAAGACTATCTGGCGATTATATGCTTTTATAATTTTCTTCTGCTTAGTTCCTGTTTCAGTCTTAGGTTTATTCTCCACAGGTGGCTTCTTCATAAGTTCAATGTTATAAAGCGCCTGATCCATGTGCTGAACCATAGGAGGGAGAAGTCCATCAAGAAGTGCAAGGCTTTCAAGTTCGCCTATACGCTCTTTCTGCTGAGTGTAGAACAGATCAGATTTTTTGAGTATATCTTCGCATCTGAAATCACCCGAACCAGCAGAATGTATCTTTTCCATACACTGACGAACGTTTTCAAGGATTTCAGCTTTCTTCTTTTCAAGAAGGCGATTATGACCTTCTCTAACTTGCTTCATGAGTGTATTAAGCTCAGGAATACATTTGTAATCGAACTTTGTATTAACTACAACAAGCAGACGAATTCTGTTCAAAGCATTATTAGCTTCTTCTTCATGGGAAAGATAATCAAGCTCGTTATGAAGATCAGCAAGCATTTTTACAGCTGAATCATATATCTGTACCTGACTTCTGAAGAATTCCTCGACCTTATGCATATTATCCTTGCTGTCATACAGGTCATCTTCTTTTTTGATAAGTGCTGAAACAAGAGAAACATTGTCTTTCTTCTGAGAAAGAATCTCATTTGAAAGGTCAATTGCGTGTTTTACGACCTGCTTATCAGGATAATTCTTTCCGTCATAACGTCCCAATAGTTCTTCATAGTGAGTTTTCATTGCAGTGAATTTATCAATGATAAACGATACAAGACCATCTTCATCAGCCGGAACGTCCATAATATCAAGAAAATCACGGAGGAATTCTCTTGCTTCCTTCATATTTGAAGCGTTTATACTCTTACGCTTTGAAACGAGCGTTCTTCCTGTTTCAGACTTCTTTCTGAGCATATCAGGAAGCTTTGGATCAGAAGGCTGAATAGTATTTCCTGCGTACTTTACTGTAACCTTCTGATCAACGATCAGTAATGCAACAACAGCAGCTATATCAATTTCACGCCAGCCATACGGTATAGCCTGGTATCTTGTCTGAATATCAGCCATTGAAGTAGGAAGCGACTTAGTGTCCTGCATTTCGAGGTATTCTTCTATTTTTGCTGCCGCATTCTGATTCGGAACATGACCTTCAAATGCAAGCTGTGCTTTTTTTGAGAGAATTTCGATTATGTCATCATCGGTCTCAGCATTTTTCGTAATAAGATCGAGTTCGCTGTAAACATGAGCAACAAGGTATTCAAGTGACTGGTCAATTTTTGACTTGGCATCACCGTTCTTAAGTGAAATGTGTTCGCCGTCGACATAGAACTGAGCATTTTCAATTGCCTTGCGTAATGCATCAATGGCAGAAGTCTCATAATTATTCGCCTGATCCTGCTGAGCACGAATAATGTCCTGCGTAGATTTAGGCATCTGCGGTACGTTATGCTGCATAACGTACTTTCTGATTTGCATTGCCTTTTTCAGCGAGTCAAAGTAAGGGGTTTCATCAAGAGCGATTATAGCTTCGCCGTGCGACTGTGCCATAAGTGTCAGCTCATTCTTTTCGGTTGTATCAGTGGCAACAGTAAGAAATTTCAGTATCATTCCGCCTGTAGCAGCACCGAACGTTGCATTATCCACTTTCTGATCAAAAGCAAAGTCGTATTTCCCGTAGCGATATTTTTTGGCTGTATAAAGATCACCAAATATGATCTGACCAATACGCTCTATAATGTTTGATGTATCAACAGGAGTAGCGTTTATTTCCTTCTGAATGTCCTGTTCTTCATCGGTAAGGAAGTTATACTCATCGCCAGTTCTACCAATGTAGTTCTGGTCCATTAATCTTTCAAGAGATTTGCATACAGCTTCACGAAGAACTACCTTGTCTGCTCTTATGTCATCAGCCATAAGAATAACGATATTATCAATGGTTGCTTTAATATCATCAATATAGCGAATGAGGTAGAGGAGCTTTAAAACATCTACATCGTACTGTTCGATACCTGCCTGAGTATCAGCGGCCTTCTGGCAGCGTTCAATAACACGTCTGATCGAACCATCAAGGAAAGTGTGAACGGTATCATAGAAGTGGAAGAACGGAACAAGAGTATATTCGTCTCTGTCCTGAACCTTCTGTGCAGCCTCCTGGAAACCAGAAAGCATGGAACGCTCACCGCCTGAAAAATGCTTTCCGGCGTTACCGTGCTTACGGATTTCGTTGAAGACCTTCTGCATGATTATAAACTGATAAGGAACAAACGGGTAGTTTACAGCAAATTCGTGTGCTCCGCTGTATCCCTTTATATCAAGTAAAGCATCTCCGTGTTTGAAGCTGAAAAGATTACCGAGTACTGAATCATTTTCTTCATAAAGCTTTTCAAGCTCCTTTTCAACAGGAGCTTTTTTGCGAAGGATTCGCTTCTGAATTACTTCATCAACTGATGAAGATGTGAGGGAAAGTCTTGACTTAAATCTTGCCTGAATACGTGAGAATTCATCTGCACGAACCTTAATGATCTCATCAATAGCTTCCTGTCCGGTACACATTACCCATACTTTACTTTCGCATTCACTGCCAATCTTTTCGGTCAGAGATTGCAGATTTAGGAGCATGTCTGTATCAGTACCAACGTACTGTCCGGCTTCATCGACCATAAAGAGCAGTCTGAAATCATCAGGCTTACTGTCTACATATTCTTTAATATCTGCTACGAGCTGTGCTATACTGAATTCAACAGCACTCTTGTCATTGAACCAATTCTGAGCATCTTCTTCGCTGAGGTCAAGAGCTTCCATAAGGGCAGGGACAATTGCCTTACCATTAAAAGCAAATGCCTTTCTCTGTTCAAGCCACGGCTTGCCTTTCTTTTCTTCAAAAGCTTTACGAAACGCTTCTGTTTTGCCTTCATGTTCAATATACTTTTCAAGCATTGCTACTTTAAGGTTTTCACCATAGAAACCGAGGTGATTATAAAACATCTTGGCAAAGACTTTAAGAACAGCAGTTTTATCTTTGTTTATAGAGCCTTCAATATCAATATTGAAAAGAATAGTCTCAGTCTTTCCTTTAGTAGCATTATCTATAAGCATGAATGTTGCTGGATCATCTGCAAATTTATCACGGAAGTATTCAACCGTTTTCTTTCCCTGAACTTCCTTGTTTTCAAGAATATAAGAAAGCATTTTCAGAAAATGAGATTTACCACTTCCGAAGAAACCGGAGATCCAAACACCAATGTCAGAAGTCGGATTTGAAAAAGTCTCTCCGTAATAAGTGAAAAACGACATAAAATGCTTTTTCAGCTCGTTAGTGATTACATACTCTTTAACTTCCTGATAAAGAACGCTCTCTTCATCCTGATCTACTTTTATGACACCATTGACCTTACGGTTAATGTCATCGTCAAACATATTTTTAATAAGCATAATAAAAATCCCCTTATTAACTATTGTGTGGTTAAACTACATTAAAAGCTCTGTAGTACGGATTTGGTGTGAGTTTATCAAATAATCTGACGTAATTGCCGTCAAATGTACCCGGATACATGACAAGTATCGGAGTAGCTGAGAAGTACGGCTGTACGGCTTCAAGCATTTTATGAACTCGCATGAAAGGGAAAGCGTCGCCTACGCCAGTAATAAGCATTACATCTCCAGTTTTCAATTCACCGTATTCCTTCATTTTGCTTATGAATTCTTGTTCTCCAATGGCAGAATGAATTGATTCAAGGGTGTATTCACTGCCGTCGCTTTCTTCCATGTCAGGTATACTGTCAAGTATATCAAGGTCAGCACATATCTCCATAAATATCTTGTACAGATCATATTCTACGATATGACTTTTTATAGACTGATCGGTAGTTATTTGCTTGACAAAGTGCTTTATTTTCATTTCTTCAGCAGGATCATAGCAGAAGATACGTATATTCACTTCATTGCTGAGTCCCTTGCCTTCGAGGAAATTTTCGTCCTGAACAAGTTTTCTGAGTTTATCAAGTCTTTCATTTATATTACTCATATATACTTACCTCATAAACAATTAAATGCAGACAGTGCTGCGGTGTCATTGTTGTTTCTAATTGAGTTTTCAAGGATAGAGTAGATCAAAACAGGATTAAGGTGATCTGATTTTGTATTGTCGAGGTAATTGTTTTCTACCAAAATCCTTACAAGAACTTGCTTTATCTTTTTCACAGTGCTTTCAGCCCATGTAGAAACATTATCGTCTTGCTCCTGTAACCTCATAAAAAACGCATTTACATCTATCTTGCTGAACGAAAGATTCTGCTGTTTGAATTTATCGCCTACAACAGTGATCATAAAGTCCCATACAAGACGGTTATACTTCATCATAGAATAAAGACATATCTGCTTTGCGACTTCACTTGACTGTGTTGCAATAGCAGAAACGAGTGTTTTATCACCTAATGAGTTGAGTCTGTTTATACAAACCCGTGCAAGATTTTTTATTTGACGTTCAGTAGGGTACTGAAAGAGATTATCTGCAATAATTTTGTTTATTGCTTCTTCATCGGTAAGTCCATCATTTAAAAGTTTGGCTGTAATACGCATCTCATGGAATAAGAATTGTTCTCTAGTCAGTGAGCCATTATATTTAGAATTAATAGATACAATCTGGCGTTTTTTCTTTTCCACGCCAAAACCACATCCTTTCATGGTTCAATTATTGTAAAAAGTCGTTATATAAACGTTTAGTTTCTCGTTTCAATCAGTTCAAACAACGATTTATACATTTGTTATCACAATATATTAGGAATAACGCTACATATATTATATCATTAATTGCTAAAATAGTCAACGTGAACGCTCATATTGAATAAAACAAATAACATTACGTTTCTCTGAATATATCAATTATTCTATTTCACTAATCTCATTCTTTTTTTTGCTTAATTTGCAATTATTTAACAAACAACCAAATTATAGCACAAATTACCACTAAAACTAGTATTAGAATTGTAAAAAAATCAATTATTTTTTTAGTCATAGTGATTCCCCCTTTATTCATTTTCGGTTATCTCTTCAGCTAATAATTGATGCCAATAGCTTAGCGTTATCATAAAACTTCAATAGTACTTGAACAAATGAGTATTCAAAAACTTGGGGTTCTATATTCTTAGCCATTACAATACGCCTTTGTATAAGATTTCATAATATATGTCAGATAAATTCAATTTGAATATCACTATCCTTCAAATTCAGTTCTGGATTGATATTCTTTATAAAAGTTCTGATCAGATTTTCAGTTGACATTTTGGCTCTTGCAAGATTTTCATCATTATTTTCAAGCTGTTCGGTAAGATTATCTAATGCTTCTGCACGATCATTTAACATCATTTGTACGCCTGAATCATAATCGCCATTTAATTCAAAAAATCCTTTTTCATATTTATATAGGTATGCTTTAGTGTTATTATCAAGAGCTATATGATTTAATTGAGGAGTCTTTAACTTTACAAGGATAAAGTTGTTATAATCATCAATTATAAATTCGCTGATACTCATGTCAACCGTATAGACACCGGTTGCATTAAATTCAACCCATCTTGTTGTTCTATCCTCGTCCTCTTCAGGATCAGAAATTTTAACCCAACTATCACTTACGCTTAAAACTTCCAGAGAATTTTCTTCTTTTATATTGCCAATAGTGATCTTAGCTCGGTTGCTAACATGATTCTGTTCCTCAAAATAATCAAACGATTTTTGCTTGAATTGATCATACGTTTTTTTCTTTGTATCATTAAAAACATTAGAAAACGCTGCTCTCGATGCTGATTTTGCATTAGCGCAAGAGGTTAAAAGCAAAACTATACTAACTACTATGAGTGTAAAGAGTAATATAATATATACTGCCTTTAAACCTTTAAGATTGCTTTTGCGTTTAGTTTTTCTTGTTGTTTTATTTGAAACGGACATGAATCACAACCTCCTCATTTGTTGAAGATTGAATAAGGAATGTCACTTGTTTTTCAGCTGATTCCATTGCAGACTGTTTCAAATTTTCGTAGTTATTTACAGTCTTTTCTGCATCAATAGTTAGTTCCTTAATGCTGTTCATTGTTGCTGTGTAACCGTCCTCATTGCTACCAGACCAACTGTGTTTCATATATGAAGCAAGTTGCTGACTTTTTTTATCATCAATTCTTAAGGTAGCTTCTGGCATAGGAAGTGTTACTTCATAGATATTGCCATTTGGAATTATTTCTGCATCATATAAGTCAACGGTAAAAGTTATATCACCATAGAATGCTAAAAGTGATTTATACTTATCCGCAATTTCTAACAGATCACGCATTACTACAGATGCTGAAAGCACCTCTAGTTTTCCCATTGTCTGAATTTTATTAGCAATATCGACCTCTGTATCTTTAGCAGATAGTCCTTCAGCTGTACCTTCTTTTGCACCTTCCGCAATACCTTCTGTAATCCCTTCATATGAACCCATTAACTTTCCAGCGGCTTTTCCGGCTGTAGTGCCAACTCCTGTTCCGTAATTATTAGCTTTGAAAAAAACTGATACAGAAAAGACTACTACCAAAATAGTAACCATAGAAAAAATTAACAGTTTTACGGCAGATGAAGCTTTTTTTATTGTTTGACCAATGCTTTTTTTCGAGGATTTTGTTGTCCTCTTTTTTACTTTTGCAGTAGGCATTTTCTCACCTCACTTATTTTATGCGAGTATCAGATTTAATATCTGATAATTCTTCGTCTATATCTTTATAACTACAAGTTGAGCTATATTTAGAAGTTTCGATGTCATAGATTGACCTAAATGGATTCAGTTTTTTCCAATTCTTTTTATAGAGCTTATAATTATCATTTGCTGTTACAGTGATTTTGACTTCTCTTGAATTATCTACATATTCGCCATCTTTGATAGTTTCCTTATTTGTAACATCGTTGTACGATATAACAACTTTTCCATTATCGTATGTATAGTCTTGCGAATTGAAGAATGATCCCTTAACTTTACTTATTTCAATATCTATATCCTTATAGTATGTACTGTCACCAGAATCGGTATTTATCGACTGAGAGCCACTACCACTTAGTATGTAGTATACTTCTTTTATTTCCTTCTTTGAAGCTGTTGTTTTGGTTACAGCAATTTTTATTGCTTCATTTTTTAAAGGACTCCAATCGGAAACATTGATTTTTATACCAGAAACTGTCTCGATTTTATATTCATCTAAAAGCTCGTTGTCATCAAGTCCAAGTGGATTAGACCAACTATTAAAAGCTTCTTTAGATTTATAGGATTTTTTATCAGGATTTGTTAACACATCACCATTGTAAATATTGAATTTAATCTCAGTTCCGACTGATTCGTCAAGTTCTACTGAAAGGCTTGCTTTTTGAGCAGAGCTAAGCTCAAAAACTTTATCAATTGTCACTTCGTTGCCATCATTATCTTTGAATCTTATGCGATGATCTGTACTGCTAACAATACATTCTGCTTGATCTGAAAGATTATTAACTTTATATCTTTCGGCAGGAGTAAAGCTTGCAGTCAGTTTATCTGTACCAGCGGCGAAGTAAGAGTTGTTTTTATTGACTTCTTTTCCATTAATAAAGTAAGTAATAGTTCCGCCCTTATCAGGCTGAGGAAGATCTATTGTCTGCTTGGGCATGAATTTTAGTTCATTTTGAAGCATATATTCAATATTTGAGTCAATAGTGAGTTTCCTTTCATCAACTCCCATATTAAACATATAGCCATCATCTGCTTGTCCAATATAGTAAATTACATCTCCAATGTTGAGATTTGTTTTTTTGCTTATCTGTTTATGACTGCTATCGTAAAAAGATACTTTACCGTTGGAATAAGTGTATGCTGCCGGATCAAACACAAAAATGTCAGATTCGTTATATACGGAATACACATATCCGTTATTTGTTAATCTGAATAGATTTTTAGTAGTTCCTATATCTGTAATTTGACCTTCGGATTCTATTCTAACCTCAGCACCTAACTTGGCTGACGCCTCAAATGGTTTAAAAGGATAATCAGGTTCATATTTTTTTCCATCAATCCAGATGGTTACAGGTTTTGTTGAAGAAATACTATCGATTTTTATTCTGAATTTTTTTCCGAACACAAGTTTATACTTATCAATTGCACTTTGAGCATTATACTGTGTGAACGTAACTATACCTGTTTCGTCAGAATATGTTTCACATTTAGGTTCTGCCTCATCCTCAATAAGATAATACTCATCTGGATCATACTGTGCTTTAACACGAAATGTAGCGTTAGCTTCTACAGAATAATTATCAGATTTAGTTGAATATGACTGATTACCAACATTTATGATCCATACTGGAGAAATCGAAAGGGTATTTCCATCTGCATCTTTGTACTCTGCATTAAAAGTTAAATTTCTGGTTTTGTATGAACCATCGGGGATAATACTTATCTCCTTATACTGAATATCTTTCGGTATAGTTACTGTGTCACCTTCAAAATATGTATAATTATAGATAGCTTGCTCGCCATCAAATACTGCCATTCTGAAACCTCGAAATTCATATGTATTTGATTGAACAAGACTTGTTGTGTCGATTTGTGCATAGATAGTATCTCCAGGGTTCATATAACAGTTATCTTCATTTATAACCGAGTTATGCTCCGTATCTGAATAATACTTGACGTTAAGCAAGCTATTTGAAGCAAAAGAAACATGGAGTTCTCCTTGACGACTTTCAAGGTCAGACTGATTTATTTCGTTGTCAATATAATAACCGCTCTCGTCTATGTCATCATCATACATATCCTTCATGGATAGATATTCTTCATATTGCTTGTTATCAGAAAGAAGATAGTCATGTAATACTTTTTCTTTTTTTTCATTGAACTTATCTGCTGAACAGCTCGATAAAACTGCGCAACATACAGCAGTTAAAGCCAAAATGTACCTTTTCATCTTTTATTCACCTCTATATTACGAAAACAGCATATAGTTATCCATTAAACATATAATGACTTAATCTAAGTCTTTTACATCAACGTCTATGATATCTTCGTCTTTGTCATTTGAAGAAAAATCGCCTTCCATAAACCATTTATATGCTCTCTTGGAAATAATTTTGGTTTCTGAATAATCAAGACCTCCACCAATAACAGCTCCTACTCCCGGTACAAGCTTACCAAGATTAACAAGTCCTTTTGTTCCAAATTTCGTTAAAAATCTAAAACCTACTTTTTGATTAATCTTAGTAAGAATTTTTCCCGGAATCTTTTTTATCATACTGTTTGCAAATTTAACTCCAAATTTAACTCCTACAGCTTTTACAAGTTGATTAACGCTTACACCTGCTAGGCAAGCATAAACGAAGGTTTGCGTTTGATCACAGGTCAAGTCATACCCATTCATATACGCAATACAGGCTATCATTCTCATTTGAACATAAATTACACTACCGACATTTGCTGGAATCGCAACAGGCAAAGTTATTAAGCCACCAAATCCTGTTAGGAACCCAGAAGTAGTACATTTAGCTATTTGATTTTTTATCATCGCTTTGCAGGCTTCTTCTTTTGTTTTATGCTTTTTCAGATAATCATTTGCCAAATCTTCAACATTAGGGCTGACTTTAGGAATTCCATTTATACATTTATCATAGCAACCTTCAAGCAGATTCATTATATCTTCTTGTGTAATTTTTTTCTTTTTATCTTCATTAGGCATATCATTATCCTCCACTTTACATAATAACCATTAATCATTGAAAAGATTCTTTATTTTATATTTTGAAAATAGTCACTTAACGTTTTTATAGGAGTATTATTTGTACTGTTATAAGCATAGATACTTAATACTATCGAAGCGTCAACAGCATTAACAGCACCATCACCATTGGCATCCAGTCTTAAAGTATTGTTTTGTAAAGTAGCTAAACTAAGTTCTAATGATGAAACTTTTTCTTCAAGCTCTTTGATTTTAGCATCTTTATTAAGCGGTTCACCAAATGGTATTTCTATTTTTTCTCCAAATAATACCATTGGTTGATTAGTTTTTAAATATGGTTCTTTAACGTATAAATCAAAAGACATTAGCATTGTTGCAGCGTAAGATGTACCTACTGCATTAAATAAAGAAGTATATACTACATATGAAGAATCATCATCTGAAAAAGAAGTAGTGTACTTTGAAGCTGTCAGCTTGTAATTATCAAATGAAGATGTACCAGCATACCCTTCTTGACCTACAGCAGCAATCATTGAATCGTTAAACTGAAAATTACCTATTACACCACAGGTTACATAATTTCCAGTTTCGCATTGTATATCGATATGTATATGGCCATTATCATAAGCTGTCAATGCATATATAAATTCCCAAATTTTATCCTTGTTTTTTCCTTTAACAGATTTACGATAAACAACGTTTTCCTCATTATCCGAGACATTTATAATATTCTGTTTAACTGATTCTGAATCAACTGTTACAGCATTTGTTGTATATGTTGTAACATATGTTGCAATTGTAGAAACTGAAAGTATCGTTGCAATTATTCTTTTAGATATCATAATTATTCCTCCAAATATATTTTTTTAAAAATCCACAAGGTATATACCGATGCTTATCTGCTGATAGTCGATACTCTTCTTATGAATACTCGAAATATAGGCAACAAGGAGTTTGCCAGCATCCATTAATCGAGAAAATATAGCATTATCCTTCTCAGGAACATAGCCGAGCTTCTTTCCGTCACTTGTCAGAATAAGAATAGCTTTATCATCAAATTTATTGTCTTCACGCTGCAACGTAAGTCTGTCCTTTATCTTAATCTCCTGTAATACAGATTTATCCTTAAGATAGCTTACTCCTGCAACATAAGTATCAAACAAGTGTATCTCCTTTGTTAAAGGCTTTATAACATGATCGAGCCCACCGTTTTGAGTTAAGGCTACAACTTCAGGCTTTTTTATCATCAGCTCGTCCATGTAAATGTTCCCCCTTCAACAATGAATTGTTTCAGCTGCTGATCCAGTTGTTCAGCATACTCTATGTATTCATTTAGCTCATTTTCCAAAGCCTGTTTCTTTTCCTTTATCAAGCTATCATCACTGAGTATATCCCTATAAAGATAGGGATCAGTGCTCTTGATTTTTTCAATTTCCTTATATAAGTTTTCGATTTTATCATCAATATCGGGAATAGTCACCGTTGTCTTACCTTCACCCAATGCTGCAAGTGCTTGATCTACGAGGAATTCGACTTCTTCAATTTCTTTCAGATCATTACACTGATATGCAGTAAGATTACGCAGCCATAGATCCATTAATTCTTCATGTTGCTCTGTAAGCGGATTTAAGTCAGGATGAAGCTTCTTGGCTATTCTGCGATATATCTGACGTATCTTTAATACTTCACTTTCAGGAATGGTTTTCATATCCTTACAAGCCTCATTGTTGGCTATCATATCATTAAGCTGAGACTGATATTCAGCCATATCATGTTTTATTAATTTCTGAACCTCAGTCATATCAACGCTTTCACCTCGATTGAAGTACATCATGCAATAGGAAAGCATCTTTTTCTTTTCAATACAGGAGATTTTTTGCTTGAAAACGGCTGTAATCTGTTCACCAAACTCATGAATATACTGTCTGAATATAGCCTGAGCTTCCTTGCGATAACGGTCACGCTCCATGAGCAAGTTCTCATATTCATCATATCTTCCGTCTTTAACGTATACAATCTCCATTATATCACCTCAATATTGAAAGAGTATCTTCTATTTTATTTCTGTATATGATACTTTATATTCAAATAATCTAATTCTGTTATCATTCTGAATTGCTTTAATGAGCTTCTTCGGCGGATCATTGACACAAATTATTCCATAGACCTTTTTTCCCTTAGCATATTTGGATTTCTCAAACCATTCAACGTATTTAACAGTTTGAGCATATGCATCATCATATCCACTGTCTTTTTTTAGCTCAATAATATACAAGTTTCCAGCATTATCTTCGGCCAATAAATCAATTCTTCCTATCCCAGGGAATGACCATTGACGACCATATATTCCTTTGCGTTTATATATTTTTAATGGAATTCCAAAAATGGAAGAACTTACAGAAAGTCGTTCTGCCAGTTCATCTTCAAGAATTCTTTCCTTAGAAAACTGATATGTTGGCTTATGCTCAATGCTGCTACTCTCTGTTAACTCATCATTGGCTTTATCATCCGATTGCTCTTTTTGATATTTTTTCTTACCTTTTTTTGCATCGTTTAGTTCATCAAGAGCGTGTTTGTAAATCTTTTCAGGTGAGTTTTTGATGAACCGATCCGCTTTATCAAATTCACCAAGTGCAGCAAGAGTTCTTACATATCCACTGCAAGCATATTTCAAATTAAGCTCATCTTCGATACATCTATGATACTCTTCCTCTGCTTTTTTATATTGTTTTGTAACATAGTATTCGTATGCAAGATTATTTCGTGCCCACGGTTTCATTGGAGCAATTTCAAGGCATTTTTTATAACATTCTATAGCACCCTTTCTATCTCTGATTTTACTCTTGCACCATGCCATCATGAATAATTTTTCATGCTTTGCAAATATGAATCCTTCTTCAATTCCTTCAAGAATAGCTAATGCATTCTCCCAACGATTATCAGCATACCATAGTTCAGCCCTTAATTCTTTGGCAAGAACACTATCTGGAGTAACAAGCAACGCTTGAGAAACTGCTTCTTCAAGTAATGCAGTATCGTAATTACAATAATAAGTTTTCGTAGCCTTTATCAGTTCTGGAAGCCCCTTTTCATATTTTGACGTACTAATTTTTTCCAGAATATAATCATATAACTTTGGAATTGCTCCTTTGAAAATAAGATAATCATACGCAAACCATTCCTCATCAAGAGGTTCTTTATTTTGAATGTATCCATCGATCTCATTTTTTAAAAGATTAAAACATTTTTCTGTATTGCCATCAAAAAATGCTGCTATAGCGTTGTAATAATTTTTATTATTATCTGGTATATATGGTATTAATGGCATAAAAACACTCTGTACGAAACCAATATCTGAAATGCGAAAATCATCAAAATATTTCCATCCAAACATATTAAAAGCTATGTTATCTATTATCAAATCACATTCATATTTAACAACTGCTGACCTTAATTTTACGTCAGGTATATCTATTATCTTTTTTACATATACTTCATCAGACATATCAGCCGGAATGCTTTCAATGAATTCACGCATTTTATTTTCAAGTTCTTTATCTGACATTTATATCACCTCAAAATTCTTACATTTCCATGCCGAAAGAGTAAGTAAATGTCCTTCAATTTCGGCATTCATAAGCATTTCTCCAATATTTCGATACCATTTGCCTTCATAGCATACGGCAACAGAGCCATCTGGTTCTCTTGACGATTCAATGATATGCGGAATACCATTATATGAAAATCTCACTTTGACAGGTTCTTTCATAAGCTCATATAGGTCAAACAGGTCAAAGTTATTCTTATCAAGGGGAGTTAAGCGGTACAGGTCATGTATAAGACCTTTCATAATACTATAATTGCCAAAGAATGGATTATAGCCTATTCGAGAACTTAGCATACTCTTGCCTTCACGTAGTAGTCGTATAGCTTCCTGTGTATCACCTTCCTTTTCACGAATACCTGCGAGACGAGTGCAGAGTTCTGGAAGGGGATCTTCAACATAATTTGTGCCTGTATATACTCTATAGAGCTTTTCTACTATCTCTTTATATCTCTTATCGTCTTTTTCAACGTAATATCCGTTATGATACATATCAGCAAGCTTATACTGTGCAATGGAATCTTCGCCAGCCATTGAAAAATAATGAAATGCTTTTTCATAGTCAACCGTGCCAGTTCTTCCATAGTACCAGATATATCCGAGTCCAACTATTGCGGCTCCGTATCCAAGTGCAGCTGACATTTCGTAGTATTTCAGCGCAAGGTCGTAATTCTTCTGCTCATAATAATATCCGCCAAGTTCAAGCATACATTCTGGATCGTTGGTTTCACGGATAATAAGTCCAGCAGCTTCTGTATAGAGAAAGAATTCATCTTCTGTATAGTGTCCATTGTTTTTACGGAAACTATCAACGATTATCTGAGCTTCGGATATAGTCATAATAATCTCCCCATAAATATTTTTTACCACATAGGATTATATTCTAACTTCGAACATAAATTTTTATTGCATTTTATTATTTTTAAACTTTTTTGTTATAAAAGGAATAAGTAATTTATGAATATAGAAAACTCCCCAGGTATATACTGCTGGTACCATAGTAGTCATTAAATCCATATTTAAGGATGGAAACATTACATAAAGAAAAAACATAATTATAGGACCTATACAACTAAAAAACGAATAAACTATACGAGTTATTTTTTTGTCATTATTCTTTTTTAGTATAAAATACATTCCTCTATAAAGGAGTAGCGAAAGCACTCCACTTATAAGCAACCCAATTCCATCAATTACGCGGTCATCAGAATAAAACAACCTATCAATACTAGCAAGAAATAATATTATAGTTGGAAGTGGAACAATTAGAGCAGCTTTTTCTAAGTACCATAAAAATGCCTTAAATAGCAGAACGAGCAATTTGTATAGAAGTAATAAAGGGTATTTAAATATTGCAAATATTGCTATAAAGATGAACCACAAACAACCATGAGAATCACTCGACGTTTCGGTACAAACGTTTTCGGAAGATGCTTTATCATTTTCATCAATACCAAAACTACCCGTCATATCAGCAATCAAAAATGCAATGGCAGCTGCTGCCGCAGCACCGTAAAAATCACCTTTATATGAACCCAGACGTTCGTCAAATGGATGATCTATTTTATAAATACTGCTATCAGAAAGATGACATTCATTACCATCTGCTTCGACTTTGTAACTGACCAGTGAAATTTTAGCAAGACGGTTCTCATCCCAAGCAGCATCATTATAATCTTTGTATACATAGCTATCATCAAAATACGCTACACGCATTTTATGCTCTGCATCAGCGTACACATATCCATGATTTTCATCATCAAAATATAATATTGCTTCATCTTTATTGTTGTATAAAATTCCCATAAGCCAATCCTTTCAAAATAATGAATTGTGTCTTAACGTAAAATCCTTGTTGATTTTCACTTTATAATAACATCAAATTCCTTTACTTCATCGTCAGAGTAATTTGCATATTTATCGTAATATGCAGTTGTTCCTATTGCTTTTCCGTTTTCTTTAAGGATACAGCATATTCCTTCGCCACCTATTGAATATTCGTCATCTGCGTTTTTAAAGAGATATGCGTTAGGTGTTTCAACGCATTTATCTATTCTGCTTTTAAGTTGTAGAGCTATTTTCAACGCTTCAATATAACTGATCATATTCAGCTCTCCCTTCTTATGTGTTCATAAAAGAGTTTCAAAACAGCTCGCAAATCACTGCTCATGCGACGTAAGCCCTCGTCGGCTATCTCTTTAGGTATTTCATAGAATGCTTCTGCAATACTTCCAGAAATACAGGCAAGGGTATCACAGTCGCCACCGAGGGAAACAGCCGTGCGTATTACATCTTCAAAGTCTTGTCCTTCCAGAAAAGCAGTAATTGCTTCGGGAACTGTTTCCTGACAAGTCTCCACATGGTGATATTTCGGCCTTATTTCATCACAGGTTCTGGAGAGGTCATAATTGAATTCTTTTATTATGTAATCCTTGATCTCAGTTTTGCTTTTGCCTTTTCTGGAAAGAAAAATAGCACTTGCCGTAGCTTCTGCACCTTTTATTCCCTCTGGGTGATTATGAGTAACTTCAGATGTAAGGGCAGCGATATGTCTTGTTGTCTCTATATCATCAAATAGCCAACCAGCAGCTGCTACTCTCATAGCAGAGCCGTTTCCGAAGCTACCATAAGGTTTAGGATTAGGAGTACCAAGCCACTGACTGAACATGCAGCCATAGCCAGCATGAGGATACTTTTTGCCCCATATTTGCATGGAATCAACCAAAGCAGCCTTTATTTCGGCATCTGACTTGCCAATAGTCGCAAGCAGAGCTTCTGCAACAGCAATTGTCATCACAGAATCGTCTGTAAACTCGGATTTTTCGCTGAACAAAGGAAAATCCTTAGTTTTATCACCTCTGTCAAATTCGTATGGTGCGCCTATCATATCTCCTAATATTGCTCCGAGCATAGCTTGTACCTCCTGACTTATACTATCTTAACTGGTTTTTTAGCTCTGTTTATGATAATTGAAGAGTTAATATCATCATCCATTATCCAATACGAATACTCACCAATATCGCAGTATTTGTATTCTTCACCGTTGAATAACTGAATATAATGATTATCTTTAATATAATTATACAAATAATTGTACATCTCGTTCAGCTCAGCGTTATCACTTTGTCTTACAGTGTAATAATGAGGCCAGTATGCCATAGTTTTGGCGAATGTCCATTTTAGAGTTTCGATTATATTGAGTATTTCTTTTTCATTCATATTGCGAACCTCGTTAATAATCCTTATAGTAATCACAACACAGAATTAAGCATACTGTATAAAAAAAGTCGATAATAGTATTATATTTTGTTACTTATACAATGATTATATCACAATTGAATGGGAGAATCAATAGAAAAATTATTAATAAGGCATAACTTTAATTGATTTATAAAACAAAAAGCCGCAAGGATTACTTGCGACTTTAATATTTACATATTATATTGATGGAGGATTCATATTTCCAAGTTCTGGTATGTCGAGCCTTTCAACCATTTTTTTGTTAAGATAAGCGGTTCCTGAAATATTACCTTGTTTTCTTATCTCTGATAAAAATCTCTCTGCGTTGTTATAAATATTGTTTATCGACGCTTTTGTGTGATTATTAGCATCAAAAAACATTAAGCATTCATCTTTGAGATTGAACAATAGATCCATCTGACGAATCGAAAGATTAATACAGATATATGAGTATTGTTCAGCAATAAAATTTGCAAGTACAACTATTTTTTGCCTTTGTTCAGTTTGCTCAGTTGTTTGTAAAACATCTATTACCTTTGAGGTTAATTCCGTATAAAATGGTAGATTACGTTCATATAGTTTGTTTTTATGTTCATTTTTAATTTTCGTATTATTAAGAATGAATGGAATAATAAGAGTGGTTAAAATAGTACTTACAATGGCAGTAACAGGTATTTTAAGTTCTTCAGGTAATCTTAAAAACAATGATAATGCAACAGTAGAGATAAAAATTGCTGCGCATATCCAGTATATTACTCCTAATGAATTAATTTTTGCACCTATTACATCCATTCCATTTCTAAATTTTGGGTGCTTTTCATAATACTTCCTTAATGAATTCATTATTGTACCTCTTTTTCATATGTTTATTGTTTTATTATGTGAATATTTTTATAGTTCAAGTTTCTTTACTATCTGATAGAAGCGGTTCCTTTTTATATCGAGTTTTTTCATTGTAGCAACAGCAGTCTGTTCACCGCTGCGCCACTTCTTACACTCAGCTCTGAACTTTTCTTCATTGAAGGGGAGTGGTTTACGTCCTTTGTATTTGCCTTGCTGCTTGGCAATAGCAATACCTTCACGCTGCCTTTGCAAGATTGTTTCTCTTTCAAGTTCTGCCAGAGCTGCGAATATCGTGAGCATAAATCTGCCTTGCGGAGTATCGGTATTGACACTCTCTTTTAGACTTATAAGACCAACGCCTTTATCAGTAAGCTCCTGAACAATCAGTAGCATATCCCTTGTACTTCTTGCAAGTCGTGAAAACTCTGCAACAACTACAATATCTCCCTCACGTACATAATTAAGCATAGCTTGCAGTTGCGGACGGTTAGTATCTTTGCCACTCATTTTGTCAATGAACGTTTTTGCTATTTTTTCAGAATAGCCTTCAAAAGCGACAAGCTGACGAGCTTCATTCTGTTCAAGGGTAGAAACACGGGCATACCCTATATATGTTTTTTCCATTTTGTTACCTCACATTTTGTTTTTATCTATTCTATAAAGAATGTACATTATTATCGCACTAATAATAGTAGCAATTATTATTGGAATACATAAATGATCAACCCCATATTCTAATTTATTCGTTAAAAAGAAGGAACACCAAAATATATTTGTAATGTGTGAAATAGTCAGTGAATAGAATATAAGCTCTCTATCTACTTTTTGTAATGAATACTCTTCTTTCCAATTATTTTCTATTTCCGTTTTCATTCCCTCTTTTGAATACGAGCTTTTCAGTGGGAATAAATTTCCAATAATAATAGTTAAAGGAGCAATCAAATACTCTAAAAAATCATCAACATCATCAAATGCAAAATTATCGTAATTAATGTATGTTTTTATTAGAAAAGCCAAAAGAATAGTAAATGCATATATTACGGTTAATAGATATATTCTGTTTTTTACATTAGTCTCAATGTCGGTTTGGGTTTTCTTTACAAGTAAACCATTAAGCAACGAAAAACAAATATTTATAGAAAAAGCTTCGATAATCAAAACGATTAATTTTGCGAAAACGAAAGGAATTCTATCAGTTATTACAAAAAATATGATTGGTACCCAATAAACTGTAAAAAAGCAAATAAGATTGAAAAAGAAGATAAATGGAATACTAATGTTGGACTCCTTGGATTTAGGTGCGATAAATCTGTAAAACCAAAAAGAGTCTATCCTAAAATTTGTGTAAACCTCTGAAGTAGTGTATAATAGAAGAGACACTACTTTGGAGGTTTTAATTATGAGCAGAAGACGAAGAAATGAAACAGAAGAACAGCGAGCAAGAAGAGAGCTGATAAGCGAT
>NZ_JAIKXF010000101.1 GCF_024684275.1 Ruminococcus sp.
ATAGAGGCTGTGTTTCCAAAAACCGATATCCAGAATTGCATCATTCATCAGCTCAGGAATTCCAGCAAATATGTCTCATACAAGGATATCAAGGCGCTTATGGCTGATCTTAAGAAGGTCTATACCGCCGCTACCGAGGAATCTGCTCTGGACGCTCTTGACTCCTTTGCTGCTGCCTGGGACAGCAAATATCCCAAGATCTCAAAGTCGTGGTACGAAAATTGGCCAAATCTCAGCACTTACTTCAAGTTCCCACAGGAGCTCAGAAAGCTGATCTATACGACCAATACCATAGAAGGCTTCAACCGGCAGCTGAAGAAAGTGACTAAGGCAAAGTCCGTATTTCCGACTGATGACAGCCTTTTCAAAATGCTTTATCTTGCTATGAAGGACATCACGAAAAAATGGACTGGTCGCCGACAGGACTGGAGCCGCATCTACGCTCAGTTGGTAATCTACTACGGCGACAGGATACCAGAATAACATTTTCATCTTGACAATCAAATGATCATGTGCTAATATGCTGATAAGACCGACTGCTTTCACAATCGGTCTCATCATATACTCTTTTATTGCACTATTTTTCGTTTACACAGAATTTGGGATTGACTCGATAATACCGTAGACTAAAGAAATCAGCCTGTATCTCTACAGGCTGATTTAATATTTATGGCTTTTTTTCAGAAAGTTTATTTCAGGACGGCATATATAGTATTATTCAAACACTGCATTAAACTTTTCGCCGTCCTTTGGATTAAAATCATTGAAGCCCTCAGAGCCCTCTGCAATATAGATCAGAGCATTATCATCAAAACTCAAACGATTTGTGCCGAATTTGCCTGTCAAAACAACCGTATCGCCTGATATTGTCCATGTTCCTTCATCATGAGTATCGGCAGAGCCGCCAGCGCGGCTAAAATAATTGCCGTTCCTGATGAAAAATAGGGTATATGTACCTTTTTCATTTAAAAATCCAGCATTTGCTGTCAAAAAACTTTCAACTCTCTGAGCCTCGACATTCTCCAAGCCCAATAGCTTTCTCTGTATCGCCTGTGCGTCGCCTACTGTAAGACCGTCGCCGTCCATATCACCGTTAAGCTTTCCCTGTTCGGTAAGGTGGTGTTCAGCCGTACCGTCTATGCCGTATTTATTTGGATTTGCAAGAGCCTGCATTATCATGACTGCATCTGAAAGATCAACTTGACCGTCGCAGTTGGCGTCGCCCAGCAGATTTTTCTTGACGGAAGTCTGGCCGTCATTCCTGCCGCCCGAATTGTCAAAAGTTACAGCGTCAATTATGACCTTGGTTTTATCAATGCCGCACTGTTCCATGAAGTATGCGAGAGTCCTTCCGTTTTGGTCGTTCATCCTGTCAAGAACAACACGCACAACGTCGTTATACACATCAGCAGTTCCGCCGATACCATTATTCTTCATGAAGTCAGCGATCAAACTGCTCAGCCCGTCAAGCTCCTCCGGAACCTTTTCGGGAGCGTTTATTTCCAAATCAAGAAGCTTGTATTCTATCCTGTCGGCATTATACCCTTTTTCCTTGACGAAAGCATTTACCTGTGATATACCTTCTTTTGTCTTGCAGACAATAACAAAGGAGCTGTATCCCTCTGTAAAATAGGAATAGCCGTCGATATTGTTCTCGTTCATGTACTGGCGGATGTACATATCAATGTTCCGAAAATTCTCTTCCTTTGTCGTGTTGTCTGATGTGTTCTGTATAACAGGAGTAGCTGTAGATGCTATGTATTCCTTTACATCTTCTGTACGGATATCAATACCCTTGTCATTATTGCGTGAAAGCAGAATATAAATCGGTTTCTTTTGTATATCACCACCGACATCGAGAACATAGCCGTCTTCAAGCTTATATTCCCATATATGCAGACCTGAACCAACATCTCTGCCCTTGTAGTCCTTAAAATCAGACCAGTCAAGTTCATCGCCTTTTTCGGCAAGTCTCATAACATCGTTAAGAGTCATATCCTTTGTGCCTTTAAGCAATATCCCATCATTTTTTACTGTGTCGTCCTTGACAGCAACAATTTTCTGAACATTCCCGAACTGTGCAGGATAAGTTTCGAGAATACCGCCATTATAGGTGATCTCAAGCTTCATACCGGCTTTGGGTTTTATATCGTCGGGAAACTTATTTGCTGATAAAGAAAATTTATTGGAAGACTTCAGCTCAGGTGAACCGTCCACAGGTTTTACTAAGATATCATCGCCATTGACGGACATGACTGTAACTGTAACAACTTCGGTTTGTATAGTCGGATCATCTAAAACAGGCATAGTAATGGTTGTGACAGGCTTTGTTCCGGTAACCGCGATAGTTGTTGCTGTGGGTTGTGGGGCAGTCGTAACAATAAGATCATTAAATCCGGTGAAATCAGGTAATTTTTCTATTTCATACGGGATACCGCTTTCATCAAGCCCTATTTCGGTAATATAAGCCATCAGCTGTTCTTCATGGTCACCATGAAAACCGATAGACAGTTTTTCATCAGGTACAGAACGCGAAACAACGCCCTGTATGTCGTTATTAGCCATATAATCGGCAATGGCTTCACCGTATTTCTGTGCAACAGTTTTCTCCTTGCCATAATATGGTACAGCATCATCAATTAACAGCTTATCGAAATCTTTTCTCAGCTGTAGATAATTTAATGCTGCATTGCGCATAGCTGCGCGTTTTTTTCCCTCGGGGAGCTTGCATCTTATTTCGCAATTGCAGGCTATCTTGTTTTTATCTGTACTGTCTGCTCCTTTAACGAAAACACGGTTTTTAAATACAGTAATTTCAAAATACTCCTCAGGCAGAGCAAGAGCACTTACTATCCTGTTAGTATCCCATAAACTTTCACCTTTATCGTACAGGCAGTCACCGTCCTGAGACGGAGCATAATCAGTCAAGATTTCCTCCACAGTCCTGTTAGAGAGAAAATCCTCGGAGAACAGATAAACATTCCAACTGAAGCAATATACATACTCTGCGTCATTACCCTGTCCGTAAACCTTATAGCCATTATCCTTGTCCAGCCCTTTTTCTGTGAATAGGTTTACAACATCTTCTGTTGTCATTGCATTGATCTCGTTAAAGGTATATTCTTTGGATTCGGTTTCGGACACAGACTGCAAAGAAATGTTTACTGTTTCATCAACTGCATTTGCTTGTATCAAAGCAGATGAATTCATTGTCATCAATGCTGCCGTTACAGCTGCAATTATTCTTTTAGTTTTACCCATAAAAAACATCCTTTCATTTAAAATTTCTATTATAGGAAAATTATTTCTTTTATCATATCGATAAGTGCTATCACTCCTTTGTTATAGTTAAAAAGCTATACTTAATAGAAGCTGCATTTTCCGCTTTTCTTACTTTCAGTATAGCAAATCATTATGAAAAGTCAATATCTGTGTCCTGAAACGCAGGTTTTTGTCCTGAATCGCAGGTTTTTGTCCTAAACGGCAGATTTATTCAAGGATAATCTGTTGATTTGGTATCATTATTATGGTAAAATAAATAAAAAAGGCTTTGGTGGTGAGAACATGATAAGAATTGCGATAGTAGACGACAGCCGGGAGTATATAGACATTATAAAAAGAAAAATAGCAGGTATTATGGAAGAAACAGGCTTTAGCCAGTATGATATTTCGGAATTTACTGACGGTTCGATGTTCGTGAGGGACAATTCCGCTTATGATGTGCTACTTCTTGATATAGATATGCCGCAGATGAACGGCTTTGAGCTTACTGAAAGGATAGACGAACGCTTGTCATTACAAGGAACTACTCTCATATACATCTCAAGTCACGATAATTATGTGTTTGAGTCAATAAAGCACTCTCCGTTCAGATTTGTCAGAAAGAGCTTATTGGATTCAGATCTTACCGAAGCCATAAAGGCATACATTGAAAAACGTGAGAATTCCAATGATTACTTCAAATTCACTGACAGAGAAAACAATACCGAGGTAAGGATAAGATTTAACGATATAGTCTATTTCGAGTCATACAGCCATGATATATGCCTTTTAGATGCAAAGGGAGAACATTTTGTTATAAAGAGGAGCAATAATCTCTCACTTAATTCCCTTGAAGAAATGTACAGCCCCAAAGGCTTCATAAGGTCAAACAAGTCCTATCTGGTCAATTACAGGCATATTTACAAGATCATTGAAAACAAGATATACTTCACTAACGGCGGAACGGCTTTTATAACCCAGCGTGACGTTAAGAAGTTCAAATTACAGTATCAATCCCTTATTATGAAGGAGTAAGCATGAAAGATATAATAATCGACAGCATATTTTGCATTATAGATACGTTTATAATCACATATTTCTTTGAATCGGTATTCAACAGGCGAAAAACAGACACTTTGACGTCTTTAGTGCCTGCATTTCTGATACTGCTTATGGCAGATCTGGGCATAACATTCCTGAAAGTGCCTTTATTCGTGCAGCTTGCGGTATTTATAATACTGTGCGGTGCAGTACTGGGAGTATTTTACAACGGAAATCTGCTGAAAAAGAGCTATACTATAATTATAACGATATTGCTGACTATAATACCGAGTCTTCTGATAATTTACATTATCTCATCGACTTCAAATGTCAATTATGCGGCTTTGATAAGCAAAAACGATAATCTGAGGATAATGACCAACGTCCTAAGCAAGCTTTTACAGTTTGCTATTATTCATGCAGTTGTCAGGATAATGAAAAAGGAGAAAAACAGTATCTCCAAACCGCAGATCATAACCTTTGGTGCGATAATGTTTCTCTCGATAATTGCAGTAATATTCACAAGCAATGCACTGATGAAAGGTGATATCAATACATATTTCTGCATTTATACGACCATAGCTGTTATTATTGTTGATATCGGAGCTTATTGCCTTATATGGCTGTATTCTGAGCTGAACCGCAGGAAAATGGACATAAAGATGCAGGAACTGACCATACAGCAGCAACAAAGGGATGTTGAGAGCATTATAAATAAGTATTATGAAACGCTTACGCTCCGCCATGATATAAAGAAATACGTTAATATAGCTATCGAAATGCTCAATGAGAAAGAATATGATAAGCTTGGAGAGTTCCTGAGATCATTTCAGGAGAACAAGCTCGGCAGCTCAAAAGTTTATATCAATACTCAGAACAAGATGTTCAACGCCATTATCAATCAGAAAATGAATGAAGCGGATAGTTCTGATATAAAGGTAGAATGCTTTATATACGATGATCTTGCCGATTTCAGAGGCATGGAGGATATCGAGCTCTGCCTTATCTTCCTTAACTTGCTTGAAAATGCGATTGAAGCTGAGAAGAATGTCAGCGATCCTGTGATAAGGTTCACTATATTCCAGAAAGCAGCGTATACCTGCTTCAAAATAGAAAATGTCGTGGATAAGGATATACTTTCTCTCAATCCCGAGCTGAATACGACAAAGGAGGATAAGCATTCACATGGTGTCGGACTCAAATCCGTCCGTGAGATAATCGAAAAGCATGACGGTATATTCAACATCACTCAGAACGATGAATGGTTCACAGTCGAGATAATGCTGCTGAAATCTGCCGTTTAGGACAAAAAACTACTTTTTAGGACACGGATATTGAATATTTGCTAATTAATTGCTACGCCAATACAGAGCTATAAGGATACAAATGGTCAGGAAGCATACGAAAAGTCGAAGTATTTCTATAAGTATTGTGAGTGGAGGAAGTATTTCCTGATGGTGAGCTTTTCATTATCGACGGTAACAGTATCGGAGCAAGAACACTTGAATTGAGTCAGGAGTTTAGTGAGATTGCTTCCCAGTTGGACTATATAGCGAAAGATTTTTTATGTAAAGGAGCGAATGCTATGAATATTTTAGTTATAGGAAACGGATTTGACATAGCTCATGGATTGCCTACAAAATATAGCGATTTTCTAAGCTATGTACAAGCCTTCTATAGAATGAAGAATTCAACAGAAGACTGCGATAGTCTGTATTATAAGTATTTTCAATCATTAAAGAATACGAGACCAGAAATCTATAATGAACTTGATAAGCTTATAACTGATAACTGTTGGCTTGATTATTTTACTCAAATATATAAAAGAAGAGAAACTGAAGGTAAAGATGGATGGATTGACTTTGAAAGAGAGATTTCTCTTGTTATACAAGCACTTGACTCGGCGAGGCACGCTATAAATGAAGCACTAAAACATGATGACGAAAATGAACATTATTGTTTACAACAATGGCATTTAAACATTTTATGTCCTGTTGTTTTTAAGGATGGAATAATTAAAAATCATGAAGTGTTTACTTTTACTGCATCAAATATTATAGCTATCAAAACCCTTTTTTTAAATTGTCTGAACAAGCTTATAAGATGTTTGGAAATATATCTATCTGATTACATATCAATTGATACTTGCTCGCAATTGCAGGATATTGCAAACTTGGAAATACACTGCGTTTTATCATTTAATTATACTGATACTTATAAACAGATATACGATAAATCCACAGGTAGTATTAAATATGATTTCATACATGGAAAAGTGAATATAGCCAATGACGTAAATAACTGCAATCTTGTGTTGGGAATTGACGAGTATTTGTCAGGAGAAGATAAAGACAAGGACAATGAGTTCATACAATTCAAAAAGTTCTTTCAAAGAATTTATAAAGGGACTGGTTGTCTTTATACCGATTGGGCAAGATTAATAAATGATAACAACATAAGATTTGCAAAGGCAAATCCGCCTATCAATAATGTGTATATTTATGGTCATTCTTTGGATATAACTGACGCTGATATACTAAGAAGACTTATATTATTAGACAACACAATAACTACGATTTTCTATCATAGTAAAGAATCAATGGGAGATCAGATTGCTAATTTAGTAAAAGTAATCGGCGAGGAAGAATTGATAAAACGTACTGATGGAAGGAATCGAAGCATTATATTTAAGCAATCGTCATCGGAAATATTATAAACACAATAGTGAACGATGCCTTTAGTTATATCTGAGGGCATCATTTTTTACTTGTTCTCTGAAGAACAAATTTTCGATTTCTATTGACATACGAACAAATGTGTGCTAAAATAACATTAACCAAGCAAGAACGTTCATTCTATACATACGTAGTAAGCCTTCCGCCAGAAAGGAAAACGCATGAAGAGAGTGAACAGACATCATAAGCAAGACGATACGAGCGTTCTTGAATTGGATACGCCGATACAGAACTATAAGGATACATATGGTCAGGAAGCCTACGAACAGGCGACATCGTTCTATAAGTCTGATGAATGGAAGAAGGTCGAGCGTGACCAACTGAATTCGGACAGACGATACTATGAGAACAGAAAGACTTGCAGTCTTGAAGAATACAATGAGTGGGAAAGTGCAGAAGCGAGAAAGCAACGCTTTCAGAACGCTCCTACTGTTGTCCTCAATACTGAAAAGAGAGTCACAAATGGATTTGATGATCTATTTGATGATCCTGTTATCAAGGAAGCGATGGAAGCTCTCACAAAGAAGCAGTACAGCGCTCTCTACTGCTCCTTCAAAAGTGATCTTGATACATATGAAATTGCAGAAAGAATGGGTACAACTGTCCGAGCAGTGCAGGATCTGCGCCGACGAGCTTTGGACAAGCTTCGCGACGAGTACATCTCGCTCTATGAAGAAGCAAAAGCGTTCGGTTATCCGGGATTAGTCAGTTACAACTATAAACGGATATTGTCACTGTTTGAACAGTGTAAGATCATCTTTATGCAAAAAGAAGCGCCTGTAGAGACCGCTATCCCAAATGGTTCGTCCGATAAAGATCCGGCGGCGTAAACATCTCCCCACAGTATTGCTGTGGGGATTTCTTTTTGATAGTAAATATCGCTAATCGGATGCATGCTATTATTCTGCCGATTGTGCAGCTATACAAAGACTTGCTTCCCGATTATTGAAATCTTCGTTTTTTCTGTTTCCTATCGGTATATATATGGAGGCTTTTTTCTTTAACGCTCTGCTGAGACATAGGCAGGGCGTTTTTTACAAGTGCAAATAATGATTGCTGCTGCAATTATTCAGGCAGCAAACATGGAGGTGGTAAAAATGTCTAAGATTATCGGTACAAATAGTTTCCCCAGATAGTTATAAAAAAGGAGATGGAGAGTATAGGAAACGAATTAACGATCTATAACAGCGAGTACATTATGACAACTCCGCTGGAAAAGCAGGAGTACATTATCTACAAAATGATATACACTGGACTGTATATCCTTGCAGGCGCACCAAAGATAGGCAAATCGTGGTTAGCACTGGACTTGTGTATGTCAGTTGCAAATGGTGAGCAGTTTCTCAAGCACGATACGAATAAAGGTCAGGTATTGCATCTGAGCCTTGAGGACAACCTCCTGCGCTTGCAGAACAGGATATACGAGCTCACAGACGAACCCTGTGAGAACTTAAACTTCGCAATAGAAGCGCGATCAATAGGCAACGGTCTTGAGGAAGAGCTTGAAAAAAGTAAACAGGAACTTCCGAATCTTAAAGTGATTGTTGTCGATACACTTCAGAAAGTCAGGTGTAACACTGATTTCAACTACGGATCGGACTACAAGGAACTATCAGTACTGAAAGCGCTTGCGGACAAGCTGAAAGTTGCAATACTTGTCGTACACCATACGCGCAAGTGTTATGACAGCGATCCGTTCAATATGGTCTCAGGCTCGACAGGTATCATCGGCAGCGTTGACGGGATAATGGTCATGATAGAGCAACGGCGCGGCAGCGGAAAAGCAAAACTGCACTGCGCTGGGCGT
>NZ_JAIKXF010000066.1 GCF_024684275.1 Ruminococcus sp.
CGTATTCCTCCTATGTCTAATTTAGTCCAGTTTACTCCATAGACTATTTTAGCTTATCTAATTTAGTCTATGGAGCTGCTTAGACTTTATTATACACCAGATTCCTTTTGGGAGGAATACGTCCTTTATTTGACGCTTACAATTCAAGCTCATCGTTCACGGCTTTCCGCGCAAATATCGTGTAGCCCAGCTTCTGATACAGGCGGATATTATCAATGCTCCTTGTGCTTGTGAATAGTTCATATCGCATATCGGGATAGCATTTCTCTATCTCAGACAGAAGCATTGTTCCATAGCCTTTATGCCTGTATTCGGGGTGTACCATCAGCTTACCGATATATACTGTTCCGTCACGTTCTTGCGCCCGCACTGAGCCGATAATAGTATTATTATCATCGACCATTTTCAGTATCACTCCACTATTGAATTCTTCAACAACTTCATCGATAGTCTGCTTCAGTGGAGGAATGTCTCTGCTTCCGAATAGGTCAGCTTCGCTTTGATATGCAAGATATTGAAGTTGTAATATTTCTTTCAGATTGCTGTGTTCGGCTTTCTTTATTACACACATACAAAACCTCATTTCTATTATTCGACATCTAGGAATTTCTCTATAACAATCATTATCTCTTCAAGGCGCTTACCACCAATACCCTTGATCTTACTAAGCTCCATCTCAAGAGAAGGAAGATCTATTGTTTTGCTCTGTTCTCCGAGCAGCTCATCCCCGTACTGGAGAATGAACTTTGTAAGCTTCTCTCGGTTCATTTTCTTGATTTTTCGGTAAGTGTCCTGATCAATGATCTCTTTATTTACCATATATAGCTCCTTTGCGTTTCTTATCAACTATTATAGCATATCACTGCTATAATGTAAATACGTAAAATAGCCAAATAAAGAACTCAGAGCCTCCAATGGAGGCTCTGTTGCATTTGTTATTTCTTTTTCATATACTCTTCAACTGGCATTATTTCTTCCTTGGTGGTAGAGGTATATGCATAGTATGAAAGGATATATGAAGCATCTACTGCGTTGACATCACCGTTGTTATCAAGATCAGCAGCCTTCTTCTGTGCTTCAGTAAAATCGCCGTTCTGATTTGTTGAGGTCATGGCATAATAGGTCAGGACGATCGAAGCGTCAACAGCATTGAGCTTTCCGTCGTCGTTTACATCACCGAGCTCATACTCAACAGGTTGTGTTGTAACCGTTGTTGTTGAGCTCGTTACAGGCTTTGTCGTTGTAGTGGCTGAAGTTGTAGAAGTCGTTGTAGGCTTCTGAGTTGTGGTTGTTGAAGTTGTAGAAGTTGTTGTTGGTATCTGAGTTGTTGTAGTTGTTGTGTTAGCAGCGGTAGTAGTTGTTATGCTCGTTGTCGTAGTCGAAGTTGCTGAAGTGGTAATTATTGTGGTTGTTGTTGAAACCACAGGTTCATCAATAGCTTCAAACGGTATATCGTTTTCTAAAGCAAATGTGTGTGCTGTTGAGTTTTCATAGCCGCGTATCTTGGCAACGTAGATAAATGGTTTCCCATTCTGATCACGGTTGTCAGAAGCTAAGCTCGTAACATCACAGTCAGAATTCATGACAGTGATAGTCGGGTACGAAACTCCCTCATTTTCATAACTACAGCCGTATAATGCATTTTTTCCGATACTTGTTACATCTTTAGAGAGATAAACATTAGCAATTTTCTCATATCCTCGATTTAACCAAGGAGACACTAAATTCGCTCCAGCCATAAGTGTCTGAAAATCCTGCATTGCACCTTGACCGTTTATCGTGAGATTCATGGCTTTCTCATCATATTCCCAAGTTAAATACTCACCGCAAGTTCCAAAGTACAGTTTAGGACACTTAAAGAATGTATCTAAAAGTGAACCGCCATCAATATGTGAAATGAAATGAACATCTGATGGCATAGATACAGTTTCCAGATTATCAAAATAGCTGAGTTGACTAATCTCAGAAATATCTTCTTTTATTATAATAGAAATAACACTTTTTCTTGTATCAGCATCAATCCATGTGTATGAGTCGTTAATTTTTCCCTCTCCAGATATCGTAAGTGTACCATTACTATCAAGATGCCAAGTAGCGTTCTCACCACACTTACCGCTGGCAACAACTGTGATTTCACCAGTCGTAGTAGTCTCAGGAGCGGTGGTTGAAGCTGTTGAAGTCGTTGTAGGCTTCTGCGTTGTAGTAGTTGTTGTTGGCTTCTGAGTTGTCGTAGTCGAAGTTGTAAAGGTCGTTGTTGTCGTAGTTTCGGTAGATATCTCCTCAATTACCTCAAACTTTCTGTTATACTTTTCTGCATAAGCCTGCGCGGTTGAACCGGCATAGCCACGTATTACACCATCATATTCAGCTTCAGTAGGTCCTGCCGTCGCATTTGATATCGTTCCCGCAAAATCCGCTATTTCGCATTCAGGATTCCAGATAGTTACAGATTCAAGATCGCTGCAGTAACTAAAAACACCCTCTTCTATAGACTTAACAGTTCCCGGTATCGAAATTTTTTTCAGTCCAGAATCAAAGAAAGTCTCGTATTCTATTGTTTCCACTTTTCTCGGAAAAGTAGTTATGCTTTCAATACCGCTTTGATAAAAAGCGCGTCTGCCAATCGATTCTACAGACTCAGGAATCGTTATACTTGTCAGACTGCCGGTGCGAAAAAAAGCACTTGAACCAATTGTTTCAAGAGTAACGGGCAAAGATACCGACTTAACATTATAGCATGATAAAAATGCAGCATCTCCTATTGCCGTAACGCCATTATATATTTCGATCCTGTTTATTTTTTCGTAATTACTGTATTTTGCTGTGATGCCCATAGGCGGATATTCGCCCTGAAAAGCCCCCTTTTTAATTTCACCCTCGCCACTGATAGCGAGTACGCCATTGCTGTCAAGAGTATAGGTAACGTTCTCACCGCAAGTTCCACTGTCAACAATATCCGCCGCAACCGCTGTGATACCAACGGTAGGCTGATATGCCGTGACAGCTGTTTGTGCTCCGCAAACAACAGTCAAAGACATTATAGTCGCTAACGTCTTTTTCATTAGTTCGATTTTCATAATTAAACCATCTCCTTATTATTAAAAAAAGAGTATCTCACAGGACATAGTTAGTCTGAGTGATACGCTGTTTTACCAAATGAAATTGTCGACTGGGCGCAAGTATACTTTTTGCAGAATATATATGTATTAACTAAATATTCTGCTGCTCCCATGGTCAACTCCCCCTAAAAATTAATAATATAGTTATTGTATCATATATGTGTGCAAATGTCAATCGCCACAAACGTATTTTGTTGAATATGCATAAACAACATGCATGATTCTTATATTGACACCTGCGCAATTTAAGTTAAATAGAAACAGGCGGCTTATAGCCGCCATCAAAGATTTTTTCTTACATTGTAATGAATTCAGTTGGCGATCTGTGGTACTCTACAGCCTTCTCAAATACCATATTGGTCAGTGCTTTCTCAACTATAGCGCTGGGATCTCCATTCGGGCGTATCCATTCCTTCACATCCTCTTTATCCAGTATCAGAGGCATACGGTCGTGTATGTCTCCTACAGTGCCTGCCGCTTCTCGCGTAAGTATTGAGAACACAGGCACCTGCATATCACAATGCTCCTCATAACGATACTATGATTATATAGCAACAAATAATAATTCTACCAGACTAACCGACTACATGAAGAAAAATTAGAATATATTTCCCTCGGGACGTTATGCCCCAATTTTCTATTTATAATGAGAAACCGACTAATGTTAGCTTTTAATAGCCTTCATCAGTCGGTTCGTATTTTATTATATCTTCAACGCTGCAGTTGAGTATTTTGCATAAGTCGTCTATCAGCTGAGTAGTAACGCCTTGATCATGACGAAGACGGTGTATGGTACTGCTGCTGATATTATATTTATTGATAAGCGTATATGTAGATACGCCTTTTTTCTTCATAGTTTCCCATAATGGCTTGTAAGTTATCATAATTATCACCAATTTCATTATAGAGCATACTCGACTACTTGACAATAGTCGTATATCTGACTATAATAATATATAGTCACAATTATGATTATAATAGTGTCGCTTAAAATAAGAAAGCCGCAAATTTCTCGAATTTGCGACTTCTATTCTATGATGTAATTATAACATAAATATTTAATGATATTGAGAACATTTTATGAACAATATACATTAAAATGAGTTTTTTGTAGTTTTATACAATCAGAATACATACGTATTGTAGATTTTGCAGTATGAAAAGAGTTTATAATCCGTCAATTTGATGGTCAATTATACTGGAGGGAGAATATGCCGAGAAAAGGTGAAAACATATACAAGCGCCGTGATGGGCGCTGGGAAGGAAGATATAAAACAGGATATAACGAGCATGGCAAGGCGAAGTATCATTCCGTGTACGGTCACAGCTACACAGAAGTCAAGGAGAAGTTACTGCCTATGAAGGCTGCTCCTGCTGCTATAGCAGCAGCTTCATGTAATATGACGGTAAAAGAGCTTTTTGATGAGTGGCTTGCGGCAGTAAAGCTGCGTGTTAAGTCTTCAACGTATGCTAATTATACTATGAAGGTCAAGAAGCATATCCTACCTGCATTCGGCGGACTTCGATATGACGTACTGACGGTTCAAATGATTCACTCATTTATTGATAATAAGCTGAATGAAGGACTTTCTCCAAAATATGTTTCCGATGTTATTGTTGTTTTCAAGGCTATGGCGAAATACACCTCAAAAGTACACGGATATCGCAATATCCTCGCAGATGTCGTTATGCCTAAATATATCAAAGAAGAGAAGCCTCTGCTTACACTTATACAGCAACGGATTCTGTGCAAGTATCTTTTTTCTAACTTGACCCCAACGACATTGTGCCTATTATTGAGCTATTACACTGGACTTCGTGTTGGCGAAGTTTGCGGTATGATGTGGGACGATATTGATTTTGAAAAAGAAGTCCTTACTGTCAGGAGAACAGTTCAGCGTATAAACAACGGATCAAGTGGTACGCAGCTTATAATTGATACACCTAAAAGTCGCTCATCGCAGCGGACAATTCCAATACCAACATTTTTAATGAAATTGCTGCGGGAATCCCGCAGCAATAATAATCATTATATTTTATCGAATTCCGAAAGGATAATAGAGCCTCGTACATTGCAGCGCCGATTCCAGACAATACTGAAAAAAGCAGGATTACCGTCAGTGAACTATCACTGCCTTCGCCATATGTTTGCTACCAATAGCCTACAGGCAGGCTTTGATGTCAAAACTTTGTCTGAAATATTAGGACATTCAAGCGTAGAAACAACGTTAAATCGCTATGTACACAGCTCTATGGAGCGCAAGAGAGCTTGTATGGAGCTTATAAAAATAACTGCATAAATATCTTTGACCGTCATTATCGCCGTCTATAATCATCGTAACTGTGGTAGTAGCGGTCATAACAACTATACCACCATAAAATCGAGAAATTTGCGGTAGGAGTAATTCTGATATTTATATTATATTCCAATTATAAGTGAAATATTTATTATTGAATAGAAGGAGATTAAAAATGCCTCTGATTCCAAATTCAAACAATCCAGATTTTCAGAATCATGATAAAAAGCAAGAGAAACACGAAATACAATTCAAGAAGTCAGAACCGATTTACACGTTTTCAGATCTTATTCTTTCGGACAAGACATTGGATGAATTAAAAACCGTTGTCAGTGCTCAAAAGAATTGGAATAAAGTATTTATTGAATGGGGACTTGGCTCCATAATTAAAGAAAGAAAAAATCTATTTGTCAATCTTTATGGAGATTCTGGAACTGGGAAAAGTATGTCAGCGCATGCAATAGCCTCAGCATTAGGCAAGAAGTTAATATGTGTGAATTATGCGGATATTGAATCAAAATATGTCGGGGAAACAAGTAAAAACCTTACAAGACTATTTAATGATCCGAATAATTGGGATGATATTATTTTTTTCGATGAAGCGGATGCACTTCTTAGCAAACGAGTTACAGATATGAGTAGCGCAACAGATGTAAGTGTTAATCAAACACGTTCTGTTTTACTAACATTATTGAATTCTTATGAAGGAATGGTTATATTTGCAACAAATTTTATTAGCAATTATGATTCTGCTTTTATGAGAAGGATACATTATCATATCCGTTTTAATCTTCCTAATGCAGAACTACGAGAAAAACTATGGGCTCATTATATCCCTGATAAAATGCCAGTTAATATTGATATCCAATACTTATCTCAGAAATATGACAATCTTAGCGGAAGTGATATTTCAACAGCGGTCTTAAAAGCTGCACTAAATGCAGCCAAGAACAATGCGGAGATTATTTTACAGACTGATTTTGATATTGCCATAGAGAGCATTATTAATAGTAAGAATGCTAACGCTAATAATACATCGAAAATTGTTAAAAGTGAAATAGTAGAAGAAAAAAATGTACCATTATCCATTCGCAAGAAATCGTATGAAAGCGAGGATATAGAATGATTCTGTTTAGCTTAGTAAAAGAATTTGTAATTCAAACGGTTGCGCAGGGAGTATTAACTCTTATAGAAAGATTTAAACAGTCTTTTGTTCAATGGCTTCAACAGATTCCAGAAATGATACAGGATAAAGTTGACGGCATTGTTTATGGTTGTAAGACATTTGTTAGGGAGCAGTTGGGAATCAATAAAGAAATATCTGATAATTATGCATTTAATGGAAAGCAGTGGCAAAAAACAACTGTTACTCGTGAAGTAAGGTCTTCTGAGGTCCCATATGAAATATCAAGCCAAATTTCAAATGGAGAGGTATTAGATGTTACAGAAGAATTGGAGCTTTATATGAAATAGTAAAGGAGAGATTATAAATGGCTATTTTTAAACAGAATCAACCTAAAACAGATAGGAAACTATTTACATGGGATTCTTTTTTAGAATACTATAATCAAAGAATTGATAGCGAGATCATATCGTTTAGCAGAGCCAATAATCAGTTTTATTACGGAGGAAAATGTACTATTTCTGCGAAGGTTAATGAAGATGAATTTTCCAAAAAAACATACCTAATAGTCGTATCTGTTCTTTATTTTAAAGACCAATTTACGAAAAAAGTTATAGAAAGAACAATTAAAAGCAAATTTGATTATCAGGAATTCAATAAGGATAAAGAAACTTTAGCACAGTTGCGCAGTATCGTTAGCAAACCGATGGAGGTTAATATAGATTCTCCTGTAATAGAAAGTGAGGTAGATCAATAATGCCGTTTCCACCTGTAATTATTGTATTTGCATCAGTAGGAGTTATATTAGCCTATTTTTACCATAAAGGAAAAAAGTGCGAAAAAAGACCTGTTACATATAATCAATTTATTGAGCAGCTTAGTAAGCAAATAGACAATTATATGATAAATGAAGAGAAAAAAACAGGAATATCTATGTATGGCGGTGAATGCAATATATATATAACACAAGAATCACCTGATATAGTATTTATGAAAATAATATTATATGGCAAAAAGAAAAAAGATGATAATTGGACCAAAAGTGAAATATTACAAAAATTGAATATATCAGATTTTACTGATGATCAGGATACACAATCAAAACTGGAAAAAATTAAGATGAAGCCAGATAATTTTAAGGTTAGTAGACCTAGTAAGGAGTAATTAATTATGCTTGGTACATTGTTGATTATTGGAGCAGTTGGAGCTCTTGCAGGTGCAGTCATTCATGCATATTGGAAGAACATAATACAGTGGCTTGCTAAAGCGGCAAACAAAATTAAAGAAGTATTGCATGTTGTTGTCGAAGGAACAGAAACATTTATAAAGAGAATAGGTGCCGGATTTAAAAACATGTCAGAAAACTATTCCAAGCTTCCTGATAATAAATGGCGAAAGGATACCGTGATTGAAAGTACCTATATAGATGAGAATGATGTTCCGGAAGAAATAAAACGTGCTATGCAAAATTCTATGGGAATCGAAGGAGAAAAAATAGAGATAACTTCTTATGTTGAAAAGCAAGTACTTTCTTTATCTAATAAGTAAGGTGGTGAATATATGTTTTGTAACATAGTAGATGTTCCTTTTTTAATAGCCTTTATAATAATACTTGTTGTTTGGTGTGCTGTAGGCGCTTTTTTGACATCTATTCACCCTGTTATTGGTGGAATATACATATTCTGTGCTTTTATAGCTTATATTCGACTTACAGTTGCTGAGTTTACGAATGGACATATATTCCATGGAATCGTTGCGGTTATACCGATTATATTATTGATTTTACTTGTTATATATTTTTATATTGATGAGCAGAGACAGGAAAAAGTTAGAAAAATCGAAATTCCTCAAATTCAAGAAAGAGTTGAAAAATATATTGCAATAAATGGATATACATCGCCTAAAAGATTTGTTGAAAGCTTTGATAGTAATCCAGAGTATCAAAATGCAAGATCAGTTTCATATAATAATCCTCTTTATATTGAACAGGTTGAAGCCAATAAGAAAAGACGAGCTAACAAACAAGAGCCATTAAAAATCACAGAGCCTTCAATGATATCATATGGAAAGTATTCTTCTTTTATATATAAAGAAAAAGTACTAACATATTTTATGCCGAAATTAGAAGAAGTATTAAAATCTAATCATATGTTTGATTATGATAATTTATATGATTTTATGCCTGATTTCAAGGAATTCTTTAAAAAGGATGACGGTAGCATTGATAAAGTATATTTTGCGCAAGCATGCATTGGAATGATTAATCAAAGCATAAAAAATGGTATAATTGAAAAAGTAGGTGATTCAGGCACGCTATATCGTTCTAAAATCATATCAGAAGAAGATGGAAATGTTGTCGAAGGTGAGGTGATAGAATTATAGACCCGTTAAATATCAATATATAACTTTTACAAGGTAACGAGGAGGTGCTTTTATGGCAATTTATTGGACGCAAAAAAAACAATGTGCTACATGTGAGTATTGGAATGGTCCAAGACAACTTAGATCAGACCCTCGTGTAGTAGAATGTCCGGATGATTATGATGATGCAAAAGGAATGTGTCAAGGAATTAAATTTCCAGCACAGCGTGGAAAAATGGTTCATGCAGGTACCTGTGCTGGTGGTGGAATGTGCTGGGTCTGCGCAAGGGGGCTGAGTGAGCGTTAAATACTAGGGAACTTTAATTAGTTGATAGAAGAATGATTTTTATTAGTTAGAAAGGTAGGTATAATATGGGATTATTTAATAAGAATAAGTATAACATGAAGGATCAGTTAAAGAAAAATGTTGCTGCAAATCTTGGTTCATGCAGAACTTGTCGTTATTATGATAGATCACGTCAGGTTTGTTTGAATAGAAGTAGTGGAGTAACTTATACAAATGAAAGTCAGCCTAAATGTAAATGTTATCAATTGAATCTTTAATCGAGTCAATCCCAAATTTTGTGTGAACGTAGAATAGTGCAAAAAAAGAGTATATGATAAGACCGATTGTTAGCGCAGTCGGTCTTATCTGCATATTAGCACATTATCATTTGATTGTCAAGATGAAAAGAGTCTATCCTAAAATTTGTGTAAACCTCCAAAGTAGTGTATAATAGAAGAGACACTACTTCGGAGGTTTTAATTATGAGCAGAAGGCGAAGAAACGAAACAGAAGAGCAGCGTGCAAGAAGAGAGCTGATAAGCGA
>NZ_JAIKXF010000103.1 GCF_024684275.1 Ruminococcus sp.
CTGCTTTTCACCCTCTACGAGAGGACAGGGATTGTAGTTTACACCTGTTGTATCTGTGTTGTACTCGCAGTACTTTATGGTGTATGTACCTACAGCAATGCTCTGCGGGATGATCGTATCAAAAACATATAAAGGATATGAGTCTGACTTTTCGCCTGCCCACTTGTATTCCTTGCCGTTGTTTGTCCATGAAAGACCTATATAGTAATTATCTGTACCTGCGGCAGTCTGTGATGAATCAACACCGAAAACGTGCTTGCCGGCAGCCATATAGCCGTCAAGATCATCATAGGAGCCTGCAAATGATATGTAGCTGCTTGTACTGAATTTAGTACCGCCTAAGGTGTACTCCTGTTCGCTCTTTGTATAGCCGTCCTTTTCGGGGTTGTAGAGCTTGAAGGAGATGTCCTTTGAATCTGTGGTGATACCAACGAGAAGTGAATCTGTGGAACCGTTAGCGCTCTCGCTATAGTATAAAGCTGAGGGGAGAACATAACCGTCCACAGGGATATCGCTCTTCTTGATAGTCACTGTTGATGCAGCGTCTGCTGATGAAGGCTTGGCAATGTCATATGTCTTGACAGCAAAACCCTTGGAAGCATCGGCAGCACCTGCTGTTGCAGGAACGACTGCACCTATCATTGAAGCAGCAATGCCCAGTGATGTGATTGCAGAAATAAACTTTTTCATTTGCAAATCTTCCTTTCCATATTTTTACGCCTTATGTGCGTAAGGAACTTCGGCTTTAAAAGGCAGTAAACAGATACTGCATATTAAAAGCACTTTGTGATATTATATCATAAAATGCCGCTGATGTCAATGCAATTGTTGCGGTTTTTAACGATAGATAAAGTTAAAACAACGTAAATTGATTTAATGTTTTTAACAAAGAAAACGGGGCTGTACGGAAAAGGATCATCAGCTGCCCTGTGACAGCTGATGATCCTTAAAATATATATCGTGATATAAAACGGAATATCCCGCAGCTATTCTATTATAAGCTGATAAAGCGCTCCTGCTGCATCAGCCTACAGTAGTGATCTTTTCGGCGTAGCTCTCAGGGAAGCTCCTGAGCAGACTGAGGAGATACTTCTGTATGGTAACAGCGTCGTTTGTAGTAATACCGCCGCCTGCTTCGTAAACATCTCCGTTGAATTTGCCCTGATCCGAAAGCTGATACTTGTTCGGGTTTGCAAGGGACTGCATTATGAGTACCGCATCGCCCATATCTATAGCGTCGTCACAGTTTGCGTCGCCCCACTTTGAGACCTTGGAGTCGAGGACTTCCTTCGGATCCTTAGGCACTGTGGTGGTAGTTGTTTCCGTTGTGGTCTCGGAGGTCGTAGCAGTTGTGGTCGTTGCAGTGGTAGTGGTTGTTGTGGTGGTAGTTTCTGAGGTCGTAGACGTTGTAGTAGTTGTAGTGGTCGTCGTAGTTGTGGTAGTCGTTACAACAGGTCCGTCTATCTGAGTACCTGCCTTTGCAACGATAGCCTCGTCAATTGTGAAGTCACCTGTGCCTTCCTCTGTTTCAACGTAGAGGATATATCCCGAACCCTCGGGGAGCGTATAGTTCGCGTTGGCAAGCTGTACATATCCGCCTGTGGATTCAGCGCTTGCAATGTGATCGTACTTGGTTTCGCCAGAAGAGTCCTTATATTCGAGAGAGAGCATAAGGTTGCCCGAGCCCGAGGCTGCCACGCTGAAGCTGTAGGTCTCGCCTGCCTTGAAGGTCAGTGAATCAAGAGACTTAAGAGCGCCGTGCCATGCGCTGCTTCTGTCGGAAACCGTAAGAGCCTTGCTGCCCTTGTAAGCTGTACCGCCTGAAGCAACGGAAGCGCCGCCTCTGCCTTCCCAGCTGTCGGTTCCTTCTTCAAATGTATCGTGGTAATAGCAGCCGTTCTCATCGGGTTCGATAGGCTCGGGAGGTGTCGGATCCTTGCCGCCTTCAAAGCCCTTGCCGTCGCTTTCGAGCCCTACAACGAAGGTAGTGACGCTGTTTGCGGGGAGCTGAGCGGTGAATGATGAGCCGTTTGCGGAGATGCCGCCTATTTTAGCTATATTCTCGCTTCCTGAGGTTCTGTAGCTGTCAACATTGGTGACTGTTCTGTTACTGAGGGTGAACTGCTGAGAAACAGCTCCGCTGCCCTTGTTTATAGCAACGACGGTAGCCTGTGTATCGCTGTGCTTGTAAGCCGATACGAGGATATTGCTGTTTGGCTGCTCTGTAGCGTCTATACGTACATCGCCGGGACGCACCCATTTCGAGAACTGTGCCATAGCGTATCCGCGCTTTGATATCTTGCCCGTATCCCACATAGGACTGTACTGACGGCGGATATACCACCATACATATGCGTTCATATTGCCCACAACGAGTGCGTTGTGGATATTCTCCGATACCTGTACAGCTTCGGGCCAGCGGTCTGCGGAGTTGTTGTCGCTGTTGGGAACGTATACCTCGGTCATCCATATTTCCTTGCCGCAGTTCTCAAGGGCAGGGAAGTCCATCTGGCTGCGCTGTGTACCGTAGAAGTGAGTACCGAACATATCGCAGTTTTCCATAGCCTTTGAATTATTGAGGATGGCATTGTAATAATCCTTGCTGTAGCTGAAGCTCTCAGGCGACATCATTTTTGTGGTCGTTCCTGCCGTTACAGCCTTTCCGTAGTTTGCAAGGAAGCTTGCACAGCGGTCAGGAGCCCAGTATGTCCATTCACCCGACCAGTCGGGCTCGTTCTGTACTGATATCGAATTGAGCTGAACGCCCTGACTGTTGCAGTATTTGATGAAGTCGTTGAGATGCTGGGCGTACTGTGCCTCAGCTCCGTTTTTAAGAACGTACTGTCCGCCTCTCGGGCCGCCTGAGCCGTTCTGACGCATTGAAGCGGGCGGGTTCCACGGAGTTGCGAATACGGTAGCGCCGAGCTTCTGAGCTCTCTGAGCGGTAGGGATAGCGTTCTTCCATGCGTTCTTGTCGTCGCTTACGAAGATACGCAGGATAGTGAGACCAAGCTCGTTTTCGCCGTTGCCGAAGGCAGTCTGTACCTGTGCCTCGGTCATATCTCCCGGAGCTCCGTTCTGAACATTGTAGCTCTGCCATTCGGGATGGTTCATACCGCCGAAGCCGCGTATCGTCTGGTATTCCTTGTTCGTGTTGATAGTGCAGGCGCCTGCGGCGTTTGCTTCAAGCACGTTTGAAGGGAAGGAACCTGCTGATGAAACGAGCATAGCTCCTGCCATGACTGCTGAGAGGGCAGTCCTTACTTTTTTTGTTATATTCATTTTTTACCCCCTGCCGAGTGCCGTGTGCCTCCACAGCGACTCGCATTATTATTTAATGTAATAATAACTCATATTATTCATTCTGTAAACTCAAAATATGAAACAAAGGTGGACAAAATGAAGAAGTTGTGTATAATCTCTTTAATGTAGCTTTATATGTTCTGAAAAATGCACGATATTACATAATAAAAATCTCCCGGAACAGATATCTGCCCCGGGAGACCAATTATGAGATATGTGTTTTTTTACATACGAAGTGCGCTGCGGATTATATCAAATCTTGCAATAAGGAAGTCAACAACGGAGATGTTTCCGCCGCCGAACATTCCGCCGCCGCCGCCGAAGCCGCCGCCCCA
>NZ_JAIKXF010000104.1 GCF_024684275.1 Ruminococcus sp.
CTGCTTTTCACCCTCTACGAGAGGACAGGGATTGTAGTTTACACCTGTTGTATCTGTGTTGTACTCGCAGTACTTTATGGTGTATGTACCTACAGCAATGCTCTGCGGGATGATCGTATCAAAAACATATAAAGGATATGAATCAGACTTTTCGCCTGCCCACTTGTATTCCTTGCCGTTGTTTGTCCATGAGAGACCGATATAGTAGTTATCGGTACCTGCGGCGGTCTGTGATGAATCAATGCCGAAAACGTGCTTGCCCGCAGCCATATAGCCGTCGAGATCATCATAGGAACCTGCAAATGATATATAGCTGCTTGTACTGAATTTAGTACCGCCTAAGGTGTACTCCTGTTCGCTCTTTGTATAGCCGTCCTTTTCGGGGCTGTAGAGCTTGAAGGAGATGTCCTTTGAATCTGTGGTGATACCAACAAGGAGTGAATCTGTGGAACCGTTAGCGCTCTCGTTAAAGTATACTGCTGAGGGGAGAACATAACCGTCCGCAGGGATGTCGCTCTTCTTGATAGTCACGGTTGAATTAGCGTCTGCTGCTGAAGGCTTGGCAATGTCATATGTCTTGACAGCAAAACCCTTGGAAGCATCGGCAGCACTTGCGGTTGCAGGAACTGCTGCGCCTATCATTGAAGCAGCAATGCCAAGTGATGTGATTGCAGAAATAATCTTTTTCATTTGCAATTCTTCCTTTCCATATTTTTTACGCCTTTCAAGCGTAAGGAACTTCGGCTTTAAAAGGCAGTAAACAGATACTGCAAATTAAAAGCACTTTGTGATATTATATCATAAAATGCCGCTGATGTCAATGCAATTGTTGCGGTTTTTAACGATAGATAAAGTTAAAACAACGTTAATTGATTTAATATGTTTCACAAAAAGAGAGGCGGCTGTAAGTAAAAAGATCATCAGCTGCCCTCAGACAGCTGATGATCCTTAAAATATATATTGTGATATAAAATGGAATATCCCGCAGCTATACTATATTATAAGCTGATAAAGCGCTCCTGCGGCATCAGCCTACAGTAGTGATCTTTTCGGCGTAGCTCTCGGGGAAGCTCTTTAGCAGGCTGAGGAGATACTTCTGTATGGTAACAGCGTCGTTTGTGGTTATACCGCCGCCTGCTTCGTATACATCTCCGTTGAATTTGCCCTGATCCGAAAGCTGATACTTGTTCGGGTTTGCAAGGGACTGCATTATGAGTACCGCGTCGCCCATATCTATAGCGTCGTCACAGTTTGCGTCGCCCCATTTGGAGACCTTGGAGTCAAGGACTTCCTTAGGATCCTTAGGCGCTGTAGTCGTAGTTGTTTCGGTCGTGGTCTTGGATGTCGCAGTAGTCGTTGTTGTAGTTGTGCTGGTAGTTGTAGTTGTTGTCGTTGTCGTGGTAGTTTCTGAGGTCGTAGTCGTTGTAGTGGTTGTTGTGGTAGTAGTTGTGGTCGTTACCACAGGTCCGTCTATCTGAGTACCTGCCTTTGCGACGATAGCCTCGTCAATACTGAAATCGCCTGTGCCTTCCTCTGTTTCAACATATAGAATATATCCCGAGCCCTCGGGGAGCTTATAGTTTGTGTTTGCAAGCTGTACATAACCGCCTGAGGATTCAGCGCTTGCAATGTGATCGTACTTTGTCTCGCCTGCGGAGTCCTTATATTCGAGAGAGAGCATAAGGTTGCCCGAGCCCGAAGCTGCAACGCTGAAGCTGTAGGTCTCGCCTGCCTTGAAGGTCAGTGAATCGAGAGACTTAAGAGCGCCGTGCCATGCGCTGCTTCTGTCGGAAGCCGTAAGAGCCTTGCTGCCCTTGTATGCTGTACCGCCTGTAGAAACAGAAGCGCCGCCTCTGCCTTCCCAGCTGTCGCTGCCTTCTTCAAATGTATCGTGGTAGTAGTAGCCGTTCTCATCGGGTTCGATAGGCTCGGGAGGTGTCGGATCCTTGCCGCCTTCAAAGCCCTTGCCGTCGCTTTCGAGCCCTACAACGAAGGTAGTAACGCTGTTTGCGGGGAGCTGAGCGGTGAATGATGAGCCGTTTGCGGAGATACCGCCTATTTTAGCTATATTCTCGCTTCCTGAGGTTCTGTAGCTGTCAACATTGGTGACTGTTCTGTTGCTGAGGGTGAACTGCTGAGAAACAGCTCCGCTGCCCTTGTTGATGGCAACTACGGTAGCCTGTGTATCACTGTGCTTGTAAGCCGATACGAGGATATTGCTGTTGGGCTGCTCTGTAGCGTCTATACGTACATCACCCGGGCGAACCCATTTCGAGAACTGTGCCATAGCGTATCCGCGCTTTGATATCTTGCCCGTATCCCACATAGGACTGTACTGACGGCGGATATACCACCATACATATGCGTTCATATTGCCCACAACAAGTGCGTTGTGGATATTCTCCGATACCTGTACAGCTTCGGGCCAGCGGTCTGCGGAGTTGTTGTCACTGTTAGGAACGTATACCTCAGTCATCCATATCTCCTTGCCGCAGTTTTCGAGGGCAGGGAAGTCCATCTGACTGCGCTGTGTACCATAGAAGTGAGTACCGAACATATCGCAGTTAGCCATAGCCTTTGAGTTGTTGAGGATAGCGTTGTAGAAGCTCTTGTTATAGCTGAAGCTTTCGGGAGACATCAGCTTTGTGGTCGTGCCTGCTGTTACAGCCTTTCCGTAGTTTGCAATGAAGTTTGCGGCACGGTCTGCTGTCCATGCTGTCCACTCGCCCGACCAGTCGGGCTCGTTCTGTACAGAGATCGAGTTGAGCTGAACGCCCTGACTGTTGCAGTACTTGATGAAGTCGTTGAGGTGCTGAGCATAATCGGCTTCCTTTCCGTTCTGAAGAACGTACTGACCGCCTGTGGGGCCGCCTGTACCGTTTGTTCTCATTGAAGCGGGCGGGTTCCACGGAGTTGCAAATACGGTAGCGCCGAGCTTCTGAGCTCTCTGAGCCGTAGGGATAGCGTTCTTCCATGCGTTCTTGTCGTCGCTTACGAAGATACGCAGGATAGTGAGACCAAGCTCGTTCTCGCCGTTTCCGAAAGCTGTCTGTACCTGTGCTTCGGTCATATCTCCGGGAGCTCCGCTCTGAACATTGTAGCTCTGCCATTCGGGATGGTTCATACCGCCGAAGCCGCGTATCGTCTGGTATTCCTTGTTCGTGTTGATAGTGCAGGCGCCTGCGGCGTTTGCTTCAAGCACGTTTGAAGGGAAGGAGCCCGCGGTTGAAACGAGCATAGCTCCTGCCATGACTGCTGAGAGGGCAGTCCTTACTTTTTTTGTTATATTCATTTTTTTACCCCCTGCCGAGTGCCGTGTGCCTCCACAGCGACTCGCATTATTATTTAATGTAATAATAACTCATATTATTCATTCTGTAAACTCAAAATATGAAACAAAGGTGGACAAAACGAAGAAGTTGTGTATAATTTCTTTAATATTAACTGTTATGTTTTGAAATTTGCACAATATTACATAATAAAAAATCTCCCGAGACAGATATCTGCCTCGGGAGACCAATTATGAGATATGTGTTTTTTTACATACGAAGTGCGCTGCGGATTATATCAAATCTTGCAATAAGGAAGTCAACAACGGAGATGTTTCCGCCGCCGAACATTCCGCCGCCGCCGCCGAAGCCGCCGCCCCA
>NZ_JAIKXF010000136.1 GCF_024684275.1 Ruminococcus sp.
GAGAGGTCCGAGTGCCGCCGCTACCAGTGCGATTTTGACAATGGTTTCCTTTGTGGCGGGATCCATAGCGTTCAGTTTGTCAATGAAGCCCTGAATCTTCGTCACGATTGCACGGATTGCAGGCATCAGGATTTCGCCGAAGGAAATGGCAAGCTCCTGAAGCTGCGACTTCAGAATGGTAAGCTGACCGCCGAGGTTATCCTGCATGACAGCAGCCATTTTTGCGGTTACACCGTTGTAGCCGTCAATCTCATCGGAACAAGTGCTGATTGCACCCTCCAGCTTCTGAATATCCGCAGGGGCGGCATTCATCAGCGCAAGGAAGCCGGACATCGCATTCTTGCCGACCAACGCCTGTGCCGCCGATGCCTGTTCCGATTCCGACATCTGCGCAAAAGCCACACGGCAGTCTGCGAGAATGTCGTTCAGCTCACGCATGGAGCCGTCCTGATTGGTGGTTGCGATCTCCATTTCGCCGAAGGCATCACCGCAGAACTTGACCTCGCCTGCAAGGGCTGTCATGATCGAACGCAGTGCTGTACCGGACTGCGAACCCTTGATACCGCTGTTCGCCATCAGACCGATTGCCTGCGCTGTATCCTCGCAGGAAAATCCCAGAGAACCCGCAACAGGCGCACAGTATTTGAAGGTTTCACCCATCATGCTGACGTTTGTGTTTGCATTGGACGATGCCGCCGCCAGAACATCAGCAAAATGACCGCTGTCGGCAGCGGATAAGCCGAAAGCGGTCAGAGCGTCAGTTACAATATCCGAAGTGGTCGCCAAGTCTTCACCGGAAGCGGCAGCAAGGTTCATGATGCCCTCGATGCCGTCCAGCATATCTCCGGTTTTCCAGCCTGCCATCGCCATGTAGTTCATGGCATCGGCGGCTTCGGAAGCGGAGAACTTGGTCTTTGCGCCCATTTCACGGGCTTTATCACGGAGAGCATCCAGTTCATCACCGGTCGCACCGGATACAGCAGCGACCTTGCTCATGGCGGAGTCGAAGTCTGCTGCGGTCTTGACTGCGGCAGTTCCGGCAGCCATAACAGGAACGGTCACATGAGTGGTCAGTGTCGTTCCGACATCGGCGATTTTGTCGCCAGCCTTTTCGAGCATTTCACCCGCCTGACCGAGCTTGGCAAGAGCCGTACTGGAAGCCTCCGCCTCACGCTGAAGATTCTGCAATTTCTGTTCCGTTTCGATGATCTCACGCTGCAGGGCATCGTACTGCTCCTGCGAGATGTCTCCGTTGGCAAGTGCCTGATTTGCTTGCTCTGCTGATGTTTTCAGGGTTTCCAGCTTTTCTTTGGTAGCCTTCACCGCATCGGCGAGGAGCTTGTGTTTCTGCGAGAGCAGTTCCGTATTGGTCGGATCGAGTTTCAGTAGCTTCTGCACATCCTTGAGCTGCGTCTGCGTGTTCTTGATGTTTTTGTTGACGCCTTCCAGAGCCTTCGACAGCTTGGTCGTATCTCCGCCGATCTCAACGGTGATGCCCTTGATTCTGTTTGCCATGCGGTTCACCTCCTCCGTGAGGGCATGAAAAAAGCACCTGCCGGAGCAAGTGCTTAGTGTGTAATTAATATTTTAGGCTCTTTCGCTATTTTGTAAATACTCAAAAACAGCATCAACAATTGAATGGTGCCAAGCATCAGCATCAAATACTTGACTGTTGCATATGGTGTACTTAACACCTTCTTTTGAAGTGAGCCAATGATCTCCAGAATGAATAAGGATGCCCATTTCCTCTAAAATCAAATTTAAGGCATGAACACTTTTGACATTGCACCCCATTTTTTGAAGTCTTTTGACAACTTCGATCTTATACAGATCACCTAAAGCATTGTACGGCATACAAATCATTCCTCCTTACAAACATGGCAGTTATTATTTGTCATGAAAACTTACAACATACTCTGACGGAACTATTGTTGTGTCTACCTTTCTTCCGGTATAGAAAAACTCCATCAATTTTGCAAATTCTCGGACTTCATCATCGGTGTCCTCAACAAATGCTTTTTTATTATGATCGAAGAACGCTTTTGCCTCCTCTATTGTTTGGTATGTCGCTTTCAGCTTTGTTGATATCGTTTTCATAGAGTGTTCATACATATTTTCACTACAAAGCATTGGAATTGTAATCAAGTGAGATTTATTATCCTCAACCCATTGAGTTGCTTCCTCAGTCCCGAACTCTTTCAAAATAACTAAAACCAGTTTATCAATCACAGCTTTGTTATTATTGTCAACAGAGTACAAATAGCACAACACCTTGCATCGAATAATAGGCGGAAGTAAGGAGAAACACTTAACTATCTTATCGTTTGTACCGAAATAATGTTTTGAGAAAAACTGAATAAATAAGCAAGAAATAAGATCAAGTAAATGATCATGTATCTTGGTATAATCATCTTGTGTTATTTGCGAGCGAACCTTTGAATGTGAACAGGAATTCGCTGCATAATAATCAGTTGTGTCATTCTTAACAGCAAGAATACATTTTATAAAATGGTCTCCGTAAGTAAGGGCTTTTACTTCCTTTAATACTTCCTTGTCGCCGATTGTCAACTGATCATCCGGCTTAAAATCGATTAGCTTCCTGACTATTATTTCAGAAAGCACCCTCATTTGAGCGATTTTTCCACGGTAAGATGAATCAACATAAAAAATATCATGCAGACAATCCCCAAGAATATAAGCATAATCTTCGTCTCTAAAATTACTCATATTACCACCCCTTAGGATCTTTTCCTTTATTATACTGCATAAAGAGAAAAAAGTAAAGTGGCTATTTAGAAATTATCAAAATCAGCCTGTCCAGCAACCTCCTGCCACCCCTCAAAATCATCATTTTCACGCTCGGTGAACATATCGTTGATTAACCCTATCGTAAGCATATCCAGCTCGGTCATTGTCAGGCCGAGCTGTTTGCATCTCAATAGGAATAATGGAGTTGTCATCGGGCGGTCAGTTTTTCGATGTTTTTTTTAGATTCCGCCTGTGTCTCCACGTTGAGTCCCCACAGTTCAATGAGTTTCGGGAGCACCTCATAAATGGAGAACGTGTTGAACGCTTCAAGCCAGTCATCGGGGGTGTCCGGTACGTTCTCCGGATCAGCGTGCTTCGCCATGATGTATGCGATATTCTCAAACACTTCAAGGCTATCGATGTCGAGGTTTGAACCTTCCTCATCGCCCTCCTGAACAGAAGTCTGAAGCGCAGCGAAATCCTTGTAAATGTCTCTGCGAAACTTGATGCGATAAAGGCGCGGAATTGCAGCACTTGCCTTGAATGGTACCTTTATTCCGTCAACCGTTATTTCTTTTCGTATAGCCATAGTACGCCTCCTTATTCAGCAGCTTTAGCGGCCTTTGCAGCATTATTGTTATTCGTAGCCGCAGTTGTTGGTATGTATACAGCGTTATACCACCCGTTATATGTACTCTCATCCGTACTCTCGCAGGTCTTGGATTTGACAAGTCCATTAGGCAGTGCTGATGCCTTGAGTGAGAGCTTTTCCGTCTTGACGGACTTGCTCTCCTCCGTAGTTTCGCCCTCAGTTGCAGGACGGGACGCAGAGCAGCAGTACAGCACATGACGGATGTGGTTCTTGTCGCCGTCAAACTCGAACATGAGTGCGAACTGCGATGTTTCCGCATCGTTGCGCTCCACCAGAACGCCCTTTGCATCAAGCTGTTCACCGAGAATCGCCGTTGCAAAGTCGGTCGTAATGAGTGCAACCTCCAGATCGCCGTCATAGCCTGCGTTGTTGTTGATGACATAATACACGCTGTTATCGGCATAGAAATTCTCGTTTTCACCGTTCGCGTCAATGCTCAGGGAAACTGCACCGGGCAGGCACACAGGCGTTGCGAATGTCGGAACGCCATCGTCCGACCATGCCGTGATCTTTGCCCAATGCACCTTATTCAGACCGAATTTTACCTTATTCTTCTGCAGTGCCATTGTTATACCTCCATTTCGTAAAGCACCTCATAGAGCTTCTCGCTCTCGATCCAGCTTTCAGTTTTCGTGTAATAGATATTGTGCTGCGTCAGCACTTCCTCCACACGGCTTTCCGTATCGGGCGACTTTTCATCCGTATACAGTTCAATATCAAGCTGCTTGAAGCTGTGATACATCAGGTTATCCGCGCCGAAGGTGTCCTCGCCGGGTGAAAGGAAAATAACAAAGGGCGGGTGTGGAGACTCACCCTCTGCAAAATGATGATAGGCGAAAGGAAGCCCTGTCTCCTTCATCATTTCGTTGATTTCTTCATAGGTCATGAAAGCGCCTCCTCAATCATACGAGTGAGCATTTTCTCACCCTGTGCTTCCGCAGGTGCAATATGCGGCTTGCCGGATACACGTCTGCCGTTCCGCTTTGCATGACCTTTTTCAAGCAGGTGCGCAAGCTGGTAGCGGTCTTTCGAGTGAACGGTCATTTCGAGTGTATGACTGTTCTCCTTCGTTTTCTTGATCGTCCAGCTCTTGCGGTACTTGCCGCTGAGCTTCGGAGCACTTGAAGAAATTTCTTTTTTAACGTTAGCAGCTGTCTTTTTGACAGCCTTTTTCATTTCAGTATCTGCAAGTTCAGCATATTCAGCCAGACCTTTCATAATAACATCTGCCATGTCATCAATAGAAGTCATCCTGTTCACCAGCCCTTCGTGTACCTGCCGTTATTCTCATATAGTCCATAGACTTGTAATTTGGCAGTATACTGTCAATGTTATATGTTAATCCACGGAACTGAAGCCTGTGCGTTGTCGGATTTATCCTCATAGTATCTGAGGTCTGCCGTACTATGAATTCTATTGAGTAGATTTCTTTTGTAACACCGGCTTCTGTCGTTTCAGTTGATGACTTTGGAGTAACGGCTGCCCAGCAGGAGAAAGCCTCCTCCCACTGAGCCTTATGATTGCCGATATCGTCGGTTTTGGTATGATGCTCGAGGAAGGATATCCTCTGATTAAGCAATCCTATTTCCATCAGATAATGCCCTCCCTCTGTGCAAATAAAAGCGCCCTCAGTGTAAGAGTCAGCTTATGGTAGTCAGCAGTATTGCGGTTTTCATAGAGGTATGATACAGTATACAGCATAGCCTGCCGTGAGGTTTCCTCATTTACCGCAAGTGCAGTATCGTCCATTCTGCCAACATCTTTCACAAGGCGCTTAGCCGTGTCTATAAGTGATATGATGAGCTTGTCGTCTTCGCAGTGGTCTACACGGAGATAATTCTTGGTTTCAGCAAGTGTTATCATGCCTTCATAGTCAGCACCTTTACCGCTTCGGGAAGTATGAGCTTGCCGTCAACTCTCTGTGAAGCAAGAAAGCCTATCTGTCCGTTCATGGCGAAAAGCTCGTTAAGTCGCTTCATGCTGCGCCCCTGACGGTCTGCTATCCAGTAATAGCTGAAGTCGCCGAATGCGATAGCCTTACTGCCAGCTTCTATTGTAGGTGCGTAAACGGAAGTTACATAGGGACGATTGAGTATAGTATCGGGAATACCGTTAGAAACACTGGGCTGCCAGATATAGTTACCAGTATTATCCTTGATTTTACGGAGAGCCTTGACGGTTTGCTCGTTGAGAAGCCAGATAGCCTTCTTACGGTATGGACTCTTGATAGAATAAAACAGCTCTATCATGTCATCAAAGCTGATTGTAGCTCCGCTTGAGGTTGCACCTTCCTGAGCGCCTCCAGAAGCCGCGAAAATGCCCGTAGGCTTGCCAACACCGTCGCCTGCGACAAATGCTTCCTCTTCCTTTGCACCGATTCTACGGGCGAATTCCTTTGCAATGTAAGCGGGAAGGTCAAAGACGGAGTCGTTGAGAAGCTCCTCAGATATCTTTATAGCCGTGCCGACCTTGTAAGCGGAGAGTGAGAGCTGACCGAAGGAGTCATCGGAGAGAGTATATGCCTCTTCCTCCTCCATCCATACTGCCTCACCCTTTGAAGTTACAACAGGTATCTTTCTATCGCCGCTTGAAGTCTGTATTCTTGTGGCAAGTGGACGGAATACGTTTTCCTCCTCAAGGGCTTCAATGAGCTTTTTCTCAAACTCATCAGGTACGAGATAGCCGCCCTCCGTGTCTTCGCCTACCTGCAGGTCATTGCGGACATCGATCCAGTTACGGTTACGGACACTGTTCCAGAAAGCCTTGCTGTATTCCTCAGTGCCTGTAGAGTGTTTTGGAGTATCAGTGACATGAGCGCCGGGAGTTCCAACAACAGGCGTTGTAGTAGCCGCTGAAAGCTCCTGTCCGATACGCTCGGCTCTTTCCATACGTTCGATTTCCTTGCCGAGGTCAACTATTGTCTGTTCCAGTGCGTCGTATGTTTTGCTGTCCTCCTCTGAGAGAAGACCGCTTGCGTTACGCTTTGAATCAAGGAAATCACGGGCTGTATCCCATGCTTTTGCTCTTTTTTCTCTGAGTTCCTGAATAGTCATTACACATTCCTCCTTAGTGTTTCAGCAGAGACAATCTCTTGTCCAGCTGGTCGATTGGTGTACCTGTAACCGGTGTATATGATGCTGAGATCTTCTTCATAAGCTTGTCCATAGCAGAAGCAGCTGAATATGACATAGCAGCAATATCGTCAGTTTTACGTCGCTTGAACTTACCACCGTCCTCGTCAGGTTCTTCACTTTCATCCTCATCAGGTGTATTTTCATCCGTATCTTCTTCAGCCGGAGAGTCATCTGCAGCATAATCTTTAAAAAGGATGCCGTCAACAAGCCCCATGCTTAGAGCCTTTTTTGCATTAAGCCATGTTTCCTCGTCCATCATATGGGCTATCCTGGCACGTGACTGGTGAGATTTCTCCTCGTAGGCGTTTATAATGCTCTCCTTGACCTCATCAAGCAGCCTTATAGCCTGTTCCATATCCGACTTATTACCCATTGCTATGGTAGCAGGGTTATGTATCATAAGCATGCCAGTGGGAGTTATGAGGGTTTCATCACCTGCCATAGCAACAACAGAAGCTGCTGAAGCAGCAATACCGTCGATTTTTACCGTAACCTTGCCTTTATGGTTACGAAGCATGGTGTATATCTGTGAAGCTGCAAAGACATCTCCGCCGGGAGAGTTTATCCATACGGTAAGGTCTCCGCTTATTTTTGAGAGCTCATTTCTGAATAAGGCTGGAGTTATCTCATCTCCGAACCATGTATCCTCCGAGATAGGCCCGTTGAAAATGAGCTCAGATTCGTTGGTTTCTTCATTTTTAACCCAGTTCCAGAATTTGTTATTCATTAGTATATTCCTCCTTTTGTTCGTAAGCTGCGCCTGCGTCCTGTAATTTTGTGAAGCTGCCGTTACAGAGATATAGATCTCCGCCCAGCTCTTCGGGGATTGCATTCATGTCTTCAAGCTCACGGATATCGTTGGCGGACATCCAGCCGTTCTGTCTTGCAGTCGCATAGCCCTGCATACGGCTTGCATAATCGCCGCGCAGCAGACCTTCCACATTGAATTTAATGAAATAGCGCCCCTTTTCGGAATCCGAAAGAAGCGCCTTCTGTAGTCCCTGTTCCCAGCGTACCAGCCACGGATCAAGGGTGTATTTTACGAATTC
>NZ_JAIKXF010000005.1 GCF_024684275.1 Ruminococcus sp.
TGTCGACCTCCTGCGTGACAGGCAGGCGTTCTAACCAACTGAACTACGAGGCCATGTGGTGGGGACTACAGGGCTCGAACCTGTGACCCTCTGCTTGTAAGGCAGATGCTCTCCCAGCTGAGCTAAACCCCCACATCGCATAAGCTTTATTTTGTTCTGTCAGGCGTCTTGTCCCTGACGACGAAAATAATTATACCACGGTATTTCAGATTTGTCAAGCGTTTTTTGAAAAAAATTTCAGATTTTTTTAAATTTGTCGATTCAGGGCTATATTTCGCGAAAAATTTTTTCAAAAAATTAATATTCCGATTTATATTGATTAAAATGATTTTTTATGATATATTATATGTATAGTTTTAATGATTGACTGTCAATAAAGCCAATTTATTAAGGGAACGCCTTCACTTGCAAGGCGTTCCCTCTCAAAAAACAGTCCACTGGACTGTTTTTTGATTCACCCTTTGCGAAGCGCCTTCGTTTCTTTGGGCTCTGCCCAAACCCGCCAGAGGAACACAGTCCCTTTGGAATCCCTTTCATGGGTGAAGCGGCTTTTTGATAATTACAAAGATTCGGAGGAAAGATATGGGATTTCATTTCAGAAAAAGCTTCAAAATAGGCAAACTGTTCCGCTTCAACAAGACCAAAAAGGGCGGCAGCATCTCCGTTGAGGGACCAAAGATAGCAGGCAAAAAGGTCAGACTCACGGTAAACAACAAGAAAAAGGCTACCGTAAGCCTACAGGGCACAGGCATCTCCTATGACACAAATCTCGGCGGCAGCAAAAAGCCTGCCAAGAAGTGAGAGCTGCCCATGAAAAGACTTCTTTTTATCGGTGACGTCGTAGGCAGAGCAGGCTGTGAATTTCTCGCAGACAAGCTCAGCGGCATAAAACGTGAAAACAACATAGATATAACCATAGTGAACGGCGAAAACTCCGCGCAGGGCAACGGCATCACCCGAGGCTCGGCAGAGGCTATTATACACGCAGGAGCCGACATCATAACCACGGGTAACCACGCTTTCCGCCGCAAGGAAGCCCTCGAGCTCTTTGATGAGGACTACATCGTCCGCCCTGCAAACTATCCCGAGGGCGGCTGCGTAGGCAGCGGCGTCCGTATCCTCGATATGGGAGCATATTCCATAGCCGTCATAAATCTTATGGGCACAGTCTATATGGACCCCCTCGACAACCCCTTCACTAAGATAGACGAGCTGCTGAAAAATATCGACACTCCCAATATCTTCCTCGACTTCCACGCAGAGGCGACCTCTGAGAAAAAAGCTATGGGGCACTACCTCACAGGAAGGATAAGCGGAATGTTCGGAACTCACACTCACGTACAGACCGCCGACGAATGTATCCTCGGCGAGCATACCGCTTATATAACCGATGTAGGCATGGTCGGTCCCGAGCTCTCATGCCTCGGAGTAGACACAGAATCCGCAGTAAATCGCCTTAGATTCAGGATGCCCGTGAAATTTCAGGAGGCAGAGGGCGCTTCCTTCCTTTGTGGAACAATAGTTGATTTTAATGAAAAGAATGGCAAATCGCACAAAATAAATAGAATAATTGTAAGATAATCCACAAAGTTTATAAAAACACTTGCTTTTTTGCTATTTATAAGTTATAATATATTTGTACAATAGCCTAAAGGCATTTGACATTAAACGTACAAATATTTATATCAGGAGGGTTATTTGTAATGGAAATTCTGAAAGTATCATCACATTCATCACCGAATTCTGTAGCCGGAGCTATTGCCGGTGTGATCAGAGAACAGAGGGCTGTTGAAGTTCAGGCAGTCGGCGCCGGTGCAGCAAATCAGGCAGTTAAAGCGATCGCTATCGCAAGAGGTTATCTTGCTCCTATCGGCATAGACCTTATCTGTATCCCTGCATTTGCAAATATCCAGATCGACGGTGAAGAAAGAACTGCAATCAAGCTCATCTGTGAACAGAGATAATCGGTAATGACACAAACCATCGGGCGGACAGTTTGTCCGCCTTTTTTTATTCCGTCTGTCAGCATATAAGCTAAATAAAAAAATTTTCTCACATTTTATAAATCAACTGAGAGTTTCCGCATTCTCAAACGTCTAATAAATGAGAGCGGAAAAATCCTTCAGAAAGGAGGCGCTCATGGACAAAGACAAGGGTGAATTATATTATCGCCGCTATCTCGAGGGCGACGATACAGCCTTAGTCGATATGATCTGCGATTACAAGGACGGTCTTATCCTTTTCCTCTGCGGCATTACAGGCAGCTACAGTCTTGCCGAGGAGTATATGGAGGACACGTTTTTCAAGATCGCAGCTAAAAAGCCGAGATTCTCCGGAAAAAGCTCCTTCAAGACATGGCTTTTCACTATTGCGCGCAATGTCACTGTGGACGGTATGCGCAAGCTGTCCCGTTTCTCCGACAAGCCCGTCGAGGAATACGACAATATGACCGATGAGCGCAGCATTGAAAAGGAATATCTCAGAGAGGAACAGAAGATCTCCCTTCACAGGGCTATGGAAGCCCTTAATCCCGACTACAGGCAGGTGCTCTACCTTACCTATTTTGAGGAGCTAAGCAATACTGAGGCAGCAAGGGTAATGAAAAAAAGCTGCCGTCAGATAGAAAATCTCCTGTACAGAGCCAAACAGGCGCTGAGATCAAAGCTTGAAAAGGAGGGCTTTGAGTATGAAAGACTATAAAGACGTTGCTCGTAGTGTTTTTCGGCGCAGGGACGAATACTTAAAAGAAAAGAAGCGCAAAAGAGAAGTATTTATGAAGCGCTCAGCTGTAGCCCTCAGCTGCTGCCTTATGATGCTTGTCGGCTTCAATATCTGGCGCACAGACTCGCTCAAAACCATTGCTCCTTCTCCTGACAAATCTCAGTTCAACGTTACCGAAGCAAACACCACTTCTCCGCCGACCACGGACAAAAACGGAAACACAGGCATTCCTGTGACCACAACGGTCACAGCCACCGCTCCTGACGGCAATAACGCCGTACAACACAACACCATAACTACAGCAGTATCGGACGATACCGCTCCTGCTGTCACAACTACACGTACAAAGAGCGGCAGCAGCGCTGTTGACGTTCCGCTCCCAACGACATACTCGTTTATGGAGGTAACAGCCGTCCGCCGTACAACTGCGGTAACTACCGCTGCAGGCAGAACGACCACCACCACACAGCACAAAGGCGCGGAAAGCAGCAAAACTACCGCAAGAACTACGTCTACCGCTCCCCGTACCGCCAGAACGACCACATTGACCACAGTTCAGCCGGACATTCGGACATCACGTACTACCACCGCTGCATATACCACCACAGGCTATAACACCAGCACAACGGTGTATTATACGACCGGTGCCGTTTATTCCACTACCATTACCTATGCCACAAGCGCTGTCTATTCTACCTCCCATATCTACACTACCTCAGCAGTCTTTTCCACAACTAAAATCGCTGCCAACACTACCTCAAAAATTACCGACTATCCTTCCCCTGTTGCCACCGAAACACTCACAACAACTACCACAGCAGCAACGACCATAACCACAACGGGGCTCACAGGCTTCCACTATAGCGGCAAGTACTACAAAACCACAGGCATAAGAGTGAACAAAGACCAGCTTGGCGAATATATCGGCAGTGAATTTGACGAAAACACAGGGGACATATTCTACATCTACAAATACGGCAGTCTTGCTCCCGATTTCATGTGCGCCGCTGTCATATACGGACAGAATACAGGCTATATCGGCGTAAACGAAACATGGCAGCCCGAAACTCTCGGTGACCTGCTCGATGGCACAAATGCACATGGTACTATGCGCCCTGCTTCGTTGTATGACAGCAGCGAAAAGAGGTCCTACATTTTCTCAGACTCAAAAGCCGCTCTTGACCTTATGGAAGACTACCGTGACAAGAAATTGCAGATAGAAGGCTTGTCCACCGGAGCTCAGAATCATATAGCGGCAAAAGAAGGCACCGAACCGCCCGAGCTCGACCTCAGCAGCAAGCGCGGCACTATACAGGTGCTGACATCAGGTCTCGCCGACGACGGTCATTATCTGCATTATGGCTTTATCCACATAACACGCGACGGAAAGCTGGAATTCGACCTGTTATATCTGAAATACACCGCAGATATAGGTGCAGAAAACGCAGCCGAGCTCATGAAAAGACTCAAAACAATATAAAACCGCCCGTACTGTCATATATTTTTGGCAGTACGGGCTAATTTTATGGTAAAAAGCCTACCTCTATTGTGCAGAGTAACATTATTTCCCTCATTTTGTCCACCAAATATTTATTTTATAGGTTGTTATCAATTCACATTTTATTTATAATAAAAATATAGCAATAAGAGATTGCTATTCGGGATATTTGAATTTGGAGTGATAAAATTGAATAATGCTTATCGGGATAGACTCCGAAGCAGTTGTACGGGAATTATTGCTCCTAAGCCTGCCAAGAGAATATCCTTATCTTACCCTCTAAGCAGAAAGTGTGGGAAAGAACAGCACCTGAAGTCTGTTGCCCCTCCCAAAATAACAGCTTTCGATACACGGCGCTGTTTTTTCCGCATCTTCTCTGACGGTACGGGATATATAGCTTTAAGCGGCAGGCCACCTGCAAACGGACCGCTCAGAGGTCCGTCATGATACGCTTACCCTGATCGAAGCTTCACGCCCGCTTCTCTGCACCGAGAGCGGAAAGGCTTCACTTAAAAAACGACGAGGCACAGGTCTATGGCACAAAGGAAGAGCGGTCCCTCTCCCGCTCTCCTTTGTCCTCGCCGGATAATGAGCGGAAAAAGTTACAGACATTATAAACAGAAGCTGCTCTCACAGCTTCACATATAAAGCGGCAGAAGCTCTCTCAGGCTCTCCGCATAAATACTTCCTCTCAAGCCAACAAGCCCGCAGGCGGGGAGACTCTGCACTATACTCCCCTGTCCTGCATTCGGGTTTGCTGTTTCCGCCGATTCTGATCGGATAGCTCAGAACAGGCGGCCTTTACAGTATCACGCAGAGATCGTTAAACAAAAAGAACCTTTACAAAGACTATAGGCGGTCTTTGTGATATATTGTTGTTAATTCCTTTTTTGCTATCCTTCCATTTGTAAGAGGGCAAATCAGAACAGTCTTATCTCCATAGGCGGAGGTAGGGCTGTTGCTCTTTTTATAGGGATTTTTGCAAAACAGCGCGAACTGTGCGCCCCCAAACACACACAGCCTCCAACACGGGCGAACAATGTTCGTCCCTACAATTGCCTAACGGCTAACGGCTAATAACTGTACGCGCCCTCTGTTCCGAACTGCCGTCCCGCCCGTCCTTTTTGCCGTAACGCCATGACGCCTCGTCCAGAGCTTCCTCCAGTCCCGTAAGAGCCGCAAAGGACGCGAACTGGGCCGCACGGCTGTGTCTTGACATCTTTCCCCTTCTCTGCGAGACATGATGAGGCATATTGATAATATCGCTGTATTTATCAGACACGCTCAAGCCCTCCTCCTTTTGAACGGGATATCATTCAGCCAGTAACGGGCTGTCGAGGACGCCAGCCCCTACAAAACGTATATCACGTGAACTTCGGGCGGATAATATACGCCCCTACTTAGCTCTTAGTTCTTAGCTCTTAGTTCTGAAACCTACGCCCTGTGGCCGCCTATCTGCTGATTTCTCAGCACAGCCGTAGCTCCGTCGCAGAGATTAGCGCCGCGGAGGACTGCGTTCTTGCCGTAGCGCTCCTTCATTCTAAGCATAGCTGTCTGCAAGGCATTTTCACGCCGCAGGGCAGTTTCCTCCGCAATGCGTCTGCGTTCCGCCTCCTCAGGATCCGTAAAGAAGTCCAGCTGCCGCTGTTCATCGCAGAGCTGATCCGCAGGCACCACTCTGTTTGCGCAGATATTCAGCCTGCGAACCGTAAGCCTGCTGTCGGTGATACGGTCAAAGATCTCCACAGCCGCCTCAGTGATAAGCTTCGACGACGACACAGGCAAGTCAAGGTTTGCGGTACCGTGAGCATGAGCAGGCACAGCCCTGCCGTAGTGGTCAAGAACCACCTTTCCCTCATAGCTCCGCATAATATCGTCCCTGCGGAGATTCTCCGCATCATATCCGACCGTGATGGTTATCTGATCGGTGACGAGCCCTTTTCTCAGCAGGTCCATAGCCAGCATATCTGCCATTTCCCACGTAATCAGCCGCGCTGTTTCTGCGCTTGTAGGCTCTGTCAGCACCTGTCCCGAGCTCAGACTGCTGCTCTCGGGGCGATAAGCCTTTATATCCGCAATGGTACAGGGCTCCCAGCCCCAAGCATGGTCTATGAGAAGCTCCGCGTTGACGCCAAAAAGCTTATACAGCGCCCTTTCTCCGAACTCCGATACAGACATTCTTGCCACATCGCCCATTGTGAACATACCGTGGTGTTCGAGCCTGCTTGCATAGCCCCGTCCTATGCGCCAGAAATCCGTCAGCGGACGGTGATCCCACATAAGTCTGCGGTAGGACATTTCGTCAAGCTCAGCGATACGAACTCCGTCCTTATCGGGCGGCATACGCTTTGCCACAATATCCATAGCGATCTTGCACAGATAGAGATTCGTGCCTATCCCTGCGGTAGCGGTGATGCCCGTAGTTTTCAGCACATCCCGTATCATAGTCACAGCAAGCTCATGAGCCGTCATGCGGTAGGTACGCAGATATGGCGTAGCATCAATAAACACCTCATCGACAGAATATACGTGAATATCCTCCTGAGCCACATATTTCAGATATATCTGATATATCCTCGCGCTGTATTTTATATAGAGAGCCATTCTCGGCTCAGCCACGATATAGTCCAGCTCCAGCGCCCTGTCCGCCTCCAGCTCCTTAGAACTGCACGACTTTCCGCGGAACTGCCTGCGCGGAGCTTTGAACCGCCGTGCGGCATTAACGTCAGCCACCTGTGATACCACCTCAAAAAGCCTCGGACGTCCGCCCACTCCGCAGGCCTTCAGTGACGGAGTCACCGCAAGGCAAATAGTCTTTTCCGTGCGGCTGATGTCAGCCACCACAAGATTTGTATCAAGGGGATCAAGCCCCCGTTCAACACATTCCACGGAAGCATAGAATGATTTCAGGTCTATAGCGATATATGTCCTTTCCATTGTCTCACCTCTTATCAGAACGTCTGTTCTATAGATATTATATCACGTACATTTGTTCTTGTCAAGAGCCGAGAGAAAATATGTTCCTTTGTCCGCTGAGTAATACCCTTGTCTTCTGCCGCATAAAATTAAAACAACGGCGCTGTATCGCATAAAACACTGCTTTTCATTGTCAATAATTGACAAAAAGCCATATTTTTCCCCAAGCAATCACTTGCAGATAATTCATTGACAGTTTTGTGAATAAATGATATAATTTTAATATGGGACTATATGCGGACAAATTCGTAAAAACCCGCAAAATGACGCACGCAAGTTACATAAAAAGACATAAATAAGCGCTGTTCTCGGCGTATATCACCAAATAGATATTACAAGGTGTATAAGTCCTGTATCAAATTTCTAAGGGAGATGTGAAAACATGAATCAGGATTCTATTTCATTTGATCTTGGCTGTAACTTTGACTACAAGCTCTTCGATTTCGTAGACCAGTATGATAAGAAACACGCCATCACGAGCTTTTTCGGAAAGCTCAAGCACGACGGGCTTCCGGGCGGCCGTACTGCTTCAATTATTCCGGACTTCACTCTCGATGAGCTTGCTAAATACGTAAAGGAGTGTCAGAAGCGTGACATTACCTTCAACTACCTCATCAACCCGCTTTCAATGGATCAGAACGAGCTCGATCCTGTAATGGGCAAGAAGATCCGTGATTTTCTCCACACAATGTACGATATGGGTATCAAGGCATTTACTCTTAATTCCCCTATCCTTATCAAGTACGTAAAGAGAGAGTTCAAGGACGCATTCGTAACACTCGGTCTCTATGCTTACCCTACAACTATCCAGCACATTGAGTACTGGCGCAACTGGGGCGTTGACGAGATCACACTGGATCACGGCTTCAACAGAAGATTCGATCTTCTCAGACAGCTCCTCACACAGTACAAGGATACAGACCTTCACCTCCGTGTCATCGCTAACAATCTCTGCCTCAGAGAATGTCCTTTCCGTCTTGCACACGGCTGCTTCGTAGGTCACTCAGATCCTGAGAAGTTCTCTATGGACTACTCACTGGTAAACTGCGCATACAAGAAGGTAACACACCCTGCTGCTATCCTTACAGCTGAATTTATCCGTCCTGAGGACGTTCACTACTACAGAGAGCTTGCAGAGGAGACAGGCAACAAGCACTTCTCTATCAAGCTTATCGACAGAACAAGAACAACAGACTTCCTCCACAAGGTAGTAAAGGGCTACATGGAAGAGTCTTATGACGGAAACCTCCTCGACATCGTAAACTGGCCGCAGGCTAAGACAATCGCTACACGTCCTGATCAGGCTGGTCTCAAGGACGGCGCTCCTGCCGCTCCTGCTGCTGCACCTGCCGGTGCTCCTACAGGCGCTCCTATGGGCAGACCTGCCGGCGGTCCTCCTCCGTGGGTAATGGAAGGCAGACCTCCAAGACCGGGCGAAGCAGAGGAATGGGCAAAGGCAAACGGTATGTCCGCACCTCCTGCCGGTATGCCAATGGGCGCAGGTGCTCCTCCAATGGGTGCAGGTGCTCCTCCTATGGGTATGCCTGCCGGCGGTCCTCCTCCGTGGATAATGGAAGGCAGAGCTCCGAGACCCGGCGAGGCAGAAGAATGGGCAAAGGCAAACGGTATCACAGCACCTCCTGCCGGTATGCCTATGGGTGGTCCTCCGGTAGGCGCACCTAAGATGAGATGGATGGAATACCTCAAGCCTGAGGCTATGATGAATTACGGAAGAACAATGCACCTTCCTAAGCTATTTGTAGACAACAAGAAGCTTGACGGCTTCCTTGAGCACTTCATCAATAACAACAACTGCAGCAAATCACTCTGTGTAAACGACATTCTCGAAGAAGGTCAGACCGCTCCCAATGCTTGTGCACACTGCTCAACATGGGCTAAGAAGGTCATCTCCTACGACGAGGCTGAGGTCGCACAGTGGAAGCAGCTTTGTTCAGGTGTTCTCCAGAGCATCGAGGACGGCTCTATCTACAGATAAATTCTTTATTGTTCATACTAAAAAGCAGCACCGCATTTTGCGGTGCTGCTTTTATTTTTCGCTATTCATTCATGCGTTCAGAAATTCATCAAACTAAAAAAACGGTACTCACCGAGTACCGTTTTACTGTTACTGTATGCCGTTTTTCTTATCCGTTGGATTCATGCTGAGCCCTGCCGAAACAGTGCTGCTGAGCTTGCCCTTTACCACCTTAATGCTCTGGAGATTTCTTGAGTAATAATTCTCTGTATCGTTGAGCATTTTTGCAACAGAAGAAGCAGCGTTCTGCTGAAGGTTCTTAGCGGCTGTCTGAGCCTTTGTGAGCATATCGAGAGCCTTCTTCTTAGCCTCTGTAACGATAGCCTCTCTTGAAACTATCTGAGCTGCACGCTCCTCAGCCTTGCGGATAATGCTCTCAGCGTTGAGCTTAGCCTCGTTGAGGATACGCTGACAGTCAAATTCTATTTTCTTAGCCTCTTTAAGCTCGTGAGGCATATTCAGACGGACGTCATTTATGAGCTCTCTCATGCGCTCGCCGTCGATGACCTTTTTATGGGAAACAAAGGGAACTGAACCTGCCTTGTCAAGGAGCTCGTCCATTTCTTCTAAAATCTCATCAATGCTCATATCAATTACCTCTCCTTAATTAGTCTTTGTTTTATATCATCGAGTATTTCATTGGGGACGAAATGACTGATATCGCCTCCGAAATAAGCTATCTGCTTGACCAGACTTGAACTCAGATACATATTCTCGGTAGCAGTTGTAAGGAACACAGTCTCTGCCCCTGCATAAAGCTTTTTATTGGCAAGAGCCATCTGGAATTCGTATTCAAAGTCGCTGACAGCACGGAGTCCCTTTACTATAGCCACAGCCCCCACGTTTCTCACATAATCTGCAAGGAGCCCGTCGAGTATATCTATAACTACATTGTCAAGGTCTCTTGTGACCTGCTCTATCATCAGCATACGCTCCGTAGCCGTGAAGCTCGGCTGTGCCTTGCCTGCATTTCTGGATATAAGGACGATAACCTTATCAAAGAGCTTTGAGGCTCTTGTGATAATGTCCAGATGTCCCAAAGTAACAGGATCGAAGCTTCCTGGGCAAACGGCAACTCTTCTCATTCCTCAGCCACCTCCTCGGACGGTTTGCAGAATATCGTAACATTGATCTTGCCGTAGCGATAGGTCTTTCTCAGCACCATACCCTCGGGAGCAGACGGCTCCTCTGCCTCACACTCATACTCACAGATTATCATGCCTCCGTCGCGGAGCTTTTTAGCCGCAAATGGGAGTATATTTGCGATATGGCTGTATCTGTAGGGCGGATCGAGGATAATGATGTCAAAGGTCTGAGCGGTGAGCTTGATATAATCATAGCTGTCGCGGTTAATTACCTCTGACTGACGTTCAAAGCCTGTATTGCGCAGGTTTTCATTTACACATCTTATAGAGCGCAGCGAGTTGTCGATAAAAACAGCATGGTCTGCGCCTCTGCTGAGGGCTTCGATGCCCATCTGACCGCTTCCTGCGAAAAGGTCGAGGACTCTTGCTCCCTCAAGCTCAAACTGAACGGCTGAAAAGATGCCTTCCTTAACCTTGTCGGCGGTAGGTCTTACGTCCATACCCTCGGGTGCGACAAGCTTGCGGCCTCTTGCAATGCCTGTGATAACTCTCATGTTTTAGTGCTCCGAAGCCGCAGTGATACTGCGGTTTCCGCATTTACGGTATACGGATACCGAGATACTTACATTATATTATATAATATTTTCGTGTACTTGTCTATATCATTTTTCAAAAATAGGCGATTTTGACTAAAAAAGCCTGTTTTCATTTGTGTATCATAGACACATATTCAAAATTAACGGCTTTGCCGTTGATTTTGAATAGTTGAGAATTGAGAGTTGAAAATTATAAGAGGGGCGTCTGCGGCGATATTATTTAAATAGTGTGAGCGCAGCGAACACATAAACTCTCAACTCTTAACTCTAAACTCTAAACTTTTGAAAAAATGCTCTGCATTTTTTCAAAAACCCCTTGACAAGTGTATATACAAATGCTATAATGTGTATAACGTATATATACATTATGAGGTGGACTATGGATATTATTATCAGCAACTCATCAGGTGAGCCCATTTATTCTCAGATATCCTCTCAGATAAAGGGACTTATCCTCAATGGTACGCTGAAAGCAGGGGACGCTCTGCCTTCTATGCGTACTCTCGCACAGCAGCTCCGCATAAGCGTTATCACTACAAAACGCGCCTATGAGGACTTAGAGCGTGACGGTTTCATCGAGTCATACACAGGAAAGGGCAGCTTTGTCAAAGGGCAGAATACCGAGCTTCTCCGCGAGGAGTATCTCCGCCAGACAGAAGCCCTTCTCACACAGGTCTGCGATAAGGCAAGACAGTGCGAGCTGAGCCTAGATGAGCTGAAGGAAATGCTCGAACTTATTTACGGAGGGGCAGAAAATGAATGATTATGAAAACGCTATAGAAATAAAAGACCTTACCAAGAGATACGACGGATTTACTCTCGACAAGGTCAGCTTCAACGTGCCAAAGGGCAGTATCATGGGATTTATCGGTCAGAACGGCGCAGGCAAGACTACTACTATAAACGCCATTCTCAACATCGTCAAAAAGGACGAGGGCGAGATCAAGCTTCTCGGACTTGACCACGAAAAGGACGAATACGACGCTAAAAAGCAGATAGCCGCTGTATTCGACGAGCTCCCCTTTGACGACAGACTCAACGCTATATCTATCGACAAGGTACTCCGCGAGATATTCGAGGAGTGGAACAGCGAGACCTTCTTCAATTATCTTGACAGATTCTCACTGCCGAGAAAGAAGAAGTTCGGCAAGTTCTCAAAGGGAATGAAAATGAAGCTCCAGATAGCTTCCGCACTTTCCCACAATGCAAAGCTTCTCATCATGGACGAGGCTACAACAGGTCTTGATCCTGTCGTAAGAAACGAAATACTCGACATTTTCCTCGAATATTTGCAGAATGAGGACCACTCTATCCTTATGTCCTCACATATAACCTCTGACCTCGACAAGGTCGCAGACAGCGTTACCTTTATCGACAAGGGAAAGGTGCTCATAAGCGGCTACAAGGACGATATACTCTACAGTCACGGCATACTCAAATGCACTAAGGATGACTACAAGGACATTGCTCCCGAGGATATTGTCAGCGCCCGTCTCAATGACTTCGGCGCTGAGGTAATGGTAACTGACAAGGCTGAATGCAGCCGCAAATACTCTGGTGCGGTCATAGATCCCGCAACTCTTGAGGATATAATGCTGTTCTATGTAAACCGCAGCAAAAAGGAGTGGAGATGAATGAAAGGTCTTATCTATCGTGAATTCTATCTCAGCCGCAAAACTGTGGTGTATATGCTTCTTGCCTATATTATCTTCGTGCTGATGATAACCATGATAATAATCAGCACCTATGCAGGAAATCTCGCTAAGAACAACGATAGCGCAGATACCCGCGATTATCTGTTATCGCAGATGTATCTCTATGCAGGTCTTATTGGCATGGCAGGCTGTACATACGGTCACAATGACCTCATCGAAAAGGACTATAAATCAAGGTGGCAGCTCTATTCCTATACTCTGCCTGTACCCGAAAAGAAGATAATGCAGTCAAAGCTGATACTCCGCGCAATACTTCTGGCTTTGGGATTTGTGCTGGCAGTTATTGCCGAGGTCATATTCTCGGCAACAGGAAAAGTACCTGTAAGCACTGAGCATATCAAGAATATACTGGTAATTCTGTTTGTTTACGGTTCTATGTGTATAATAGATATCCCCTATATGATAATAATGAAAACCCAGAACAGGGGCGTTGCTTTTGCGATGATACCTCTCGTAATTCTGACCGCAGCTGTCGGCTATGGTACATATAAATTCACAAAGTTCTGCTATGCAGAAGCAGCAAGGCTCTATCCCGATATGAAAGGCGATGCAGGCATGATGAAAGTGGCTATGCCCTATCTCACAAAATGGCGTGATAATTTCCTGTGGGCAGGTCCGTTCATTCTTATCGGAATTGTAATTATCACCTATTTCTGGGGAATCAAAGAGCTCAAAAGGAGGCGTTACTGATGACGGGACTTCTTTATAAGCTTATCAGAACTAACTGGGTGAAGATACTTCTCTTTTTCCTCGGTTCTATGCTTTATCCTTTCATGTTCGCCGTATTATTCCACGATCCCGAAATGAAAGATGACCTGACAAGCGGTATCAGCATAATGCTTTGGGCTTTTATGGCATTTATGGCTTTTCTTATCGGCGGAGTTTGTGAGGATTCCATATTCAACGACGACGAGCGCAAAAAATGGGCTTACTTTGTTGCTTCTACTCCCACAGGAATAAAGGGACAGATAGGCGCAAAATACCTGTTTACAATGTGCTATTCAATGCTGACGGTAACTGCGCTGATACTCTACTGCGGCTTTGCAAGAGACGGAAGCAGCGAGCTTGCTGACGGCTCTGTTATCTTCATCGGGTTATTCTATATACAGCTTACTATGCGTGCTATAGAGTTTCCCCTTATGGCGCGTTTCGGCAGCAAGATAGGCAAGTCCATGAAGATAATCATTGTCGGTATCGCTGCCTTTATCTTCTTCGCTTATATGCTTTTCGGCGATACATCAGCTTTTGCAGATATGGATACATTCTTTGACAGACTTCTTGCTGCACTGGCTGACGAGAACAAAGTAAAGCGCATGACTCTGTGGTTCAGCATTATAACTTTAGCGGTGATACCCATATATTATCTGTCCTACAGGCTTGCTGTAAAATGGTATCTGAAGGGAGTTGAGAGCTATGCCAAATAAGAAGAAAACTCTGCTCCGTATAGTTTTATATCTTGTGCTTACATACGTTCCCGTGTATATACTGGGCTTTGCTTTTTCCGACAAGGAAGGCAGTCTCACAAGCTTACTGGCAGCAAATACACTCATGCTATACCCTGCTATTGCTGTTATAATCACAAGGATAGTGACGAGAGAGGGCTTCCATAACTCTTTCCTCGGCTTCGGCAAAAGAAACAGCGGTAAATACTACGCGCTCGCTGTGCTATATCCTATAGCCCTGCCATATGTGAGTGCGCTGATACTTCATCTTTTCGTTGTGAAAAACGGCAGTATCACCGATAGTGCTGCCGCAAGTGACGGCACTATGGCTGTTGCTATGCTGCTTTTATCGATAGTATCAGGCTTCGCAACGGCGGTCCACGGCTTCGGCGAGGAATTGGGCTGGCGCGGCTATCTTACTCCCAAGCTTGAGGAGCTCATGCCTGCGCCTGCGGCTGTTATCGTTACGGGTATAATATGGGCTCTCTGGCACGGTCCTCTCCTTGCATACGGCTACAACTTCGGCAGGGATTACGACTTTTTCCCATACGGCGGCTTTATCGCCATGATAGTTATGTGCATTTTCTGGTCGGCTTTTCTCACCTTGCTCACAAAGCGGACAGGCTCCGTCTATCCTGCGGCTCTGTGCCATATGCTCATAGATACCGTTCTGACGACAAATCTCATGCCCTTTGCTGTAAAAGCAAGCGGCGAAGAATTTGAGCTCAGAACAAATGAGTTCTGGATGCTGATAATCTCGGTATTCCCCATGATAATCGCTGTGGGTACAGTCAGCATGGTGCTTATGTGGGGAAAGAAGTCATCGGGCGAGAATAAAAAAGTCCTTTCATAAATACGCCCAAAAGCTTGTTTTTTAAATGCAAACAGGTTGAATTTCAGAAAAATAATTTTTGATTTCGTATATCTGCACAAATCGGATACTCTGTATTTGTAGAATATCCACAGTGAAGCTCCTCTATGAGGGGCTTCATTTTTTTGCACTGATACCTTACAGCTGAAAATTCATATTTTGGGTATTGTAAATCAACGCAAACTGTGATATAATTATTTAGATAGCGGTCAATTACAGCACCGCATTTTTCAAAAAGGAGTGATGACTCATGGTAGGCTTTGAAAATCATATCGGACAGATCACTATTTCGGAAAATTATCTCACCGAACTCGTTAAACACGCTGTCTCTGACTGCGTCGGCATCGCAGATGTCAGCAATGTAAGCACATTCCGTTCTGCTGTTTCTGCTCTTACCGCAGGCAGGGCTTTCAGAAAGAACAAGGGCGTTCGTATCCGTGCTGACAAGGACGGCGGCCTTATCATTGACCTGCATATCAAAGTGACCTACGGTACTAACATCACTGCTGCCGTAAACAGCATTACCCATAAGGTCAGCTTCACTGTTGAGGAAGCTGCTGGTATAAACGTACATAAGGTCAACGTTTTCGTTGATGACCTGAACGCATAATGCGTTCCATACAGAATTGGAGGACTTTACTGTGATACACGGTTCTTTACTCAGAGATGCCATTATCTCAGCTGCTGTTACTATCGCAAACCGCAAGCGTGAGGTCGATGAGCTGAACGTATACCCCGTTCCCGACGGAGATACAGGTACTAATATGTCAATGACCATAGGCAATTCCGTTGCCGAGCTCAAGCGTCTTGACAATAAGGCTCCCGTATCTGAGGTGGCTTCAACGGCAGCTTCTGCATTTCTGAGAGGCGCAAGAGGCAACTCGGGCGTAATACTTTCACTTATATTCAGAGGCTTTTCAAAGGGGCTTGCAGGCTGCACAGAGGCAAGCTGCGAGAACTTCGCCGACGCTTTGCAGTTCGGTGTAGAGGCTGCTTACAAGGCTGTTATGAAGCCTGTTGAGGGTACTATCCTCACAGTCGTAAAGGCTGCTGCTGCAAAAGCTAAGGAGATCGCTATAGAAACAAACGACGAGGTCACCTTCTGGAAGGAGGTCTGCGCAGAGTCTGAGGCTACTCTTGAAAAGACCACGGAAATGCTGCCGCAGCTCAAAAAGGCAGGCGTCGTTGATGCAGGCGGAAAAGGTCTGTGTATCATTTTCAGAGCTATGACCGAGGTTTTCGACGGCGGCAAGATCGCAGTGCCTACAGATTCTCCTGCTGTACAGGAGAGTGCATCGGATTCATTCAGAACCGCTGTCAGCGAGTATGACGACGATATAAGATTTACATACTGCACTGAGTTCATGCTGGAAAAGGAAGAAAACTGCCCCGATGTGTTCAAGCTCCGCGCTTATCTGGAAACTATCGGCGACTGCGTTGTTGTAGTTGACGACGAGAAGATAATCAAGGTACACGTTCATACTGATAACCCGGGTAAGGCTATTACAAAGGGACTGGAATTCGGCCATTTCATCAATGATCCCCGTCCGAAAATAGAGAATATGCGTATTCAGCACGAAAATAAGGTCAAGGACGCTAAGGCTGCTCAGGAGGGACTTACTCCCGCAGAGCCTGAAAAGGAATTCGGCTTTGTTGCTGTTGCAGCAGGTCACGGTCTTGAGGCTATGTTCACAGACCTCGGCGCTGACGTTGTTGTTAAGGGCGGTCAGACCATGAACCCCTCTACCGACGATATTCTCCGCGCTATTATGAAAACTCCTGCAAATACAGTTTTTGTGCTTCCCAATAATAAGAACATCATCATGGCGGCTGAACAGGCTGTGAAGCTCACCGACCGAAAGGTATGCGTACTCCAGACAAGGACTATACCTCAGGGTATTGCGGCTATGCTGGCTTTTGACGAAAGCAGCAGCCTCTCTGAGAACCGTATCGCTATGACTAAGGCTTTCGAGAAGGTTTCGACAGGTCTTGTTACCTTTGCCGCAAGGAACTCGGAATTTGAAGGACATCAGATAAAGGAGGGCGAGATACTTGCTCTCGACAACGGCAAGCTCTCTTTCACCGAGCGCGATATAAACAAGGCTACATATAAGCTTGTAAAGAAGCTGGCAAAGGGCGATGTAAGCTATGTTACCCTTATCCACGGCACAGATGTGCCCGAGGAGGACGCTGAGGAGCTCCAGAAGTTCATTCAGTCAAAGCTCAGCGACAAGATAGAGGTCATGCTTGTAAACGGCGGTCAGCCTGTGTACTACTATATCATTTCTGTTGAGTAAGTCTTGACAAGACGGATATAACGTGGTATAATGTATATAACCACAAAGGATATTGTGTGCATTGTTACACAAAAGCGAATCCCCGAGAGCTGCAACTCTCGGGGATTCTTTTTGGGCTATTTGTCGGCTTTCTTGCTGCCTAACCACTTGCTCACATAGTCACCAGCTATGCGAGCCGCAACAGCTATTACAAAGGATATTATGTATTGCATTGTATACACCTCCTTCCTGACGGAAGAAGCCGACACCTTATTATAACCATATTTTCTCAAAAGCGACAAGACGTGCTGCAAGAATAAGCTAAATGCAAAACCTGCGGACTGCCGAAGGCAGCCCATAAAAAACGGATATTTCAAAAAATTCGGGCGCACACTGTGCGCCCCTACAAATCTATCCGATTATATCCTTGCTGAACAGACGCATTACGTCCATTTTCAGCGCTTTATTCTGCGGCTTTTCAAGGAGCGGATCGTCGGCGAGGAGCTCCCTTGCACAGTTCTGGGCGCGGTTCATAAGCTCCATGTTGCAGGCGATGTCAGCTATTTTCAGCGGTGGAAGTCCGTGCTGGGCGCTACCGAAGAAATCTCCCGGACCGCGCATTTTCAGGTCCTCCTCGGATATTCTGAAGCCGTCTGTGGTGGAGGACATTATCTTCATTCGCTTTACGCAGTCCTCGGTTGTGTTGTCTGTTATGAGTATACAGCTGCTCTCAAAGCTGCCTCTGCCTACTCGTCCGCGGAGCTGATGAAGCTGGGAAAGTCCGAAGCGCTCGGCGTTCTCGATTACCATTACTGCGGCGTTGGGGACATCAACTCCTACCTCGACAACGGTGGTGCAGATAAGCACCTGTATCTCGCCGTCGCGGAATTTCTCCATGACCTTATCCTTTTCGGCGGCTCTCATCTTTCCGTGGAGCAGAGCTGTAGTATAGCCCTTCAAATCGCCCTTTGCGGCATTCTCTGCGTAGGTCTTGACCGCAAAGAGCTCACTTTCGCTCTCCTCTATCATGGGGCAGACCACATATGCCTGTCGTCCCTCGTCAAGGCGCTCCCTTACAAAGCCGAATGCACGGCTGCGGAGCTTGCCTGTTACGGCATAGGTCTTTACGGGCTTTCTGCCCTTCGGAAGCTGAGTTATCGCCGATATATCAAGGTCTCCGTAGATGATAAGGGCAAGGGTGCGCGGTATGGGAGTTGCGGACATGACAAGCTTGTGGGGAGCGTCGCCCTTTTCTGCAAGGGCTGCTCGCTGTGCTACGCCGAAGCGGTGCTGCTCGTCGGTGATTACAAGTCCGAGAGCCTTATACTCCACGTCCTTCTGGATAATGGCGTGTGTTCCCACGATGACGTCTATATTTCCTGCGGCTATGTCCTCGCGGACAGCCGCTTTTTTCTTTGCGGTCATTGAGCCTGTCAGCAGGCAGACCTTGACGCCGAAGGGCTCAAGGAAGTCGCTGAGGGTTCGGTAATGCTGTGCCGCAAGTATCTCCGTGGGAGCCATAAGTGCGGACTGTATGCCGTTCTTTGCCGTAAAATAGCAGGCTGCCGCAGCAACGGCGGTCTTGCCGCTTCCCACGTCGCCCTGCAAAAGACGGTTCATGGGGACGTCACGGCAGAGGTCGGAAACTATCTCGTCCACTGCTTTTTTCTGGTCGTCGGTAAGCTCAAAGGGCAGCCCCTCTGTGAAATCCTTAACGCTGACGGCTGAGTCCATTCTGTAGGCAGTATTATTCCGGCTTCGGGACTTCATCACTGACATACCGAGCTGGAGCTTTAACAGCTCGTCAAAGGCAAGTCTGCACCTTGCAGTCTCGGCGGCAAGCTCGCTCTCGGGGAAGTGGATATTCTCCAGCGACCACATAAGAGGAGCAAGGTCGTATTTCCGCAGTATCTCATGGGATAAGGTCTCGAAGGGCTCACTGCGCATTATTTCCAGTGCCTGCCGCATATTGGTACGCACCATTGTCACGGAAAGCCCCTGTGTAAGGTGGTATATGGGCTGTATCAGCACCTGCTCGGACGCCTTGATGTATATGGGTGAGCTTATTTCCTTGCGGAGGAAATTGCCCGACACCTTGCCGTACATATAGTAGGTCTCGCCCTCTTTCAGCGCCTGAAAATAGTAGACGTTATTGTAGACCACTATGAGTATATCATCAATGCCGTCTGAGGCGGCGGCTTTGCAGATGACAAGTCCGCCCTTTATGCGCTGGGGAGCCATTTTTCTGAATATGGTAAGCTTCAGTACATTATAGTCTCCGAGGACAGCCTGTGATACGGGGACATGGGTGCGGAAATCAAGGTAGTCCCTGGGAATATGATATATGAGCTCATAGGGCGTAGTTACGCCAAGCTTGCGGTACTTTTCGCCGCGCGCCTTTCCTACGCCCTTCAGATATTCTATTTCGCTGAAAAGTGTTGTCGGCATATTGTTCCCTCGTTACTTTATGAATACAAATTCAAATCTTGAGCCCCTGTCAGGCTCGGAATACACCAGTATATCGCCGCCGTGTGCGCGGACTATCCTCTGGGATATGGACATACCAAGTCCTGAGCTGTACATGGACGTGTCACAGGACCTTGACGAAAAACGCTCGAAAAGCCTCGGTATCTCCTCCTGCGGTATGCCTTTGCCGTTATCCGTGAGAACTATCTTTTTCATTACGGGATCGGCAATGACCTCAGCGGATATTTCAGTACAGCCTGAGTGGTCGGCTGAGTTTTTCAGTATGTTCTCAACAGCCTCGCACAGCCAGCTCTTGTCGCACTGCATGATGATATTCTCGGGAAGCGCCGTTTTTACGGTGATATTTTTCTTGCGGAGAAGGGGCGATATACGCTTTACGGCAAGCTGACATACTGCGGAGAGGTCGGTTTCCTGCATATCGTACTCGACAGCGTCGGCTTCAAGCTTTGCATACTTTATAGCCTCTATTACAAGGCGCTCCATGCCGTCAAGATTGAGCTGTATCTCGTCAGAGAGCTTTTCGCGGCGCTCCTCTGACAGGTCGCCAAGCTCCGTCAGCATATCGGTGTTAAGACGGACTACCGCAAGGGAGGTCTTTATCTGGTGAGAAAGGTCGGTGAGAAAAACGCGGAGATAGCGCTGCTCGCTGCTGAGGCTGAATTTTATGTTGTTGAGACTGTTGACCAGCGTTTCTACGGCGTCGGATATTCTGTGAACTGAGCCTAAGTCCTCACCGTAAAGATTTATGACCGCATTCTCGGAGCTGTCTGCGGCTTTTATACACTCAAGGCGTAGCGCCTCCAAATCACGGTATATAGCCATAAGCTCGTGGAGAGAAATAAAGTACCATATGGCAGATATAAGGTTGAGAAGTCCGGATATCGTGTAGAATATCAGCCTGCGGACGCGGCTGTAGCTTTTCATCATACGGGGAGTGATATTCCTGTCGATACTGTATTTTTTCAGCCGCTGCTCTCCTGCGGCTATGTGCTCGTCATCGGGAAAGTCGGTTATCTTTCCGCCGCCTGCAACCGAAAGCTCAGAGCGTATCTGCTCATTTACTATGGCGTCGGCGCACCTGCCCGATACAAAAAAGGCAATGCAGGCTGAGAGCATTATCAGAAAAAGAAATATAAGCAGCAGCTTTTTGGGAGCGCAGTTATTTATGAATCGGTCTGTTCTGTCCATTTATAGCCCATTCCTCTCTTGGTGACTATGCTGCCGCAGTTGTTCGCTTTGCTTAGCTTTTCGCGGAGTCGACTGATATTCACCGAAAGGGTATTGTCGTTTACAAATTCGCCCTTTGAGTCCCACAGATAGGCAAGTATCTGCTCACGGGTGAGGTAGCGTCCGCGATTGAGCATAAGGTAGCTCAGCAGCTTCTGCTCTAAGGCGGTGAGTTCTATTTCGGGGACCTCGGGTATGCGGCGGAGGTTTGCGCGGATACGTGAAAAGAGCTCGCGCAGGCGGAATGGCTTGGTGATGTAGTCGTCGCCGCCGCTGTCAAGTCCGCGGACGATGTCGGCTTCATCATCGCAGGAGGTCAGGAATATGACAGGAGTCTCCATAGTCCTGCGGAGCCGCCTGCAAAGGTCTACGCCGCTGCCGTCGGGCAGCATTACATCAAGTATCATCAGGTCAGCCTCGGGAGCTGCGGCTTCTGCCGCGGCGGCAGTACGTACAGCTGTGACGCTGTAGCCCTCGCTTTCAAGGGACAGCTTTATATTGGCGTTTAGTGTTTCGTCGTCCTCTACAAGAAGTATCTTATTCATAGTTTCACCCCATTGGCTGTTTATTAGTGTTGTTATAATTCTATCATATATTTTGCGAAAAATCAAGGCGGCGGAGTTATCAGTGATTAGTGCATAGTGTAGGGGCGAACAGTGTTCGCCCGAAAATAGCCGTTTATACCAACGGGCGCACAATGTGCGCCCCTACATATATATCGTTCATGGATCAATTCCAAATTAAAACAGCCGCCCGTGCGGGCGGCTGCTCTCTTAGCTTTTCAGTGCCTTTTCAAGCCATACATTTGCGAAATCAAGTGCTTCGTAAAGTCCGCACTCGCGCTCTGCATTCTTGACAAATGCCTTCAGGGGGTTGGGCTCGTTTGTGTCCATCTGAACTATCCTTACCTTTGAGGTGACCTGCTCGCCGTTTTCCTCCTTAGTTTCAAGGATCGTAATATATATAACATACGGATCCTGCATATATCCATAGTATATATCCTTGCCGTTCTTTACCAGCGGATAGCCCTTATAAGTGTTGAATCTCTCGCTCATCATAATACCTCCTTATATTCCTGTCATGCTTATGGCAAAAGCCTGAGGCTCTTACCATGTTGTGATGTAATCCTCTCCTGTGCTTATGCGCCTGATGTTCTCCTTGAGGGTGTCCACATAAGACTTTGTGCAGTAATACTTGCTCTTGCCGTCTATAACTATCAGTGAACGCATGAACGTATCCTCATAGAAGTCGTACTTCATAGTCTTGCCCAGCTGCTCGTCCTTGATAGTTATAGATACCTCCGGCTCGCCCTCGGGTACGGGAGCGTCAAGTGCAAATTCCTCGCCGTTTGCGCTTACAAGGAATGAATAGAACAGTCTGTAGCGCTCTGCGTCGAACTCCTTACCGTCCTTTGTGACCTTGAAGTCCTCAGACTTGGGGCTCTCGGGAGGATTATCCTTGTCCTTCGGCTCTATGCTGAATTCTGCACTCTCACCGCCGCCGCTTATGCTGAGGTCGGTAATGTTCCATACGTATGAAGCTATGATCATTCTTGAGCATATATCGTTGGGAGTAACTGTCAGCCACTTTGCGCTGCTCTCTTCGATGATGTATATCACCTTTCCGCCCTCAAGCATACAATATGCGCACTTTTTTGCATTCTCATCAGCGAATACCTTGCTGAGAAGAAGCACATGGCTGTTTCCGTCGTCGCAGTCCATAGTGACCTTGCAGAACGGCTTGTCAAGCCCTGCCTCGGCAATATCTGCCTCTGTACAGTGGAGAGCCTGAATATCCGAGGCGTAAAGTCCGAACATTCCCGATATGACATCGGTAGCCTTTTCCACTGTGAGATAGCTTTCTGTAGGCTCTATGAGCTTGTGGGGCGACGAAGTGCCGCCTGCGTGGGCGTCTGCCTTATCTTTGTCATACTTGATGAAAATATCATAGTCGATGTCCTCACGCTCTATCCTGAGGCTTTCTACGTTTGGCATTTCATCTTCTGAGGGCTTTGCAAGAATGGTCTTTTCTATAAAATCCTTGCTGCTGTTTTTGTAGTTTGCGACAGTTGAGGTGTTTACCGTGTAAACGTCATTGCGTCCGTCATCTACCATTAAGTAGGTGATGTCGCTTGACGGAGCTGCATCGCCTACGAGGAACTTTACCTTAGTTCCTGATTCATAGGTGAGCTCTACCTCAGCTGACGGAGAAGCAAGTCCGTACTTGGCAAGGTCTGTGCAGCCCTCAGCCACAAGTGACTGAGCCTGCATACCGTTTGCGTTGTTTGCAAGAGTACCTACCATTGCGGTATTGACATCAAGGTCTGTATAGCCGTCAAGAGTATAGGTCGCTCCTGTATTTTTTTCCTTGTCGGGACCGCTCTTCATTATCACATTGAGCTCGCCGCTGCTGTTCTTTACAGCAACGCTCTTTACTGTGGCAGACTCGTCACTATCGCTGACAAGGACCGTTCCCTGTCCCCTTGCCTCTGTGGCAAGAAGCGCAGGCGCAGATGAAGAGCTGTCGCCGCCTTTGTGACCTTCTGTTTCGCTTGGGGTAAGCTTCATATAGGCGAATCCGCCGCCCAGCATAGCTGCAAGCACAGCGCTGAGCGCGATAATGCCCTTAGCTTGTTTTTTCATTTATTTCTTCTCCTTAACAGTACCATTACACCTATTGCAGCGATAATGAAAGGTATTACCCATACTACTATTATCTGAATAACCTTTGCCTGCTTGGTGGAAGGTGATATAGCTGAATACTGAAGCGACTTTTCAAGGATAACTGCGCCGCTTTTCTTGCCTGTCAGCTGATTCAGAGCGCTGATGATAACATTTGCGTTGTTATAGGTCGTATTCTTCAGTATTACGCTGCTTTCCAGCATATATGGGCTTCCCAGAACAAGAACGCTGCTGGTGTATACATTGAAGTCCTCAGATGTCTGCTTCTGTGAGAGCATTGCTGCTGTTCTTGCGCCCTCTTCGCCGACCTCTGCATTCTTGTCTGTGATGCTTACGGTATATGCTTCGTCATAGGAGCTGATAATGCTCTTTACGATGTTTCCGTTGTTCTTGGATAACTCTGTGAGTGCTCTTGTATACGGAGATACGATAGGAAGCTTGTCATTGGGGAGCTTGCCTACTGCCTCGGTGTCGCTTACCTTGAGCAGGATATTGGATTCGATGCCAACATTGTTTTGGGCATCACCCATTATCTCATTCTCGACCTTGATGTTCCAGTCTGCGAGGAATGCCTCGATATTAGGAAGATTGGTCTTTGAAACATCGGGAACATAGATAACGTTTCTGTCGTACTTTCCGCCGTTATAGAGGAAGTCGCTGAGCTTCTTGATAACGTCCTCGGAGAAGTCTACTGACGGAGCGAAAATAACTGCCATGTCGTAGTCCTCGGGCTTCAGCTCGTCTGAGGCAATGTCGATATCTGTGCAGTCATAGCCGTTCTTTGCAAGGAGCTCGTTTTCAAAGGTCTGTGCAGCAGAACCATAGGACTGTGCGTCAAACATCGAAGCACCGTTCATTGTTGCTGCAAAGGCTGTTCTTACGGGGTGAGCATCACATACATTGTTGATAGCTGATGTGATAGTGCTCTCGCCTGAGAACTTGAACTTGTACTCGCCTGTGGTCTGAGCTAAATACTGGTCGGGAGCTATCATATTCATAACATCTGTGCTGCTGATAACTCTTACTCTTTCGCCTGTGGCAACGATAATGCTGCCGCGCTCAATATCGCCGTTGTAGTACTTCTTGTACTTATTGATGATGTCGGGATCAACGTCCATATCAACGTATTTTACGTTAATGCTGCCCTTGCCCTGCTTTGCGTATACGGAATACTTGTCAAGGAGCTCCGGAATAAGCTCAAATGGCACCTCATAGCCTGTCTGACCGCGCCAGTAGCTCGAAAGTGCATCGAAATAATCTCTCTTTGCAGTAACTGTTATATCAACGTCCTTTTCGATATTCTTAACTGCATCGACAGACTCTGCGCTGAGCTCGTATCTGTCATCGGGAGTAAGGTCTATCTTGATAGGTGAACGCTTTCCGATAACAGTCACCATGATATTCATAACTACCACGATAGCTACGACGAGGGCTATGGCAATGTAGAACATAGAGCCGTACTTCAGCTTCTTTCTGAAGCCTGAGGCAGGTTTTTCCTCCTTCTCAGTCTTCTCCTCTATGGTCACAAGCTCATCGGGAGCCTTGCTGTTTGTCAGGTCTTTATTCTTGTCTAATTCTTTTTTACTCATCTGTATCAAAACCTTCCTTTCTGATGATCAGCTCCAACGTCTCTTCTCAAGCACCTTAACGGTGAAGAAGTTGAAGAGGAAGGCTGCGCTGATGAAGAATACCACGCTGGGGAGACTGAATACTCCTCTTGTGAATTCAATATATCTCGAATAGAAGGCTATTGATGAAACTGCCTTGAATATCACTCTCTTTACGATGTTGCCGTTTTCAAAATCGGATACGAGCATCTCTGAGAGATATATCACGAATATAGCGACAAGGCTGACAACTGCCGAAGCCATCTGGTTCTCGGTAAGTGATGAGATGAAAAGTCCTACTGCGATAAAGGCTGCGCCCAGGAAGAGCATTGCAAAGTAATTTCCGAGGAGCGTCTGCCATACGATATCGCCGAGATAGTTGATGACGAATGCATAGATAAATATGATAGACTCAGCAATAACAAACAGTGTAAGTGCTGCAAAATACTTGCCGAGAACTATCTCCCACAAGCCTATAGGTGCTGTGAGAAGTCCCTGATCGGTCTTGTTCTTCTTTTCCTCGCTGAGAAGCTTCATGGTCAGCACAGGAATAAGAAACATTACGATATAAAACATTGAACTGAACATATTTGATGTATCGGCAAATCCGCTGGTGATAACTCCATTATAGAAGAATATGCCCGATACGAGCCAGAACACAGCAAGAAATACATATGCTACGCCCGACGTAAAGAATGCGCCCATTTCGCGCCTGTAGATAGCCAGCATTATTCCTCACCTCCGTTATTTTCTGTGCTGTCTGCGGCTGTATCTTCATCGCCGCTGTCAACGATAGACGATTCTTCTTCCTCATCGTCCTCCTGAACGGCTCTGAGCTTACCGCTTGAAGTAGTCTTTATCTCGATCTTTGGCTTGGACTTTGACTTGCCGCTGTCGGACTTGCCGAGCCCCTCGTCCATAGTGATCTTGAGGAAGATGTCCTCGAGTGTGAGGTCTGAGAGCTGGAGCATGAGTATATTCCAGCCGTTATCGGCACAGAGCTTGTTGATGGCACGGCGGACATCAGTCTTGCCGTCGGTCTCGATATCATAATCGTAAATGCCCTTTTCGCGCTCCATGTCTGCGCGGACGTACTTTACGCCGTCCATACTCCTTATCTTTTCTATGATAAGGCGCTTGTCATCTGCGGTATGTGTAGGACCTTCGATACGCATCACCATCTTGTGCTCATTGGTGATATTTTTTGCTATCTCGTCGGCAGTTCCGTCAGCAGCAACTGTACCCTTGTTGATGATGATTATCCTGTCGCAGACAGCCTGTATCTCGGGAAGTATATGTGATGAAAGTATGACCGTGTGCTTCTTGCCCAGCTTCTTGATAAGAGTTCTTATCTCGATTATCTGGTTCGGATCGAGACCTACGGTAGGCTCGTCGAGAATGAGCACGGGCGGATTGTTGATAAGAGCCTGTGCAAGGCCTACTCTCTGACGATAGCCCTTTGAAAGGTTCTTGATTATCCTTCCTCTTACGTCCTCTATCTTGCAGAGGCTGCAAACGTCCTTGAGGTGTGCCTTTCTCGGCAGCTTGCACTTCTTCATGTCGTATACGAAGCCGAGGTAAGCCTCGACTGTCATATCTACATAAATTGGCGGTATCTCGGGAAGATAGCCGATGTTTGCCTTTGCCTTCTTTGGATCGTCAAGGATATTGATCCCGTCGATAAGCACATCGCCCGAGGTTGACGAGATGTATCCCGTCAGCATATTCATGGTCGTTGACTTTCCTGCACCGTTTGGTCCGAGGAAGCCGAGTATCTCACCCTTTTCGACCTTGAAGCTAATATTGTTTACGGCAACCTTGTCGCCGTACATCTTGGTAAGGTTCCTGACCTCTATCATTGGGTTTTACCCTCCTTATTACATATGCAGCAATACCCTGCTGCTTATTCGCACCCTTACTATGTTAATACTTCTATGTGATAGCACAGTGAAAGCAGAGCGAATTTTTTAAAATATATTCATAGCAGAGGCTATATCAGCTTTGATCTGTGCCCGAAGCTCGTCCAGTGAGGCGAATCTCATCTCGGGACGGATAAAGCTGCAAAGCTCCACCGTAAGCGGATCTTCGTAAAGGTCTCCCGAAAATCCGTGTATATATGTCTCGGCAAGAGGTGCGCCGCCGTATTTCACGGTGGGCTTCATGCCTATATCCGTTATGGACGGATAGGTCTTTCCCTTTACATGGGCTTTTGAGGCGTACACGCCGTATCTCGGCACAAGCTGTCCCTCGCCGAAGAGCTGATTTGCTGTGGGAAATCCGATAGTGCGCCCCAGCTGAGCGCCGCGGCTGACTTCCCTGACTATGATATAGTTCCTGCCAAGCATAGCGTTGGCGCGGTCAAGTGCTCCTTCTGTGAGAAGCTGTCTCACGGCTGTGGAGGAAACTCTCTCGCCGCCGCAGAACACGTCGTCAACAGTCTGCACCGTGAAGCCGTACTTATCACCGAATATGCGCAGCTCGTCAGTACCGCAGGCAGCTCCTCTGCCGAAGCGGAAATCCCTGCCGCAGCATACAAAGTCTGCGTTCATGCTGCCAAGAAGTATCTCTCTTGCGAAGGTATCGCCGTCCATGCCGCATATATCCTCAAAGTGCGGTGAAAAAATACGCTCTGTGCCGCATTCGCTGCTCAGCAGATAATGCTTCTCGCTCTCGCTGTAGATGTAGCCTGCTGCTCCCTTATTCGCCGTACTTTCGGGCGGAAAGGTAAATGCGCAGGGTATGAGCCCCTGCTTTTTCTGCTCAGCAGCAGCTTTAAGCACAGCACGGTGACCGAGGTGTACTCCGTCAAACATTCCAAGAGCGACGGCTGTTCTTTTATTGTCCATGCCGTCACCCTAAATTCTTTCCAACGCGGAGCTCTCCGCTTTCAAAATCCGCAAAGGCAGTACCGATAAAGCCGCCGTCAAAGCCGTAGACTCCGTACTCCCTAACGCCGGTGCGTATGCCGCGAAGCCTTGATATATCGAGCTTTACGCCGTTTCTGTACATTCTTGTCTGAGCCTCGCCCAGTCTAAGCTTAGGCAGCTTTGCAAACACACGCTCTATGGGGAGTATCAGCTCTTCCAGCCTGTCATCGTCCCTTGCGCGCTGTATCTCGTCAAAGCTGTGGCAGTCATCAAGAGTAAAGCCTCCCGACGACGTTCTGACCAGTGAGGTCATTATGCCGCCGCAGCCCAGCTTTTCGCCAATATCGCTGATTATAGTTCTTATATAAGTGCCCTTTCCGCAGGCTATGGACAGTACTCCCTCACGGGATACGCTGTCGTAGCTCTCCAGCACAAGGCTGTCCACCTCTACCTCACGCGCCTGACGCTCCACCTCTATGCCCTGTCTTGCAAGGTCATAAAGGCGCTGTCCGTTTACCTGAACAGCCGAATACATAGGCGGAAGCTGCATTATCTTTCCCGTAAAATCGGGTATCACAGCTTCTATAGCCTCGCGGCTGACAGCCATATCCGAGCACTCCCGCACCTCTCCCCACACGTCCTGCGTGTCAGAGACAGCTCCCAGCCGGAATGCTGCACGGTAGCTCTTTGTATTATCGGGCATGATGTCACAGGCTTTGGTGGCATTTCCAACGAATACGGGAAGAACTCCCGTAGCCATAGGATCAAGTGTCCCGCCGTGACCGAGGCGTTTCATTTGCAGTATGCCGCGGAGCTTCGCCACCACATCGAATGATGTGAAGTCCTGCGGCTTGTTTACGCAGAGGATACCGTTCATCAGCCCAGCGCCCTTTCGACAGCCTCGATGAGCTGCTTCTTTGCCTCGTCAAGTGGTCCGTTTATGGTGCAGCCTGCTGCCTTTGCGTGACCGCCGCCGCCGATGGACTGGCATATAGTGGATACGTTGACATCGTTAGCCGAGCGGAATGAGCACTTGTATACTCCGTCCTCGCGCTCGCGCATGAGTATGCCGACCTCTGTTTCCTCCAGCTGGATAGTGAGAGGTGCAAAGCCCTCCAGCTCCTCCATAGAAACGTTCATTTCCCTCATCATATCCTGCGTTACCGCAGCGATAGCAAGCTTGCCGCCGAGACAGTACTCCATGAGCTCGTTGACCTTAGCCTCAAGCTTTAGTCTGCCCATAGACTTTACGTCGAACATATAGCGGTTTATCCTTGCGAAGTTTATATCATAGCTGCGCATCATCTCTGCGGCTATCTCATGAGCACGGGGAGTAGTGCAGCCGTACTTGAAGCAGCCCGAATCCGTGGCAATGCCAGTATAAAGGCACATTGCGCAGTGCTTTGTTATCTTGACACCCATGTACTGTGCAAGGTCATAGATTATCTCGCAGGCAGCCGTAGCATCGCCGCGGAGCAGTGTTCTCTCCGCGTAATTCTTGTTTGAGATGTGGTGGTCGATACATAGCTGTACCTTATCGCCGTATATGTCTTTATAATCGCCCATAAGGGTAGTATCGGCAATATCCACCGCTATGACGGTCTTTGGTTCAAAGTCCTCCCCTGCTCCCTCATCTGTGAGGAAACTGTAGCGTGACGGAAAAACGTCGTGGCACACGACTCTGCTGCGGATACCGAGCTGTGTCAGGATATCCTTCAAGCCGAAGCCTGCGCCTATGCAATCGCCGTCGGGATTGCGATGAGTCAATATAACTGCGTCCTCGCAGTTTCTGAGAAAGAGCTCAGCCTCACTGAAGCCTATATACATCTGATGCACTCCTTACAGTAGGTCATGGAGCTTTTTGCTTATCTCCGCACTTCTCTCTATTGAATTGTCGGCAATAAACGTAAGCTCAGGCGCTTTGCGCATTTTTAGTCTGTGAAAAAGCTCCCGCTTGATAAAGCCTGCGGCGCTTTTTAGTCCCTGAACGGACTCTTTTGCTCTTTCGATGCCCTCAAAGCTTGAAACATATATCTTACAGCTTGACATATCGCCCGAAAGGTCTGCACGGACGATAGTGAGCATCTTGTCTATTCTCGGATCCTTCAGCTCGCGGAGGATCGCCGTCATCTCACGCTTTATATCTTCAGCCATGCGGCTGTTCTTGAAATTAGGCATTTTGTTCCTTTCTATGGTCAGAGCTTGACTGTAAAGCCTTCCCCTGTTGTTTCCTCATGCTTGTCTGGATCGGCAGCCTTTGCGGTCTTTTTGGAAGCCTTTTTGGCAGGCTTCTTTGCCGCAGTTTTCTTCTCGGCTGTCTTTTTGGTGTTTGTCTTCTTTTCTGTCTTTTCCTCGGGCTTTTCGTCAGCTGTCTCAGTTTCCTGTGCAGCCTCCTCAGCCTTAGGCTCGTCTGCGCCTTCGTGCTCCGTAAAGAAGCCACCCCCGAAGATCTCCGCAGAAAAAGCCTCGTCCTCAGCTGTTAAGCTGTAATCGGGGATATCATCGTCCCCTTCCTCGCCGTAGTAGATGTCGGCATAGTTGCCGTACTCGGGTTCGAGCTCCACATCGCGGACGGGGCGCTCGATACCCATGAGATCATCTGTGACCGGCTCGGGTGCTTCGATAGCGCTGCACTGACCGAGAAGTATCTTCTTTACCGATTCAAAGAAGAATATATCGATAGGTCCGAAGTCGTCCCATGCCAGTGCTTCATTGCAGTACTGTAACATATCCGCAGTACTCATTCTGCTGTTATCCATAAGAAATTCCCCCTTATCATTATCGGAAATTTTCGTTTATCAGTCCTCGCGGTACTCCTCAACGATGTATGTCTCGAAGATATCGCCTTCCTTGACATCGCTGAACTTTTCAAGGCTGATACCGCACTCGTAGCCCTCGGCTACTTCCTTTACGTCGTCCTTGAAGCGCTTGAGTCCTGCGATCTCGTCGTCTGCGATGATGATACCGTCGCGGACAACTCTTACCTTGCTGCCTCTTGTTACCTTGCCGCTGAGTACGTAGCTTCCTGCTACCATACCGACATTGGATATCTTGTATACCTGTCTTACCTCGACGCGTCCCTGCTCAACATCGCGGAACTTAGGTGCGAGCATACCCTTCATAGCTGTGGATATTTCCTCGATAGCATCGTAGATGATACGGTAGAGTCTGATGTCAACGCCGTCACGGGCAGCATTCTCGGCTGCAACGGGATCAGGTCTTACGTTAAAGCCTACTATGATAGCGTTGGAAGCGCTTGCAAGCATAACGTCGCTCTCCTTAACGGCGCCGACTGCACCGTGGATAACTCTTACTCTTACCTCGTTGTTCGAGAGCTTTTCGAGAGACTGCTTTACAGCCTCGACAGAGCCCTGTACGTCAGCCTTAACTACGATAGGAAGCTCCTTGATCTCGCCCTCTGCGATCTGACTGAACAGGTTATCGAGAGTTACCTTGCGGTATGCGTTGAACTGTTCCTGCTTCTGCTCGTGCTTTCTCTGCTCAACAAGCTCACGGGCAAGTCTCTCGTCCTCAACTGCGTTGAATATATCACCTGCACTCGGCACTTCAGCGAGACCTGTTATCTCGACAGGTACGGAAGGACCTGCTGCCTTTACAGTTCTGCCCTTGTGGTTGGTCATTACACGTACACGTCCTACAGCGGTGCCTGCGATGATAACGTCGCCCTGTCTGAGTGTACCGTTCTGTACGAGAAGTGTTGCGATAGGTCCTCTGCCCTTGTCAAGACGTGCTTCGATAACTGTACCCTTTGCAAGTCTGTCGGGATTAGCCTTGAGCTCCTTGACCTCTGCAACGAGAAGTACATTTTCGAGAAGCTCGTCGATACCCTCGCCTGTCTTTGCTGATACGGGTACGCAGATAACGTCGCCGCCCCAGTCCTCGCATACGAGGTCGTACTTTGTCAGCTCTTCCTTTACACGGTCAGGGTTTGCGCCCTCCTTATCCATTTTGTTGATAGCAACGATAATGGATACGCCTGCTGCCTTAGCATGGTTGATAGACTCAACTGTCTGAGGCATGATACCGTCGTCTGCGGCAACAACAAGGATAGCGATATCGGTGATGTTGGCACCTCTTGCTCGCATTGATGTGAATGCCTCATGTCCCGGAGTATCAAGGAAGGTAATGTCCTGCCCGTTTACGTTTACCTGATAAGCACCGATGTGCTGTGTGATTCCGCCTGCTTCGCCTGCGGCAACGTGAGCGTTTCTGATACGGTCAAGGATAGATGTCTTACCGTGGTCAACGTGTCCCATTACTACTACAACAGGGCAGCGCGGCTGGAGGTTTGTATCGTCGTCATCTGTATCGTCGATAAGACGCTCCTCAATAGTAACGATGACCTCCTTCTCTACCTTTGCACCCATTTCGTCTGCAACGATGGCTGCGGTATCAAAGTCTATCTCCTGATTGATAGAAGCCATTACGCCCAGCTTCATGAGCTGCTTGATGACCTCTGTAGCTGTGGCTTTAAGACGTGTAGCAAGCTCGCCTACCGTGATAGAATCAGGGATAAGCACCTTGAGCTGCTGTTTTCTTGCTCTTTCAAGCTCAAGTCTCTTGAGCTTTTCAGCCTCAGACTCCTTTTTGGAGAACTGCTGACGTGTTCTCTGAGCTGACTTCTGGTTTATCTTCTGCTTCTTGGAGGAGTAATTGTCGTTCTTGTGCTTGTTGGAGGCTGCCATCTGGTCGTATCTCTCGTTGTACTTATCGAGGTCAACGTAGCTTCCTCTTGTATCGACAGTTCTTCTCTGAGTAGAGGTCTGTGCTGTCTCGGAGCTGAATGAGGCATTGAACTTTGTTCTCTCGCCTCTGTCCTGAGCCTTTGCAGGCTCGGTCTTTTTCTTGTCCTTTTTCTTGTCATTCTTCTTTTCGTGAGTCGGTGCAGGTGTCTTAGCCTCAGGCTTTACCTCGGGCTTTGGTGCTTCCTTGACGGGAGCTTCTTCCTGCTTCTTCTCGGGCACTTCTGCCTTTACGGGCTCTGTCTTTGGTGCAGGCTCAGTCTTTGGTGCAGGCTTTTCCTCAGCCTTAGGAGCCTCCTTAACCGGAGCTTCTTCCTGCTTCTTCTCGGGCACTTCTGCCTTTACAGGCTCAGCCTTCTTTGCAGGAGCCTCATGCTTTGGCTCCTCTTTTTTCTCGGGAGCTGCTGCCTTAGCAGGCTTTTCTTCCTTCTTCGGAGCAGGCTTCTCCTTTTTCTCGGCAGGAGCTGCCGGCTTCTTTGCGGCAGGCTTCTTCTCTGCCTTAGGAGCTTCTTCCTTTACAGGACGTGGATCGTTCTTTGAGTTGAAGTAATCATTCAGCGAATCCACTGAATAGCGGTTCTTCATGTAGTGCTCAAGAACAGCGTTCATCTCCTCCTCTGTGAGAGAAGAACCTGTTTTCTTTTTATTATCTCCCTTTTCAGTGAAAAAATCAATTAATTCCTGTGCAGGGACGTTGATATCCTTTGCTGCGTCGCTAAGCTTTATTTTTTTTGCCATAGGCTTTATTTACCTCCATTGTACTATGCCATGCATATCACGGCGAAATTATGATCCGTATCTATATAAACGCATTGCTGCGGTCAATCATATTATTTTTTCAAAGCCGTCTGCGAAGCCCTTGTCCGTCACGGCTATGACGGCAGTCTCTTTGCCGCAGAGCCTTCCGATATCGGACTTGCTCACATCTGCTTTAAGGTGCTTTACTGCATATTTCTCGCAGTAGAAGCTTACCTCCTTGACAGTCTTTGGAGATGCATCAGAGGCTGTGAGCAGACACTTGGCTGTGCCGTTCTTTGCAGCTTCCACCGCGCTGTCAAAGCCCTTCACGATCTTTCCTGCTCTTATACAGATACCAAGCAGATTAATTATCCTGCGGCTGCTCTCCGAGCTCATTCATCATCACCTCGTAAACGCTGTCCTCTATTTTACATGAGAAGGATTTCTCAAAGCGTCTTGCCTTTCTGGCTTTTTCGAGACACTCACGGCTGCGGCAGATATATGCTCCTCTGCCTGCTGCCTTGCCCTTGAAGTCAAGGCTTATATCGCCCTCGGGAGACTTTACCACGCGGATAAGCTCGATCTTTGGCTTCATCTCGTTACAGCCGAGACACATTCTCATGGGTATTTTCTTAGGCTTCATGATTATTCCTCGTTTGCAGGAGCTTCTTCCTCAGCAGGAGCCTCTGCTGCTGCCTCTGCGGTATCCTCTGCCTCTGCGGTCTCAGCCTCTTCCTCGGCAGGGGGAGCTGCCTCAAATACGGGAGCTACGAAGTCCGGGCTCATCTCGGGAGCTTCCTCACCTGTCAAATTGTCAAACTGCGGCTTGATGTCTATCTTGAAGCCTGTCAGCTTTGCTGCAAGCTTTGCGTTCTGTCCCTTGTTGCCGATAGCAAGTGAGAGCTGATTGTTTGGAACGATAACTGTGCAGGCCTTTTCCTCCATAGAGGTGATGACTGTCTTTAATACCTCAGCAGGAGCAAGAGCTCTTGCGATGAATTCCTCGGGAACTTCGCTCCATGGGATAATGTCTATCTTCTCGCCGCTGAGCTCGTTCACTACTGCGGTGATTCTTGAACGCTTAGGTCCGATGCAGGCGCCTACTGCGTCTACGTTCTCGTCCTTTGACCATACGGCTATCTTGGTTCTTGAGCCTGCTTCACGGGATATGGACTTTACTTCAACTGTGCCGTCGTATATCTCGGGAACTTCCTGCTCGAAGAGTCTCTTTACCAGGTCCTTGTGTGTACGTGATATCTTTACTACAGGCTTCTTGTTCTTGCCGATGATTCCTGTGATGTATACCTTTACAGACTTGCCCTCTTCAAGGTTCTCGCCCGGTATCTGCTCGTTGCGGAAGAGATAGAGCTCTGTTCCGTCATATACAACGGTAACTGTACCTCTGCCCGGCTCTACCTGTGATACTCTGGCAGTTATGCACTCATGCTCCTTCTGCTCGAACTTGCTGAGCATCTGCTCGCGGTTTATCTCTCTCAGGTCGCCCTTGATGGACTGCTTTGCGGAGAGGGCTGCCATTCTGCCCAGCTTGGAGATATCCAGCTCCTTCATGATAGTGCCGCCTACCATAGCGTTGGGATCCATAGTTCTTGCAACGTCGATGTTTACCTCGTTCTCGTCGATAGGCTCATCGTCGATGATGTCCTGTCTGATATACATCTCGAACTTCTTTGTCTTGGGATCGATCTCAACGGAAATTCTCTCCTCGCTGTGGGGGTAAGCTCTTCTTGCTGCCTTGAGCATTGCCGATTTAACCTTTTCGATGAGAAGCTCGGTCTCTACGCTGTTTTCTTCACCGAGAGCTTCAAGCGCTCTGAAAAAGTCCTTATTCATGTTCATGTCTGTTGATTCCTCCAATATATTTTATTTTGGTTTTAAGCAAATATTGTTATTTTTTCAAAAATCCAGATAAAGCTTTACAAAAGCTATATCCGCCAACGGGAATTTCTTTTCCTCTCCGTTTTCGAGTATGACGGTCACACCGTCCTTGTCTGCGCCTGCAAGCTGTGCGACTATTTCCTTTTCGCCGTCAAAGGCTCTGATAAACCGGACTCTTACGGTGTCGCCCTGACAGACCTCAAAGTGCTCCTCCTTGACAAGCTCGCGTTCCAGACCTGCTGAGCCGACTTCAAGCATATAGCTCTGAGCGATAAGATCCTTTTCGTCGAGGATATCGCTGATAGGAGCGTTGGCGCGTTCACAGTCCGCAATGGTTATGCCCTCGTCCTGATCGATGAACACGCGGAGATACCACATTGCGCCCTCCTTTTCGTAGCAGACGTCCCAGAGGTAGTAGCCCAGCTCGTCGGTAATGGGCTTGATAAGGTCGTATACCTTTTGCTCAGTACCGCCGAATTTCTTGAATTTCATAGGCATTTTTCCCGATATACCGGGATTCTCCTTTCTCTGTAATCTGAATGTGTCGATATAAATACTAAAGACCGGAAGGCTTCCGGTCTTTGGTTTTACTATCATCATCAAATATTATACCACGGTTTTTCGCAAAAATCAAGTGTTTTTCGGAATTTTTTTCAAAAAAATCCCAAGTTTTTCAGCTTTTTCTCAGCATACGTATCACAAAGCGGTCAAGAAACTCCGAAAATGAACCGTATTCGGTGATATCACCGTGATCCTCACGCAGTATCTTTCCTGTCACGGAAGAAAAGCCTATGAACTCTCCGTCGCCTATGACCTCGCCGATTATGACCATGTCCTCGGGAACTAATTCACAGCCGACCTCAAAGCCGCCCACTCCTCTTATGACAGCAAGCTCATTGCAGATATCCGAATATCCCGAAAATCTCAGCCAGTCCTTTAATGCTTCGGGTATCTTTATGTCGTTTTCGGTCTCCCACGCCAATATCTCCTCCTCGGTATTCGGAGCAGAATACTCAAAATCGCAGGAATCTTCAAGCTCGCGGCTCAGTTCGGCTATTGCGGTTATTTTCTCGGTAAGGCTGTTATTCGGTATTTCGGGTATGAACATCGTGATTCTCCTTTCACTGAATTTATATTGATTATAGCAGTAAATATTCTTTGTGTCAAATCTCAGTTCCCGAAAAAACTGCCCCCGAAGCCTGTGTACCAGACCTCAGGGGAGCGAGTTTTTATATAAATTATTAAATCCCTTGTTCTATACCTGTACATAAAATTATTCTTTGGCTTTATCAATATCAGCGGATTATGATAGGACCGCCGTGACCGCCGCCGCGTGGGAAATATGGATCGTTGCCGCACGGATAAGGATCATCTATATCCCACATTGCAGTACCTGCTAATGAAATATCTACGGAATTCGCAAGTGAATTTCCTCTGTGTTCAGCAACAACAGCAACGTATTCAGCATTACGATTGCCGCCGACTCTGACGCCTGTCACTACACGACTATAATCAGGCTTAGGACCTGGTTCGCGCTCTGGCAAACTTATCTCGTATACTCTGTACTCTTCAATATTTGCCTTAAACGCTTCAATTCTAACTTTCTTTAATTCATTTTCCAGCTTGCTCTGCTTGCTTTTTGACACCATCTCGTATTCAGTTGAAAAATCAAATTCATCGGAATCATCCGGAGCCGCACTTGCGGACATTGCACTTGTCATTGGAACTGCACACATTGCTGTTGCTGCTAAAACTGTGATCATTCTTTTAAAATTAACCTTCATAATCATTTCTCCTTAAATAAAAATTAAAAAATACTTTTTCGTAAAATAAAATTCTGCCGCTATATTTTTTGTCTGCTTTTGTTTGGATTCAGATTCGTTTCAGGTGTTGCGCAACCCTATGCTTTTATTATACTCATTTTTTTGCGTTTGTATAGATGACATTTGTCACTTTCGCAGTGACATTTGTCACTAAAAAAATGACATTTGTCACTCTGAACGCCTTAATTGGTCGGACAACCTTGTAAAAAGGTCGGGTATAAGAACAGGCGGCAAATGCCGCCTGCTGTATGTTTATTTCCTTTGTTCCTCAGTCCCAGCTGTCTACCGTAAGTCCCAGCTGCGGACAAGATATGGAGCCAGACTCATGTATCTTGAAATCAAGCCTGTAACTCTCATCGGGAGGTTCATTTATCAATTTCTCAGCATCGTCCGTGTAATACACATTATGCTCCAATGTAAATTCGCCCTTATAGCCGCCTACATCTATCGCGGTCAGAGAATCGGGGCATACATCGTTTCCCCATTTCTCACTGTAAAAGCTGTATTTAACCCCTTCACAGAATGTAACAGTTTCTTTATCGCCGACATAGTCAGAAGCGACAAGGACAGTCGGGAACATATCATAGCTGTTTTTTATGATGTATACTTCGAGCTTTACATCGCCGAACTGCTTTGATACCCTGTTATAGCCCTTTATCTCATCGCCGAATTTATACCCTGCAAACAGCGAATCTTCAAGCATCTCATCTCTGTAAAAACTCAAACTCGGATATACTGCCATGTCTTTCTTCTGACTGTTCATTCTCGCGCTGAAAACTATTATTATTATTAGCCATATCAATATCATTCCGCCCACAGCGCCCAGCAAAGTGACGATAACGAACTTAAACGGCGACATCATGGGTTTTATATCTGCTTCCCTGCCCTCTGCAAGGCGCTTGTTTATCCTGCGCTTATATATCGCTTTATAAACCACAAATGCAGCGGCTACTATAATCACAACAGCAGCTATCGGCAGAAAGAGACTTGCAATACTTATTCCTGCTGCCATATCTATCCCTCCTTAAATCCCTAAAAATTCCTTGAATATGTAGTAATACGTCCGCGTAACGTCAACTTTAGCGCCGTTTTTCATGGTCAGCAGGAACTTCTGCGACAGCGCAGGGCGTATGCTCTTTATGTGCGATACGGACACTATGACCGAATTGCTGACGCGGATAAACTCCTTTGCGTCAAGTATCTCCTCAAGACGTTTCAGCGGCTCGGACAGCTTGTACTCATCCCCTCCGCAGTAGGCAACTATATCATGGGCGAAGCTCTCTATGTGGGATATTTCCTTTGTTTCGAGCCTGTATATCTCCTCGCTGCGCCGCGCTATAAGGTGTGATACCGTGACGTTGCTCTCGGAGAGTATCAGCTCTGCGCTGTCGTCTATGTCTATGCCCTTTTTTATGAGCTCTGACGCTATTGAGTCATAGTGTTCGTCGCTTACAAGTAGTCTTATTTTCATTGTCGGCTGTTCGCCTCACTTTCCCTGTATCATTGATAAGCTTATCTGACTATATTATAAATTGAGAAGCAGAAAAAATCAATACTCTCCGCACACCTTGCACTCACGGCTTCACAGTTTGCATATGCTGTATCATAGCCGTGAACACAAAAGGAGCTTTTACAAACACATCTCCAGAATCAATAACAATAAGCAAATCTATAACAATATAATACGATTAGTAGTAAAAAGCTGATATTTTCTTGCTTTTGTTCATAATTTGTTCATCAGCACCCCCTTGTCAAAATCTGTATTACATGGTATACTTAGAATGATATTTTATTGCCTGAGGTAAGCACTGTCCGAGGGCAGAATGAGAAGGAGAAATGTTTTATGCAGTTTGGACACTTTGATCTTGAAAATAAGGAATATGTCATCACTAACCCTGCTACCCCTGCCCCCTGGGCTAATTATCTCGGCGATCCCGAATACGGCGCTATGATCTCAAATAACGCCGCAGGCTACAGCTTTGTTAAATCAGGCGCTAACGGACGTCTTTCGCGCTTCCGCTTCAACTCCGATATGGCTCTCCCGGGACGCTATATCTACATCAGAGACAATGATACAGCTGATTACTGGTCAGCTTCATGGCAGCCTGTGGGCAAGCCCCTTGACAAGTACAAGAGCGAATGCCGCCACGGTACTGCCTATACAGTTATTTCAGCAGAGTACGCTGATATAAAGTCAGAAACTACATACTACGTTCCCTACGGCAAGACCTATGAGGTCTGGAGAGCTAAGATCACAAACAATTCCTCAAAGGAGAGAAAGCTCTCTGTTTTCGGCTTCATCGAGTTCACCAACGAGCCTAACTACGAGCAGGATCAGGTAAACCTCCAGTATACACTGTTCATCACACGTACAAGCTTTGAGGGCGGCAACCGCATTATCCAGCACATGAACGAGAATACAGGCTTCGACGAGAACGGCTACAACGGTCAGGAGCGCTTCTTCGGAATGGTAGGTCAGCCCGTTACAGGCTGCTGCGGTAATTTCAGCGACTTCATCGGTCCCTACAGGACTTTCTCAAATCCTATCGCTGTTGAGAACGGCAAGTGCAGCGGCGTTATGAACTATAACTCAAACTCCTGCGGCGCTCTCCAGAGCGATATAACTCTTGCTCCCGGCGAGACTAAGGAATTCATCTTCGTACTCGGCGAGCGCAAGGACCCCGAGGCTGCTGCTATACTCGAAGAATACAAGGCAGCAGGCAAGGTCGATGCAGAAGTAAAGCAGCTCAAGGACTACTGGCACGGTCAGCTCTCTAACTTCAAGGTAGAGACACCTTCCGACGAGTTCAACAACATGATAAACGTATGGAACGCTTATCAGTGCTTCATCACATTCATCTGGTCAAGAGCGGCTTCCTTTATTTACTGCGGTCTGAGAAACGGCTACGGCTACCGCGATACAGTTCAGGATATACAGGGTATCATACATCTTGATCCCGAAATGGCAGCTGAAAAGATACGCTTCATGCTCTCCGCTCAGGTCAGCAACGGCGGCGGTCTGCCACTTGTCAAGTTCGACCACAACGCAGGTCACGAGACCTGCCCTGACGAGAACGATGAGCACAGCGTTTACGCTAAGGAAACAGGTCACCCCTCTTACCGCGCTGACGACGCACTCTGGCTTTTCCCGACTATCGTGAAGTACCTCGGCGAGAGCGGAAACAAGGGCTTCCTCGATGAGGTCATCACCTACGCAGAGGAAGGCGGCGGAAAAGCTACCGTTTACGAGCACCTCAAGAATGCTATCCGCTTCTCTATGGAGCGTCTCGGCAGCCACGATATGCCCGCAGGTCTCCACGCTGACTGGAACGACTGTCTCCGCCTCGGCGCACAGGGCGAGTCTACATTCGTTGCATTCCAGCTTTACTATGCTATGAATGCTATGCGCGACATGGCTAAGGACAAGAACGACACAGATTACATCGCATACCTCGACAGCGCTCAGAAGAAGCTGGGCAGCGCTCTTGAAAAGTGCTGGGACGAGGACAGATTTATCCGCGGTATCCGCGACAACGGCGTTATCGTTGGTGCAAAGAAGGATCCCGAGGCTAATATGTGGCTCAATCCTCAGAGCTGGAGCGTTATCTCACACTTTGCTTCCGAGGAACAGGCTGAAAAGGCTATGAACAGCGTTCACGATATACTCAATACACCTTACGGAGCTAAGCTCCTTGAGCCCCCTTACAAGTACCACCACTTCGAGGGCGCTCTCATGCAGGTGTTCAACCTTGATACAAAGGAAAACGGCGGTATCTTCTCACAGTCACAGGGCTGGCTCATACTCGCCGAGGCTCTCCTCGGTCACGGTGACCGCGCATTCGAGTACTTCCTCGAAAGCTCACCTGCCGCTATGAACGACAAGGCTGAAATTCGTGTTATGGAGCCATATGTTCACGGTCAGTTTACCGAGTCAAAGGCTTCACCTTATGAGGGACGTTCACACGTTCACTGGCTCACAGGTACAGCTTCTACAGTAATGGTAGGCTGCGTTGAGGGTATCTGCGGTATGCGTCCTGACCTTAATGGTCTTGCTATCGCTCCGTCTATCCCTGCTAATTGGGACGGCTTCAAGATAGAGAAGAACTTCCGCGGCAAGAAGCTAAATATCTCTATCGACAACTCCGCACACGTTCAGAGCGGTGTCAAGGAGCTTTACCTCAACGGCGAAAAGCTTGCAAGCAATTATGTTCCCGCGGACAAACTCAAGGACGTTAACGAGATAAAGGTAATCATGGGTTGATTAAGAACTAAGAGCTAAGAGCTTAGAACTAAGAAAGGGCGGAATTATCCGCCCTTTTTCTATGTGTAGGGGACGGCGCCCTCTACGTTATTGTGCAAGCCGTCATATTTTTTTGTCTTCAATTGTGCATTCCTACAAATCTGACAAGTTTCCTTTGCAAAATCTTGACAAGTACACTTGGCAGTGCTATAATGCAATCATACCAAGTATACTTGTCAAAAACTGCCAACAAAACTTTGCATGATATGGGAGGTAACATTTATGAATAAAGAAGAGATTCTCGCTAAAAGCAGACAGGAAAACAAAAACCGCGATATTGCCGAACTGGAAAACGGGAAAAGCGCCGCCAAATTTGCAATTATAACTTCTGCGATCTTTTCGGGAGTGCTTTTCATTCTTGAAGCGGTAATAACAGGTCATAACAATAACAGCTTATGGGCAATGCTCGCATTTATGAACTGCATGATGTGCGGTTACAAAGCATTCAGGCTGGGCAATAAAAAAATGCGTCCTGCCGCTATATTATGGGGATTTTGCACGATAATAGTTCTGATACTTGCCATTATTGACTTTACTGAAAAATCTGTTCTATAATGAGGTGATTTCATGAATAAAGAAGAAATACTCGCTAAAAGCCGTCAGGAAAACAAAAACCGCGATTACGTCGAGATAGACCGCATGAAAAAAAGCACCTTTTTCGCTCTGATGTGCAGTATAGGCTTTACCTGCCTGTGGACTCTGCTTTCGATAATCGCTACGTGGCGTGTGAATTTCGCTGTTATCGCAACGGAGTTCTTTATGATATTCTCAATGCACCTGTATAAAGCAGTTAAAGGCAAAAAAGCAGTTGACATCTTCTGCGCGGCAAGCTCGGCTTTCACATTTCTCATATTCTTTGCTATAGCCATATGTGAGCTTTTCGGCTTTAAGCCATAAGGCGGTGCATCTATGATAGACGATTCACTTGTACTCCGAAACCGCCTCAAAGAGATACGCAAGGAGCAAAGGCTCTCGCAGGACGAGCTCGCAAAAATGGTGGGTGTATCCCGTAATACTATCAGCTCCATAGAAACGGGACAGTTCAGTCCTACGGCTAAGCTGGCACTGATACTCTGCATTGCTCTTGATAAGAAGTTTGAGGATATTTTTTATTTCGACTGATATGAAAAAAAGCGCTTCCGAAATGCCCGGAAGCGCTTTGCTTTTTACTTTTTCTTTGCTTCTTCGATAGCCCTTGAAGCCTCCTCGATAGCCTCCTTTGCCTTAGCGGTGTCTTGCTTCAGCTTTTCCTCAGCCTCTTTGATCTTCGCGTCTATCTCCTTGTACTTATCGGAATTCTCAATATCGTCCTTAGCCTTTTCAAATTCAGACTTCATGTCAGAGACAGCCTTTTCATACTCGGCTTTCATCTCTTCCTTAGTCTTTTCAGCTTCGGCTTTCATTCCTTCCTTTGTCTTTTCAGCATCAGCCTTTGCTTTTTCTACTGCCTCGTCAAACTGAGCCTTTGCCTCGGAAGCCTTTTCCTTTGCCGCGTCCTCAAACTGCTCCTTTTTGGACTTCTGATCAAGAAGCGGTATTGAATTGCCGTCCTCATCATAGAACACGATATTGTCTATGTACAGGTCGGACTCGTTTGCTACGCCCCAGCGCATGATAAGGAAGTTTGCATCCTCCATATCCTCGCTCCAGCACTGTCCGCTGTCGGCAAGAAGGAACTTGAATACCGCATGGACGTTGCCCGAGGTCTCGAAATTATACTCGCCGCCGCTGAACTCCTTGAAGTCGTACCACTTATCCTGAGCAGTTACAGTTCCGCCGCCTCCGCCTATCCAGCCGGGAGCTCTTACGCCGTCAGCCTCCTCGGTCTTCAAGTGATCTGCTGTAGCCTGTGCATATACATCAAACTCAATGCTGCGAACCTTTGCAGCGCCTTCATTTCCCAGAAGCTTTGTAACACTGATACCTATTTTCTGCACCTTGCCGTCAAGCTTTACTGTGTTGTCGTCGGCAAATTTCAGCATCTTGTTGCCCATGAGCTCTACAACGGAAAGCTCACCCTTTGCGCAGTCATCGTCGTCGCTCTTTGCAAAGGCAAAGTCGAAAATACCGTCATCAAATGTAACTGCGTTGGGGTCTGATGCGTCTACAGGCTTAGGCGGCTCTGCTTCTGTAGTATCCTCCACTGTAGTCGTCTCTGTGGGAGCTGTAGTCTCTTTATTTTTGTCAGGCTTGCTGTCGGACTCCTTTTTGTCACCGCAGCCTGCTGCGCAAGCCGCCAGAGCAAAAGCCATAGCGCCTGCGATAAAGCCTTTATAGTTCATAATGTCACTCCTTTATGTATCTCACGGAGCTTGCGCTCCTTCTTTGTTTACACCAACATTGTAGCACAAATGGTCATGCAAGTAAAGTCTTTTCTGTTAATTTTTATGATTTTCACATGGTTTTCATATTAAGCAGTCATCGCAAAAGGCGAACCCAAATAAACGGATTCGCCTTTAATTACGCATTATGCATTGACTTCTCGGTTCTGATAGATTATCTCAACGGTATCGCGCATCATGTCGAAGGGTCGCACCTTTGGTGATATTTTCACCGAAACATAGGACTTCCCAGCGCCGTTGAAGGCTATCCTGCCCTTGTATGCCTGCTGGAGCCCCACTATCTGGTCGGGCACAAGATACTCGGTATAGAAGTACATAGCGCCGTTTTTCTGAGATATTTCCGTGATGCCGAGATGCGCCGCCTTGTTTCTCAGCAGCGACACGTCGATGAGTCCCACAACTGACTTAGGCGGATCGCCGTAGCGGTCTATGAGCTCGTCTATGAGATCGGACTTGTCGCTGTCCTCGTTGACAAGCATTATCTTGCGGTACATATCTATACGCTGATTAAGGCTGGGGATATACTTCTCGGGGATATGAGCGTCTATCTGTATATCCACAAGGCACTCAGGCACCTTTTCGGGCTGTATGCCCTTTTCCTCGGCGATAGCCTCCGAAAGGAGCTGTAAATACATATCGTAGCCTACAGCCTCCATGTGGCCGTGCTGTCTGCCGCCGAGTATACTTCCTGCTCCTCTTATCTCAAGGTCGCGGAGAGCTATTCGGAAGCCGCTTCCGAACTGGGTGAACTCGCGCATTGCATTGAGGCGCTTGGTAGCTATCTCCGTCAGCACCTTGTCGCGCTGATAGGTGAAATAGGCATAGCCTCTGCGGTTGGAACGTCCCACACGTCCGCGGAGCTGATAGAGCTGTGAAAGTCCGAAGCGGTCAGAGTCCTCTATAATAAGGGTATTGACGTTAGGAACGTCGACGCCCGTTTCTATGATAGTGGTGCAGACAAGGATATCTATCTCATGCTCCACAAGCTGCTCCCATATATCGGACATCTCGTCCTCGCTCATCTGTCCGTGAGCCACAGCGATACGGGCTTCGGGCAGCATTTCCTGCAAACGTGAAGCACAGCCGCGTATAGTCTCAACGCGGTTGTGGATATAGTAGACCTGTCCGCCGCGGCGAAGCTCCCTGACTATAGCCTGAGCTATGGTACCCATGTTGTACTCTATGACGTAGGTCTGGACAGGGTATCTGTCCTGAGGGGGCTCCTCTATTACGGACATATCGCGTATGCCGCTCATTGCCATATTAAGTGTACGCGGGATAGGCGTTGCGGAGAGCATGAGCACATCAACTCCCGTAAAGCTCTCCTTGAACTTTTCCTTGTGGGCAACGCCGAAGCGCTGCTCCTCGTCGATTATGGCAAGTCCCAGATCCTTAAAAACTACGGATTTCTGGATTATCTTGTGAGTGCCGATTATAAGGTCGATACGCCCCTGCTTCAGCTTTTTGATTATCTCCTCCTGCTGCTTTGGCGAGCGATAACGGCTCAGCAGCTCGATATTCACGGGGAAGTGCTCAAAACGGCGGAGCGCAGTCTGGTAATGCTGATATGCAAGTACCGTTGTAGGCGCAAGGATAGCACACTGCTTGCCGGAGAGTACGCACTTCATGGCAGCTCTCAGTGCGACTTCGGTCTTTCCGAAGCCAACATCGCCGCAGAGAAGCCGCTCCATAGGTCTTGGGCGCTCCATATCCGCCTTTATTTCGGCTATTGACTGGAGCTGGTCGTCAGTCTCCACATAGGGAAAGCGCTCCTCAAAATCGCGCTGTATCTCGTCATCGGGATAAAAGGCGAAGCCCACGCTCTTTTCACGCTTTGCATAGAGGGCTATGAGCTCGTGTGCCATGTCCTTGACAGCGCGTTTTACGTTGCTTCTGGTCTTCTGCCATTCGCCTGAGCTGAGCTTGCTGAGCTTAACTCCGCTGTCATCTCTCGGACCGATGTATTTTGACACCATATCAAGCTGAGTTACGGGGATATAGAGCTTATCCGTACCTGCATACTGTATGGTGATGTAGTCCTTGGTGACGCCGTCCATTTCAAGCTTGCGGATACCGATGAATCGTCCGATACCGTGTCCAGAATGTACTATGAGGTCGCCCTCGGAGATGTCCGCAAGTGAACGTATCTCCTCGGCTTTGTTTTTCTTTTTGCGGCGCTTTTTACGGACTGAATCCATAGAGCGCCCCTGTGTAATGAGAACGGTCTTGTTCTCGGGGTACTCAAAGCCGCCGCCGAAGCTGCCCGACATGAGGACAACTCTGCCCTCGGAAGGCTCGATGTTATGGTCGGCAAGGTCGCAGGGTATGCCCTTGTCGATGATGTCCTGCTGTATGATAGGGAGCGTCTTGTCGCTTCCTGCCGCAAGTATCATACGGTAGCCGCGGCGCTTGTACTCCTCTAAATCTTCTATGAGCTGCTTCATCTCGCCGCTCCACGGGGCTGTCTGCATTGCCTCGAAGCTGACAAGTCTGCGGAAGTCGATACGCTCGCCGCCCTGCATGAAGCTGCTCATGTAGAGGCAGACACGCTTTTCGGCGCGGTGCTGTACCTCGGGGAGCTCCAGCACATAGCCGTCCAGTCCCTTGCAGAGCTGACCGTCCTCCATGAGTATCTTTATATCCTCGTTATGGCGGGCAAGTATGCCTGAGGCGTTGTCCATAATATCGGAATAATCGCTGAAAAGCACTGCGCCGTCGATGTAATCGAATACTGTTGAGGGCTCGCCGTAGACAAGAGGGTAATACTTGACGCTGTGGGCAAGTATCTCACCTGCTCTCAGCCTGTGAACATCTGCCCCCAGATGCTCGCGGACTGCGTCCATGCGCTTGCCGCGTACCTTTTTGCAGAGCTCCTCTATCTTGTCCGCAAGCTCCTCGTTGTCGTAGAGCACCTCTCCCGATGGGTATATCTCCACATTTTCAAGGGAGTCCGTACGGCGCTGAGTGTCGGTCTCAAATTCGGATATGCTGTCTATCTCGTCGCCCCACAGCTCGATACGGACAGGCTTATCCGCCTGCACAGGGAAGATGTCAAGGATAGAGCCGCGTATTGAGAACTGTGAAGCACCCTCTACCTTTTCGCAGCGCTGATAGCCGCACTTTGCAAGAGTTACCGCAAGCTCGGTGAGGTTCACCTCCTGTCCCTGTGTAAGCTCGATACCTGCGGCAATGAGTACTCCCACAGGTATAACGGGCTGCATGACAGCCTCAATGCTTGCGCAGATAACGCTGCAACGGCTTTTAGCCGCCTTTATGAGGGCGGCTATACGCATATGCTCGTATTCGTGATTGGTACTGTCAACGGGAGTGAATACCAGCTCCTTTGACGGAAACAAAACAGCCGCCTCACAGCCTGCCATCATGTTTATGTCGTCGCTGAGCTTTTTCGCCTCTGCTTCTGTACCCGTGACCACAATATCTATCTTTCCCCTGCCGCTGAGAGCGTATATCAGCTGCGCCCTGTGTATATGGGAAAGACCTGTCACGGAGACAGGTGAGATGTTTTTGTCAACAGCCTCCCGCAGGCTCTTGAAGCCTGCAAGCTCGCTGAATATTTGTCTGAAAAGTTCCATTTGATTCTCCGTTAGGAATTGTACTTGTTCATGGCTTCGTCGGTCTTCTCCTGAACCATGAGCTTTATGCACTCGCAGGCGTTTTTCGCGGACTCAGTCATTTTCTCAGAGTCTTCCCTGCCGAACTTGCCCAGAACCCACTTTGCAAGGTCATAGTCGGGGTGGGGCTTCTTGCCGACGCCCATTTTTATGCGCGGAAAGTCGTCCCTGCCTGTGAGGTCACAGATACTGCGGAGTCCGTTGTGTCCGCCGTGACTGCCCTTGCGGCGTATGCGGAGCTTTCCGCAGTCCAGTGATATATCGTCGCATACCACGATAAGGTGGTCAGCGTCTATCTTGTAGAACTCCAGCGCCTGTACAATAGCTTCGCCGCTGTTGTTCATGTAGGTTGTGGGCTTCAGCAGCAGGCAACGCTTACCCTCGATAGTCACCTCGGCGGTCTTGCCCTTGAATTTAAGGCGGTCTATCTTCTCGCCCAGCTGCTCCGCCAGCATATCCAGCACCATGAAGCCTGCGTTGTGACGGGTGTTCTCATATTCAAGCCCCGGATTGCCAAGACCTGCTATTACATATTCTATTTTACCTCTTGCCGCATTAGAATTTGTGGAAATCCTGTCGAACACATCAAAAATACTCATTTATGTTATCTCCTGATTTATATAAATTCATTCAAAGTTGAGAATTGAGAGTTGAAAGTTATGGAGTCGCCGTTGGCGACAATATTTAAATAACGTGAGCGAAGCGAACACATTAACTCTCAACTCTCCACTCTAAACTCTTAACTGCTTAAAAATTATAACTCTAAACATTAATCCAGACCGCTCAGTGACTCCACCAGGTCAAGCCCCATAACATCTGCAAAAGCCCTGCCTAATTTCATTACAGACGAGTCCTTCAGAAACTCGGGGACGTGGGCATCACAGCCGATTATCGCCTTGTTGCCAACTTTCTGCGCAATGCGGAAAAAGCGCTCTGAGGGATAGTGCTTGTTGTTCATCATGCCAAGCATATTTATCTCAACGGGGATATCCTTATCTTTAAGGAACTGGCAAAGCCGCGTATAATGCTCCTCGTAAGCCTCGGCGCTGCCTGTGAAGTCCAGCAGGTCGGGGTGTGCAAGATAACGGTATCTTCCCGAATCCATGCCCTCTATTATACGGTCAACATACTGCTTGAGAAGTCTCTCGTCGCCTGTAGGTACGCCCATGTACTCACTGTGGTGCTCAGGGTTGTTGAAGTGCTGTCCCATTATCATATAGTCCAGCGGATAGTCCGCAAGAAGCTTATCCTGCGCCTCTATGAGCTGAGGGATAAACTCCGCCTCAAAGCCGATATATATGCGTATATCGTTGGCGTACTCCTTTTTCAGTGCGGTCAGCGAGGCAAAATAGCCGTCGACCTCCGCAGGAGTCATTCTTATATGTGAAACATATCCGTCCCCAAACACCCACGGACAGTGGTCGGCAAAGCCAAGCACCTGAAAGCCGCCCTCAATAGCGCTTTCAACAAATTCTCTGTCTGCGCCCCTTGCGTGTCCGCAGCGCTCGGTATGGGTATGATAATTAGCAAGCATAAACAGCTCTCCTTTCAAACTATGATTATACCACTTTCCGTGAAAAAATTCAAGTGTAATGCAGGACGGTTTATGTTGACATCTTTTCAGCGGTATATTATAATTGTTTTAGTTGAGAGTTTAGAGTTTAGAGTTGACAGTTGTGGTATCGCCTGCGGCGATATAATTTCAATAATGTGAGCGAAGCGAACTCATTAACTTTTAACTCTCAACTCTCAACTCTCAACTTTACAAAGCATTATGCGGACTGCCAAAGGCAGTCCCTGCAAATAAATACTCGGGAGGGATACAATGGACAAGATATTCTCCGTAAAACTGAATAAGGCTCGGTGCGCCGCAGACCTCGGCGACGGCAGTGAACGCGGCGAATACGTCCCTCAGGACTACATTCTCCGCAGACTGGGCAGACCCCACCGCGCCGTCAGCCTCATGTACTGCTATTATCCGCTGGACAAGGAGTTCCCTGCACGTATCTCGGAGGTCCCCTCCATGCGCAAGGCACGTTTCCAGTGGGATTACCCATACGACGACTATTTCCCGTACCTCGGCGGTATAGGCGGAAGCACAGACAGCGAGCCCTTTACCTCAATGCGGGATATACGCCGCCACGGTCAGGACGTTATCCTGACTCTGACCATAGACCCCTTTGTCTCTGACGAGCACCTCGCCGCTATAGGCGATGACCTGCGCCCCTTTGGCAGGCTTTTTCTGCGTATCAATCACGAGGCAACGGGGCACTGGTTCGAGTTCAACAAACGCGCCTCATATCAGCAGGTGGCGGACTTTTACTGCCGTGCTGTACACATTATAAAGGAACACGCTCCCAATGTGCTGACTATCCTGTGTATCGGCGGCATCGAGGACCTGAACGACGCGGAAATGGTCAGGGAAAAGGAATTCGCACAGGCGGTGCGTGAGACCGATATATGGTCGGTGGACAAGTATATATCCCTGCACTGGGGCTTCCCCTTTGATATTGCGGAAAGAGGCGGCAGCTCTCACAGACGTACCTCCGTAAAGGAGATATTTCAGCTTATAAAACGGAGCTATGAGCGCTTTTTGTATCTGAACGGCGGTGTTCCTAAGCCTATGCTGGTGTCGGAGATAAACTCCGACGGCGATGTGTCGGGAGCCTATGGACAGGCTGAGGACATTCGCAGATTCTACGATATGATTGAAAGTGAAAATGCGGACTGGCTCTCGGGAGTCACCTTTTATCAGTTCCGTGACCGCGGCAGGCTCGGTCTGGAAATACAGGACGTGAACCACCGCGATACAGGCGTTGAGCAGCCTGTTATGGAGATCTACAGGGAGATAATACACCGTCCCCGTTTCTCGCCTTCCATAACTAAGGGCGAGGAAATATCCCTGCCTGTGACACTGCGCTGGGGAAGCTCAGAGGACGCAGAGGGCATTGCCATACCTCTGCATTTCGACGCACAGCCGCATTTCTGCGAGCTTATCTTCGAGGACGACTCAAACCTGATGATAGAGCTCTGCGGACAGTGGTTCTACAAGTCACCGGAGGCTAAGATAATTGACCTTATGCCTGCATTTTTCGGCAAAGCCACAGGCGCTCCCACGGATACGGAGCTGAGGATATTTGCTCCCCCTGCCGGCGGTGAAAATGACCTGTCAATACCCGACGGGCTGTATAATTATTACTATACGCTGGAAAAGCTGCCGACAATACGCATAAGAACAGCTCCCACAGAACCATGTTTGGACTAATGTTAAAAGGAGATAATCACATGAATACATCAGTTGTAATAGTTTGCGCAGGAAATTCCACCAGAATGGGCGGAGTAAACAAGATACTGCTCCCTCTCGGCGACAGAAAGGTCATCGGCGTTACTATGCAGGCTTTTCAGGCTTGCGAGAGCATCAGTGAGATAATAATAGTTGCCCGTGAGGACGATATTCCTGCCATAAAGGCTGAGGCAGAAGCCGCAGGCATAACAAAGCTCAAGGAGTGTACCACAGGAGGCTCTACCCGTCAGGAGAGCGTTATCAGCGGAGTACGGAAAATCTCAAAGGATTCCGAGCTCATAGCCGTTCACGACGGAGCACGTCCCCTTGTAAAGCCCGAGCACATCGAAAAGGTCATCAGGGACGCTTCTGTTTTCGGCGGCGCTACCCTCGGTGTTCCCGTAAAGGACACTATCAAGACCGTTGAGGGCGGACTTATCACTGATACTCCGCCGAGAAAATATCTCTATATCACCCAGACGCCGCAGATATTCAAGCGAAGCCTTTATTTCGAGGGCATTGATTTCGCCTTAGAGCATGGTCTGGACTTCACCGATGACTGTCAGCTTGTAGAAGCTATCGGCGGCAAGGTAGCAATGACCGTGGGAGATTATACCAATATAAAGATAACGACTCCCGAGGATATAGCTATTGCAGAGGTACTGCTGTCTCAGTCAGGCAGAAAGCAGTAGGCTGCTGCCCATATCGGGAAACAGCTCCTGCGATATTCTTGTCACAGAATATAGTGAAATAGAAAAACTCCGCATTAACTGCGGAGTTTTTTATCATCAAAGTATTTATCTTATCTTTGAGCCGACAGGGATACTGTCATCAACAAAAATCACCTTTACGCCGTCGGGAGTATCTGCGGCACATATCATACCGTTGCTGTCTACTCCTCTCAGCTTTACGGGCTTGAGATTTGCTATGAGCTGGAGCTTTTTGCCGATGAGGTCCTCGGGAGCGTAATACTGAGCGATACCAGATACTACCTGACGTCCGCCCATGCCGTCGTCAAGCTGTAAGCACAGGAGCTTGTCGGACTTCTTTACCTTTTCACAGGCTGTTACCTTAGCAACTCTTATCTCTACCTTAGCGAAGTCATCAATAGTTATCTCAGGCTTCAGCTCGATAGGCTCAGCAGGAGCTTCGCCCTTTTCCTCAGAGGAGAGCTTTGACTGCGCCTCAGCCATATTCTTTGCAAGGATAGCATTGAGCTCCTCTATCTCCTTGTCAACGTCTATTCTCGGGAAGAGTATATCGCCCTTGTGAACTGTTACATTCTCGGGAAGTACGCCGAACTTGTCAAGCTTTTCATACTCAACATCAGCCTCGGAAGCGCCTATCTGCTCCCATACCTTTGGCATTGTGGAAGGCATGAATGGCGCAAGAAGTGCAGATGTGACACGGATAGCTTCAAGGAGATTATAGAGTACAGAAGCAAGACGTGCCTTCTTAGTATCGTCCTTGCCAAGCTTCCACGGCTCGGTCTCGTCGATGTACTTGTTAGCGCGGTCAACGACCTTGAATATCTCTTCAAGAGCCTGCTTGAGCTTTGTCTCGTCGATGTACTTGTCGACCTCTGCAAGAAGTCCTGTGACAACAGCTCTGAACTCGTCATCAAGAGAATCGCCTTCACGCTCTGATGGGATAGTGCCGCCGAAGTACTTGTCCACCATTGCAACGGTACGTGAAACAAGGTTTCCGAAGCCGTTTGCAAGGTCGGAGTTTATACGGTTTATCATTATTTCGTTGGAGAATAAGCTGTCTGCTCCCAGAGCCATCTCACGGAGGATATGATATCTTATGGAGTCCTGACCATATCTCTCACCAAGTACGAACGGGTCAACAACATTGCCCAGAGACTTGGACATTTTTTCACTCTCACCGTTTTTGCCTGCCATAGTTATCCAGCCGTGAACAGCAAGGTGCTTAGGAAGGGGCAGGTCAAGCGCCATGAGCATTGCAGGCCAGATTATAGCGTGGAAACGCATGATGTCCTTTGCTACCATGTGAACATCGGCAGGCCAGTACTTCTCATAGTCATTGTGTGCGGAGTTCTCATAGCCGAGAGCTGTGATATAGTTTGAAAGTGCGTCTATCCATACGTATACAACGTGCTTGTCATCAAATGAAACAGGTACGCCCCACTTGAAGGTAGTTCTCGATACGCAGAGGTCCTCAAGACCGGGCTTGATGAAGTTGTTTACCAGCTCAACTGCTCTTGTCTTAGGACGGAGATAATCTGTTTCGAGAAGAAGCTTCTCGATGCGCTCTGCAAAGGGAGACATCTTGAAGAAGTAAGCCTCCTCCTTAGCGTATTTGACAGGTCTGTGACATTCGGGACAGCAGCCGTTTTCGTCAAGCTGAGAATCGGTCCAGAAGCTCTCACATGGAGTACAGTACTTGCCCGAGTATTCGCCCTTGTAGATATATCCCTTGTCGTAGAGCGCCTTGAATATCTTCTGAACGGCTTCTACGTGATAATCGTCGGTGGTACGGATATATCTGTCGTATGAGATGTTCATATATTTCCACAGGTTCTTGAACCTGTCAACGATGACGTCAACGTACTCCTTTGGAGTTACGCCCTGCTCGGCAGCCTTCTGCTCTATTTTGAGGCCGTGCTCGTCAGTGCCTGTGAGGAACATTACGTCATAGCCCTGCATTCGCTTATAACGGGCAATAGAATCGCAGGCAACTGTTGTATAGCAGTGACCTATGTGGGGATTGCCCGAAGGGTAATAAATCGGCGTTGTGATGTAAAAGGGTTTCTTTGACATAAAAATCGCTCCAATCTGAGTGTAAAGATTCCGTTTCCGAATGAAAGAAATGGTCAATCTTTATTATATCACATAAGTAATAAAAATGCAAGTTCGCAAAAAACAGAGAGGCATCGTTTTTTCTTAGTGTAAACCAGACAAAAAATCGTGCGTATCGTTTGACAAATATGTTTGCAAGTGATATAATTTATAATCATACAGCAAAGGAGTTGCTTTTTATGAAGTATTCAAAAATATCTGCATTCATTACCGCAGCCTGTCTTACAATCAGCCTTGCTCCGGCAAAGCCGCTGACAACAGCAAACGCAATTAATTACGCTTGGACGGAAGCAGAGGATTCCGTGGATTACGACGATGTAAGATATGACATCTTTTCGGATCACGTTGTTGTAAATTACTGCGGCGATAAGAAGGGCAACGTGGTGATACCGTCAGAGATCAACGGTCTTCCCGTTACCAAAATATTCGACGGTGCCTTTTACTCTGATGATATAACCTCCATTACTCTCCCCGACACTATCGACGAGCTTAGTGAAAATATGTGCGACGGCTGTATCAATCTTACAAGCATAAAACTCCCTGCAAATATCAAGGCTATACCCGAATTTGCATTTCACGGCTGCAAGTCTCTGAAAAAAGTGGATCTCCCATCAGGCGTAACCAGTATTGGCAGAGCCGCATTCAGCGGCTGTACCTCTCTGAAGGAGATAAATCTCCCCGAGAGCCTTGAGGAGCTTTCCGACAGCTGCTTCAGCGACTGCGCTCTCGAATCCATTGTTTTTCCAAAGGGCGTTACAGAGATACCTCTCCGCAGCTTTACAAACAATAAATTCAAGGAGCTGACTATCCCCGAAAATATCACAAAGATAGACGGCTGGGCATTCTATGAGTGCTATGATATAGAGAAGCTTACTATACTCAACCCTGACTGCGAAATATCCTCCCGTCTTGATTTTGTATTCGGCGGAGAAAGAAGAGACGAAAACGGCTATCCTTTAAGCGATGACAGCTTCTCATGCACCTGCTATGGCTATAAAGGCTCTACTCTTGAAAAAATGGCAAATGAAAGCACATCAAAAAGAGCAGGCTTTACCTTCACGGCTCTTGACGAAGAAAAAACCGCAGCTCTCGGCGATCCTAACGGTGACGGAGCTATAAATGCAGTGGACGCCTCTATAATACTCTCTGATTACGCAAGATACTCGACCTCAGACGATAAGCCCACCGCTGAGGAGCTTGCCTCGGGAGATGTAAACAAGGACGGCAGCATCAACGCTGTTGACGCTTCCACAGTTCTTTCCTACTATGCTTACTGCTCTACACACGAGCCCACAACCTTTGAGGAATACCTCAAAGCATAAATAATGTATCCGCAATAAGCCGGCACATATATCAGCAAAAATGCTCATAACGCAGCAGTTTTCTGAAAACCGCAATATATTTGTTGACACAGCCGCTTTTGTGCGATATAATGTATGTATACACAACATTTATGACATAAAAGGAGGGCTATCATGAAAATCTCAAAGCTTTTTGCAGGCACTATGGCAGGTATACTTGCGTCAATTTCACTGGGCACAGCTGTGAACGCCAATGCTGCCGATCTCAGTCTGGGCGATCCGTCAGGGGACGGCATCATCAATGCAGTGGACGCTTCATATATACTGACGCTTTATGCCAATTCAGCTGTAAGCAGCTCAGATATAACAAATGAGCTCATCTCACTCTGTGACGTCAACAAGGACGGCAGCGTCAACGCTATGGACGCTTCTTATGTTCTCTCATACTACGTTGACCAGTCTCTGAACAGCACGGATATTTCCATCGAGGAGTTCATTGATGAATTTATCAGCGAGCTGACTGCATGGGAATGGCCGGATACCAGTTCGTTGGATCCGCAGGATCCGTGGGACCCGTGGAACCCGTGGAATCCGTGGAATCCGTGGAACCCGTGGAACCCGTGGAATCCGCAGAATCCACTTGATCCGAATAGCGATCAGTCGTCATGGCTTCCCGAAAACTTTCCGGGAGCAGACAGCCCGTGGATATGGGAAAATAACCCGGCAAATCCGTGGGGATTCATGAACGCCCCCGAGCAGTGGGCAGAATGGATCAACGCTGTTCCCCAGACCGAAATCGAAAAATGGGCGGCAGATACTTTCGATATGCTCAAAGAAATTGATGATACCACAAACGAAAACGAATAATTAAAGCCCGCTTCGGCGGGCTTTTTGTCATTGTATCCGCTTTTTTGCCGAAAATACCCTTATGTAATACAATGTAACAGTTTTTTTACTTGACATATTTTACCGTATGACTTATAATTGTAATAGCATTTACGAAAAATACAGGAGGGATATTATGATATGCAAAAAATGCGGCAGTAATCTGCCCGATGACGCAATCTTCTGCACAGAATGCGGAGCTCGTCTCGATGCCGAGACCGCTCCCGATGTACATACCGATGACGAGCCCACATCTATACTTCCCCACCTTGAGGAGGTAATAGCCGCAAACGAGGAAACTCTCAGCCTCACCAGCGGCGAAGCGGAGCTCCTTAACGATGAGCCCACAGAGATACTCAGCACCTCAGAGACTATCGAGCTCCCGGAGCCTGAGCCTGTTACCGAGGTATTCAGCGCTCAAAAGCCGACTGAGGAAAAAAAGCCCGATAAGCCTGCGGATTTCCCAAAGCAGGAGGCTCCTGCCGCTCCCGTAAGCAATAACGGCTTTAACGACAACAGCAATACTATGAAGATACCCGTTCAGCCAGTACAGAGCAGTATCGCTCCGCCGCCTGCAAAGCCGCCGATACAGCCTGCTCAGCCTGAGCCTTCACCTGCTCCTATGCCTCAGCAGGAGGACAAGCCAAAGGCTCGCAAAAAGGTCGGCGGAGGACGTATCTTCGGAGCTTCACTCGTCACCATATTCACCGTAATTTTCCTGCTGGCGTTCAGCCTTACACTTGCGGTAAAAATAGGCGCTAACGGCAGCATTATCCGCAAGAGAGCCGAAAAGCTCAATGCAAGCACTACTCTCTCTGCTCAGTTTGACGGAAAGGAGCTTGCAAAGACGCTCTATGATTCTATGGGCTTCCGCACAGCTACAAGAGGCGCAGCCGACGAGGCAGGCTTCAAGAATTATATGATGAATACCGATTTCCGAGAGTATGCAGGCAGAGTCGCTAAGGACTACCTTGACTACATCATCGGCGGCAAGGGAAGTGATCCGTCAATTACTGCCGAGGACTTCGTAAATGACTTCATCAAGACCAACAATAATGCGGCTGTCAGGGAGTTTGACTACGAGCTCACCGACGACGGATACGAGCTTATCGAAAAGAACCTTGAAAAGGATAATTTCAGCGACACCATGAGCGTCAGGGAGTGGAGCAGAAATCTCGGCTTTGACGTTGATAAATGCAGCTATGCATTCTCATTCATCACTATCGGCATACTGGCAGCTCTTGTGATACTGCTGCTCATATGGACAGCTGTTATACTCAACAAGCGCGCAAGATTTGTTACAGGCTTCTTTGCAACTGTGTTCAATATCTCAGGTCTTCTGGTATTCATATCAGGTCTTGCTATACTCATAGGTTCGGCTGTAGCATTCACATTCACTCATAATGTCGGATTCTATCTGGCAGAGACACTGCTTCTGCCATTCACCTGTATGCTCCTGATAATCGGAGCAGCTGAGCTCTTCCTCGGCTTCATATTCAGAAAGTCAAACAGAGTCCTCAGGAAAAAGGCTAAAAAAGCTGCGGCTGCAGCTTCCGCAGAAAACAACTGAAAAGCATAATTAAAGGCGAACCGAATGGTCCGCCTTTTTTGTATATACTTCTTGGTTCTAAGCTCTAAATCGAAACATACTCGCTGTCTGTATTAAGCGGCTTGATATAGCCGTCGATACGCTCACGGGAGACATTGTCTCCGATAACTATGAGCACGGGCTGTCCCTCTGACACCTCGGCTATTTCCGTCTTTTCACGGGTGGCATTTATCTTCAGCCAGCCATTCTCCGCAGGCAGTGTTCCCTTGATACGGAATATGCTGCCGCAGCTCTCATCTGCGAATATATCGGCGATAAGAGACTCAACGCACTCTCTCGGCACATCGATATGCATGAAGTAATGAACAGAGCTCTCAATATCCTCGGGACTGAACCTTTTCACGTAGCTCGAACCGCGGTAGCCTGCGCTGCCGAGAAGTCTGTAGTCCTCATCAGTAAAGCTTTCCCAGTCCTTTGCCACAACGTCGCGGAGGGAAAGCCGGCGGTCACAGCGTATATCCTCAAGGGCACGGTTCACATGGTCAAGCAGGGACTGCACAAGGCTTTCCTCAGCTTCACCGCGGAGCTTGCTTATCACTATCCTGCCGCAGCAGGCAGCCTCAGAGCCAAGAAGATATTCCATCTGCGGCGAGAGCTGCTGCTCCATTTCACCGTCGATTATGGTGAGGACACTTCCTATCTCAAACCAGCTGTCCAGCGGCGAGTCGTGGAGTATATCAAAAAACTCGTCCATATCGAATATGCCTGACGGCTCAACGATAACGCGGTCAAAATGCTGCATACCGAGAGATATGAGCTGAGTTTTGAAGCGGCGTCTGTGGCAGTCCGCATCGCAGCCACCTGCTATCATCTCAAGGCGGCAGCCCTCACCCTTCAGCTCCTGTAACATGAGCATATCAATATTGACAGCGCCGAAATCGTTTTCCAGAATGGCGATATTTTCGCCTCTGTCTATGCAGTTTCGGGCGTATTTCAGCAGGAAAGTTGTCTTTCCCGAGCCAAGAATGCCGGTTATAAGGTCTATTTTTGTCATTTTATGCAGCTCCTTTGGTCTCAGTATACCACGGCAGCATGGCAAAGTCAATTTCTGTTGCATGACGCTAATTGTCTATACGCCTCACATTTTATAGAAGTCATTCTTTGCAAAGGCAATGGTAAACTCAGTATAGCTCCCCTGCTGTGAGGTCACGGAAATGCTGTGCCCAAGCTTTTCGCAGAGGCTCTTCACGATATATAGCCCCATACCCGTGGACTTAGCGTAAAGACGTCCGTTCTCGCCTGTAAAGCTCTTGTCGAACACCCTCGGCAGGTCCTTTTCGGGTATGCCTATGCCGTTATCACGGAAGCGGAGAAGCACTCTGTCAGTAAGCTCCTCTGCGCTTATACTCATAACGGTGCTGCGCCCCTCAACTGTGTATTTAAGACTGTTGGCGATAAACTGACCGAGCATGAATTCCAGCCATTTGCCGTCGGTCATAACGCTTATGTCAAGTCCCTCGGTCTCGACAGAGGCTCCTGCAAGCTGAATATCCTCGCGGTTTTTCAGCGCAGCATTTGCCACGGTGCGCTTCAGCGAGGTCTCCTTGATGATGTAGTCCTTTTCGGCGCTTCCTGAACGGGCATAATATAAGACCTGATCGGTATAGCCGTCTATTCGGCGAAGCTGCTCCAGAAACTTATCTCCCAGCTTATCGCCGTGATTGTGCGCCATAAGCTGTAAGCTCGCAACAGGCAGCTTTACCTCATGCACCCACATCTCGATAAATTCGCGGAAATCATCAGAGCTCCGCTTATGATCCGAAACATTCTCGCACATGGCTTTGTGCGCCTGACAAAGCACATCATATGTGAGCCTGCCCTCTAAGAAGTCGGGCTTACGCACCATTTCGTGGATAAGGTATTTTTTATCCAGCATATCAAGCTTGCGGACAAGGTCATCATAGAACTGCCTTTTCCGCAGAAAACCCGCAAGCTCCTCTGAGACAATAAACAGCAGATATATGGCTGCAATGAATGACACAAGCTGTCCGCTCACTCTGTAAGCCGTTAAAAACAGCAGCATAAGTCCGAATGAGACAGCTGCGATAATATAAAACCACAGCCTGTCCCTGATATAATCGCGGAATCTCATCTCAGTATGTACCCCTGCTTCTTGCGGGTTTCGATAGCCTCTCCGCAGCCGAGGTCGGCAAGCTTAGAACGCAGGCGGCTGATATTAACAGTAAGGGCGTTGTCGTTGACGAACTCGTCATTGTCCCAGAGAGCTGTCATCAGCTCGTCACGGGTAACAAGAGCGCCGCGCCTGTCCAGCATGAAGCGGAAAATGATCATCTCATTCTTAGTGAGGATAAGCTCGCGGCTGCCATCGGTAAGACAACCTTTTGCGTCGTTGACCTGCAAGCCGTTGTAGCTCTGAACAGCTGCCGTACCTGAGGCACGTTTCAGCACAGCTGAGATCCTCAGCAGCAGTATAGTGGGGTTATAGGGCTTTGTTATGTAATCGTCCGCACCATAGCTCATAGAGAGCACCTCATCGGTCTCGGAGGTGCGGCTCGTCACCATTATGACGGGAGTATTCGTTTCTTTGCGTATCTCCTTGAGAAGCTGCTCTCCGTTCAGGTCGGGGATATTTATGTCCATGAGGATAAGGTCTGGCTTTGCGGCGAGTATCTTTGCCTTTGAATCTGAAAAGTCAGTAAGATATTCGGCTTCATAGCCGGAATTGCGAAGAAGCTCTGCCAGCTCATCGCGGATAGACCTGTCGTCCTCGACAATGAAAATCTTGCTCATATTTCACCTCTGAATTATTATTGTTTTAATTATAGCACAAATGAGCGTGGAAAACAAGCCTTTAGCTGTAGGGGAGGGCGCCCTCGGCGTTCCGTAAATTGATGATTGAGAATGTAGGGGCTGATGTACACAGCCCGAATAATTGCTTTGTAACCACACGGGGCGATGTAGGCATCGCCCCCTACACATTTTTACGTTATATCATGGGCTGTCGAGGACGCCAGCCCCTACAAAAAAAGGCGAACCGATCGGTTCGCCTTTAATTATGCATTGAACGGGCGCACACTGTGCGCCCCTACATATTACTCGTCTGTTTCGTCGGTCTCGACGGGCGGCAGCTTCTCTACGCGACAGACCTCGATACGGTGGTGCTTTACCTCGACCACGTTTATGTGAAGTCCGCCTGCTTCAAGCTCCAGCTGTGTGCCGTCCTTTGGTATCTCTCCCAGCTTCGCTATGACGTAGCCGCCAAAGGTCTCGTACTTGTCCGCAGGCAGGGTTATATCCAGCTCCTCGCAGACGTCACTGAGAGAGCTTATACCCGGTACCGTCCATTCGGTATCGCTGACCTTTTCAAGCCTTACAGCAGGCTCGTCCTCGGGATCGTCAGCGAAGTCGCCCACAAGCTCCTCAACAAGGTCGGTAACAGTGATAATGCCGCTCATTCCGCCGTATTCGTCAACTACTATTGCGAAGTGATCTGCACCGCGCTGCTTCATCTGGTCGAAAAGGCGGTCAGCCTTCATATTCTCGTGTACAAAGCAGGGCTCGCGGACAGCCTTTGCCATGATGTTCTCCTTGCGCTTGTCCTCAAGACGGAAATAGTCCTTTGCATTGAGGACGCCGATAACGTTGTCAACGCTCTCGCCGCACACAGGGAATGACGAATGTCTTGTGCGATGTATAGTCTCCTCCCAGACGCTGACATCGTCATCGCTCCAGAGCACGTCAACATCTGTTCTGTGAGTGCAGACCTGCTCCGCAGTCATATCGTCAAAAGCAAAAACGTTCTTGATTATGCGGTTCTCGTCCTCGTCGATAGTACCCTTTTCTGCACCTGCGTCGGACATCATGAGTATCTCCTCCTCGGTAACTGTATCGTCATCACTGTCGGGGTCAATACCCATAAGACGCAGTATACCGTTAGCTGAGACATTGAGCAGCCACACCAGCGGTGCAAAGAAAACTGCCACGAAGCTTATCACTCTGCTCATGGCAAGAGCTATCTTCTCAGGTTCCTTCATGGCAAGCCGCTTTGGTATAAGCTCGCCGAATACCAATGTAAAATACGATAGTATCAGCGTGATAAGAACTACTGACGCCTTCCTGATAACAGCCTCGGGTATGCCTATGCCTGTTTTCAGCAGTGCAGAGGTGAGAAGCTCGGAAAAGCTGTCTGCGGCAAAAGCAGCTCCTATAAAGCCAGCCAGTGTTATAGCCACCTGAATAGTCGCAAGGAAGCGTGTAGGCGTATCGGTAAGCTTTTTTAGCTTCACGGCTTTTTTATTGCCGCTGGCGGCAAGCTTTTCAAGCCGCACATCGCTTGTGGAGATGACTGCCACCTCCGTACAGGCGAAAAGCGCATTGAGCGCAATAAGTATTATTTGCAGAATTATCTGCCCTAACATATCCATATCCTCCGTTAAAATATCTCTGTATGTCTATAACCTCATAAAGGCACAGCCTAACACAAACGATAGTGCAGACCATGCCCTGATATTACATATTTAACGAAGTATATCTCGTAATTATAAGGATTACTGCCATCCGGGGCACCGTCCATTATGATTTTCATCTCCTGTTCTGTATGAATTTCGCACTATAATTCAATTCCATATTTTTTTACATTATAACATATCATTTCTGAAATAGCAAGTATCGCGGGAAATATTCAGCAAAAACACAGAGGACAGCAATAAAGCCGTCCTCTTATTTGTGATATTACTGCATTGTTACCATAAAGCATACGCTCTTTCCGGGCTGATTCATTACGTGTACCTTGAACTTGTGCTTGTCGATGACCGACTTTGCGATAGCAAGTCCCAGTCCGTAGCCGCCTGTGGAGCGGTTTCTCGAAGCGTCGCTGCGGTAGAAGCGCTCGAATATCTTCTCGGTATCCTCTTCCTTGATGCCCTCGCCTGTGTTGTATACAGAGAGAAGCTTTCTGTCGCCCATTTTTTTCAGCGAAACTCTTACCGTTCCGCCGTCGTTTGAATACTTCAGCGCATTGTCGATGAATATTGCTGTCATCTGCTTGATATGCTTCTCGCTTCCGCTGAGCATGATGTTGTCCTCGACGTTGACCTCGAACTTCTTGTTGTTCTCGAACGCCTGACACTCAAAAGGCAGCGCGGTATTGATGACCGCCTTGCTGAGATTGAAGTATTTGCGCTCAAAATCAGTCGTGTTGTTCTCAAGTCTTGTCAGGTTCAGCAGGTCGTTTACCAGCACGTTCATACGGTCAGCCTGTGCCTTGATGTATTCAAGCCACTTGTTCTCGCCTATCTCCTCAGAAAGCACATCTGCATTGGTAGTTATTACTGCAAGAGGAGTTTTCAGTTCATGGCTGGCGTCAGATACGAACTGCTTCTGCTTCTCAAATGCGGCCTTGATAGGCTGTATGCTTCTCAGGCTGAGGAAGTAAGCAAATACGGAAAGAACGACCAGCGCAATAAGACCTATGATGATGGTTGTGCGCTTCAGCTGCCTGAGCATATCCATTTCAGAGCTCTTATCGGTAAGCACCATTATAGTGCCGTTCTTCTTGTCGGTCTGATAAAACTGATAGCCGTTTATCATGCCTGTGTCCTTGCCGTTGTCAAGGATAGTTGTTATGTAGTCCTGAGCTCCTATAGAGTCAAGCTTGTCATTGTTGAGAGTTGCAAGGTAATTGCCCTTTGTATCAGCCATGATAACAAAGAAATCTATAGAGCCGAGAGTCTTCGGGATAGGCTCTACCTTTGAATATGCCATAGGGTTTGGCTCTGAGGCAGGTGACGCCATAGCTGTGGGAGCGCCGCTGCTTTCGCTGCCCGAAAGTACCGTAAAGCCTTCCAGCACAGGCTCGCCTGTATAGACAGTGTTCATAAGCACAGCATCGCCGCCGAAGCTCTGAGGCTCTGATATAAGCTCGTCCTCAGCCTCTTTATTTTCATCGTCCTCGCGGTAGCTCTTGTATTCCTGCTTATCCTCGTATATCTTTATACCGTTTTTATCAGGCTCCTTGCTGTTCATCTTGGGAGTTCCTGCCATGCCGCCGTTCCACTGCATCCACGGGTTCCACGGGTTCATCTGGTTCCACGGGTTCCACGGATTTGTCTGGTCCCACGGGTTCCACGGGTTGTTTGGATCGTTATAGCCGTTCTGCTGTCCCCAGTTGTTCCAGTTCTGCTGACCGCCGTTATTTTTCCAGTAGTTTTCCCAATCCTGCTGGCTCCAGTTATTCCAGTCCTGCTGTCCCTGCTGATTCCAGTTGTTCCAGTCCTGCTGATTCCAGTCCTGCTGTCCCCAGGCTGCCCAGCTCTGCTGACCTGTGAAAGGCGCCGTAGTCTGAGCCTCGGAAGGCTGAGTCTCGGGGGGGTGAGCCTCCTCATGGGGCTCCTCATGGGGCTCCTCATGCTGCTCCTCGTTATACTCCGGCTCGTCGGGAACGAACTGCTCGCCTGTCTCTGTGTTCTCATCAGTTGGCGGAACTGCCTGAGTAGTCTCATCAGCCTTTGTGGTCACAGCAGCCGCTGTAGTCGTCACAGGAGCCTCAGTGGTAGTAGGCTTGACAGTTTCAGAGGGCTTCTGCGGCGGAATGCCGCTCTTGTCACGCTTCTCGCCCTTCAGCTCAACAGGCTTGGTATATGTAAATGTAGAGTTCTTATCGTTATACTCGATGCCCGACGCTATCTGCATGAGCACCTCTCTGGACTGTCCTCGCATGACCTCCTTTGTGATAACGTTTATAGAACCGATAAGTGCAATAAAAACAGCAAGGAGAATACTTACGATCAGCGAGAAAAGCTTCATCTGGGCTTTCCTGAACATTCGATCATGAGGTTTCCTTAACATTGCGTCATTCCTCCTTTATCATTCAAGAGAATAGCCTATGCCTCTTGCGGTCTTGATCTGAACAGGAGCGGATATTACAGAGAGCTTTTTTCTGAGGAACGATATATATACCTCGATATTATTGTACTCAACATCGCTCTCATAGCCCCATATCTTCTCGATTATGCGCTCCTTCGGAAGTATCTGGTGGGGATTTGATATAAGGAGCTCCATTATCTGATACTCCTTCAGCGAAAGCTTAACATCATTGCCCTTCCACATTACCGAGCAGGTGCTCTTGTTAAGCTCAAGTCCGTTGTAATCCAATCTGTTTTCGTCAACTATCTCGCCCTTTCTTCTGGTGAGTGCTCTTACTCTTGCAAGAAGCTCACCGGTAACGAAGGGCTTTGTAAGGTAGTCGTCTGCGCCGCAGTCAAGACCGTTGATCTTGTCCTCGATCTCGCTTCGTGCGGTGAGCAGGAGAACCGGCGTATGTATATGCTCGCGGCGGAGATTCCTCAGCACCTCCATACCGTTCATGCCGGGAAGCATTATATCAAGTATGATGCAGTCGTAAACTCCCGTAAGAGCGTTATCAAGTCCGTCAACTCCGTCATAAACGGTATCGACGTTGTACATATTTCTTTTAAGTATCTCCGACAAAGCATCGGCGAGCTGTATCTCGTCTTCTACAACGAGAAGTCTCATATGTATACCCCCTTGTATGCCATATCTGTAACAGCGGACACCACTCCACTTTACCTATATTATACCACAAAATATTGAAATAAGCTTAAAGGAATTATAAGTTTAACCAATTAATTAGGAAAAAAATCATAGATATTTTTGTGCATATCAACAGTTTTGCTTATAAATTGCCAGCAGGCGTTGACTAACCTATAAATTTGTGTTATGATTGAATACACAGATGGGTGAAAATAATTTACTGTTTTTACTCTTTATATTGAAAATATATGAGTTCATATAATATAAGCAATTGCAAAAGCAGAAAACCAGATGTCACCGTATTCTGAGTTTTGCAGTCAGCTGTCACATATTAGACGAGAGGGGGCAAAGATATGTTATCACCTATAGAACGAAAAAAGGCAGGCTTTCCATTGCTCACATCTCACGCTGCTGAGATGAAAAAATACGCGGAAGTTTACAGCCTCTTCGTTGATAAGGGCTACTCTAAGGAGCTGTGTGAGGCTTACGCCGATGCCTTCATCGATAACGCCAAGAAACCCACCAGCTTTGACCTGATCCAGATAGCATCTCTTTACGATAGGATATACGATAATAAGACAGCATATTTTTACCTCGAAAAGCTTATAGATAAAAAGCTCAGCGGTGACGAAAAATTCGGTTACTGCACCGAAATGCTCAGCACCATAAGCAAGATCGGGAACTGGCGTGACGCTGAGGAATTCCGCACTCTGAACATCAGCTTTTTGCAGAAATACTGTGAAAAAGCCTGCCTGAAGCGTCAGGCAAAGCTATATATATCCCTCGCACTGTCAGACTGTGCCGCCAAGCATTACCGCGATGCGCTCAGGCTTCTGAATTTCGGCTATAAGCCGCAGGGCAGAAACGATTCCATGCTTCTTGAAATTATGATAACCGCAGTCTATATCTTCGCAAGAGCTGATGACATCGAAGGCCTTGAGGGCGCTCTCGCAAACGCCAACGGCTGTCTGAAGCTGTTCAAGGATTTTGATTTTTCATGGCAGGAGGAATACTACCGCAACAGGATCAAAGATGCCTCACAAGGTGTACTGTAAAACACAGGCTCCGAGTTTGTACTCGGAGCTTTTTTTATTACACGGACAGGTCAGACTTGATTAAAAAATAAAAAAATATCAAAATTATTCAAAAAACTCTTTGGATTTTTCACCGGAGAGTTTTTTATTATTTTTAACCATAGCAAGTTCGGTCAGTTCACAGCGCAAATCGTCACCCTCGTTAAAAGATGTTGTATTTGTGCTGAATTTTTTGTCGAAGCCCGAATCAACGTATCTACGTAGATTTGTCGATACGGTTTTTGTTCCGCACAAAAATCAGCCTTATTTTTTTATTTTTATGACAAAAAACCGATTTATTAAAATCAGTAATTTAGTTCATAATTGCTTAATATAAAATATAATACTAAATTTAGCAATATAGTCCTAATTTTGAGCAATATAATCAATTGAACTTAGCGCCGTCATGTTTTATAATACAATTGTTGGTAGAGGATAACCGCCGAAAAATCGGCTTCTCTACCGCCACATAATTTCAACAGATTTTTATGTGTCCTGTAACAAAATCGGCAAGTATATCTTTCTTTTGCTTGATCCGGTACCAAACTCCGCCGGATCTACGGTCTCACCACTTCGATCCAGCATACATCGGACTTACTTCAACTGCTATTAAACATTAATGCCTATAATATGTTTAATCGCCTAAAGCAGTTCGCACATCGCTTGAAACGACAAAACAAGCATGATATTAAAGCAAGAAGATATATGGCACTTCGGAATATGTGCTGCCGTAACGACAACTGCGTATAGAGGGTGCGCAGGCGTCACTCAATAGCGACCTTGATTGGCTTTTTGAGAGGGTGTCAATGAAGGTCGTTATTCTTTTGCAATCTTGTTCTATACCTATTATATTAAAAAGGCTGCCAATGGCAGTCTTTTTTCGTGGCGGGATTTTTAATGCATAATTCATAATGCATAATGCATAATTAAAGGCGAACCAAGCGGTTCGCCTTTTTGTAGGGGCGAGTTCCGCTCGCCCGTGCTATATCGCTGCAAATGTGTAGGGGGCGATGCCTACATCGCCCCGTTTAAAAATATGTATGCCTGTGTGATACAAGCAATGCTACAATTATTATTAGATAAATAACAGCTATCGCCAAACTTATTTTTAAAGAGAGATTACCTAATTTTATTCCTAATTTAGCGTTCTCTTTTCCGCCAAGCTTTTGATGAATGACATTATTTCCTAAATATTTCGCTAATAGTGCACACGGAATAGAAAAATAAAAAGCAAAGAATAAAATAATAGAGGCTATTCCAAGGATTAAAGACGCTGTTGCCATTCCCTGACTATTAGATTTTGGCTGTTGAATTTGCGTATTAGATATATTATTGTTTCGCTCATTTGGTATAGATACACCATCATTAAGCGTTTTGCCACAAGACGGACAGAAATTAGCATCGTCCGAAATCTCTTTGCCGCAGAATTTACAAAACATAAATCATTCCTCCTATCGAGCCTGTTTTATGTCATTATTATAACACATATGTATTCATGATGTCAACATATGTGTTCAATATTTACAAAAAATTCGTATATCATATTATCATGAGGTGATAATATGTATATACCAACACTTGACTCAAAGACAGTAGGCGAGGTCATCGCGGAGTTCCGCAAGAAAAAGGGCATATCTCAGGAGGTCATCAGCGGACTTGCCGATATCGGGCGGACTCACCTCAGCGCCATTGAGCGCGGCGAGCGCAAGCCTACCCTCGAAACGCTGTACCGTATCGCAAACGCCCTCGGCGTAAAAATGAGCGACATCGTTTTAGCTATCGAATCAAGACTATAAAAAAGCCGACAGGTTCTTCCCTGTCGGCTATTATCTTTAAATCAAGCAAATATCTCAGCGTAAAGTGCTGTTCTGTTGCTTCTTGCTTCGTTGAATGAAGCGATAATCTTATCTGTGCCTGCCTTGAAGCTCTCTCTGTTTGCGTAAGCGTCATCTACAGCCTTCTTGATGATCTCAGGTGTAATGTCGATCTCGTGCTTGTTGAGAGCGATACCTGCGTTAAGTCCTGCAACTACCTTTGCAACGTCAAACTGGTCAACTGCCTGTGGTACAAGCACCAGTGCAGCACCGCTTGCCAGACCTTCTGAGGTCGAGTTGAAGCCTGCATGGGTGATGAACACATCTACCTGCGGTAAAAGCTGAGTCTGAGGTACATAGTTGTAGATAGTGAAGTTATCAGGGATCTCCTTGAAGGTCTCCTCGATATTTACAAACTTTCCTACAGACATGATCACCTGATACTCGTCAGAATCCTTGAAGGCTTCGATACAGCGGTGATAGAATTCAAGGTCCTTGCCGAAAATCGTTCCCAGTGAGATAAAGAGGAGCTTCTTGTTCTCGTCCTTCTTGAAGTCAAAGCTCTCGTCAACAACTCTCTGCTCGATGTGTGGTCCGAGGAAGTAGCACTTGTCGTCTGTATCCTCAGGTCTTAAATGGAAATACTTGGAAGTCAGAAGTATCTTCTTGAAATTGTTGGGAGTGAATATGAGGCCAACAAAATCACGAAGGCTGATATTGTATTTTGCATTTGTTGCCTGTAAGCCTATCAGTCTTGCATTATCGAACTGATTCTCGTCAGTAAGGATAAATGAAGGATAGATCATTACAAACTTAGCCGGATCGATCTTTAAGACCTTGTTCATTTCTTCAATGTCAAAAAATGCGTCGATGATATAGTAATCGTACTCTGTCTTATCATTCATGAGCAGTGTCATGACAACATCTGTTGCCTTTCCGACCATGAATGAATTTATAGCGAATGATGGAACATTTGGAGGTAATCTTTTTGCAATTTCACTTACATCAGCTGAATAAACTACTTTTTTTACGGGAACTTCGTCTAATCTTGGCGCAAATTCGTCTGTAACAAAACAAGTCACATCATGTCCTAATGCGGCTAATTCTCTTACGACCTCAACGCTTCCTGTAAAGTGACCGTGTAAGATGCCGTTTAAAACGGCAATTTTTTTTGGCTTGATCTCGCTCATGTTTTCTTTTCCTCCGTTATGTTTGTCTATGGGTTTATATGCTTCGGGGGAAACAAATTTCTGTTCGTCATTTATCCCCCCTGCGCAGACGCGCTGATTAAGATTATAACACACTTCCACATGAAAATCAATATCTTTTTCCGACCTGTCCCTATATAATTTTCAGGTGCTGATGGTTCAATGATTTGCGCCAGATTTCGATGATAATTAACAGTTTTTTGCGCAAGTTCTTAAAACAATTAATACTTGACAAATTTTGCCTGATATGCTATACTACTCATTGTTTCAGTGTTTCTCCAAAGTGCGGTATATAGGTGAATTGTTGACCAAAAAATCGTGCTATGGTATAGAGAAAATGGCCAAAAGGTCAAAAGAGAGAGGATAGAGAAGAAATGAATAGCAAAGACATGAAAAACAAGCGCGTGTTTATTACGGGTGCTACTGGATTTGTAGGAGCGCACATCACAAAGCACCTTATCGAACTCGGCGCAAATGTGACCGTTCTCATCGAAAGATGCGACTGCACAAGCTATTTCAGCATATGCGGTCTGGACAAAAAGGTAAACGTATACTACGGCGATATCAGCAACGGTGCTCTCATAGAGCAGATACTCGTTGAGCAGAAGATAGAATTCATCTTCCACCTTGCCGCAGTTGCCCTTCAGGACTTAGCTTACAAAATGCCAAAGGTGACTTTCCAGGTAAATATCGTAGGTACATACAACATCTTAGACGCTGCAAGACTTCATACAGATACAGTCAAGGCTGTTCTCGTGGCTTCAAGCGATAAGGTATACGGCGACAGCGATGTGCTTCCATACAACGAGAGCATGATACTTCAGGGCAGCAATCCTTACGATGTATCAAAGGTTTGTCAGGATATGCTTGCAAGAAGCTTCTACCACAGCTACAAGCTCCCTGTTGCAGTCGGAAGATTCGGCAATATCTACGGTCCCGGAGACAACAACTTCAACAGACTTATCCCCGGTACTATCCAGAAGCTGGAAAACGGTGAGTCTCCTGTTATCAGACACCCTGCAAACGGCGTATTCAAGAGAGATTTCCTCTATATCAAGGATATTGTCAATGCTTATATGTATATGCTCTACAACATCGAAAAGGAAGGCGTTGTAGGAAATGCATTCAACTTCGGTACAGGTATCGCTACTGACATCGAAACAGTTGTCAACAAGATAAAGGCTGTTATGAACTGCGAGAATATCCCTTCTATCGTACAGCAGAGCGAGGTCTCTGAGATACTTATCCAGCAGTTAGATGCCACCAAGGCATATGAGCGTATCGGCTGGAAGGCTGAGTATTCTGTAGATATGGGACTTGCTGAGACAGTTGACTGGTACAGAAACGTATATTTCAAGTTAAACTGAATATAACAAAAAGAAGCCTGAGTGTTCAGGCTTCTTTTTTATGCATATTCATCACTTTATACCCATAAGCTCCTTGAAGAAGCTGCACTCGTCATCATTAGCCTGTGCGGCAAACTCAGACTTTACATTACAGTGAAAAACGTGCCCCAGCGGGTGCTCCTCGTCGCCGTAGAGCTTGTATCTGTACTTCACCCCTACCTTGTCAAGGCTCTCCATAAGTGCCTTTGGTTCCTCGCGGAGGAAATCCTCGTTGGAGGTCATGATATAACAGGGCGGAAAGCTCCCGTTCACAAGACTGACAACGCTGAGCTTTTCAAGGATAGCAGGATAGTCCTTCTTCTCAAGAAAATCCTTCAGCATCTTGATGATACCTGCATCCTTTGTCTGATATATGCCGCAGTTGAGCGCAAGCCCCTTGAATTTCAAGCCCTCGGGCACAGTAAAGCTGTACATCTTGGCGTACTCCTTATCCGTACAGATACAGGCATAAAGCGCGATGCCCATAGCACCTGCGGAGTCTCCCACAGCAAAGAGGTTATCAAGGTCAAAACCATACTGCTCTGCATTTTTCAGTATCCACCCAAAGACCATGTTAGTGTCCTCAAAGGGCGCAGGGAAGCGGTATTCGGGAGCTATCCTGTAGGAGTAGTTCACTACTGCGAAGCCGCGCCTTGCAAGCTCCATACAGTAAAACTGATAGACATTTTTGTCGCCGTAGACCCAGCCGCCGCCGTGGAAGCTGACTATCACAGGCAGCTTTCCGCTCAGCGCCTTAGGACGGTATACGTCCAGCACCTGCCACTGCTTATCCGAGCCGTATTTTATATCATCAAAGCGCTCTATCTCGGGCGGAGTAGTCAGTCCCTCGTCGCGCTTGGCGTCGCTCTCCTCGCACATTTTTCTGAATATCATACTGCGCATCGCCATATCAATTCTCCTTGTTATGCTGTAATTTCCTGAGCTTTTCGCGTATCTCCCTGCGGCGTTTCTCCGCAGCCTTTTTATTTATGGTATAAGCGCCGTCTGTCACTTCCAGCACGTCCCCCTCGCAGGCTCCGTCGGGGAGCATATCACGGGGGACTGTTTTCATACCGCTGTCTGTTTCGAGAACGGCGTATTCTCCCTCAAATCTGTCGATTATAGTCATTATTTCGCCCTTTCACAGGTTATATTTATATTCGCGCCGTTGGATTCCACAATAACAGTGCCGTTTACATCTGTCCGACAGACCACATCTGCATATCTTTCCAGCCTTTTCACGGTGCTGTCAGCAGGGTGTCCGTAAGGATTTTCACTGCCGCAGGAAATAACGGCTGTCTGCGGACGGATAATATCTATCAGCTCCTCGGTGGAGGAATGTGAGCTGCCGTGGTGTCCTGCCTTGTAGAGCATGACCTTACTCAGTCTGCCGACCTGTATCATAGCCGCTTCGGACTCCGCCTCAGCGTCCCCTGTGAACAGGCATTTGTTCCTGCCGTGAGTGAGCATGAACGATACGGAATAGTTGTTGATATTCTCATAAACACTGCCGTCGGGAGCAATTATCTCAGCCCTTGCACTGCCTATCTCAAGCACCTGTCCAACGTGTACTTCTTCAATGGGGACATTCTTAGCGGCGCAGCTTTCCAGAAAGCGCTCATAGAATACGGCGGTAGGTATCTGCTCATCGGGAATATGTGGGATAAGCACCTCTCCGACGTCAAAAACGTCGATAATACGGTACATACCGCCCATATGGTCGGAATGCGGGTGCGTTGCGATGATGTAGTCCAGCCGTCCCACACCAAGTCCCCGAAGGTAGTCTGTGACCTGCTCCGAGACCTCGTTTTCGCCGCAGTCCACCAGCATAGTCACGCCATTTGCTGCAATAAAGGTGCAGTCGCCCTGCCCCACGTCGATAAAGTGCATGACCAGCTTGTCCTCATTGGGAAATGTATGGACAGGCTTGCGGAAATACCGCCAGCCAAGAAATACCAGTACAGCCGCTGTTATCAGCAGCCATAGCAGGTTCAGTGCTTTCTTTTTCCGCCGTTCCCGTTCTTTTTCCCGTTTTTCTGCCAATTCGCGGAGGTATTGTTTTTGCTGCGAGCTGAGCCTGTACCTCTCTCCTGCTGCCTTGACGAAGCTTTCCGTGTCTTTGAAGTATTTTGCCACGACTTGTCACCGCCTTTTCGGGGAGTACCGCCCTGTCCGCGGTTATCGTCCGCCACAAGGCATTTCGGAGAGGTGCCGATAAGGTCGCGGCGCCCTGCGGCCTTGAGAGCCTCAAGGACTATCTCCTTGTTCTGTGGTCGGAAGTATTGCAGCAGAGCTCGCTGCATAGCCTTTTCCTTTGGCGTTTTCGGCACATAGACCTTTTCCATAGTGTATGGATCAAGCTCAGTGTAAAACATCGCCGTGGATATAGTACCGGGAGTAGGATAGAAGTCCTGTACCTGCTCGGGACGTATTTTGTTCTCTTTCAGGAACAGCGCAAGGTCTATAGCCTCATTAAGAGTGCTTCCCGGGTGTGAGGACATGAGATAGGGCACAAGATACTGTTCCTTGCCCATGCTCTTTGTCACCTCGTAAAAGCGCTTCTGAAAGCGCTTGTAGGCTTCGATGTGAGGCTTTCCCATTTTGTCGAGAACTACCGCCGAACAGTGCTCGGGAGCGACTTTCAGCTGACCGCTGACATGGTGCATTATGAGCTCCTTCATGAACTCGTCGTCCTTGTCCTCGATGAGGTAGTCGTAGCGTATACCCGAGCGGATAAACACTCGCTTGACGCCATTGACCTTGCGTATCTTTCGCAGCATATCAAGGTATTCCGTGTGGTCTACCTTCAGCGCAGGACAGGGCTTTGGCGCAAGACATTTCTTGCCCATGCACAGTCCCTTTGAGAGCTGCTTGTCGCAGGAGGGGCGGCGGAAGTCCGCCGTAGGACCGCCTACGTCGTGGATATAGCCCTTGAAATCGGGCATTTTCGTTATGCGTTCAGCCTCGGCAAGCACCGACTCTACACTGCGGACGGTGATACGTCTGCCCTGATGAAGAGCGATAGAGCAGAAATTGCAGTAGCCGAAGCAGCCGCGGTTATGTGTGATAGAAAAGCGCACCTCCTCGATGCCGGGGACTCCGCCGAGAGCCTCGTAGGAGGGGTGGATAGCCCTTGTGTAGGGCAGGGAGTAGATGTGGTCGAGCTCCTCGGTAGTAAGGCTGTAGGCAGGGGGCAGCTGCACCAGCATCATTTTGCCGTGGCGCTGGATTATGGTCTTTCCGTAGACCTCGTCCTGCCAGTCGTACTGTATCTTGACTGCCTTTGCGTACTCGGGCTTGCTGTCGCGGACTTGCTCGAAGGAGGGGCACTGCGCCGCGCCGAGTGGCGTGTTCACGGGCTCTGTGAGATAGCAGGTGCCGCGTATATCGTGCATATCGTGTATGCTCTCCCCTGCCGCAAGACGGGTGCACATCTCCTGTATCTGGTGCTCGCCCATGCCGTACATCAGCAGGTCAGCGCCGCTGTCAACAAGTACAGAGGGGCGCACTGCGTCGTCCCAGTAGTCATAGTGAGCAAAGCGGCGGAGCGAAGCCTCCAGACCGCCTATTGCTATGGGGACATCGCCGAAGTATTCGCGGAGCTTCTGACAGTACACGATAACTGCGCGGTCAGGACGCTTGCCTGCCACGCCTCCTGCGGTGTACGCATCGTCTGAGCGCTTTCTCTTAGCCGCTGTATAGTGAGCCACCATTGAGTCGATATTTCCTGCGGTCACAAGAAAGGCGTACTTAGGCGCACCAAATCGGCGGAAATCCCTGTCAGTATGCCAGTCGGGCTGGGAAATGACTCCTATAGTAAAGCCCATGCTCTCAATGAGCCTCGTAACGATAGCCGCTCCGAAGCTGGGGTGGTCAACGTATGCGTCACCTGTTATATATATGTAATCGAACTGCTCTATTCCCAGCTCGTCCATTTCTTTTTTAGTAGTAGGCAGAAAGCCCTCGTACATGGTATCACCTCACAGTATAACTGTTTTTTCAAGCTCAGCCTTTGCTGAACGCCATTGGGGGAACTCCGCTCCCAACAGGGCGTAGAAGTCCTTTGAGTGGTCGGGGTGTATAAAATGGCAGAACTCATGTGTGACTACGTGCTCTATGCAGTGCCGCGGTGCTTCAATGAGCCGCCTGTTCAGGGTTATTATCCCCTTTGTGTAATGACAGCTCCCCCAACGGGAGGTCATGGAGCGCAGCTTCAGCTGAGGCTGCGGAACGCCGTATTTACGGAATTTTTCCTGCACCTCAAGGACTATCTCGCTGAATACCTCGCGGCATTGCTTGTCGTACCAGCCTTCCGCAAGCTTTTTCACGCGCTGAGTATCATCCGCTTCTCTGACATGGACTTGCAGCTCATCACCGCACATATCGGCGTACTCACGGCTATCTGCAATAATGGTAAGCCGCAGGGGCTTGCCCAGATACATCAGGCTCTCCCCGTCCATGTAGCTTGGCGGAGTCTTTTTCACATCGTGCTCTGCAAAATACACAGCCGCCCTGCGTATATATTCGCTCCTGCTGATGATAAATGCCTCTATTTCACGAACAGGAACACGCTTTGGTGCAGAAACACACACCGAGCCGTCATGCTTTACACGAAGATTTATATTTTTCACTTTTTTTCGTTCAAGGGTGTAATCCATAGCTCCCGAAGGAGTAAGCACACGCCTTGTTTCAGTAGATATTGCTTTCATTTTATTCTCCTATGAAACAATTATATCGCAGTAACCTCTTTGTGTCAACCTTTTGCGCAAATGCAGTGACTTCAGCGCCTGCTGACCGCGGCTTTGCAAATTTTTCTCAAAAACCTCTTGACAAATGCTTTTTTATGTGATATAATCCAAACATAAGCTGTGAGGAAGACAAGCAGAGTATAGCCTATGTCTACAGAGAGCCGACGGTCGGTGTGAGTCGGTGATAAGCAATGCTGTGTATCCCTTCTGAGCCGAAGTGCTGAAAGTTACAGTAAGCGCTTCCGTGATTCTGCGTCAATGAATAGGGCTTGATAGAGTCTGAAGTGGTGTTACGCAATAGCGGCACAATTTGAGTGGTACCGCGGGTATTCAAGTAATGATACTCGTCTCAAAGAATCATCTTTGAGACGAGTTTTTTTATTTTCTAAATTAAAAAAAGGAGAGATAATTATGAGCGACATGATGAGTTTACAGAATGCAGAAACCAGAATAAAAGAGGTAGCAGAGCGTATCTCTCACCTGCGTGAGGACTTAGGTCTCTCCGTAGAGGAAATGGCTGCCAAGACCGATTATTCCGTCGAAGAATACAAAAAGCTGGAATCAGGCGAGCAGGACTTCAGCTTTACATTCATCTATAAATGTGCAAATACCTTCAATGTCGAGATAACCGACCTCATGGAGGGCACAAGCCCTGAGCTCAGCGGCTATACTGTTACCCGCAAGGGCGAGGGAGTTCCTATCGTCCGCAGAAAGGGCTTTGCATACAACCGTCTTGCCTCTAAGTTCAAAAACAAGACCGTAGAGCCTTTCCATGTAGTTATCCCCTATTCCGAGGAAGCTCTCTCTCAGCCAATGCATATGGCAAGCCACGCAGGTCAGGAAATGGATATAGTTATCAAGGGCACTCTGCGTATGACAGTAGGCTCTCATACCGAGATACTCCATGAGGGTGACTGTATCTACTACGACAGCTCAATGCCCCACGATGAAATAGCTCTCGGCGGCGAGGACTGTGAGATATACGCATTCGTTATGCCTCCGCGCGGCACAACAGGTATGTCTGAATACAAGGAGCATATCGCCGAGCATCACCTTACAAACGTAGACAAGGCAGGTCTCCTTCACCCTGTAGCTGAAAAGTTCGTACAGTGCGAGACTAACGAGGAAGGCATACTCAGCGCAGTTCACTTTGAAAATCAGGATAAGTTCAACTTTGCATATGATATTGTTGACGCAATGGCTGAAAAATGTCCCGACAAGACAGCTATGATATATGTTGACGTAAACCATAACGAGCGCCGTTTCACATTCAAGGATATAAAGAAGTACTCATGTCAGACCGCAAATTACTTCAAATCTCTCGGCATCAAAAAGGGTGACCGCGTAATGCTGGTGCTCAAGCGCCACTATCAGTTCTGGTTCTCTATCATCGCTCTCCACCGTATCGGAGCTCTGGTCATCCCTGCTTCAAATATGCTCAAGGAGCACGATTTTGAGTACCGCTTCAATTCCGCAAATGTATCCGCTATCGTATGCTCTGCTGACGGCGAGATCACAGACGAGGTAGATAAGGCTTGCGCAGTTACGGATACTATCAGGACAAAAGTCATCGTAAACGGTCAGCGTGAGGGCTGGCACGATTTCAACGCGGAGCTCCCTGCATACAGCACTCATTTTGAGCGCACCGCCGAGACTCCCTGCGGAACCGATCCTATGCTCATCTTCTTCAGCTCAGGTACATCAGGCAATCCTAAGCTGGTCCTCCACAGCTATCAGTACCCTCTCGGTCACTATGTAACCGCTCGTTACTGGCAGAACGCCGATCCTAACGGTCTCCACTTCACTATCTCGGATACAGGCTGGGGCAAGGCTCTCTGGGGTAAGCTCTACGGTCAGTGGATGTGCGAGGCTGCCGTATTTGTATATGACTTTGACCGCTTCCACGCAGATGATATACTCCCCATGTTCAAGAAGTACAACATCACCTCATTCTGCGCACCTCCGACTATGTACCGCTTCTTCATCAAGGAGGACCTCTCAAAGTATGACCTTTCATCACTGAAATACGCTTGTATCGCAGGCGAAGCCCTCAACCCCGAGGTGTTCCACCAGTTCTACAAAGCAACAGGCATAAAGCTCATGGAAGGCTTCGGTCAGACAGAGACCACCCTTTCTATCGCAAACGTTGTGGGCATGGAACCTAAGCCCGGCAGCATGGGCAAGCCCAATCCGCAGTACGACGTTAAGGTGCTTCTCCCCGACGGTACTCCTGCCGCAGTCGGCGACACAGGCGAGATATGCATAAAGCTTGCCGATGCTGACGCTGTCGGCTACGGCGTTCCAGGACTTGCACTTTGCTACTTTGGCGACGAGGAAAATACCGCCGAAACATGGCGCGACGGCTACTACCACACAGGCGATACCGCTTGGGTAGACGAGGACGGCTATTTCTGGTACGTCGGACGTGTTGACGACGTTATCAAGTCCTCCGGATACCGTATCGGACCATTCGAGATCGAAAGCGTTCTCATGGAGCTCCCATATGTGCTTGAATGTGCTGTCACAGGCGTTCCCGACGAGATAAGAGGACAGGTAGTAAAGGCTACTATCGTCCTTACAAAGGATAAAACGGGTTCAGACGAGCTTGTTAAAGAGATAAAGGATTACGTAAAGGAGCGTACTGCACCTTACAAGTATCCAAGAGTCGTTGAGTTCGTTGAGGGACTTCCTAAGACTGTCGGAAGCGGCAAGATTCGCCGTGCTGCTATCCGCGAAATGGATAAGGCTAAATATCAGAAGTAATATAAAAAGTCCTCACATTGTTGTGAGGACTTTTTACTTTATATACCTTTTACGTATTCACTAACCTTTTCAAATATCCTTGCTTTTATTTTCAGCGGCGGTGTGTTCTCGGGGAGCTGGTCTATAGGGAAAAATCTCTGTTCAAAAGCTTCTTCCGCCTGCACCTTCATATCTCCCGTAAAATCGCGGCACAGGTATATTATCACTGCAAGATATACCTTGTCTCCGTTGGGGTATTCGTAAAAGGTGTCCTCTCCCGATATATCCATTAAGTATTCCAGCTTTTCGCAGGTAAGTCCCGTTTCTTCAAGTACCTCCCTGCGGGCACATTCCTCAAAGCTCTCCCCCAGCTCCATTGAGCCTGCGGGATAGTCCCAGTATCCGTTGTCGGTGCGTCTGCCAAGAAGTATCTCGTTTTTATCGTTTAAAAGTATGACACCTGCGCCTGCCATGATAACAGGTCTGCTGCCAAGCGTTTTTCGAAGTTCCAAAATATAACCCATTGTATCAGCTCCTTTATTTAGAGATACCCTTTATTATATCAGAGTTTGTGTAACAAGTCAACAAAAAGTCCTCACAGCCGAAACTGTGAGGACTTCTTTTATCCGTATGAACATATAAACGTTAAAAACGTTTTTAGGTATACTTAATATATACTTAAATTACTTCTTATCAGCGATAGCAGCCTGAGCAGCAGCGAGACGAGCAATTGGAACACGGAAAGGTGAGCAAGATACATAGTCGAGGCCGATCTTGTGGCAGAACTCAACAGATGTAGGATCACCGCCGTGCTCACCGCAGATACCGCAGTGGAGCTTAGGATTTACAGGCTTACCGAGCTTGATAGCCATTTCCATGAGCTTACCAACGCCAGCCTGATCAAGCTTAGCGAAAGGATCGTTCTCGAAGATCTTCTTGTCGTAGTAAGCGCCGAGGAACTTGCCAGCGTCGTCACGAGAGAAGCCGTATGTCATCTGAGTAAGGTCGTTAGTACCGAAGCAGAAGAAGTCAGCGTTCTTAGCGATCTCATCAGCAGTAAGAGCAGCTCTTGGGATCTCGATCATTGTACCAACTTCGTACTGGAGGTCAGAACCTGCTTCCTTGATAACAGCGTCAGCAGTCTCAACAACTACCTTCTTAACGTACTTGAGCTCCTTAACATCGCCAACGAGTGGGATCATGATCTCAGGCTTAACTGTCCAGTCAGCGTGCTTCTTCTTAACGTTGATAGCAGCCTTGATAACAGCCTTTGTCTGCATAGCAGCGATCTCAGGATATGTTACAGCAAGACGGCATCCTCTGTGGCCCATCATTGGGTTGAACTCGTGGAGAGAAGCGATGATGTTCTTGATATCCTCAACGGACTTGCCCTGTGAATCAGCGAGAAGCTTGATGTCAGCCTCTTCTGTAGGAACGAATTCGTGGAGAGGAGGATCGAGGAAACGGATTGTAACAGGGCAGCCCTCAAGAGCCTCATAAAGAGCCTCAAAGTCAGCCTGCTGCATTGGCTCGATCTTAGCAAGAGCAGCCTCACGGCCCTCAACTGTATCAGCACAGATCATCTCACGGAAAGCAGCGATTCTGTCAGCCTCAAAGAACATATGCTCTGTACGGCAGAGACCGATACCTTCGGCGCCGAGCTCTCTTGCCTTCTTAGCGTCAGCAGGAGTATCAGCGTTTGTACGAACCTTGAGAGTTCTGTACTTATCAGCCCAAGCCATGATTCTTCCGAACTCACCTGCGATCTGAGCGTCAACTGTAGCGATAACGCCGTCGTAGATGTTACCTGTTGTACCGTCGATTGAGATATAGTCGCCTTCCTTGAAGGTCTTGCCGCCGAGCTCGAACTTCTTGTTAGCTTCGTCCATCTTGATATCGCCGCAGCCTGAAACGCAGCACTCACCCATACCACGAGCAACAACAGCAGCGTGTGATGTCATACCGCCGCGGACTGTAAGGATACCCTGAGCAGCCTTCATACCTGTGATATCTTCAGGAGATGTCTCGAGACGAACGAGAACGACCTTCTCGCCCTTAGCAGCCCACTCAACAGCATCGTCAGCTGTGAATACGATCTTACCGCAAGCAGCTCCTGGTGAAGCACCGAGACCCTTGCCGATAGGAGTAGCAGCCTTGAGAGCCTTAGTATCGAACTGTGGGTGGAGAAGTGTATCGAGGTTTCTTGGGTCGATCATTGCAACAGCTTCCTGCTCTGTTCTCATGCCCTCATCAACGAGGTCACAAGCGATCTTGAGAGCAGCCTGAGCAGTTCTCTTACCGTTTCTTGTCTGGAGCATATAGAGCTTCTTGTTCTCAACAGTGAACTCCATATCCTGCATATCTCTGTAATGATTTTCGAGAGTCTTGCAAACTTCCTGGAACTGAGCGAAAGCCTCAGGGAATGTTTCAGCCATCTGCTGGATAGGCATAGGAGTACGAACGCCTGCAACAACGTCCTCACCCTGAGCGTTAGTCAGGAACTCACCCATGAGCTTCTTCTCACCTGTAGCAGGGTCTCTTGTGAAAGCAACACCTGTACCGCAGTCATCACCCATGTTACCGAAAGCCATTGACTGTACGTTAACAGCAGTACCCCAAGAGAATGGGATATCGTTATCACGTCTGTAAACGTTAGCTCTTGGGTTGTCCCATGAACGGAATACAGCCTTGATAGCGCCCATGAGCTGCTCCTTAGGATCGTCAGGGAAGTCAACGCCGATCTTAGCCTTATATTCAGCCTTGAACTGTGCAGCGAGCTTCTTGAGGTCGTCAGCGTCAAGCTCTACGTCCTGAGTTACGCCCTTTTCTTCCTTCATCTTGTCGATGAGTTCCTCGAAGTACTTCTTACCAACTTCCATAACTACGTCAGAATACATCTGGATGAATCTTCTGTAGCAGTCCCAAGCCCATCTTGGGTTATTTGACTTTTCAGCGATTGTATTAACAACTGTCTCGTTGAGACCGAGGTTAAGGATTGTATCCATCATACC
>NZ_JAIKXF010000020.1 GCF_024684275.1 Ruminococcus sp.
GGTATCCATCAGAAGGCTGACGCCTGCGAGTTCGGCATTATCCCTGCCAAGAGCAAAATGGGACTGGACATCATGTCTATAAATCTTCTTCTTGAGAACGAGTCCGATCCTGTTGTATGGAGAGGTCCTGTTATTGCAGGAGTCGTAAAGCAGTTCTGGACAGACGTTATCTGGAAGGATATTGATTGCCTCGTAGTTGATATGCCTCCTGGAACAGGCGATGTTCCGCTGACTGTATTCCAGTCTTTGCCTGTAGACGGTATCGTTATCGTTACATCTCCTCAGGAGCTTGTTTCCATGATAGTTGAGAAGGCTGTAAAAATGGCTAAGCTGATGAATATCCCTATTCTCGGTATCATCGAGAATATGAGCTATTTTGAATGTCCCGACTGCGGCAAGCGCCACAGCATCTATGGCGAGAGCCATATAGAGGAGATTGCTGCTCAGTACGATATTCCCGTGCTGGCTAAGCTCCCTATTGATCCGCAGCTTGCAAAGCTCTGCGATCAGGGTACGATAGAGCTCTTCGAGAGCGAGTGGCTCACAGAAGCAGCTGAGAAGATAGTTTCGCTGGAAAAGTGAATCAGATGTATGGGACGCCGTCATTGGCGTCCTTTTTGTCTTTTGGCAAGTGAAAAGCGGTAATATCCGTCCTTTCTTATGTTCTCAAAAGTTGGTTTTTGAGTTGCCCTAAAGTGAATTGCTTTTTGTAAGTGAGTATCAGTCCGTGCACGGTTATTGGACTTTACATACAATTATGAAGCCGGCGCATCAATAATGTCATCTCAGCCTTTTTCCGCATATAATAAAGCGGAAGGAGTGATCTTATGGAAAAAGCAGAAATTATCGCCATTGCAGTTGTAGCTGTTATTGCTGCCGCGGAGCTGTTCTGTCTGTTTATATGCTCAAAGCTGCGAAACAAAAGTTATCCACTGTGTGCTGTACTGCCTGTGACTGCACAGGATAATGAGCTCAGGCAGCGTCTGGAATACATAGCCTCTATTATCGAGGACGGAAGTGCTTTCATCGGAGCTGTACTGCTCATAGATATTGACGGCTCGCAGGAGCAGTTACAGCTTTGCAGGGATTTCTGCACTCACTATCATGTTATGGAGCTTATAAAAATTGCAGACATTGAAAAGCACTTGAAGAATTGAGAACTTAAAATGGAGAATTATAATATCACTTTTTACGCCGCGCAGCTTGCTATTCCAAAGCTTTTGTGTTATAAGCGGCGAGCCGCCGCAGCCTTTTTCGCGTAAAAGTATAGCAGAGCAGAAAATTTTATGCCGCGCAGCTTGCTATTCCATAGCTTTTGTGTTATAATATAAATTGTATTTTTATGTGCAGAGGTGAAAACGGTGGAGCACGAGGTCCTTCACATTGAGGGCACTGTGGAAAATGTCCTTTATAAAAACGAAAATAACGGATATATCGTCCTTGACCTTGATGCAGGCGGTGAGCTTATCACCGTTGTGGGAGAGCTTGGCGACATTGAGGAGGGCGAGGGACTTATCCTTGAGGGGAGCTACATAACTCATCCACGCTTCGGCACTCAGTTCAGCGCGGTGTACTGTGAGAGAAAGCTGCCTGAAACTGTGGTAAATATTGAGAAATATCTCGCTTCGGGAGCTGTTAAGGGCATTGGTCCGGGGCTTGCAAAGAAGATAGTTGAGGTCTTCGGAGACCGTACTCTCGATATTATGGAGAACGCTCCTTTTCGTCTTTCTGAGATAAAGGGCATATCTCCCAAGAAGTGCGACGAGATAGCCGCAGAGGCACAGAAGCTTTTCTGCCTGCGCAATCTCATGTCATTCCTGTCCCAGTATGAGGTGAAATCACGCTTTGCCATGAATACCTACAGGAAGTACGGCTCTGATGCAATGACGCTCCTTAAACTGAATCCATATCTGCTTTGCAGTGAAAGCATAGACCTTGAATTTGCAAAAGCTGACACTATCGCCCATGATATGCATATAGCCCGAAATGACAGCAAGCGCATACTCGCAGGCGTACAGTATATACTCCGCGCCAACAGCGGCATAGGCCACACCTGTCTGCCGCTGGAGGTGCTTGCAAAAAAAGCACAGGACGTTCTCGGCGTATCGGAAAGCGACTTCTACGGCGCTTACAACGCCGCTCTTGATGATGACGATCTTTTTGAGTATGTCAAGAATGATATTGAATTCGTATATCTCCCGGATTATTTCTATGCGGAAAGCTTTATTTCCGACAGGATACACGTTCTTAAAGACTTTTCCTCTCCCGAGGACTTCAACTATGATACCCTCATTGACATAGAGGAAGAGGAGCATAACATAAAGTATGAAAAGCTCCAGCGACAGGCTATAACCACTGCTGTTTCACGGGGGCTTATGGTGCTTACGGGAGGTCCGGGTACAGGTAAGACCACTACACTCAACGCTATCATTTCTATATTTGAAAAGCGCGGCATGAAGGTGCTCCTTGCTGCTCCTACAGGCAGAGCCGCTAAGCGTATGTCTGATTTGGCAGGCTGTGAGGCAAAGACCATACACCGCCTCCTTGAAGTGGTATACGACTCGGGAGACAGGCTTACCTTCGCCCATAACGAGAATAATCCCCTTGACTGTGACGTGCTTGTTATAGACGAGATGTCTATGGTAGACGTGATATTATTTGAGAAGCTGCTCCGTGCGGTAAGGCTTGGCTGCCGGCTTATCATGGTGGGGGACAGCGACCAGCTCCCCTCTGTAGGCGCAGGAAATCTTCTCGGTGACATAATCGACAGCGGCATAGTTCCCGTTACTGAGCTGAAGGAGATCTTCCGACAGGCTCAGCAGAGCGCTATTGTCACAAACGCTCACAAGATAGTCAGAGGCGAATCCCCCGACCTTGAACGCAAGGACAGCGACTTTTTCTTTTTCAAGAGAAGCGATTATCAAATGGCTTTGCAGCTCATAGTTGACCTTGCCAAGACCAGACTCCCAAAGGCATATAACTATTCTCCCACCGAGGATATACAGGTACTAACTCCGTCGCGCAAGGGCGTAACGGGAACTGTTGAGCTCAATAAGCTCTTGCAGTCAGAGCTCAATCCTCCTGCTAAAAACAAGCAGGAGAAAAAGGGCTACGTATACACCTACCGTGAGGGTGACAAGGTCATGCAGACGCGGAACAACTACGACATCACATGGTCTAAGGACGGCGAGCAGGGCGCAGGCATCTTCAACGGTGACATCGGACGCATTATCAGCATTGACAACAGAAGCTCCCTTGCTGTTATCGACTTTGACGGCAGAAAGGCTACCTACACCTTTGACCTGTTGTCTCAGGTAGACCTTGCCTATGCAGTAACTGTACATAAGAGTCAGGGCTGTGAGTTTGAGGCTGTTATACTCCCCATAATGGGCGGCTTCGATAAGCTGTGCTACAGGAATCTGCTGTACACGGCGGTTACAAGAGCAAAAAAGCTCCTCATAATCATCGGTACTGAGGAGAATATATATAAAATGGTAGACAACAACAAGCGCACACGGAGATACACCTGTCTGCGCCATATGCTCGCAGGGACAAGCAAAAGCAGTTCTCCCTTTGAGCAGTAAGAAAGGAAGATAAAAATGGCAAATACTGATATCGGTATCGACCTCGGTACCTCAAATATCGTTATGACTATGGGAAATAAGGGCGTTGTACTCAGCGAGCCCTCTGTAATAGCCTACAACACAAGAACGGAAAGAGTTCTTGCTGTAGGAAAGGAAGCCTATGAGATGATAGGCAGAAATCCCGACTATATCGCCGTAAGACGTCCTATCAGCGAGGGAGTCATCTCCGACGACGATCTGACACACAGCATGATACGTGAATTCATATTAAAGGTCACAGGCAGACAGCTTATGAAGCCCCGTATAGTCATCTGCATACCCTCCTTCATTACCGACATAGAGAGCCGTGCAGTCGTAGAAGCTGCAAAGAGCGCAGGCTCAAGACAGGTATACCTCATTCAGGAGCCTATTGCTGCTATGATAGGCGCAGGCGTAAACATAACAAAGGCTAAGGGACACATGATAGTTGATATTGGCGGCGGAACTACCGATGTTGCTATAGTTTCCATGAACGGCGTTGTACGTTCACACACTGTCAAGGTCGCAGGAAATGCCATAGATCGCTCTATCATCAAGTATATGCAGAACAAGTACAAGCTCCTTATCGGTGAGAGAACTGCCGAAAAGGTCAAGATAGAGCTGTGTAACCTTTATGACCCCAGCGACGAGATGACCTACATAGTTAAGGGCAGAAGCCTGCTAAAAGGTCTGCCTGCACAGGTGCTTCTCAGCGAAACAGAGCTTTTTGAGGCTATCGAGGACGATACCTTTACCATTATGGAGGCTATCCGCAAGGTGCTTGAGGAAGCTCCACCTGAGCTGGTGGGAGACATCTATGACAATGGCCTGCTTCTCACAGGCGGCGGTGCTCTGCTGGGCGGACTTACTCAGCTCATCAAGCGTACACTCGGCATAAACTGCAATATTGCAAAGGACTCGATAAACTGTGTTGCAAAGGGTACAGGCATGGCATTCGGCAGAATGACTACCCTCCTTGATGGATTTGAAGCAGCAACGGTGTATAAATACAGATAAAGCGCTAAAAATATCAAATGAGAAGCAGGGACTGATGTCAACATCAGGCTGTAAATAAAAAGTGTAATTAAAAGGGGCGATGTTCACATCGCCCCTGCATTTTTTATATATGCACTGATAACTTGAAAACGACAAAAGGCGCTTGTTAAAGGCAGTTCCTTCTTATCAGCAAACATTCGCTGTACTTGACAAATCCCAGCTTTTCTGCTGTACGTGCCGAGCCGAGATTGGAACGCTGACAGGACCATGTTGGCTGTCGATATGGGAGTATCTCACGTATTACAGCGGCAGCTGCCGTATATGCAAGACCGCGTTGCTGATAGGCTTTTGAAGTTTCAATGCCTATATCTGCCTCATCTCTGCTGACAGCAGATGAGAAAGCCCATGAGGCAGCTTCGTTTCCGTGCATTATGCAGACTCCTGTGCCATATTTGCTGAACTGTTCAAAGCTGTCCCAATAGAGCGATGGCGCCACTGTACCTGTAATGCTGTCAAAAAGCTCACTGTCGATATTTCTGAGGCAAAAGCCTTCGGGAATGTGTATATCGGGGGGAGTCTTAGCGGCGTATCTGTAAATATCACGAGGAATAAGCTCAACTCCGCCCATATCTGCAAGCTTTTGGGATAATGACCTGTCATTGCACATGAGTTTCAGATTTTCCGTAAGGATAAGCTCGTGTATCTCTTTGAGCTCATCATCGTCAGGCTTTCCTGAGATAAATGTGAAGTTGTTTTTGTGACGGATAAGTATGCAGTTTTGTGCTTCATAAATACTGCCGCTCTGATATTTTTCAGTGACGGAAAGCGGAAAAACTCTGCATATGTCAATGGTTTCCGCACAGTTGATAAAGCGGCTGCATTCGTCTGGAAAAATTGTTTTCATTGCTTCACCTCTGAGTAATAAAAAGCTCCCCGAAGGGAGCCTGTCATTATATTATCTTGTTTACGTAAGGAACGAATTTAAGCAGTCTCGTTACTGCATAAGAAATGATAAGAGTAATTATGCATATCCCGATGACAGCTATAGTGCCGCCGTGCTCGAATGGATTGAACTTCATAACGGCGAAGATGAATTTAAGCACCGCCATATGTATCAGATATATGCCGAAAGAGCAGTTGTCAAGCTCTGCGGCGATAGTGTCGAGGACGGGGAAAGGCTTGTTCCTTGTTCTGCGGAAAAATCCGTAAGCTCCCACAGAAGCAGCTATATACACAGGGAATGAGTAGCCCTCAAGAAGCGCCTTGACCTTACCGCTTGTTTCCGGAGCTGTTTCAGCTGATGTGCAGCTGTAAACCGTCAGCATAGCGGTTATTCCGATACAGATGAAAAACATCAGTCCGCAGGCGTTCTTCGGAAGCTTGATTATGCCCGTGTGGAGCACATTACCGAGGAACAGATACAGCGGATAGATACTGAACACGCATATATAAAACGGCAGCTTTTTGCCCGAAACTGTCTCTATAAATGGCAGCACCGACAGAAATGTGCAGTACACAAGGAGCAGATACTTCAGGTCGTTTGGCTTTGCGTTGGTGCTTATCATCTTGTAGAACGGGAGCAGGAGATATATCGCCAGCATAAGGTAGATATACCACATATGCGCCCAGCCTGTTCCTAAGAATATATCACTGAATATATCCTTTACGGTCTCTCCTGCGGACGAATGCTTTATCAGAGCAGCATCGAATACTGAAAAAAGCACCGAGAATACCACAAGAGCTATTGCCATACGGGGAATGTATTTTCCGAAGAGCTTCTTGTTTGAAAGGATACGGTTCCTGTCAAGAAGTAGAGCTCCGCTTGCCATTACGAAGCAGGGCACAGCCCACATCATGGCGTTTCTTATTGAGAGCATAGTGCTCTGAGCGCCTGTTGCTGCCGCAAAAGCATTGGCTGCGTAGAATGCGTGAAGCACCACAACAGCTATGCAGGAAACAGCTTTAAGGCGGCTCAGATAAAGTATGCGGTTATTCATTGAAAAGTCCGCCGCCGCCGATGCAGCCGCCGTTAGGATCAGGTGCCTGTGTGGGAGCCTCAGTAGGTGCTACATACTGTGTAACAGGCTCAATATACTGAGTTGCAGGCTCGATATACTGTGTTACAGGCTCCTGATATGCAGGCTGAGTATAAACAGGCTCCTCATAGTAGGACTGCTCGATCTCAGAAGCAGGCTCTGTAGCTTCTTCGGTTTTGTTTGTCTCAGCGATCATCTTTTCAGCTTCCTTTGTGCTTACCTTTTTGTCAGAGAGCTTGGAGATATACTCGATGTAAGCCATGTCCTTGTCCATGAGCAGCTCACCCAGCTCAAGATCGCCGAATGGGAACTGGTGGAGCTCAGCTTCCTTATCGTCTGAGAATGTTATCTTTACCGTGTATCCCTGAGTTGCAATCTCGTCAGTGTCGCCGTAGGTAACGTCGCTGGTCTTAGCGGGAACGTAGTAGAGTCTGCGTCTTTCGTTCTTAGCAAAGATGTCCTTTGCCTCAAGCATACTTGCAGGATACTCCGCCTCGGTATCAGCCTTGACTGTGAAGCCCTTTATGTCCTTGCCTGTCTTGTTGTCAAGAGTGATGATAAAAACAGAGTCGCCAGTAGCCTTGTCGCCTATGATCTTCATCTGATCCTCAGATGTTGTAGGCTCTGTAGCTGCTGCCTTTGTAGCAGGGGCAGTTGTTGTTGGCTGCGGATTTGCCGCAGTAGTTACTTTGCCGCAGCCTGCAAGTGCGAGAGCTGCGATGAATGCTATTGTACCAATTAATTTCTTCATGATTTATCCTCCCTCGGTCAGCTCATTACTGAGTCTTTCTGGTACATCCATGTACCTGACTGACCGTATGTTATCATATAACCGTTTCTCTTTGTTTCCTCTGCAAAGTCAGGATCACAAACATAAGTTGTGCCGTCGAATGTTATCTCTACCCATGAATGAGGTCCGTATCCGCCTGCCTTCAGAGGAACACGTCCTGATATCTGATGTGCGTCATAGCCGAGAAGCTTTGCCATTTCGCAGAACATAGCTGCCATAACGTAGCAGTTGCCCTTGCCGTTCTTGAAGCCGTAGTCCGCATACCACTGCATAGTGGTCTTTGAGTCCTTCGGGAAATCGTTAGGACCGTAGTAGGGGATAACAGCAGCATTGAATGCGCTCTTGAGATCCCAGCCTACCTGATCGAGCTTTTGCTTAGCAAGAGGATAGGGGCAAGAGGTAGTCGTTGTTGTCGTTGTAGGCGGCGGTGCGGTAGTTGATACTGTCCAGTTGGTCTGTGAAGCGTAGTAATCCTTTCTCGCCACTACAGCCTGCACGATAACAGCTGCTGCAAAGTTTATAGGAGCTGATGAGTTGAACTGAGCAGCGTCAACAGTGACCTTGCCGTCCTTGTATTTTACAGAATTGATCTTGATATCGGGAATTGCTGTATATTTAGCATCGGGCTCGGCTATCTTGGTAACATATGCCATATTTACATAGCCCGATACGCCGTTTATATTGACATGACCGTAAGTTCCGTCGCTGTAGGTTATGGTGAACTTCTGTCCCGGAAGTATCTTGCCTAATGACTCGGAATTGAAATTGTGTTCTTTTCTGATGTTCATATATTCAGTTACAGCTTCTGAGGGGACATATGTACCTGCATAAGCTGAGGAACAGCCGCAGGGAGCCTTTACGACCGCTGTCTTTACCTTGTATGCTTCGGGATCAAAGAAAGCAGGCTTTACCATAAGCACTGAATCTTTGAAGAAGCTTGAATCATATTTATCTGTGTAGCCCTTTACCACTGTCTCGGAGAAGTAAGGGGAAAGAGCCTTTTTCAGCTCGTCAGTGGACTTCACCACAGTGCCGCCTGCCTGTATGTCAAGCTTTTTCAGAGCGTCTGTGAATCCGCTCTGTATGCGGTCTGTCACAGCCTTGAACTGTAAGCTTCTTGGATTGCTGAGGATCAGCTTTCTGAGGCCGGAGATGTCATAGGAATTTACAGCTCCGTCGCCGTTTATGTCAGCTGCCTCCGACTGTGATTTATCAAGCTCAGCCTTTCCCAGTACATAGTTCTGGAGCAGAGTGAGGTCATCTGCGCTGATAATACTGTCATTGTTGATGTCGCCTTTTGAGAGAGCGTAGGTCGAAGCAGGCATAACAGCAGCCGTAGAGATCGCAGCAGCCAGCAGTACGCTCATCACCTTCTGATGCTTCATAAGAAAATCTTCCTTTCATATAAATCGTTCTATAATAACATAACGTGCCGACGAAAGGAAATGTGACAAAAATGGCACGATTTTTTTGAAAAATTACAGAACGCAAAAAATAACTCGAAAAACGTGGATCATTTCAGCTTGTCAAGCTGAGCCTCCGTGAAGTACAGGGTTCCGTCGTCCAAAGAGACGTAATTATCCTGTATTTTTTTGAAAACAGCGATATTTCCGCTTCTTACAGGGGAAAATGCGCCTTTTTTTATGTTTTCATCATCTGTGATGAAAAATATATATTGTTCTCCCTTTTCCTGACGTGATCTGCTGACGCCCTTTTCATAGACGGAGTACTCCTCGGGAGAGGAGATATATGCGTCGGGGTGTTTGCCGAGATAATCCTCGGCAGGGATATATCCGCCGCTGAAAAATACCGTTATCCTGTCTTTTTCTTTGAGCTCTCCCTTGTAGGAGCTTATAATGGTTATATTTTCTGCGGTAACGGCAGTGCCGTTAATAGAAGTATACAACATTTCGTCTGCATTTGCAAGTACCACGGCGCTGGAATCATTATACATACCTTCCAGTACAGCCCATGTGTTTGCAGGCTTGCTGATGCCGGGCCCCTGCTGTTCGACGGCTGTATCCTTTGGATATATCTGCTCCTCGGTGAGCGTTTTGTCACGAAGGGGATATATTATATCCGGGGATACTGTCATATCGCGCCCTGTGCTGTTATTCTCATGTGTGACAGCCATATCCTCGGTTTTAGGCGCTGTTGTAGTGACTGTGTCTTGAACGGCGCAGGTCTTTTCTGTTGTAGATACAGTACGTGCAGTCGTATTAACAGCAGCAGTCCTTGCGGCTGTAGTACGCAGTAAAGCCTCGGTTCTCTGCGCAGTAACGGTCTTTGCCGCAGAGGCTGATGTTGTTTTTTCGTAAGCTGTGCCTGTTACCTTTGCTGTTGTAACAGAGGTATCCTTTACTGACCGTGAAGAAGTAACGGCAGTGGTTGTGACAGGTACAGCTGAGGTCACCGATTCTGAGTTAGTTTCTGTGACGGTCATTATCTCGTCCTTGCCGTTCCCGAAATCCACCTTGCTTTTTGGCATAAGAGCGAAAACTCCGACTATTATCGCTATCATAGCGGCAGCCGCAGCAAATCTCATAACAACAGGGAACAGACGCTTTTTATGATTATTTTCGGAGAGCCTTGCAAACTCCGTGAGAAACTCTTCTTTTCTGTCGGGCTCGGGGAAGTCAAAGGCTTCTCTGAGGGCTTTTTTCTCTTTATCTGTCATATAAGCTCCTCCTTTCCCAGATACTTATGCAGCTGTCCGAGGATACTGTTTATCCTGCGGTTCAGTGCAAAACGTGACATATTATGCAGCTTTGCGATAACGTTCACGGGGACATCATTTATGTAGCGGAGAAGGATTATCTCTCTGTCCTCATCTGAGAGCTTTGCAAGAGCCTGTTTCAGCTCAAAGCCCGACAGAACGCTGTCCTCTATATCCTCATCGGCGGCTTTATCCTCGGGGAGCTCCGCAGTCTTAGCCTTTCGGAACTCGTCACAGCAGAGGTTGCCTGCGATAGTATAGAGAAGCTGCAAGGTCTTATCGACGCTGTTATAGTGTGGGTGTTCGAGGTAGCGAAGGAAGGTCTCCTGAGTAATATCCTCGGCAGTCTCCTTATGGCGGACTCTTAAAAGGCAGTAGCGGTAAACCTTATCGTACTGCTCGTCAATGCTTATTGACATGAGTCCACCCCCCTTCGCGCACTTATAAAATACATTATATCATAGAATAAGTAATAAAGCAACATCAGCAGGGGATAATTCAGCTTAAATGGCTAAAATATAGCGTATTGTATCCGCTTTTTGTAGAAACTGCATTAATAAAGGGGAACTCCGTGTCGTGAAGCTCCCCTCTGAATTGTCCCCCGATGCAGAGTCCGTATTAACTCCGGTGCGGACTCTGCGGAATACGGTTTATGCTTGCCGCTGATGTGCAGATGCGGCTTGTATGGTCTTACTATAACAGTCTATGCTTAAAAAAATCTTAAAAAGGACTTATTCCAGTGAATTAAGTACACCGATGAATATCGGAATATACGTATCCGTATCGAATATGCAGTATACGAAAGGTCTGTCGAAAACGACTTCCTTTTCAGGCTTTTGCGGCATAGCAGTATCCTTTGTTGCAACTAAAGTCGCTGCGGCAGCCTTTGTGCCGTTTTCATCGAGGTCGATGAAGGTCTTGTGAATTACATAACCTATGGATAGGGGATTCTTGTCAGCGATAGCTGACATATTAGTGAAATCTGCGCCCTCTGAGAATGCAGTTAGCATACCCATAGCTATAAGTTCGTCGTTGAGCTCGTTTTCGTACTCATACTTGAACTTTGGCAGCTTCATGCTTGCCATTTCATAGTTTGTGGTGCGGTATTCCGAGATAAGCTTGTGGAGCTTTTCGGAAGACATCTCCTCAATGTAAGTATCGATAGGAGTATCCTCACTTGGCAGCAGTGCTGCAAAGCCATAGCGTCTGCCCGAATAGAACTTTATCATGCCCTCGGTGTTCTCATCTGAGGTGTATATCTCAGAGCTGCACAGCATTTTTGCTTCCTGCTCGGTGCCGTCAGCAGCTGTGAACTTGCCGTCCTTGACCATGTTTTTCTCATACTGATCCATCCACTCAGCCTCAAATGCAACAGCATTTACGAGGTACATAACGTCCTCGGGCTTTATTTCGTTGAGTATCTCAGGTATCATCTTGTTGGTCTTTGCGTTTACCCAGTTATTAACGTCCGCAAGGGTTGTTTCGTCAAACGGGGCGATATAGAACTCGGAATCGTAGTAGTCCACACAGTTCTGTATAAACTCGGGACGAGGCTGGATACGGTTCTGGTCATTTCTTACCCATATAGAATTAGCCGTGCTGAATGACCATTTAGCCCAGTCGCTGCTGTTTACGGTGCTTTCGCGCTGACCTTTGAGATAGCGGTTAAGGCTTGCCATATCCATGCCGCCGCCAAGAACGTTTTCCATTTCTTTAAGAGTATCTCCAACAGCACCGTTGGCTGTCATGCCGAGAGCCTGAGAGATAGAGTAAGGCGAGATAAGATCGTTTTCGCCCTTTCCCTCACTGTAAGTTCTCTGTAAGAGCTCAATGGTGAAATTGGTCTGACTGTCGATAAACTCCTTGTAGCCCTGATAATCGGCCATATAGATACCGCTTGTATTGGGCGACTTCTTGATACCCTCACAGAGGTTTCTTGCAGCAGTTTCAACGTCAGGCTCGGGAGCTCCCGTAATATCCTTGACAATGAGCTTTCTCATGCCGATAAGGTCGAAGATGTCCATGCTGCCGTCCTTGTTCACATCTCCTCCGGGACCGGGCTCTTTATAAGCAGGGAAGAGCACCTCGCAGTCGTCGCCGCGGAGATAGCGCTGGAAAAGAACTATATCAGCAAGATTGAATGTATAGTCAACATTTACATCGCCTGGGATTACTTCGCCGATAGGCTTTGTAGCCCATGCGGTCAGAGTGTTTGCGGCAGCAGGTGCTGCGAGACACAGTGCTGCTGAAGCTGCGATAAGCTTTTTGAATTTCATAATAAAACCTCCTCTTAAATAACATAATATAAGCACACCTGTGCTGTTTCACTTAGTATAACGTATTTCACAGGTGAAATGTGCGGCAGAAATTGTAAATAATTTGTGAACATTTATGAAGTTGATCTTATGTTTTGCTTGACATTTTCTCAGATATATGATATACTGAGTAAAATTGAACCGAAAGAGGTGTGAGGATGAAAAAATAATTCACTTTTGAGTACATGAATATTTAAACTGACAGTGGGCTCTATGCGTACTGTCTTATCATGTTGCCAAAAGTGGATTATGTTCTCATAACCTCTTTTTTGTGCGCTTTTTAATAATATTTGTGGGGATGGCTGTACAGCTATGCTCTTTTTCTGAGGTTATAGGTACGTAATGGAACTTTTTGGCAGCAAAGAGTTCCATTTTTTTGACTTCGGAAGGAGAGATGAATATGTCACAGATAAACGTAAACGGACTGACATTTTACTATGAGGGAAGCTTCGATAATATTTTCGAGGACGTTTCCTTCTCAATAGATACCAACTGGAAGCTTGGCTTTATCGGGCGCAACGGCAAGGGAAAAACCACATTTTTGAAGCTCCTTCTCGGGCAGTATAGCTATCGAGGAAGCATTGACAGCTCTGTTAGATTCGAGTATTTCCCGTATGTTGTATCAGCGGAGCAGGCAGAGCTTACGGCATCTGAGTTCATAAGCGATATAAAGCCCGACTGTGAGGAATGGCGCGTCATATGCGAGCTCTCACAGCTCCGCGAGGAGGCTGAGCTGCTGTATCGTCCTTTCAGTACACTCAGCCACGGAGAGCGTACAAAGGTACTGCTGGCAGTATTATTTTCGGGAGAGAATGACTTTCTCCTCATAGACGAGCCTACCAATCATCTGGACGCAGAGGCAAGGGAGACGGTCAAGGAGTATCTTGCCTCGAAGAAAGGCTTTATATTGGTGTCTCACGACCGTGACCTGCTGGACGCCTGTACCGACCATGTGCTGGTGCTGAACCGCAGGTGCATAGATGTGCAGAACGGGAATTTTTCAAGCTGGTGGGAGAACAAGCAGAAGCGTGATCAGTTCGCTGTAGCCGAGAATGAAAAGCACAAAAAGGAAATAAAAAAGCTGAAACAGGCAGCAAAACAGACAGCGGACTGGGCTGACAGGAATGAGCGCACCAAGATAGGCTTTGATCCCATAAAAGAGCATGACAGATGTATCAGCACAAGGGCTTTTATCGGAGCTAAAACAAAGAAAATGCAGAGCCGTGTCAAGAACATTGAAATGCGTATCGGCAGGGAAATAGAGGAAAAAGAGGGGCTTCTCAATGATATTGAGCGTACTGCCGAGCTAAAATTGTCTCAGCTCACACATCACAAGAATACCCTTATAAATATCAGGGACTACAGCGTTCAGTACGAAGGCGCCGAGAATAAGGTCTTTGAGGGGCTCTGCCTTGAAGTGAAAAGGGGAGACCGTATAGCGCTCCACGGCGGCAACGGCTGCGGAAAATCAACGCTGATACGCAGTATACTCAGTAAGGCAGGCGTCGCTGAGATCAGCACAAAAATCATCGAAAACGGCATTTGTGAGACAGCTTCGGGGCTTATTATTTCTTATGTGGATCAGGATACATCGGGACTTAGCGGAAATATTGCCGAATACTGCGACAGCCGCGGACTTGACCTAAGTATGTTCTGCACTATCCTGCGTCAGCTTAATCTTGAACGTGCTCAGCTTGCGAAAAAAATAGAGGAATTCTCTGAGGGACAGAAAAAGAAGGTCCTCCTTGCGGCAAGTCTGCTGACGCCTGCTCATATCTACATATGGGACGAGCCGCTGAATTATATCGACGTGTTTTCGCGGATACAGCTTGAGGAGCTTCTTCTCAGCTATAAGCCTACTATGCTTTTTGTTGAGCATGATGTGCGCTTCCGTGAAAAGATAGCAACAGGTATCAAGAAAATGTGAATTTGTCGGAGTTCCCCGAAAATAGTGGGAGCTCCGACAATTTTTATACCTTGACATTCCGAATTAAATATGTTATATTTATTAAAGAGATGCAGATATAGTATAGTGGTCATTACTTCAGTTTCCCAAACTGATGAGGCGGGTTCGATTCCCGTTATCTGCTTGTGCAGAGCCTGCTTCTGTGAAAAACGACCTCAGCATTGCTGAGGTCGTTTTTTATATGTATTCAACTCCGTTTTTAGTCAGCTTTTCATACTGCTTTGCTGCTTTTTCAGCCTTGAAGCGGCAGCCTGTACTGCTTTTCAGCAGGGAGGTTTTTAACCCAGCCTTGACAGCGCCAAGAGCCGTAGCTCCTACGCAGCCGCACTCGTCAAGACCGCAGACAGCGACTTCATCGTAGCCCTGAGAATGAAAAAATTCCCGGAATTTCTTAGATGTAAATGCATCGGGAAGGTTCTTGTCAAAGAAAAGGTCAGAAACGATGTCAAGTCCGCTGTAAAGTCCTGCGCCCTCGGTGCCGGCTATAGAAAAGCCGATTATCCAGCGGTTTGTGATGATATTCGGGAATATCTGGGAGATATAGATTATATCCCAGCCCTTTTCCTTATAGCTGCGGACAGCCTTATTTACATTATCTACCAGTTCAGGTGTATCGTAGCTGAACATGGGCTTTCTTTTCTCCCACAGATAGTCATTCTGCATATCAATGACGAGAAGTGCTTTTTTACTCATGATTATCCTCCTTAGATCAGAAAACGTGAAATATTATCGGTGACGAGTAGGCGCAGCTGTGCCCCGTCGGTAAGGTCAATGCCGGCGTACTGCTTTAGCTCCTCATATTTGAGAAAAGCGAGCTCGTTAAGGCTTGTGAGCTGGAATGTGAGCAGCCGACACTCTGCTTCGGATTTAGAGCCGCCGTAATGTGCCATGACAAAGGGCAGGCTCTCCATGCCTGTTTGCAGGTCACGCTCAAGCAGGATATACCGTGTCACCGCTCTGGCGATGCCTATGTTTTTGAGCATAAGAGACATCATGAATATGTGCAGTTCTATGAGCTTATCCTTTGGCGGAAGCTCCGATGACATAACTTCTGCAAAGCGCTTATCTGCGGCAGCTGCCCTGCTTAGAAGCTGTGAGAATACCTCTGCAAGGAGCTTCTCCCGTGAGCCGAAGCAGTAGTTTATCATGGCAAGGTTTACTCCTGCAGCTTCGGTGATAGCTCGCGAAGTCACTTCGGTGGGATCGCCGCAGCCTGTCATAAGCTTTTCGGCAGCTTCAAGAAGCAGTTTTTTAGTTCGTTCTATATCTCGTTTCATAGTTGTGTCCTTTCAAATTAAACGCGTTTAATTATATTATACACAGAATTCTGATTTTGTCAAGTACAAAATGATAAAGCGCCTCAACAAAATCGATCCATATAGTTTTTAGGACAAAATACGAACTAATATAAATCAAAATTTAATGATGTAGGGGCGCACAATGTGCGCCCGCAAACATACACATCAATTTTGACACGGGCGAACAATGTTCGCCCCTACAATACCAATTTTTCGGGACGCCAAAGGCGTTAAATTATGATTTAGCTAAGTAATGAAATCATATTACAATGCCCCGAAGCGATCTTGAACCGAACGCTTCGGGGCATAACTTCTATATTTGTATCCGCGCTTATGATACGCCTGTAAAATGTTATTTTAGTCTGTTTGGATTCTGGGGTTGATTAGGATTCCACGGCTGATTTGGGTTCTGCGGCTGATCGGGATTCTGCGGTTTGTCATTGTTCTGGGGCTGGTCGTTATTCTGGGGCTGCTCTGTGGTCTGCTGTGTATCGGGATCTCTCATGCTGAGCAGAAGCTCCCTGCGCATTGAGACAAGATCGAATACGTCGATAACGCCGTCCTCGCAGAGGTCGCCTGCCTTCCAGCTGACAAGTTCTGTTTCCCTGTCTGCGCTGAGCCATTTTTGCAGCATAACGATGTCAGCTACGTTGAATTCTCCGTCGGCATTGACATCGCCCGGAAGAACGTCGTTTTCGTAGACGGCTCTTACAGCAGCGTTGGAGCCGAGCTGTATTTTTATAGATGTTGAAGTCTCATCGCCTTCGACTATCTTTGCGCCGCTTATGCTCCAGCGTGAGAACTTAGCCTCCTCACTTGGGGAAACGCTCAGGTCGATAGTGTAGTCACCGTGGTATTTTCCGCTCCACTTTGATACTGCTCCGAGGTCAAGAGTGTTCAGCCTAATGCTGCCCATAGAAGCATTATTTGTTACAGTAAGGCTGTATGGATTTGAGCTGAGCTTTACAGCCTGTCTTGTTGTACTTTCTGCGTACTGGAAGCGCTGAGCGTAGAAATTGATTATAGTCTGGTATGCGTTTTCAAGCTGTCTTTCGCCGCCTGAGCTGCGTGAGCTGAAACGTGCATAGCTGTCAAGTATCTGCTGCTTATAGTTTTTAAGATAGCTCTCAGCCACTGACTTTGTTTTGTCTGCTGTGAAGTTGTTATTTGCTATGTCCATGAATGTTCTTGCGTACTGCAAACGGAAATCATCGTTTTCCAGAAGCTTTATGAACATCTGGGCGAATTCGCCGTCCTCACGCAGCTCCTTGAGACGTCTGTAGCAGTCTGCGTTTGCGGATTTATCATAGCTGCCGTAGAGTCCCTGTCCTGATTCTGTATCATAAAGGATAGGTCTCCACTTGCCGTCGGCATAGGGATTTTCCTCGTCTATAGCGTCAGAGCGCCACATTGAGATATTCCTCTGTGGCCAGTCTGCGTTGCACCAGTATATCTGAGCTGCTATATAGTCCATATAGCTCTGTATATCCACCTTACGGCAGAACTCCTCATAGCTGATACTGCCGTTTATAACGCCGTTCTGGAGCTGGAGCCAGTCCTGAAGATCCTGTTCTGTGCCCTCGTCCAGCTCACCGTTCTTGATGATAGCCACGTCGCTCTTCTTTATGCCGAAATGCTCGCTGATATAGCGCTTGTCTATTTTCTCCATGAGCTGATACAAGCCCCAGTATTCGCCGTCGAGGAATACAACACACTCTGTAGCTGCCTGATACGCGAAGTTCCTGTCGGTGATAAGGCTCTGGTTGATACTGTCACGGAAGAATGCTGTGCCGTTGTCGTTTCCGCCGTTTCTGAGAACGACGCCCTCATATTTCTTGATAGCCTTGCCGTTTTTAGCCTTTACAGCCTTGCCGCCGAAGAAATCATACTCAAATTCGGATACGCCGTAATCCTTGCGTGTGTAGATATTGAAGCTCTTCTGCGGAAGGCTGCGTGAGTAGTTGCCCTTGATACGGATACCGACATTTTCTTCGATGACCTTTTCACCGTTCTCAAAAAGGGTGAAGTTTGCAGGGCGTTCCCACTCCTTGCCGCGCATTGAGTAGTTAGCGATAAGGTTCCAGGGCTGAACATTTCTGCCTGCGCCTGTATTTTCGGTCTCGTAAGCCTTTCCGAGGCAGTATATTCCTGTTTCGTAATCGAAAAGATTATCGGGATCGGTGACAAGTGAGATGACCTTCATATTCGGGTAATAGCCCGAGTTTGTATTACCGATGAAGTATGTCTTGGTGACAGGCTCGCTTACGCGACCCTCGCTGTCAACGGATACAGCGCGGATAACAGCTGCCTTATCAACATTTTCACGGGGCTGTTCGGCTCCGTTCGGAGCTATATCTGTACGTGCGCTTAGACGGTTCTGAGTATCCGTCATATCTTTTATTGTAATGGGAGCTTCATACTTTTCGGATTCGATAGTAGGATCGCTGCCGTCCATTGTGTAGTAAACGGTGCAGCCCTCATCGGCTGTCAGCGTAAGTGCGAAGCTGCTGTCGTAGAAGCCGCTGTCCTTAGAAAAGGTCGGCTGATGTACTGCCGCAGAGCCCTCGGGAGCTGCGTTTTCCTTTTCGGGAGTAGAGCTGAGCTCAAAGAATTCACCGCTGCCGTCAGGATACTGACCGTATGAGGTGTCGGCGGCGAGAGCACCGAATGTGAGAGCCTGAGCAATGCTGCCCTGTTTGTCGGTAAGGGTGAGTGTCTCACCTGTGGACGAAAGTCCGAAAGGTACCATTTTATTGTCATTTGCGCCTGCATTGCTGTCGCAGAAAACAATAAGCCTGCCCTTTGCAGGCACCTTAGTTCCGTCGGGAAATGTGTAGCGATAGGGCTCAGCCTCCTTGTCGGAGAGTCCCCAGCCTGAGATGTCAGCCTCCTGACTGTCGCTGTTGTAAAGCTCTATCCAGTCGTAGAAATTACCGTCTGCTGTCTTGTATGTGCTGTTTTTTGAGCAGACCTCATTTACGGTCACTTTGCTTGTACTTTCTGCATTAGCAGGCAGATAGGCTGCCGACTGCATGACAAGCCCCAGGCATAAAATGCCTGCTGCCGCTTTGCGTATAGAGTATTTTTTCATGTTTTCCTCCTGTTTTTTATTTCAGTGCTTTTTTCTCAAAAAATAAATGTGCTTTTTATCTTATTGAGCACAGGCAGGGATTTGTATATTTTTTATCTTTTTCTGTATGTTTACTGTATCTATTTTTTTATTATTATAGCACGGACACAACAGCTTGTCTACTCAAAATATTCGTTTTTTGTTCAAAAAACGATGATTTTAAAGGAAGATCTGCTTGATAGCTGTTGTATGTTACATCACCCCATTATAGTATACGAAGGTCAGAAGTATTTTCCGGGGCTTTATCAGGAAAATGAAGAAGTCATTTTTTCGCCTGATAGCAAATGCAATATATTTTGACATTAATTGGTCAGAAAAAAGATAAGAAATATACGTATCGTAAAATGAATTTGCACTATTTTTGCAATATTTATTTATTTGTTTATGCATAATGCTAAAAAGTTTTGATATATTGTGAACATTAGAGAAAAATATTGACAGTTGATTGGAAATACGGTATAATGTGATTGTAAACAAAAGGTATAAAGAAGTTGCATAGTGTGCGAATGAAATTCTCATTTTTTACTCCTCCATAACAGTTTTTAGACGCCTTTGGATATGCTTTGATCCTGTTGGGGCTGATCTCAGCAGGAGCATAATAAAAGTTTTCATCAATGGCTCATAAAAACCTCTTTAACATGGCGTCCCCCTCTTGTAGCGAGAGGGGGACGTTGTTTTCGGAGAATTACGCTGCAAGTGCTGATATTCAAATCATTACACCGAGTATATAAAATGTTTGAATTACATTTAGTTGATATTTGAGTTTTTTTGTTACAATTAATAGTTATTTCATTGACATTGCACAGTAATTATGGTATAATAAAACAAACATAAAAAATATATAAAGTAGAAAGAAGGCGGTAATATGGCAGATAAAGATGTTCAGACCACTGTTGGCGGTTTACGGGCTGTTGAGCTTAATTACCGCAGTATAAGGGAGATTTCCAGCGGCCAGACGGCTTTTTTTCAGTCCCGTACCATGCTGAATTCTCCAAAGCTGGGAGTGCTTTCTCCCGACAAATACCGTGATGTGTGTGAAATGACAAATCAGGCTGATCAGCTTTTCAGGCTCGAATTGGTACAGGCTCTTGAAGCAAACGCTACCTTTGTTGAGCGTGAGCTGAATTTCGGCTGGCTTTCAGTTTATCTTCCTGTGAGAATGCTCAGAGAGAAGCGTACCTCAAAGCTTGCGTCGGATTATGCGGCACGTCATCAGATACCCACAACGCGCATTTGCTTTGAGCTCTCGGAGAAGCTTCTCACCGAGACGGACGAGCAGGTGCCATCGACCATACAGGTAATGCGCAATCTGGGATTCCATTTTATGCTTACGAATTTCGGCGGCGTAAATTGTCCGATGATGCGCCTTTCGGATTTTCCTGTTGATTACGTTATGCTCAGTCCCGAAGTCACAAACTACATCGGCAGGGGAGAGCGCTCTGATAACGCAGTCAGGTCGATAGTTTCCTTCGTCAACGATATAGGCTCTGAGCCTGTTGCCGACGGAGTTTTCAACAGCCGTCAGGCGGAAGCGCTGTATTCATTTGAATGCTCATACTGCGCAGGAAACCTTTCGGGAAAGTATATGACGGAAAGATATGTAAGAAGGAGATCAGATTCTTGAAAAAATTATTAAAGGATTGGAGAGTTCAGAGTGGATAAAAAGGTGATTGATGTCCTTGAACTCAGAAGAACCGCAAAAGAAGTCAAGCGTCACACTTTGCTGATGCGTGTTCTTGCACTGCTGGCGATAATACTTATTCTGATCGTTGCAATAGCTTACGGTATATCGTATTTTTACGATAAATTCGGAAGCTTTACAGTCAAGGTCAACAAATATGACATGGTAAAGCAGGGACTTTCACTTTCTGAAACCCCCGAATATGATAAGTCGATAGCGGTGCTGAATGCAGATATCGTCTACGATATGACAAACATCAGCGGAGAAGATCTCCCAGATAATATAGATAAGGTAAACGGCAGCCACAACGGTGATAACTTCATCGCCTATACCTTTTATCTGATAAATTCGGGAGATGATACTCTGACCTATACAGGTGAGATGCTCATTGACAATGTCACGAAAAATGTCGATGAAGCAATCCGAGTCGCTGTTTATAAAAACGGTGTCAAGACTGTATACGGCAAGACAAAATCAAACGGCGGCGGCAAGGAAAGCGACTGTGACAGTGAATTTCTGACTTCAAGCGTTGTTATGAGAACTTCTACGGAAGGATTCAAGGCAAAGGACAAGGACAAGTATACAGTAGTGATATGGCTGGAGGGCAATGATCCCGACTGTATCGATGACATAATAGGCGGAACACTAAAGCTTAGCATGAGCTTTAAGATAACTGAATCTACTTGATAAAGGAGTATAAACAATATGAAAAAGGTACTAAGAGTGACTGCAAATGTGCTTGCATGGATCGTGCTTATAATCGCATTCCTCGTCACTATAATAGTTTTCTCATCGGGAAGAAATAACGGAGTTGCAAATATATTTGGATTTATCCCCATGACGGTCGAGTCGGATTCAATGAAGCCTACGTTCAGCAAAAATGACCTTATTATATGTAAGGAGATCGACGACATCAACAGCCTCAAGGAGGGCGATGTCATCACATTCTGGACCGTTATCGACGGCAGAAGAGTCAAGAATACCCATAGGATCATGGAGATCGAGGATAAAGACGGCGCCAAGAGCTTCATTACACGAGGCGATAACAACGACATTAATGATACCGCTCCTGCTTATTCGGGAGACCTTATCGGTAAGTGGACAGAGACAAAGATATCGGGAGTGGGCAAGCTGCTCAACTTTATGCGTACAAAGAAGGGCTTCTTCATTTGCATCGTAATACCAATGGCTCTGTTTTTCCTTTTCGAGCTCTACAAATTCATCGTTACACTCATTGAGGCAAAGCGTCCCGAGCCTGTCGAGCAGCTTGACGAGGAAGAGATAAAGAGACGCGCTATCGAGGAGTACCTTGCAAGCAAGGGCGAGTCTGCCGAGAGTGCGGCAGCCAAAGCCTCTGAGGCAGTGAATACGACAGCAGAAAAGGCTGAGGATACTGCGGAAAAAGCAGTGGAAAAGCTGGAAGAGGCAGCTGAGAAGACTGCTGATAAAATAGAAGAGACAGCAGAAAAAACAGCAGATGACGCAAAGAATATTGCGGAAAAGGCAGCAGAGAACGCCGCAGCTGTAACAGCTGAAAAAGCAGGTGAAGCTGCTGAATAATACGCAATATATGGGAAAGCAATTGACTTTCGGAGTATATTATGAATGAATTCTTGAAATGGTTTTTTGCTTTTATTTCTGAAATGCTCAAGGGCTATGCGGATATCGTAAAGGGCTTCGGGCGAGGAATAAAGCAGATATTCAATATAAAAAACTATATAAATATCTTTAAGGAGCATTCCCAGGATTACAGTGCTCTCAGCTGGATACTGTCAATACTGGCTATCATTATAGTCATAGCTATCTATGCTCTGATACTCATGATGATAATCCTCGGAATAAGGAAATATATCCGTTTCCGTCACTCTATCGTCAGCAATGAGGACCTTCTCGAGGAGATAAGTGAGCTTCAGCGAAAGGTGCTGAAGATGACAAAGGAAAAGGACGAAATAATGGCTATGAAGGTCGCTCAGATGGGACTTCCCGCCGGCTCAGGTGTTCTTTCCCTTGCAGACGGTACTATGGCTGCCGAGGGAGCAGAGGGCGGAGAGGCTGCTGCGCCTGCTGTTGTTGAAAGCGGCGTTATCCAGACAAATGAGCACAGATTCTCAAAGCTTATCGAGGTGGATACCTTCTACAAGACCTATGAACCGCCTGCGTATGACAATGAGATCGACCTTCCCGGCATTTGCGAAAACTTCCGCAATTTCGCCTGCTCGAGAATGCACCTTTATTATGAGCCTAAGATAATATGGCTCTTTATGGCAGGTATGGCTTCTACAAAGCTCATTATCCTCCAGGGTATCTCAGGTACAGGTAAAACCTCACTTCCGTACTCGTTCGGTAAGTTCTTGCAGGTGGATACCACTATCGCCTCTGTACAGCCTTCATGGCGTGACAGGACGGAGCTTTTCGGATACTTCAACGAATTTACCAAGAACTTCAACGAAACAGAAGTGCTTAAAAGAATATATTCATCGGGCTATAACAATGATGTAAACCTTATCCTTCTCGATGAGATGAACATCGCCCGTGTCGAGTATTACTTCGCAGAAATGCTTTCTATCCTCGAAATGCCTAACGCTGACGAGTGGGAGCTTGATATCGTTCCTAACGTATGGAGCACCGATCCTGTAAAGCTTGACAAGGGCAAGATAGTTATCCCTCAGAATATCTGGTACATAGGTACTGCTAATAACGACGACTCTACCTTTGCTATTTCTGATAAGGTATACGACCGTGCTCAGCCTATCAATCTTGATACCAAGGGCGTAGCATTTGATGCTCCTGACACACCGCCTATGAACTTAGGCTTTGATCATCTTGATAAGCTGTTCAAGGAGGCGTTCGACAAGTACCCGATCTCACAGGAAAATCTCAAGAAGATACAGCAGCTTGACCTCTGGGTAATCGAAAAGCTGAGAGTTGCCTTCGGTAACCGTATCCTCAAGCAGATGAACCTCTTTGTTCCCGTATATGTAGCCTGCGGCGGCGACGAGCTGGACGGTATCGACTACATTCTCGCAACAAAGATATTCCGAAAGTTTGAGTCACTCAACCTTGCGATGCTGAGAGAGGAGCTCCGTGAGCTCTGTGCTTACATGACCAAGACCTTCGGAAAGAATAAGATGAACGAATCTATAGCTTATCTTGAAAGACTCCAGAAGCTGTTCTGATTCGGATAAAGAGCAGGTGAGAAACAAGTGAACGACTTATACAGCAAATGGTACGAGCAGTTTGAGACGCTTTCCGAGACCTTCGGCAGTGATGAGTTATATCAGGCACTTGATTCTCTGCTGACTTCAAGCCGGAACACCTTCGCCTTCAACAGGAAGATAATGGAGAAGGCGATAGATGTATCCTGGGTAGAGGCTATCGAAAACGGGATAACCCATGTGGATAATTTCCTGAGAAATCCGCGTAAGACCATTGAGGACGTGGAGGAGATAGTGCCCATAGCGCTTTCGAGGAAAACTACAGTTGAATCGGTAAAGCATTTAGCACAGCATACTGATCTTATACAGAGCATTGACAAGAAAACAGGAAAGATAACCCCCTCAAAGATACTCAATGTACATAAGGAGGAAAGTCTTTTCACCTATGAGAATAAGTTCGTCAATACTCTCATAGACAGACTTTACATATTCATAAACACAAGATACGAAAAGCTTGCGCAGGTATCCCGTGATGAGGAGGTTTTCTCGCTGGGATATGATACCGTGGTAGATGACGGCGCAGGCGGAAAAATGAAGATAGACGTAAAGATAGAGACCGTGGACAGCCTTGACTCATACGACGCCAACGGCTATACCGTATGGCAGCGAGTGGAAAAGCTGAAAACAGCTATTGAGGGCTACAAGGGCTCGGAGCTTTGCAGGGCTCTCGGAAACACCTATATCCGACCGCCTGTAATGCGTACCAACGCTATCATGAAAAACGTAGACCTGAAAGCTTGTCTTACTCTGTGGCAGTATATCGAGAGCTATGATAAGGTGGGCTACGAGATAAACGTACAGAATACCGCAGTCCAGCCGCAGCAGGATTACGTTGATGACTTCTACAAGCTGGTGGTACTGAATCTTCTGCTGTTCCGCTCATATATGAACAAAGACAGCGAGGATAAGCTGAAGGAGCTGAAATCACATACCTCTAAGCCTATGGCGCCTAAGTTCCTGAAGAAATTCGACAAGGAGCTGGCGGCTGATTACAGCGTATCCTCAGAGACTACAGCAGGCTATATTGCTTCAGAGGGTACCTACAGGTTTGAAAAGCGCCTGCCTGTTGACCTTAACGTAATGTTCGAGCAGCTTTCCGAGATCATAAAGATTGAAACGGCGTATCTCGCCGAGCTTGAACAGACAAGGGCTGAGGAAGAAAAGCGACGGCAGGAGGAGGAAGCAAGACTTGCCGAGCAGCAGCGTATCGAGGAGGCAAGACTCGCCGAACTGGAGCGTATCAGGCTCGAAAAGGAAGAGGAAGAACGCAGAGTTCAGGAAATGCTGGAAAAGAAACGCGCCGAGCAGGAAGCAGAGGAGCGGGAGCGCCAGCGGCTTGAAGAGGAGCGTCTTGCCCGTCTGGAGGAGATACGGCTCAGGGAAGAAGAAAAGCGCCTGAAACGCGAGGAAGAAGAACGTATCGCTGCCGAGCGTGAACGTATCAAGCAGAATAAGGAAATGGCTCGAAATGAGCTTGGCGAGGCGGAAGGTCTCGATGAGGAGGCTCTCCATAAAAACGAGCCGGATGAGGAAGAACTCCGGAAGCAGGCTTACAGCGAGGTCACTGATGAAGAGATCGCTGAGGCCAGAGCTGAAATGGAGGAAGAGGCTGAGGGCGAAGAATTTGAGGATCCGAGAGCTGTTGCGGCAAGAAAGAAGCTGGAGCAGCAGAGACTGGAAAAGGAACGAGCCGAGGCAGAACGGGCTCAGCGTCTCAAAGCCGAGAGAAAACGACTCGAAAGCAAGCCATTCAAGGAGATATACCGCGAATATTCGTGGAATCCTATATACGTCTTGATAAGACTTATACGGCATTTCTTTGCTGTTGTACTGGGTATCGTGCCGGAGGATACTGATAACCCGAGGTATCGACAGATACTTGCCGATAAAAAGCGGAAGCTTGAACTCAAGGAGCACGAAAAGCAGGAACGTCAGGATATGGAGGTGTACTACAGGAAGTACGCCCGCAGTGTAAAATACGATTTCCTGAGATTCGTCGGAGATATGAAGTTCAAGCGCAAGAGGCGCAAGGCTGACAAAAACAAGCCGAAGCCGGCATATACTCCGCCTAAGAGAACTCCCGAGGAGCAGAAGGCTATCGATCTTGAGATGAAGAGACTTTACAGAGAGTATCACGTAAGTGCAGTAAAGAAGATAGCCCTTGTGATCAATGAGCACAAAAAGGATAAGCTTGAGATCGAAAAGAGTATCCGCGAGAGCGAGGCAAGCATAGCCAATGAGGATATAAAAACTGCCGAAAAGGACGACGGAGCTAACAGGATAGCAAATATCATAGTTGCTGTTATAACTGCGATCGCTCTTGCATTCGTTATTTATGTAATGGTTTGCTCATCACGGGGCAGAGCAGTAAATATTTTCGGCAAGAGTATTCTCAAAGTGGTAACGGGAAGTATGGAACCTTCAATACACGTAGGCGACTATATTATCGTTGAAAAGACCGATACCGATAAACTCTCAGAGGGCGACATTATCTCATTCTACTCGGAGCAGAGCGATATCCGCGGACTTCTTGTAACTCACAGGATAGTGAGCAGGGAGGCTGACGGAAGCTATATCACAAAGGGCGATGCCAATCCTGTTTCCGATACGGTAGCTGTTCCACAGAACAAAATAGTCGGAAAATACACAGGCAAGGCGAGATTCTTTATATGGGTCAGTTCCTTCATGAACGCCAAGAAGCTTCTGCTTCTTCTGGTAGTGATACCGATGCTGCTGATTTCCCTTTACGAGGCAAAGACTGTTGTAAAGATAGGCAGAGAGGCAGCAGAAAAGGAAAGACTCACTCCGGAGGAAAGACGCAGGGCTGCAATGCGTGAGGCTATCGAAAAGGAGAAGAAACGCCTTGAGGAGATAGGCTTCGAGCCCGAAAACGAGGTGAATACGATTGAATCAAGAGAAACTGATGAAAAGGAGAATGATTAGAGCGATCATACTCTTTCTGATAACATTTGCTGCTCTTCTTGTATTCATCGCACTCTATATAGATGAGACCAGGAGAGTACAGGAAACATACCGCAAGCAGTATAAAGCGAATCTTGTGAAGGTCGTTACCGACATAGATTCCTACATAAACGGCGAGGGCGATATGGAGCTGAGATACAGACGTATCCTCAGCGACATGAGCGCGGCGAATTCATTTGTATTCCTTATGAACTGTCCCGAAGACAAAAAGAAAGCGATCAATGAAATAACCGCGTGTCTTATGAAGTATCCCGAGCAGATGAAAACGAAGCTTGAAGAACTGAAAACAGCAGTCAGTGATATTATTGACGAGCTGGATAAGGGCTATGATGAAGTCTCGGCAGTAGTCGGCTCGGTGGATAAAAAAGGATATTAGTGCAGAGGAGGGTTTATAATGGGCGAAAAAAGCCGTCTTAAAAAGGAAATAAAGCTCTGCATGAGCACTATTAAGGAGATCGAGCGAAAGCGCTCGCGTTCACAGTCAGCTTTGGTACAGGCGATCCTTTTGCAGGAACAGCCTGATGAAATGGACGTAGAGTGGTTCAACAAGTACACGGGCGAGATAACCGCCTGCCGAAATCATATGATAGAGCTTCAGAAGAAGCTCAGGTCTCTAGGATAATAAACAAGGACGTTCCATAAAAATGGGACGTCCTTTTCTGTGGATGTGATAATAGCAAGCTGAAGCGAATAAAAAGCAAGCCACTGTTATACAAAAGGTACATTTTATCTGCGTATATACAAAGTAAAATACTGGTATATGACAGAATTATTGAAAACGTTCAAAAACATATCACGGCTATAGCTGTTTTGTTTATATTCAACAAAATACTTTTTGAGTATTGTAATTAAGGCTATTTTATGATATAATTAAGCATATAGCTTCTGAATAATAATCATACAAAGTTCATAGATGTTTTTACGATTGGTATAAATCAGTCGGGCTGTTAGCAAAAATATAAACTCTTGGCATAATATTAGTGAATTATTGGGCTTAATATTTTTAATTTTGTTTAGGGGAAAGGATATTACAATAATGAAGAATGAAGAAGGATACTCAATAAAGGACATCATATCGCTGTTTTTAAGCAAGATCTGGCTGCTGATAGCAGTTACGATAATCGGCGGACTGGCAGCTTTCTGTTTTTCTAAATTTGTTTTGCCGCTGGAATACTCTTCTCACATTTCCATGTATGTTCAGAGCTACACTGGTATTACAGAAAATGCAAATCTGCAGAACAATATCTCCAACTCAAAGCAGCTGGTAAATACATATATGGAGGTTCTTAAGGACGACGCTGTTATGAATGCAGTGGGGGCCCGTCTGAAGGAGCAGTTCGGTGAAGATCGTCTCATTGAGTGTTTTTCTTTTGCTGACGGTAAAATATCACCGTCATCTATACGCAATTGCCTTTCGATCAGTTCAGTTACAGATACATCTGCTGTAAAGATCGTGGCAACTACAAAGAATGCTGAAGTGTCTGCGGCAGTTTGCAATGATCTTACAGAGGTCGCTCCCGATTACGTTGAGGAAGCGGTCGGCGTCGGCTCGATAAATACCATAGATGTTGCGAAGGTATATAATACTCCTGTTGCACCGAATATGAAAAAGAATGCAGCACTGGGCGCATTAGGAGCGCTTGCATTTGCCTGCATGATAATCTTTCTCATTGATTTCTTTGATAACACTGTCAAGGATACCGATGCCATCGGTAAAGAGTTCAAGAAGCCTATTATCGGCGAGATCGCTGCTTTCGGCAATGAAAAGAAAAAGAAGTCAAGCGATGAAAATGACTATGTCAAGCTTACGGATAAGGACGTTCCTTTCAATATTGTTGAGAGCTACAAGTCAATTCGCACAAACGTAACGTTTGCGCTTTCCACAGTTGAGAAGAAGATATTTGAAGTTTCTTCCGCAAATCCTGGCGAGGGCAAGTCAACGACATCTGCTAATATTGCTATCGCTCTTGCACAGGGCGGCAATAAGGTGCTTCTCATAGATGCTGATATGCGTAAGGCAGTTCAGCATAAGATATTCGGTCTTAAGAATAAAAAGGGACTTTCTTCTGCTATAAGTAAAATGAACGGCGTTGAAGAATGTATACAAAAGGGCGTTATGGAAAACCTTGACGTTATGACTTCAGGTCCTGTGCCGCCAAACCCATCGGAGCTCCTCGCTTCGGAAAACATGGGAGCTATACTTGAAAAGCTCAGCCAGGAATATTCCATGATACTTATTGACACTCCGCCAGTAAATGTTGTTACAGACGCTATGGAGCTTGCAAAATACAGCTCGGGTATCATTGTGGTTCTCAGATATGGCTGTACTACTACAGAAGATGTTGAGGATACTATCAAAAAGGTAGAATTCGCGCAGATGAATATGCTTGGCTTTATCATGAACTATGTTAAGACAAAGAAAAGCGGATACTATTCAAAGTATAAATATAAGAACAAGTACTACTACAAGAAGGGCTACGGCTACGGCGGTTATTACGGAGCTAAGCCGGATACAGATGATGAAGAAACTGCAGAGCCGAAGACAGCCGGAAGTAAAACATCAAAGAAGCAGACATCTTATAATGCACCTAAGAATAACGGCGGTAAAAAGAAAGGCAAAAAATAATGACTGAGTACCATTGCCACATTCTTCCGGGGATAGATGACGGAGCTAAAGATGTTGAAACTTCGCTTGCTATGATTGAAATGATGAAGGCTCAGGGCGTTGAGCGAATTGTAGCAACTTCACATTTCTACGCTCACAGGGAAAAGTCTGTGGCAGAGTTCCTTAAAAAAAGACAGGCTGCCTTTGATAAGATCAGGGATAAGGCGGCGGTCAAAGAGATATATCTCGGAGCGGAAGTGGCTATTGAGAACGGCATTTCCGAACTTGCAGATATTGAAAAGCTTGCTGTCGAAGGCACAAGAATGATACTCCTTGAACTCCCTTACAGAGCGTATTCAAAGTGGATGTCAGAGGAGATATATAACATTGGCGCAGAATTCAATTTAAAGGTAATGCTGGCACATATTCATCGTTACCTTGAATACTACAGCAAGGACGAGCTTGAAGGTATTCTCTCGACCAAGGCTGTAATGCAGATAAATAATGAGGCGTTTGCAGGCTGGAGAGAAAAGAAGCTTGTAAAACGTATAATCGCTGACGAGAAGAGATTTGCTTTCGGAAGCGATGCGCATAACCTTGATGACCGTAAGCCTAACTGGGACTTGCTGAAAAAGAAGGTCAAACCGGATGTCATTGAGCTTTCAGATGGAATCCTGGACAGATATCTGCTTTGAGTGTATTGAGCGTTTCAGACACTAAGATTATGACTCAGGAGGAAAAATGAAAAAGATATGTATTATAGCATTTCTTGTTTCAATTGCAGCGCTGACATCATGTGGACGTGATGTTGATAAGCCTGCATCAACAGTATCGGAAAAGGTAACTGCAACTGCTGCCGAAACAACAACTGATACAACGACATCTACGACTGCGACTGCAGTATCAACGACAAAGAAAACAGAAAGCACAACTTCGGCAGAGACAACAGCTGCGGGATCAGAAAAGGCTGAGAATTATGCAGGTATCGCAGGCTACTGGTATATTGACGGAGATCCGGGTGCGGCTTCTCTGAATATAACAGAGGACGGTAAGTTTGCCGCATATTATGCCAGCGGATTATTGGAAAACAAGGGATATATAAAGCGAGTGCTCGATACAGAGATCAACAATTATATTTACTGTATGTATCTTGACAGCGGCGAGCTTTATATGGCGTTTGCAGATGATGGCGAAGAGTTCAAGACCGATATTTACATGGGCAATGGCGGTGAACCTCATTATGCCAGACTCTATGGTGACGGCGGCATAAGTGATGACGGACGGGGACCCGAAGAAGCATATGAAGGAAAATGGCAGTGTGAACGTGCAAGATTATCCATTGAAGACAGGGGAGAGGGCATATTCCATGCACTCATAACGTGGTCGGACAGTGCTGCTTCATACGCTGAATGGGATTATCCTCTTATCTTTGATACGGACCGTCTCATATGCGACGGAAATGGTACACTGACATATGTTGAGTACAAGGAAGCGGGGGCAGGACCTGAAAGGACCGTTGAGTATACCGATGGATCAGCGGAGTTCACGCTTGAAGGAAACTCTATCCGCTGGAATGATAAAAAAGAACATAGTGGAGACAATATTATCTTCAGAAGAAATACACATGAAGAATGATAATGTAATAAATGTGACCTCAATAAACGCCTTATCAGAGTACGTGTGACATAAGAACGTGCCATGTCTGTTAAGTGTGCTCGCGAAAATGATTATAAAACATCAGCGATCTCGTACAGCCGCTTATCGATGATAAAATAAAGGAAAAAAGATGATCTTCCCAACTTATGCCGAGCATAGGAAGGGGAGATTTTTATGCCGCTATACTTTAACGATCATTATTTCTGAACACCGGCTTGTGAAAAAACAGGGAGCGACGGTACAAGTCCGAGAAGATACTTCTGGATCATCAGAGCATCATTTGCTGTTATTCCGTTATTGCCCTCTACGTCACTGTTTTTTGAACCCTGCACGGTCATATGGCTCTTGTCGCTGCCTTCAAGTCCGTACTTATCGGGATTCGCAAGTGCCTGCATTATAAGTACAGCGTCCGAAAGATCAACGTTATTATCCAGATTTGCATCACCTGGCAAAGACGCTTCAACTGTCGTTTTCAGCAACTGTGAACCTGCTTCCTGTCCGGGAGTTTTCAGGTCAAGTGTATCAGAAGCATAGTATGTATAGTTGTTCTCGGTGCAATAATCTTTTATAGACGCTATAAGCTTGGTGTCTTTTGTATATTCAAGGAGATAAACATCTTTGCCGTTATCATCCACAAGCTTGCAATACTCCTGAAAATACTTTCTTTCCGAATCCTTATTCTTTGTGAATGACTTGTTTTTCCAGTTTATAGCACTGAAAACAGATTCCTGATTAACAGCGTCCATAACTGCGTCAAGATTTTTATTCTTTTTTGCATATTCTCTTACATAGGTGTCGCCGCCATTGATGATAACGTAAGTATCATAGGCTTTGAAACCCTTGAGAATATCAGTAACTCCGTTGTAGATCTTTTCGGTTTGGAAATTATAGTAAACATCACAGTTATCGACAAAAAGTCCGTCAACGCCTGTGTCAAGTATATTTTTTGCAAGCTTGTCTACAACAAATTCCTGCCATTCTTTCTGAGAGACATCTACCCATCTTTCATCATCCCAGTTTTCATATACACCGAGAGAAAACTTTTCATATGTCTTGAAGTATGGGCGGAATTCTTCAACAGAACCAAGATTGATGTAACTGTAAATGATATGTCCCGATTCTTTAAGCTTGCTTATCTCTTCCTTTGAGAAATACTGTGCATCAATAACTATCTTGTGATAGCTTTCCATATCTGATATATCCTCAGGATCTGCACCGAGAAAAACACCGTACTCATATTTTATATCTGCGGCTTCTGCAGATATATTCCCTGAAATGCCCATTGCTGCCGTGCAGCATAAAGCTGCTGATGATATTAAGCTGATTATCTTGTTAACTTTCATTGTTATCCTCTTTTCTGAGATGTTTTTTAGTGATCAAAGAGATCACCATATCATTTTCCAATGCATCGGCTTGTCCATAGTTTGTATTCACATCCCCACCATTCCATGAAACACATTTTTGCCGTGCATAGGGAGCTGAAGTGAGCTTCTATAATAAATAATCGTAAGAGCTGCCTGTTATGTGACATGGAGGAATGTATTAAATTCTTCAGTCGGTTACATCATAACGCTTCGCTTTATGATATAATAAATTTCTGTTATTTGCTCAAAGTGTATTGACACGATGTCAGAATAGTGATATAATATATATGGTGAAATTTTCATTGAGCTGCCGTCAGGTCGCAGACTTGCTTACGTCAGACCAAAGGTAGAGAAGGACGACAACGGCAAGACGATCATCACCTATGAGGGCATCGGAGACAACAAGAAGTGGCTGCGTCTTAGGACTTATGGCGCAAAGCTGGTCGAGAACATCACGCAGGGCATTGCAAGAGACCTTCTGCTGCACGCTATGGCGGCTATGAAGGACATGGACATCGTCGGACACGTTCACGATGAAGTGAGAATCGGAAAGTCAGGAAACCGTTTCTGTCGCACTTTTTTGCGGGTAGACGATTTCAGTTTTCAGAGACACAAAATGCGTCGGATATCATCAGTTTCTACCCTCGCTGAACAAAAGTGCATATATCTGAGAAAACAGAAAAGCCGTAATACGCTGTTTAACGTATCTACGGCTTTTTTCATGCGTCTTTTTTACTTTAAAAATACGCATTTTCAATTGGTGGAGGCTGAGGGGAATTGAAAAAGTAGAAGGACTTTTGGTGGTTTTTGCTAAAATGCGAAAATGGCTGTATTTCGCGGTATTTTACGATTTCGCTTTTAGCAGCTTCAAGTGATTTTTGGCAGCTTTTGGTACAAATAAGTGGTAAACAAGTGGTTGGAATGGCTCTATTCTACGTCAAAAGATGAATTCGGCTGCTCAAAATAAGTGGTCAGATCCCGACGGAGCTTCATTTGTTTATTTTGCATTAAGGAGGTAAGAACAATGAATAAAAAAATAAGTATAGGCGTTGCGGCATTAATGATAGCGATCAGCGCATACGGCTGCTCGGACTCCAAAAAAAATAGCGTTCCAACTAAAGATATACCTGCTGTGACCAAGGCTGCCGAAAGCACTACGGAAAACAACGTCCCTCCGCAGGAAGGTCCGCCGGAGGTGGAATTCAATCTTGATGCTGAATATGATGAATCCAAACACCTTCATTATGTGAATATGCCCGAATGCACCCCCACAGCTGCAGCTGAAGCGGACTTCATTGGATTATGGCAAGCTGATGTCATGGCAAAGGACAACATCGCCTATGACAGCATCTGCGGTGTTCCTGTGTCTGCGACAGGTCATCTTGTGATAGCCGAGGAAGGCAGCGGAAACTTCGTAAACATTGACCCCGTTGTCATAAGCGATGGACCTCAGGGCGGTGCTCCACAGGCTGCGGACGCAGCAGGTCAGAGCGGTTCCCGGGCTGATGAGACTGAGCTTCCTATGACATACACCTTTGAAAACGGTGCGCTGAACGCCGCTGTGACTATTCCTGTGGGACCTCCCAAGAGTGTGCAGGCAGCCGGCGGCGCAAGTGAAGCCGCCGCAGTGCAGGGGCCTCCTCCAAAGCAAATGCTGCTGCAAATGACAGATGATGGAAGAATACTTGTTCAGTCTGCGGAAGAAGACGGAACAATTACCTCTGCATACTACAAGAAGGTCGATTCCTTCGAGGAGTTTGACTGGAGCTCTGTTCATTTTGACTTTGCTTCGGCATACGAAAAATAAAGATGTCAGAAACGTACCGTTAAGTACGGCTGTATTGTTTCGGATATATATGTAATAAAACAGCTCTGAGAGTTTTGCGCTCCCGGAGCTGTTTGCTGATGTTCCGTAGAAACACGGATATAACATATTTGGTCATATTATTGTATCCTTTCTGATGTAAAAATATTTTTCTTTCTGTTGATATGTGATTGACTTATTGGCGGTGATGATGTATAATTACTGATAGTGGTGGGCAGAAACCTGATTTGCCTGCTAAAATAAAAATCATCTGAGGCAGTATCTTATGAAAAATGTTTTTGATACACTCCGCCATATTTTTGCCACGGTTAATGTAACCCATATCGTATGGTGTGCGGCTGTACTGCTCACTATGCTGATCCTTGCGGTACTTCATCACATATGGAAGGATGACTTGAAGAAGCTGAAATTATGGCGGCTGTTTTGTCTTGTGCCGCTGGTGATTTGCGGTGTTCATGCTTTCATATATGTTGTCGGCGCACCGATAATATTTCTCGGCGGGTTCTTTGTGATGTATATCATCGCAGTGCTTGCCCTGATACCCATGCTGTTTGCAAAACGAAAGACAGGCTACCGTATAACCGCTGTGCTGACGGGCATTTTGTCCTGCCTTTGCGGTTTTTATTTCAGTGCGATCTCGCCAAATATTTTCAATCATACAAGGGAAAGCTATACCGAATCATTCCATTCACTGGTCAAGGATATGGACGAACACTATGTCCTGAAAGAGTGGAAAGAAGTCGATTTTTCGGCACTTGAAGAAAAGTATATGCCTATGGTCGAGCAAGCCGAAAAGGAAAAAAGTCCCGGGAAGTTTGCTGATGCCGTAATGATGTTCTGCACTGAAATGCATGACGGACATATCGGGGGCGAAGCCGATTTTGATGACGAGGATTACAAGTCGGTCATTACTCCTCACGATTACGGCTTTGCTACAGTTAAGCTGGACAGCGGCGAGGTCATAGCCGTATGCACCGATGAAACAGCAAACGCCCTCGGCATAGAGGACGGAACTGTTATCACAAAATGGAACGGCAAGCCCGTTTTGCAGGCAGCCGAGGAAGATGTTCCGGATCTCGGTACACCCGTAAAGACCAATGAGGAAATGATCGATGTGATGAACCTTGACCTTGTGGGCGGCGATACGCTTGAAGTGTCTTTCATAGACAAAAACGGCAGTGAGCAGACGGTCACTGTGTCCGACAAGGGCGGCGTGAAAACAAAGATGGAGGCAATGGCTGCTTTCAAAGGTCTTGAACTGCCGATCGATTATGATAAACTGCTGGAGGAAAACTTCAGCACAAAAATGCTCGATGATAAGTGTGGTTATCTCAAAGTGACAGCGGAAACAATGGGTTCATCATTTCAGGACTATGTCGGCTATCTGACAGGTGATCAGAAGTATGCAAGGGATATGTTCCGTGAAAAGCTGAATGATCTGAGAACACAGGGAATGGAATATCTTGTTATTGACCTGCGTAACAATGAGGGCGGCTTCGACGAAATAGCCATAGCGCTGTGTGATCTGCTGACGGACATGGACTGGTACGGTCAGGGACTGGGAATACGAAAAGATGGAAAGTACATCTGCGTATCCGATCACAAAATACACGGAACGGGCGAATTTACAAAACTTAAAGTAGTTGCACTGACCAATTATGAATGCTGCAGTGCAGGTGACGGCTTGTCGCTGTATCTTTCAAAGCTGCCGAATGTTACAGTCGCAGGTATTACCGATCCGTGCGGCTGCAATCAGGAAACGGGAGGTATAAGTACTTTGTCAGGCGGCATTGTGACAGTTTATTATCCAACAGGTCTGGTCCTGAACGAAAACGGCGAGCCTAACATCGACACCGGATCAGACCGTGAAAGCCGCAACCCTGTTGAAGTACATATCCCATTCGATCACGACGCAGCGATGAAGATATTCCATGACAACCAAGATTATGAACTGGATTGGGTTGTAAAGTATATTGAAGATAATGCAGAATGAGTATTTATTACTGATATTTCATATATTTTTGTAATCATAATCGCCTGCACTTCCTCGGCGTAGGTGTTCGCTATTTCATCAGCGACTTCCTCTACGCTCTTACGAAAAAAACTGAATACAGTCGCTCAAAATAAGTGGTCATATCCCGACGGAGCTCCTTTTGTATATTTTGCATTAAAAGCAAAACTCAATATACGAACTGTAATTTATTGTGTAGCTCTGGTGCGTTTTTTTCACTGCTTCATATGGCGAAATCACCGAAATATAAGGCTATGATGCTTGGTTCAGCCGGCGGAAGATAATGCTTGATTTTGTATCGGATGTATGGTATAATTGAAAAAGCGAGCGAGGTGAGAACGTTGAGATATACTCTTATGCATAAGAATATAGCGGTTGCTGACATTGATATCGATGAAACACTTGGTGGAATATCCAAAATCAGGGGTATCATATCTAAAGAGCATCTTCCTGTGGGAGTTGTTCGTATGCAGCGCCAAAATGAGACTATTGACAGGTTTGCATTCAATCAGTGGTGGACTGGACGTTCTATACCGGCGAGCAGAATGGGACTATCAGATATGCTTGATACACTTGGTATCGCAAGCTCTAATCTGCTCCTCACCAAATGTCTCGGACTCAGCTTATCTGATCATTACTGGATAAAGCCTTACGGAAGCGATATGACCTGGGAAGATGTAAATTTCTTTGACAACGATTTCTCAGATGATATAGGTGATGTTCTTTTCGGTACAAGTGATAAGAATGCTGGATTCGATTTTCTGTCGCCGGATAATACTTCTGACGGTAATCTGAAAAAACGCTGGAAGATCATTGACGGCAAACGTTGTCTTTTGAAATCAGGCTCCAATCCATATAGTCAGCAGACCTTCAATGAGGTTATCGCTTCAAAAATAATGAATAGACTTGGAATAGATCATGTGCCTTATTCGGTAACGTGGATAAATGATGAACCATACAGTGTGTGCGAGGATTTTGTAACGAAGGATACTGAACTCATCAGTGCATGGAGAGTACTCCAATTGAGAACAAAAGCAAATCATGAAAATGAATACCTTCACTACGTTAATATCTGTCGGGAACTCGGGATAGATATAGTTTCTTCCATTGACAAGATGATAGTTCTCGACTATATTATAGCAAACGAGGACAGGCACTTCAATAACTTCGGACTTCTGCGTGATGCTAATACCCTTGAATGGCTTGGTGCTGCTCCCATATTCGACAGCGGAACATCACTCTGGTATGATAGGTTAACTTCACGAATACCAATCAATGGTGTTAATTGTAAGCCATTCAAGAAAACACACGGCGAGCAGATAAAACTTGTATCCTCCCTTGAATGGTTCGAGGCTTCAAAGCTTGACGGCATCGAAGATGAGATACTTGAAGTGTTCAGCGATGATAAGGCGGCTCAGTATATTGATACCGAACGTGCGAAGACTATAGCTGCCGAGGTCAGAAACAGGATAGAAGCTGTTGCAAGCATGGCGATGAGCCATACACAAAGCTATGACATCTTCTCCACCGAGGGTGATGTTGAAGAAGATGTAGCTGAGAGCTACGGAATGAAAATGGAATAAAGCAAAAAGGAGACCGTCAAAAATATGACGTGACCCCAAAAAGTTAGACTATGTAAGCGTAGCAGTTAATTAGCTGCTACGCTGTTTTTTATGCATGCAAGAGACTGAGCCTGTGTTGTACGGGACTCATCCATCCTGGTTTCTCTTTGATTCTGTGCTCATTGTAATACTTTATGTATCGTTCTATTGCAGATTTCAGTTCTTCATAGCTATAATATACTACGCCATAATATATTTCTTGCTTAAGTTATGTATGCTAAAATAAAACTGAGCCAGATTGCCTCAAAATGATAATAAAAAAGTGAGCCACTAAAAATAAAAATCCTGTATAATAAGAGAAAGAGCTCGTGTACAGGAGGAACAAGGAGTGGCAATAGCAATGGAGATCTATGAAAAGATCAGATATTAAAGAGGTGACGAAAGAAGAAAGTGCAGAGCTAAAAATGGCAAAAACTTCACCGCAGAGAAACAAACTCTGCGGAGCAATTTAATTGTTAAATAAAAAAATAAGTGGTTGACAGTTTTTTGTCAAAAAAGCGAGCCCACAAATGCCTATTTTAAGCCATTTGTGAGTCCTGATTATGAGGCGAGGGGAATTGAAAAAGTAGAAGCACTTTTAGTGATTTTTGCTAAATTGCGAAAATGGCTGTAATTCGCGGTATTTTACGATTTCGCTTTTAGCAGCTTTAAGTGATTTTTGGCAGCTTTTGGTACAAATAAGTGGTAAACAAGTGGTTGGAATACGTTTTTCTACGAAAAAACGAATCCGAATTGCCTCAATTTCCTTCAAAATATTGTATGCCAAAACCGACTTTTTGTCACGAAAATCTATCTGTAAACATTACGATTATTTATATTATTCAGCATACCACTGAGCGAATTTTTTCAGACCTTCACGGATACCGATAGTTGGTCGGAAGCCGTAGTCAGCTTCCAAAGCGGAAGAGTCTGCATAGGTCACAGGCACATCTCCGGGCTGCATTCCCACAAGCTCTCTGTGTGATTCGAAGTCGTAGTCAGCCGGAAGAACACCTGCGTTCACAAGCTCCTCCTGCAATGTGCTGATGTAGTCAAGCAGGTTCTCAGGAGTTCCACCGCCGATGTTATACACTGCATAAGGGGGAGGGGGAGTCCGTCCTCGCCATTCTGCTTCTCCGGAGCTCCCTGCATAACTCTGAACACACCTTCGACAATATCATCAATATAGGTGAAATCACGTTTGCAGTTACCATAGTTGAAAATCTTGATAGTTCCGTCTTTTGCTAAAGTGTTAGTAGCGGAATAATAGAACATATCGGGCCTGCCTGCCGGACCGTAGACTGTGAAGAAACGCAGGCCTGTGGACGGTATGTTGTAGAGCTTTGAATAAGCATGAGCAATAAGCTCGTCCGACTTCTTGGTTGCTGCATATAGCGATACAGGATTGTCGACCTTATCATACGATCGCCTCCCCGACAAGTGGTTATCTTTATAATCAACCGTTTCTTTCGCTCTGGATGAATGCATCCAGCACTTTCCATGTACCATTTTCCTTGACCACAACGATCTCCAGC
>NZ_JAIKXF010000108.1 GCF_024684275.1 Ruminococcus sp.
CTGCCTTTCGCTTGGCTTTCCCTCACGCGACAGCTTTAATATTATATCACTATCTTTTTGGTTTGTCAAGCTTTTTCTTCAAATTTCTTTCAAGAATTTTTTCGCTTGACTCTCCTTGTCGGACAGTAAATATATTATAACACCACTTCCATGATTTGTCAAATCGAATATTCCCCAAATATTTTTCATATTTTTGTGTAAAAATACCAGCTGGTCAATAAATTCTCAAATGCCTCAGTATAATCCAGCCCGAAGACAATTGATCCCCGGGCTGAAAATCTTATTTGTTGGACAAAAGTTCTTTATATGTATTAATATACTCTTCCGCAGAAGTTGACCAGCTGTGGTCACACTCCATCGCTCGCTGCATAAGCTCTTCCCATTCAGCCTTGTCATTGTAGTCGTTCCAAGCGCGTTTTACAGCGTCAAGCATATCATTGGCATTGTAGGTCTTGAAAGTAAAGCCATTACCGTTTTCACCGCCATTATCGCGTACAGAGTCGCGGAGTCCTCCTGTCTCACGTACTATGGGTATTGTTCCGTATCGCATCGCTATCATCTGAGCAAGTCCGCAAGGCTCACTCTGAGACGGCATAAGGAACATATCTGCGCCTGCGTAGATCCTGTGAGACAGTTCGGGGATAAATCCTATATTAACCGAAACTCTTTCAGGATAACGCGCTCCCATTTCCGTAAAGAAATCCTCATATATTTTCTCGCCGCTTCCAAGAATTGCAAACTTGATGCCGTCGTGCACCATCTCCTCAAAAACGCAGCGAATAAGGTCAATGCCCTTATGTCTTACAAATCGTGTAACTATGCCGATTATCGGTTCATCGCCCTTAGCAAGACCAAGCTCCTCAATGAGAGCCTCCTTGCATTTATTCTTGCCTGCAAGTTTTTTTGCCGAGTAATTAGCTGCTATATACTTGTCCTTCTCCGGATCATAAAGCTTCGTATCGATACCGTTCATGATGCCGCGGAGCTTATACTGCTTTGTGACAAGTATCCTGTCAAGACCGTGAGCATACCACGGATCTAGGATCTCCCAGGCGTAGCTCGGGCTGACTGTGGTTATCATGTCACAGGTCTCGATAGCGCCCTTCATCATATTCACATAGCCGTCGTACTCGATAAGTCCTGCGTTATACATAGGTATTCCCATGAGTTCGCTGAGAACTTCCTTTCCGTACTTGCCCTGATATTCTATATTATGGATAGTATAGACTATCTTGATGCCGTCATAGCCCTGCTGATACTTATAATAAACGTTATAGTATACAGGTATCAGTGCAGTCTGCCAGTCGTTGCAATTAATTATATCGGGTGTAAACTTGATGTATTTAAGCATTTCAAGCACTGCTCTGTCAAAGAACACAAATCTCTCACAATCATCATAAAAGCCATAGAGACCGTCTCTTGAATAGTAGTACTCATTATCGATAAAATAGTAGGTTATCCCGTCCTTTATAGTCATAAATATCCCGCAGTACTGCTTGCGCCATGAAACGTCTACAGTTATATTGGTAAGAAATACCATTTTCTCGCGCAGCTCTGCACTTATGGATTTATAGAGAGGTATCACCACTCTGCAATCATGTTTTTTCGACTTTATAGCCTTCGGAAGGGAACCTGCTACATCTGCAAGACCGCCTGAGGCTGCAAAAGGTACAGCCTCACTGGCAGCAAATAGTATTTTCATATTAGATCACCGCCGTCAGATCTTACCGCCTTTTCCAATATACAGCGGGTATGTTTCCGAGCCTGTAAGCACCTTATCATTGCTTATCTCAACATTCTTGTCGGTGATTACAGATGAGATACTACAGCTCGTGCCTACCTTTGTGCCCTGTAAAAGAACACAATCCTTTACCACTGAGTCCTTGCCTACTCTTACGCCTCTGAAAAGGATAGAGTTTATAACAGTACCCTCTATTATACAGCCGTCTGCAATAAGCGAATCCTTGATATTGGACTCAAGACCGTACTTAACAGGACCGTTATCACCTATCTTTGTAAGAACAGGAAGTTCCTTTGTAAAAAGAGCGTTTCTCTTTTCTGTGTTAAGCAGGAGTCTGCTTGAATTATAATAATTCTGGATACTGTCTATCTTTGTAAAGAAGCCGTCATGCCTATAGCCCATTATCTTGAACTCTTCCTTCTTACCCTGTAGTATCTCTCGGGTAAAGCTGTACTGATTTCTGCTTGCTGCATCAGCAACTATTTTCTTCAGGAAGTCCTTTGTGATAATGCACATTTCCAGCCAGAGGTTACACTCACCTGATATCTGCGGATCTACCAGCGTGTCCTTCAGGCGTCCTTCGCCGTCAAATTCAAGGACAGTCGCGCAGTTGTTAGTTTCGCAGTTATAATATCCTCTGCTGTAAATAAGCGTAATATCCGCTTCTGTTTCCTTGTGCTGCTTGAGCACGGGATTGAAGTTTATCATAGTTACCACATCACAGTTTGACATGATAACATACTTAGCATTTGAATGCTCAACGTATCTCCAGATATTGTTGAGGGCATCAAGTCTGCCCCTATAGATGCTGCTCGTATGACTATAGGGCGGAAGGAGATGAAGTCCGCCTTTTTTACGGGCAAGATCCCAGTCACGTCCTGATCCGAGATGATCAAGGAGTGAACCGTAATTTGATTTCGTTATAACGCCTACCTCTGTCACTCCCGAATTAACAAAGCTTGATAACGGGAAGTCGATAAGGCGATAACGTCCCCCGAAAGGTATTGAACCCATTGTTCTCTGTTTTGTCAGCTCGCTGACATATGAATCATGCATACTTGCAAAGATAAGTCCCAAAACATTATAATTAACACTCATAGTACATTCCTCCGTCAGATATTTTCGCCGATGATCTGCTTAGGCTCAACCACCTTGTTTGCCGAAACAGTAACGTTATGTCCGACAACAGCGATGCCCCAGTCAGCCCTGTTATCCACAGATTCAGGACTTGTGCCGACACGCGCATGGCTCTCGATGACACTGTCGCTTCCGACGATGGCGTACTCAACAACTGCCCCTGATTTGATCACCGTACCGGGCATAATGATGCTGTAGTTCACAGTAGCCCCGGGTTCAATGGTAACGCCTGAGAAAAGTATTGAAAAATCGACTGTTCCGTCGATGGTGCTTCCCTCAGAGATCATTGAGTTCTCAATGCAGGCATTGTCACCCACATACTGAGGCGGATAGTTGTTGTTACGTGAATATATCTTCCAGTTAGGATCATAAAGATCAAGAGGAACGCTGGGGCTGAGAAGGTCCATATTAGCCTCCCACAGCGAATCGAGAGTTCCTACGTCCTTCCAGTAGCCTTCAAACTCGTATGCAAATAATCTCTGCTTGTCGCGGAGCATTGATGTAATAATGTCCTTGCCGAAGTCCTTTGACCACGGCTCTCCCTTCTCACGCTTCGCATTAGCTTCATTCTCATTATCAATGAGATATTTTTTCAGCTTTGCCCAGCTGAATACATAGATACCCATTGACGCAAGAGTAGACTTAGGCTCCTTTGGCTTCTCAACAAAGTCGGTTACCTGCTTCTGCTCGTCGCATATCATGATACCGAAGCGTGAAGCCTCTGCCTTTGGAACATCTATGACGGAGATAGTGCAGTCGGCGTTGTTTTCTACATGGAAATCCACCATTTTTGAGTAGTCCATTTTGTAGATATGATCGCCGCCGAGAACCACAACATACTCGGGATCATAGCGCTCGATAAAGCGGATATTCTGGTAGATCGCATTGGCAGTCCCCTCATACCATGAAGCACCCGCCTGTGTTTCATAAGGCGGAAGCACATGAACTCCGCCGTTCATTTTATCAAGGTCCCACGGCTGACCGTTTCCGATGTACTCGTTCAGTACAAGGGGCTGGTACTGGGTGAGAACGCCAACTGTATCTATACCAGAGTTGGTGCAGTTTGAGAGAGGAAAATCAATAAGGCGATATTTGCCGCCGTATGGAACTGCGGGCTTTGCCACGTTTTTAGTCAGTGCATAAAGTCTGCTGCCCTGACCGCCTGCAAGGAGCATTGCAACGACTCTTTTTTTACTATACATTGTTCTATACCTCCGGGAATAATGTTATATTTATTATTATTTTTCAGTAAGCTTTTTATCAGATGATGACTTCTTTGCAGTCACCTTTTTAGCTGTCTTAACAGTATTATCCTCTGTTTTCGGAGCTCTCTTCTTTACAGGTGCAAATTTGAGATAAATGACCGACAGCGGAGCAAGTGTCATGGAGATGCTGTTATCAAATCCGTGCATAGGCACCTTGTCTGATTTAAAGGAGCTCTCGGATATACCCGAGCCGCCAAATTCAACAGCATCAGTGTTGAAAATGAGCTTGTACCTGCCCTTCTGCGGAACACCGATCCTGTAATCACGGCGCTCAACAGGAACGAAGTTGCATACAGCGATTATCTCCTCACCGTTATCGTCGATACGTCTGAATGAAATAACACTCTGCTTGTAATCGTCGTTGGAGATCCAGCTGAAGCCGTTCCATGAGTCGTCATTCTGCCAGAGAGGAGCATTTTCAATATAGAATTTATTCAGCTTTTCAGAAAACTTCTGCAAGGTCCTGTGCGAATCATATTCCATAAGTCCCCAGTCAAGCTGTGACTTGTAGTTCCATTCGTTCATCTGACCGAATTCCTGTCCCATAAAGAGCAGCTTTTTTCCCGGGTGAGCCATCATATAAGCAAGAAACGCACGGTATGAAGCGAATTTCTGGTCATACTCACCGGGCATTTTATTTATCATGGAGCACTTCCCATGAACTACCTCATCATGAGAGATAGGAAGGATATAGTTCTCCGAAAACGCATAAAAGAATGAGAATGTGAGCTTATCATGGTTAAATGCACGATAAATAGGATCAAGCGACATATAGCTGAGCATATCGTTCATCCAGCCCATATTCCACTTGAAATTAAAGCCAAGACCGCCTAAATCTGTAGGCTTTGTTACCAGCGGCCATGCAGTTGATTCCTCGGCAATCATCAGAGCGTCGGGATGCTTGCTGAATACAGCTTCGTTAAGATGTCTGAGGAACTCTACAGCCTCAAGATTCTCATTGCCGCCGTAAATATTTGCAGCCCACTCGCCGTCGCGTCTGTCATAGTCAAGATACAGCATTGAAGCTACTGCGTCAACTCTCAGACCGTCGATGTGGAACTCATCAAACCAGTAATTTGCACTGGAAATGAGGAAAGAGCACACCTCTGCCTTGCCATAGTCAAAAACTCTTGTCCCCCACGCCTTATGCTCTTTTTTGCGGTCATCTGTATACTCATAGCAGCAGGTGCCGTCAAACTCATACAGGCCTGACTCGTCCTTTGGAAAGTGAGCGGGTACCCAGTCAAGGATAACCCCTATACCTGCCTCATGGAAGAGGTCTATCATTTTTCTCATATCATCCGGAGTTCCATAGCGTGAAGTAGGTGCAAAATAGCCTGTTACCTGATATCCCCACGAACCATCATAGGGATACTCTGTAAGCGGCATGAACTCTACATGGGTGTATGACATTTTCTTGAGATAAGGGATTATCTCCTTTGCAAATGTGACATAATCAAGGTAAACATCATTTCCGTAGTTCTTCCACGAGCTGAGGTGCACCTCATAGATATTCACAGGACTTTTATATATACTTTCGGTGTTCTTTTCCTTGAACCATTTATCATCGCTCCACTCAAAGCTGCTCTCAAATATCTTGGAAGCAGTTCCCGGACGAGTTTCAAAATGAGCAGCATACGGATCAGCCTTGTTGACTATCCTGCCGTCTTTAGTTTCAATGCTGAATTTATATGCGTCAAATTGGCTGAGCTTTCCTATCTCAGCCTCCCATATACCGTCAGAAATAAGCTTCATCGGGTTCTTTGTCCTATCCCATTTATTAAAATCTCCGACAACAGATACGCTTACAGCATTAGGAGCCCAAACTCGGAAAATAAAAACCTTGCTTCGACCTTTTTTCATAGAGTGAACGCCAAAAAACTTATACGCTTCGTAGTTTTTTCCCTGGTAAAAAAGGTACAGCGGAAATTCGTTTGTATTATTGTTATTTTTGTTTACAGACATGATTCAGCCTCCTTTGCTATAATACATTTTATCAGAATCAGCAGAATTATTCAAGCTTTTTTATGAAATACGCTCAAATTTCATACGTTATGCTAATATTACAATGACTTATTAGTGCAATTTGACGTATTGTTTCTTGATTTTATTTGCATACTCTTGTTAAAATGCACAGCAAATGTCACCAAATCGGCTGCTCAGTATGACATTTGAGTTAATATTTTGTTCACAAAATCAATATCTTATTATTATGACCTTCTGACTCTGACTCCGATAACAGTTACATCATCGGCATGGATATTATGATTGAACACCTCGGATTTCGCACATATTTCATCAACGATATGTCTCAGGTCATCACCGCCGAGAAGCAGCTCCTTGATGAACGGAAAGGAGCTTTCAGAGACACCGTCTGAGAACATGATGACAATATCTCCCTCCTCAAAATCGCACTCTCTGACAAATATCTCTGAGCTCTCATAAATGCCTATGGGAAAGGTCGGGGAGGTTATCTTCAGCACACTTCCCCGATGACGGATAAGGGTTGCAGCTGCACCTGATTTTATTACTGTAAGCCCACATTCATCAAGGTCTATGCGTACTGCATCAAGAGTAGCAAAGCTCTCGTCCTGAGACTTTGTCACCATCAATGAATTTATAAGCTTTATCGCCGAGCCGAACTCGACTCCGCTCGTCACAAGGCGCCTGAAAAGCTCAACTACAAGACGAGACTGAGCAGCAGCGTCCCTTCCTGTTCCCATTCCGTCGGAGAGCAGTACATATGCCGTACCCTCTCCGTCATAGAATACCGTATGTGTGTCTCCGTTTTGTCCTGAGCTGTCAGCACACGACGCAGCAGCAGCTACCTCGATGGAGTATGCTGTCTTTTCAAAAATACGCATTCGTATCTCATTTCCTGAACGAACTGGCTCTGTGCAGACAAGCTGCAAATGCAGCTCGTCTGCGGCAAGGTCACATACCCTTGTACTGCTCTCGGGAGCACAGTCCGCAGAAAAATATATCTCTGCCAACAAACGATTTTTGCTGTTGTAGCAGGCTATTACCGTCTGAGGCACTATACCGAATTTTTCAAGCTTTTTTCTGATGCTTCGGCTGATATTCTCAGAATAAGTGACGTCTAACTTTTCCCCTGCTGAGCGAACCAGCTCCTCAGTGATTTTCAGCTGCTCATGAAGTATGCTCCTGCTCTCTGAAAAACGCATTTCCATGAGCCTTGCCGCAGCTTTTTCGTGTGAGCTTTTCGCAAATGCGTCAAGGAGCTCTCCCTTGTGAAGACAATCTTCAAGCTCATAAGGAAAACTCTCTGCGGCAAACTCGGTCAACTCTGAAAGCTTTGAAAAGCCCAGGTAGGTATTGCCTTTATCGGACTTCCAGCAAAATGGCTTTCGATAGCACATTGAGCATACCCTCTCACAGTTTTGCTCTATCTCTTTTTTTCTGTCGCCGCCAACAGCAAGAATTCTTGTTATTTTCTCCGATTCTGTGCGAAGCTCCTTTACTGTTTGTGAAAGGAAGTCCATTCGCGTTGCGATAATATCGTAAAATGGAGTTTTTTCGCCGCTTATTCTGATCCATTTATCGGAAAAAAGCTGTGACAATGGAATGAAAGCAAAAGCACCGCCAAAAATGTCGATCATCCTGTCAAAGCTGCTCATTGAAAGCCCTGCCAGCGCAGTAAGGATAAAATTTATTGCCGCAAAGCCCAATGCCGCAGTCTGTACCTTTTGTCTGCGCAGAAAGCCTGTAAGAAGACCGGCAGCAGGCAAAATAACTATATCCATGCCTACTGTTCTTGAAGCAAGAAATGCTCCGCAGACAGTAAGTGTACCGCATATCACGCCCCCGGTCTGCCTATAGTAATATGCACCGCCAAGAGTTACTGCCGAACCCAGTATCACACCTATGTTCAGCGCAGGCAGATTTACCGCGCATAGCGCAGAGATAAAAACTATATATGCCACCGTACAGGCAAAGCCTCCCGTACCGGAAAGATCAATAGCTTTTCGGCGTTTCATACCTGCTATCATAAGTGCCGCAGAATACGCTGCAAATCCTGCAACAGCACCGTACAGCAAATAAAACGGCAGCTTATACAGCAGCTCGCCTATAACTGCCGAAACAGCTGTTCCCGAGGCAAGAACGCTTACAAACGTGTTGATACCGCACAGCTTCGGATCGTTTTTCGGCTCAAGGAACATTTTTATCATTACGATGATCGCAAGAGCCGATAGCTTCACAATATTATGTCCGACTGTACCGCTGAGTATACTTCGCACAAGACTTCCTGTGAAAACCGCGGCTGAGGAAGTAAGCCCAACTGCTCCTGCCGCTGAAATATCCGCAAAGGACGCGATCCCTGCGATCTTTGCGTCCGAAAGAAAGAAGCCGGCTGCAAATGATGCTGAAAATGCCGCTGCTGTCCTGAAATATTTCCATGATATTATCTTTTTTATAATCATCATTGACATCACCTCACAAAAATATACTATACCATGTGAAAGGCGCATTTTCTGTCATTATTTGCCGCAAAACCGCTCGTTTCAAGTCACTTTTTGAAATAATAAAAAAAGCTGTGCACTGCACAGCTTAGTTCTGTATTTTATTTGCCGCCGCCCTTGATATAAACAGGCAGACCACAGGTAACTCTTATTACCTCATCACTTCTTTTTGCAATGATACAGCCGCATTTGCCTGTTATCTCACGGCGCTTTCGCTCGGACTTTTCCGAAGGTATTATTCCGCAGCCTATCTCATCGAGTATGATTATAGCCTCCTTATTTTCAGCGCACAGACGCTCTGTGAACTGTACACAGTCAACACCCTGAGCAATAAGCCTTGCAATAAACCTGTGATAGCTCTTTATGCACTTAGCGCTGAATACTTCATCAAAATCACACGTAGAACCGTTAGCTATATCCGTGTTTTTCAGTCCAAAACGTGAACATACGTATTCCAGCTTTCCCTGATATGCTCCTCCTGTTACCATTATCATATCAAATAACCTCCACGATATATTGCTGCGTTTTTACAGCTTATCATCAAAGAACCACAGAGCCCTTCAGGGCTACGGGAACTCCGTAAACACATTCTATGACATTATCGGCAAATAAGGCGATCTTCCTGCTTATCTCGCCCATTTCCTTTACATATTGCATAAGCTCGGGAGAATAGTTTATCCCGTCCATGCCTATCTCATTAGCAACTATAACAAGCTCAGAAGCCTTTGCGCCGATAAGCTCCAATCCTGAGACTATCTTATCCACGGTGCGAAATATCCTGCCGTCAACAAACATCTCATTGGCACAGAGCTTTCCTATCTCCTCAACAAGCACTGCACTTCCTATAGGTATATCAGCATATGCTATATCCCGCGGACACTCTATTGCAGCATATTTCTTCTGGGTATGCATCTTCATGTGCTTTGCAATGACCTCTTGTGCGTCATCGCCTACGGGGTTACTCGTTGCAATGTAGTACTTAGGGCAGCTGAGTCTGTCTATCAGTTTCTCGGCATACCCTGATTTTCCGCACTTTGTTCCGCCTGTCACAAGGGTTATCATACTCGCACACACCTTTCATGGGCTTCAGCTCTTTCTCTCAAAATCAAGAAATACAGGAGCCTCTGCAGCCGCAATATTTATTCCGTTATGTTCATTTTCTCCTATGATGAGCTTACCGCCGCTGCACATCACAGCCATTTCCTCACACATAGCTTTGCCGCTGTCAGATTCAGCAGATCCGCATATTCTCAAAGAAATACTATTTTTTTCACAGAAGCATTTAAGCTCAGGTACTTCATCTTCTGAAATAATATCACGTATGCGCCTTATATCTATCCCTTCAAGACTTTCATACACAGCCTTTTCTATAGCCTCCGCAGAAGTCTCTGCTGAACATTCTATGCCAAGAACTATATTCTTGGGAATAAGATTTACCGTGACATCAAATGGTTTCACATCGGTTTCAGCATCAACACAGATGCCTGTCCTGCACACACCGAACTCAGTCAGCTCTTCAGGCAGTCCGCTATGCCTGTAATTACTGAAAAAGCCTATCTTCTCGTCGTGAAGTACAGCTGCCGATACTTCTTTAGCCGCCTTGCTGTCGCATATTATCAGATCATTTGCAGCTGCAAAGCGCTCCAGAGAAAAGCTGACCGTATCTTCCTCTGACGAAGTTATTACAGCGGTAACGCCAAGAGAATCTGCCAATACCTCAGCAAGATGGTTAGCTCCGCCTATACGCCCCGAAAGAACAGGTATAACGAAATGTCCGCTGTCGTCCATGACTATTATTGCAGGATCATCGGGCTTAGTGCCAAGATATGGCGCAGAAGCACGAACTGCTATCCCACAGGCGCACACAAAAATAAATGCATCGGAACGCTCGAACAGACGGCCTACCATGCTGCCCATATTCCAGAAAACTGCCGCATTATCGTCGGTATGCTTGTGAAAGCAGTAACGGCTCACCCTATGATCTGCACCAAGAGCTTCCGCCACACGCATGGAAAGCTGCCTGCCGTTTTCAGTGACAGAAAAAACTGCTATATTCATTAAATCCAGCCTTTCAGATTTAAGATTATTTTTGAAGCTCTGCCGAAAAAGCTATAAGCTGCTCCATATCAAGCTGCTCGATACGTGCAGCCTCGGGCAGTCCAAGCTCTTTCAGAGCCGAATACACTTTTTCTTTTGGTAAGCCCATAACAGAGGAAAGAGAGTTTGCAAGAGTTTTTCGACGCTGTGAAAAGCCTGCCTTGACGACCTTGAAGAAGAAGTGTTCGCTTTCCTCGTCAAGCCTGTGCTCAGTATTCAGGTCTATCCTTATAACTGCCGAATCCACATTAGGCGCAGGCATAAAGCTGCCCCTTGATACGTCAAAGAGCTTCTTGACCGTACCGTAGTAATTTACTCCCACGGTGATAGCCCCCGAATCACGTGTACCCACCTTTGCGCAAAGGCGCTGCGCAGCCTCCTTCTGCACCATTACCGTTATGGATTCGATAGGAAGTCTGTTCTCCAGCAGCATCATGATTATGGGAGATGTAATGTAGTATGGCAGATTTGCGCATACCGCTACCCTGAGTCCGCTGAACTCATCGTCAATAAGCTTATGAAGATCGCATTTCATCACGTCTTCATTGATTATTTTTACGTTGTCGAAATCCTCAAGAGTCTCTGCAAGGATCGGAAGAAGTCTTGCATCGATCTCCACAGCCGTTACCTTGTCTGCACGTTTAGCAAGCTCAGCTGTCAGAACGCCGATACCTGTACCGATCTCAAGTACGCCGAAGCCCTCCTGTGCATTGCCGTTTTCAGCTATTTTAGGGCATATATCGGGATTGACGATAAAATTCTGTCCCAGCCCCTTCGAGAAGCTGAATCCGTGCCGAGCAAGTATATCCCTGACTGTGCCGATATTAGTTAAATTCATTTATTTCTCCTTAGACCTTGTGACGTTTCTTTTCTGAAAACTCCTTTTGCTTTGCGTCGTTGAGCTTTTCCATTGAGTTCACAAGGTAATCAGCTGAGCGGTAGGCTCTCTGAAAATCCGTGTCCTTAAAGTGTACCTGCAAATCGACAAATTCGCCGTCTATAATTATATCCAGCTCGCCTATCTGTCTTCCGACGTATTTCTGTCCTGCGTACTTTATGTACTCATCGATCTCGCGTCTGTCCATTTCTCCGCCAATTACATTGATCTTCATATTAAGCCTCCTTATAATTTTTTATTTTAGTATGATAAGATTATCCGCAAATGAAGCCTTTGCGATGACTTTTTCCTCTCCGCCGTTTTCAATAAGGATTATCTCCTTACCGTTTGAATAAACTATCCCCTCATCGCTGAAGGTATAGTCAAGCACACCCTTTCTTATAACAGTTTCACTGCCGTCGGGAGCTTTCTTGACAAGTACTCTGCTTCTCGGCAGTATACTTGGATTTTTGTCACCTGACTCTGCATTTTCCTTTTCGTTTTTCTCAGCTTCAAGAAGCCTTCCCTCAAAGTAAAGCTCTCGCGGAGACTTATTCTTTGTCTTGACATCGCCTCTCTGCTGATTTTTTCTCAGAGGCTCACCGCCGAATAGTACACTGAATGCATTAAGAAAACCGACTATAGCCTTGATAAGTCTCAAAGGGAAAAGAAGTACAGATTTCAATATAGGTTCTTTTTGAGGTTTAGACTCTTTGTATGGCTGACGAATGAAATAGTAATTGCCGTCTGAATCATTTTTCGGCTTTATGAGGTCGTTTTCCTCCTCAGCAAAAAGCTCGTCCATTCTGCCTGCTTCAGTGTCCACAGCTATGATTGAGCTTGGTGAAACACCGCTGTAGCCGTCCATTACAAAGCCTACAGTAGAGCACAGTATCCTGTTGTCGTCAGCAGACCAGAAAGGATAGCTCTCTGCGGACGGACCGTCGGTTATCTCATCATAGTCTCCGCGTTCATCGAATACCGCGAGATGATCGTTCATGATAGCGGCAATTTTGCCGTCCCGAAAGCAGATATGGCTTATCCGGCTGTTCATTCCCGTGTAGATATGTCCCTCGGGAGCTTTCGGCACGTCGGCATTTTTCCTGTATATAGCGCCCATTTCTCCAAATACAGCCGAATAGAGGAAACCGTTATCAACAGGTGTAATACCAAAAATGTGTGTATTTTTTGAAGCGTCCTCATAGTGCTCAACAGCTCCCATGAATTCAGCACCTCTGCCGCTGTGCTTCCATGCCTTGTTCTTGTTTATCTCATTGACCGTATCCGCGTACTTATCAGCTCTTTCACACGGAAGCTGACTGACCTTTCCATTATTGCAGATATACATTGCGCCCTTTGAAAGATATGCTATCTTCATAATTTATTCCTCACAAATTTCCATTCTTTGACAGACAGCCTCCGCGCATTTCATGCCGTCAACTGCCGCAGAAATAATACCTCCTGCATAGCCTGCACCCTCGCCGCAGGGAAATAGTCCCCTCAGCGACAGAGACTGCATATCCTCCCCCCTGTTTATGCGCACAGGAGAGCTGCTTCTGCTCTCTATTCCTGTCAGGACTGTATCACCGTCATCAAAGCCCTTTATTTTCTTTCCCATTTCGGTTACTCCCATTTTAAGTGACTGACACACGAAATCGGGAAGAAAATCTTCGGGAGCTGCAAATCTCACACCGGGACGATATGAAGGCTTTACTCTGCCGAAGCTCTCGCTGACGCGCCCCTCCATGAAATCACGAAGGACCGCCGCAGGTGCGTGATAATCACTGCCGCCTGCCTTGAAAGCTTTTTCCTCAAGTTCACGCTGAAAGTACATTCCAGCCAAAGGGTGGTCGCTGCCGTAATCCTCGGGACCAACATTTACGAGGAGAGCGCTGTTGGAATTCTCAGCGTCACGGGCAAAACAGCTCATGCCATTGACAGCAAGCCTGCCCTCCTCAGAAGAAGCAGCCACAACATAGCCTCCCGGGCACATACAAAACGTGTAGAGTGTGCGCCCGTTGGGAAGATGTACAGCCAGCTTGTAATCGGCAGCTTTCAATGCTTTATGCCCTGCAAAATCGCCATACATTGCTTTGTCTATATCGGTGCGCAGGTGCTCCGCACGAACTCCCACAGAAAAGCTCTTCTGTGAAAGTGAAATATCATTTTTATAAAGCAGCTCAAAAACGTCCCTTGCACTGTGACCTGTTGCAAGAATGACACTTTTCGTATCGATTGAGTATTTTTTTTCCTCTTTTGCATACTTGACCGCGGATATGGAGCCGTTTTCGGCTTCAAAGCCGCAGAATTTAGCATTGAATATTACCTCTCCGCCGAGAGCTGTAACTCTCTCTCTCAGCGACTTTACAGCTCCGCGGAGCTTATCTGTGCCGATATGTGGCTTTGCAAGATACAGTATCTCATCGGGAGCTCCGAACTCCACAAGCCTTTCAAGTATCCAGCCGATACGCCTGTCCTTGATGCCTGTTGTCAGCTTGCCGTCGGAAAATGTACCTGCTCCGCCCTCGCCGAACTGCACATTGCACTCGGTATCGAGCCTTCCGCCTGACTGAAATTCTTCAACTGCCTTTACTCGTGAGTCCACATCACCGCCTCTTTCGAGGACTACAGGCTTTGCACCTGCCATTGCAAGAACAAGTGACGCAAACATACCGGCAGGTCCGAAGCCGACAATAACAGGACGATACTTCATATTTGTAACAGCGGTTATATTATATAACGGCTTTTCGTATTTTAAGGCATTTTTCAGCGTTTTCAGAAGCTTTTCCTCGCTCTTTGCCTCAATATCCAGTGATATTAGAAAATGAACGTCGCTCTTTTTTCTTGCGTCAACGGACTTTTTTGCAAGTCTTACGCTTATAAGTCTTTCACGGTTTATTTTAAGCTTCTTAACACATATTTCTTCAAGCTTTGAAAAGTCTGTATCAAGTGAAGTTCTGATACCTCCGACTCTTATCATAAGAGCTCTCCTCTCAGAGAATTTGCACAGCATCTGCCTGCCATGATACCTGATGACCACGCCCACTGAAGATTGTAGCCGCCGCAGTCACCGTCAACGTCCAGTATCTCGCCGCAGAGGAATATGCCCTTAGCGCCTCTCAGCTGGAGCTGCTCATCTACACAGTCGCCGCTTATTCCTCCGGACGTTACCTGTGCTTCTTTCCATGACGCACTGCCGAGAACTTCAAAGTCCAGATTCTTAATAAGCTGTGCTATAGTTCGCAGGTCGGCTTCTTTAAGAGCTGAGATCTGTTCTGTAAGCGGCTTTCCAAGAGCGCGTTTCGTAAGATAAAATGCCAGATTACGGACAAATAGTCCTGTAAGGAGCTCCTCTAAGGTACAATTGCTGCGCTGATACTGGATTATACGGAGATAACCCACAAGCTGCTCAGTATCCATATCAGAAGCAAGGTCAAGACGAAGCGTCAGCTTGCCATCGTATTTCGAGATAAGATGAGCCATATTGAAAACGCAGATACCCGACAGAGCACTCTCGGTGAACTGTATCTCTCCTGTTTCCTCCTTGAGTATCCTGCCAGCGGAAATAGCCGTTACCCTTCCCTTTGCGCGGACTCCCTTCAGTCCCTTGAGAAGCTCGGGGCGGACTCGCAAAGGCGCTACAGCAGGGCATATCTTCGTCGTATGACAGCCATTGCTGCGGAGAAGCCTTATTACGCTTCCGTCAGTTCCGAACTGCGGAGCTGCATAACCGCCTGCTGCAACGATAACACGCTTGCAGGGATACTTCTCACCCTTTTCTGAAGATATTCTGAAGCAGTTTGGCGTACTTTCTATGAAATTCGCCTCAAAGCCGCATCGCTCAATGATACCAAGCTCCTGAGCACGTAAACGGAGAGCATTCAGAACCGTTGCTGCGCTGTTGCTGCGCGGATATATCCTTCCCTTTGAATCAGCAGAGCAGACAACACCAATACTGCCGAAGAATTCCTTAGCCATAGGAGTCCCGTTGATTATGCGCATGATGTTTTTCACACTGCCATGATAATGCTGCGGACTCATATCCGTATTGCTGAGATTACATCTGCCGTTTCCTGTTGCAAGGAGCTTCTTGCCTACACGGTCAAGCTTTTCAAGGATAACGACTCTTGCCTTCGGCATGACGTTTTTTGCCTCGATAGCAGCTGCAAGTCCCGACGCGCCGCCCCCTATAACAGCGATATCTGTGATTTTACTCATATGTTTCACCCCTTTGGTCTTATATCCATAATGACTACTTCGGGACGGTTGTTGAAACGCACAGGTGCAGGATAGACTCCTATACCCGAGGTAATGAACATCGTTCCGCCCTCATAGTCAAAGAAACCCTTGTCATATATTTTCTCTTTCTTGTGGAGAAGCTTCGGCAGCCAAAGCTTTTTATCCGAACAATACAGCGGACCTCCGCCGAAAGGCAGCTGCGCCATTTCGCCGTGTGTATCTCCGCAAAGCGTAAGGTCTGCGCCGAATTCTGCAAATTTTTCATAATTCGGGATATGTGCAAGCAGAATATTATAACTGCTGTCGTCAAGAGAAAAAGCTGTATTCAGGTCAAATGTCGGACTGTAATACACATTATCGATCCCCATTATATGGAGTCTGCTGCCATTGACATCAACCGTCTCCTCATCATAGCTGAGAACATGGGCTCCTGCCTTACCGAGCTCGGAAATATACCGCTCGTCGGTATCGTGCTCACCTGTAACGCAGTACACGGGATAGCCTGCTGACACTAAGTCTCTGGTAAGATCTATGGGCTTCTGTATCAGCTCCCACTCACTTTTTCTGGTATACATATCACCAAGCATAAAAACAATGTCAGGTGAAGCGTCTTTAATACTCTGCACAATGGTATCATTCTTTATGCCGTGCTTTGTGGCGTGCTGGTCACTGATGACCGCAAATCTGACCTTGCTGCTGACTTTTTCGGAGGTAATGGAGGTCTCTGTATTTTTCAGCGTGAAATTATTCAGCCACCATATTCCGAGCAATATCAGTATCCACAGCCATAAATGAGATTTTTTCTCTGCTTTTTTTGCAGAAGCTTTTTTCTGCTTGTTTTCAGCCATTAGTTCTTATCCTTTACGTGAATATCCAGCTGTGGGAACGGTATCTCAATGCCGTTCTCATCAAAGGCAGCCTTCACTGCCTCATTCATATTGTATCGCTCTGTGAGATAATCTGCATTGTTTACCCAGACGAGAACATCAATGGAGATCGAGCTGTTATTATGACCGCTCATGCGAACTATCGGCTCGGGAGTTTTTAGTATCAGCTTCTCATTCGATATAATATCAAGGATCAGATCATGTGCCTTGCTGAAATCAGCACTGTAGCTTATATCGAATGTAAGATCAATACGTCTTGTGGGAGTCTCGGTGTAATTGATTATCTTGGCGTCAGTCACCTTGCCGTTTGGTATAAATATCGTCTTGTTGTCAAACGTTACTATCTTAGTGTAAAATATCCCGATGTCACGGACTGTTCCGACTGATTCTTCAAGCTCTATGATGTCGCCTGCAACGAAAGGCTTAGTAAAAAGTATGATAAAACCGCCGCTGAGATTTGAAAGACAGCTTTGCAGCGCAAGGCTGATAGCAAGACCTGCTGCACCAAGTATGGTTATAATTGATGACATAGGAACGTTCAGCACCGACAGTGCCATGATTATGACTGCAATATAGAGAATTATCTTTATCAGCGATACAAGAAAGCTTTTAGCCGCACCGTTTACATTAGATTTTGAGACTGCCTTGCCCACTATCTTTGCAATGAGCTTTGAGATAAGTATGCCCACTATAAGAATAACAAGAGCTATTATTACAGTAGGTAGTACCTTCTGTATATAGCCAAGTCCGTCATTGAAAAGTCCCGAGGTCTTTTCTACGGATTCCTGAATACTTCCGATGACCTCATTTGTTGTGTCAGCCGAAGCCTCCGCAGTAATTATATCCGAAGCCTCTTCAGTAAGGCTGTAAAAAGATGTCAAAATATCATCATCTCCAGAAAAAAATGATTAATCATAAATAATTATAACATATATGCTTCGGAATAGCAAGCTGCGCGGCATAAATTTTTCTGCTCTGCAATACTTTTTACGCGAAAAAGACTGGGGCTGCCGCCGCTTATCATATACAAGATACGCAAAAAATTTTACAATAATTACAACGTAAAAATGCACCGAAGCACAAACTCCGATGCATTTATATCATTATTCGGTTACTTTGCTCTTTTCTCTCTGCCTTCTGTTGAACTCCTCGGGAGTAATGAATGTAGGCACCATTTCGTGAAGAGCAGTTATTGCTACATCTTCATCATTAAGCTGTGCAGCATCTCTGAGCTTTTTAAGACGTGAAGCAAAATGCTCCTCGTCGATATCTATCTGCTTGCCTATGAAAATGAGCTTATTTGAGGTCTTTTGCAGCCCCTCCTCGTCCATAAGCAGCTCTTCCTTTATCTTCTCGCCGGGGCGGAGCCCTGTAAATACGATAGGAACATCTTTATAAGGCACCTTGCCGTACATTCTGATAAGATTCTCGGCAAGAGTAACTATCTTTACAGGCTGTCCCATATCAAGAACGAATATCTCGCCGCCGTGAGCAATTGCAGCAGCCTCCATAACAAGGCTTACAGCCTCGGGGATAGTCATAAAATAGCGTATAATGTCCTCATGTGTAACAGTTACTGGCTTGCCCTGCTCTATCTGCTTCTTGAAAAGAGGGATAACAGAACCGTTTGAGCCGAGTACATTTCCGAAACGGGTAGTTACGAACTCAGTTGTACCCTCATGCTGCTGAGAAAGATACTGAACTATCATCTCACAGCAGCGCTTTGAAGCGCCCATAGCATTAGTGGGGTTTACAGCCTTATCTGTAGATATCATAACGAACTTCTTTACATCATGATACTGCGCAAGAGTAGCCACATTGAATGTTCCTATGACATTATTCTTGATAGCCTCCATGGGAGAAGCCTCCATAAGCGGTACGTGCTTATGTGCAGCGGCATGGAAAACTATCTCAGGCTTGTACTTCTCAAATATCTGGTTCATACGGTAATAATCACGAACAGAAGCTATAAGAGTCACAAGGCGGAGATTTTCACCGTACTCCATAACAAGCTCCTGCTGTATCTCGTAGGCATTATTCTCGTAAATATCAACGATAATTATCTGATCAGGGTTATATTTAGCTATCTGACGGACAAGCTCTGAGCCGATGCTTCCGCCGCCGCCTGTTACCATACATCTTTTGCCGCTGATGAAATTTCTTATATCCTTATTATCGAACTTGATAGGATCGCGTCCGAGGAGCTCCTCCACCTTTATATCGTGTACCTGACCAAGCAGAGTTGCCGAATCATCAAGGATAAGAGTACCTATGAAAGGAACTATCTTGAGGGGCAGCTTAGTCTCGTTGCATATGTCAATGACAGCTTTGCGTTCATCAGAAGTAAGTGACGGGATAGCAAGAATAAGCTGCTCTATCTCCAACTCCTTAGCGTATTTTACGATATCATCTTCTCGTCCAACGACCTTGACCCCCATTATCTCCTTTCCGACCTTTTTGAAATCGTTGTCGATAATGCACACAGGATTGAACTGAGCCGAATACTTATCATCGGTATACGGCGACTTCTGAGCGTTGAATATCTCCTTGAGAAGCATTTCACAGGCTACGCCGCCGCCTATTATCATAGTTCTCTTGGCGCACTCGCAGTAATTAATTTCCGAACTCACAATAAACCTCCCTAATTCCGCTTACAGCGGAAACCACATAGATCAATTACAAAAATCAGATATATATTTTTTTACAGCCGACAGGCACTCATCAAGGCTGCCGTTGTTAGAAAAACGATGTGTTACCCCTGCCTCACTGAGCTTTTTATCGGAAAAATCCTCGTTATCAGCAAGAAACCGCCGGCACAGCTCAGCATACTTCGGGGCTGACTGCTTTTTTTCTCTTTCCACTGCCCTGAGAAATCTTATATCGTCGTCAACTTCAATGTAAACAGGCACCAATACCTCAGCACCGAGGCATTCTCTTATTTTCAGGTAAGATTCCAGCGTACCGATACCGATCCGGTCCCCCCTGTCGGTGCTGATACTGTCTTTTGCGGTATAATATGTCCATTTACCGCATTTTGTATCATATGTACGCCATTCTATTACCTCACCACTGTCCCTCATGGCGTTGAAGCGTTCATCATCAACGAAGTGATATTCAACGCCCTCGCGCTCACCTGCACGAATGGGACGGGTAGTGTAGAGAACAATGGGGATAAGCTCTGAATCTTCGAGGATACGGCTGTAAATGGTATCCTTTCCCGAAGAGCTCTTGCCCATAATGTAAAAAATATGGCTCATACCATAACTCCTATTAAAAAAGTAATCACAGATAATCCACACGAATTTAATTATATCACAACTAAAAAAATAAATCAAGTCCACAAATTGCTGAATTAGGACATTTCGGGCATATTTTGCGGAAATAGTCTAAATAGCCGAAATATTTTCAGCACAGGCTATGAATATGAGCAAAATGCCGTTTTGTAGGGATAATTTGTAAATTTTCTATTGCTGTGCTTTACAACAAATATAAAAAGTATTAAAGTATATAGTGGAAAAATTGCAGAAAACGGAGGTTTAAAGCATGAAAAAGAAAAAAAACAATGCTTCCGGAGCTGTTTCGGCTCTTGCTGCTGTTGTCGTTGCGGCAGGCGCATTATGTCCTGCTGCAACTCAGTTCGCTCCCCTCAACGCGAATGCAGGTCAGCAGCTTGGACAGACAGACTTTGAAAGCGAAGTCGGACTCCCGTGGCACATTGTAGAGTCTGCTCCCGGAGAAATGGACTTCAAGATCGACAAGGGCGCGTACACCGTGACTATTGTCAACCCGGGCGGAGCTTCAAGAGGCGGCGAGGATCGCTGGGACTGTCAGTTCAGACACAGAGGGCTCAGGATAGTTTCGGGACACAAGTATAAGGTCTCCTACGAGATAACCCCCTCAGAGAGCGGAAAGTATTACACAAAAATAGGCAACCTCGACGGCGATGTGGAAATATGGCATAACATGACGGCTGACGGCGGACCTGATTTCAACAGCACATGGGACTGCATCCAGATAAGCAAAAACGAGACAAAAAAGGTCGATGTAACATTTACAGCCGACAAATCGCTTGAAGTTGCGGAATGGGCTTTCCACTTAGGCGGCGACGGTCAGTACACAAACGGCGACTGCTTCCCTGTAGGCACAGAGATAAAATTCGATAATATGTCACTCGTCGACCTTACAAGCGACGAAAACGACTACCCAGAGGCTGAGGTCTGGGAGCGTGCAGGGATACTCACCAATCAGGTATGCTACTTCCCCCAAAGAGCTAAGAGAGCTACTCTTCTCAGCGATTCATCAAAGCCTGTTGATTTCGAGGTAATAGATGAATCCGGCAAGACCGTGTACGAAGGCAAAAGCACTCCATTCGGACACGATAAGGACTCAGACGATGAAGTTCATATCATTGACTTCACCGACCTTGACAAAGAGGGTACATATCATATCGAATCTGAAGACGGTTCTGAAAGCCGTGACTTTGAAATATGCGGCTCTGATAAGTATTCCAGCCTGCTTTACGATTCTCTGAACTACTTCTATCAGAACAGAAGCGGTATCGAGATAGAGAGCGATTTCATTTCCTCGGGCGAGACCTCTGAGCTCGCACGTGCAGCAGGTCACCCAAAGGATATGGCTGAAATAGAGCAGACATGGGGATACAGCGGCAGCAGCGGCTCCATAGACGTTACAGGCGGCTGGTACGATGCAGGCGACCACGGCAAATACGTTGTAAACGGCGGATTCTCCCTCTGGCTCATGCAGAACCAGTATGAAACAGCGTTAAAATACGGCTTTGAAAATGTTTACGGCGACGGTACGATGCTCCTTCCCGAAAATACAAACGGCACTCCCGACCTTCTCGACGAAGCTCGCTGGGAAATGGAATGGATGCTGAAAATGATAGTCGAAAGCGGCGAATACAAGGGTATGGCTTACCACAAGGCTCATGACGAGAAGTGGACAGCACTCGGCATCGCTCCTGCTGACGATGATATGAAGCGTATCGTAAAGCCTCCGACGACTGCGGCTACTCTCAATCTGGCTGCCTGCGGAGCTCAGGCTGCTCGTCTTTGGAAGGACCACGACAGTGGTTTTGCTGAACAGTGTCTGGAAGCTGCAAAGAACGCATTCGAGGCTGCCAAAAAGCACCCCGATATGTACGCGCCTCTTGATGAATCCGTAGGAGGCGGTGCCTACGGCGATACAGATGTCGAGGACGAATTCTGCTGGGCAGCTCTGGAGCTGTTCATCACAACAGGCGACGAGGACTATTACGACGAAGCTGCGGAGAATAAATTCTTTCTTGATATGCCGCAGTCTCTGGGCGGAGGCGAAAGCGTTGATACAGTTGGAAGCTTCGACTGGGGCAACACAGGCGGTCTCGCTACCCTGAGTGCGGCTCTCAATACCGATAAATTCGACAAGGGCGACGCTGAGATAATACAGGAAGCTATCGTTTCCGCGGCTGACAGCTTTATCTCTCTTGAAGAAAATCAGGGCTACGGTGTTCCCTACGGGCAGAGCACTCTCAGCTACAACGACAGCGACGAGGGCTATATCTGGGGCTCAAACTCTTTTGTAACAGATAACGCTATTGTTATGGCTTATGCTTATCTCCTCACAGATGACGACATCTACCTTGACGGTGCTATCGGCGGAATGGACTATATCCTCGGCAGAAATGCTATGGATTACTCATACGTTACAGGCTACGGCACTCATGCCATAGAATATCCTCACCACCGCTACTGGGCAAGGCAGATCGACGAGGCCTTCCCTAAGGCACCGAACGGCGTTATGTGCGGCGGTCCGAACTCGGGTATGCAGGATCCGTGGGTACAGGGCTCAGGCTGGAAAAAGGGTGAGATACCGCCTCAGAAATGCTATCTTGACAATATCGAAGCATGGTCTGTAAACGAGTGTACTATCAACTGGAACGCTTCACTTGCATGGCTGGCAGGCTTCACAGCTCAGGAGGCGACTGACGAGGGTATCGTTGTTACAGCTCATACTAACGGCAAAAAGTCCGACAAGGAAGAAGCGACCACTACAAAATCCAAGAAAACAAAGACCGAGAAAACTACTGCAAAGACCACAAAGGCAAGCAGAGACGACGATGATGACGAAGATGACAAGAACAGCAGCGGACTGCTCAAGGTAGGGCTTATCGCAGGTGCGGCTGTGATCGCACTTATCTCATTAGAGCTGTTTGTATACAAAATGGCTAAACTGAAAAAGAAATAAAAAAATACAGCCTTCCCACAGTGGAAGGCTGTTTTTGTATCATTCATCATTTCAAAGGGACATCACGTATATCTGGCAGGGATTTGCTTCGTCCCATAAATCGGGAAATACCTCGAATTCCTTGAAGCCGCAGCCGATATAAAACAGATTAGTTCTGTCATAATCTTCGTATTTTCCCATTTGAACGGTTTTTACCTGCATGAATGAATATCCCAGAAATTTTGCTGCTTCTTTAGCACATTCCACAAGCTCACGTCCTATACCTTTGCGGTGATATGGCTTGAGGACTCCCATAACGGCAAGCTCTACCGTAGCATTGCCAGTCTCTTTAAGGCAGAGAAAGCCTGTATATTCACCATTCTCCTCAGCTGCAAAAAATATCATGTCAGCACTTTCCTCAATATACCGCTCTCTTGATCCGTCAACCTCGAACCATTCCTTCAACGCTTCAAGGATATTGCGTGATATGGCTTTTTTCTGAGGTTTGTCGTGTATCTGTACTATCATAATTGTTCCTTTCCTGTGAAGTTTTTATTAATTTAAGTAATTATAGCATTCTGCCGTGGAATTGTCAATCCCGATCATCAAAAGCAAAGAAAATCAAGCATTTTTCATCATACTTTCACACAAACACTCATACGATAGCTTGACTTTTTACGACATCAGTAGTATAATAAATACATATTTATGTACAGGAGAGTGTTTATTACATGAGCAGAGGAAACGGCTTTTTCAGCAATCTGAAAAGATCCACCAAGATAACCCTCGTTTCGTGCGGCTGTTTTATTGCACTTACAGCTGTTATTCTTACTTTTTTCGTAATGTTTCCAATTACTCCGTCAGAAAAAATGATATCAAGCTTCGGACGTGAGAGCATTTACAAGCAGGAACCGCAGGGAACAGGTCCTGCTGCCGCTGTATCTACTACTGCCACAAATGATATCGTAACCTCAAAGACCAGGCGTACAACTACAGTTACAAGAGTAAAAAAATCCGAATATACTATAACTTTTACCTCCGGAAACGGCTTCTTCAAGGGACAGAAGATACCCTCCGGAAATTTCTCAGGTCAGCTCAACACTTATACCCCCACCACTACAACATCTGTTGTAAGCGGCTATACAGGCGGCACAGGTGAGCTTACCACATATCCGAACGGAGAAGTCCCTACCATTGATCCCAACGGCGGAACAGGCACAGGCACCGAAACTCCTGTAACTCCACCTGAGGGCGGCGGCACCGGCACAGGCACTGAAACTCCTGTAACTCCACCCGAGGGCGGCGGTTCAGGCACAGGCACTGAAACTCCTGTAACTCCACCTGCTGACGGCGGCGGTGCAGCAGCAACAGCTGAATAAAAACAAAAGGCGTGAGCAATCACGCCTTTTTTCATTATAAGCATTAAGATCAGAATACTGCTTTTTTTATCATGTCAAGCTCGTCAAGTGAGATGCAATTAGGAATATCCTCATACTTCATTACCGAGAGAAGCTCATCTATCTCAGCCCAGCAAACCTCAGATACCTCAGATGACTGGAGAGTAAGGTCTTCTATCTCGATATGCTCACGGCAGATATATACTGCCACAAGCTCGTTATCATCTATGCCGTCCTTTTTGAACTCTGCCTTTTTAAGTCCTATGAATTCAAGCTGGCTTCTGTCAATATCAAGCCCCAGCTCCTCGCGGACCTCTTTAAGAGCAGTATGACGGAACTCCTCCCCCTGTGAAACATGACCTGCCGCAGAAACATCATAGCAGTCGGGATTGATGTCCTTTTCATGGGAGCGCTTCTGTAAAAGCACAAATATACCGCCGTCACGGCGCTTTATCATCCAGATATGTACTGTCGGGTGAAGATCGCCGTCCCTGTGGACAAGGGTCCTCGGCTTGCTTTCCGCTGTGATCCTTGCCTTATCGTCGATGAGGTTGAGGAACTCGTCGGAAATAAACTCAACGCTGATCTCAGGATTTTCCTCGGCAGCATCTGTAAATGCCGACTTTATATCGTCAATTGCAGAATTATCTATATCTTCATCGGAAATATAGACCTTGTATGATGCAGGAGCCCCCTTTTGTGCAATAGCTCCCGAAAGTGTATATCTGTCCGTTATATCCGCAGCGCCAAGCTTTTTTGCAGTCTCCTCATAGAGCTTTTCCTCAGAGGCAAGTCTGCTCAGAAAAATTTCAAAATCTTCCATAATCTTCTCCATTTTATCTCTGTTTCAACCGTAAACGCCTTTATTCAGCGCTATAAATTATATACCTATAAACGGAAAAAGTCAAGGCTTTTTGGAAAAAATAAATATTCAGAGTAAAAAAACAGCTCCCCGACCATGATCGGAGAGCTTTCAGCGTCCCAAAGAGGAGTCGAACCTCCGGCCTACTGCTTAGGAGGCAGTCGCTCTATCCTACTGAGCTATTGGGACATATCACGTATAATATTTTACCACATATTTCTCCTCATTGCAAGAGCTGAGATATAATTTTATTTTTTACATATTTGCACATCAATCATTCCTCCCCTACAATATTAATAATAAATTAACTTTTTCTCAGCGCCTCTTGCTTTTTTAATGCTTTTGTGATATAATACTTTTGTCTGAAACTGAGGGAAGTACGGTGAAAATCCGTCGCAGCAGTCACTGCCGTATAGTCGGATCGCTCGTCAGACAATGGGTAATACACGTTTTTGGACAGTGAAAAACGATGCCTGAAAAACTCTTTACAGGCTTTCTGTGGAGCTTTTTTGCTGCGCTTTTCGCACTGCGGAAAGGCTTTTTTTATTGTCCTGCACATTATAATAAGGAGTTGCTTTTTATGAAAAAGACAATCGCAATGGCAGCTGCTCTGCTTATTTCATGTTCAGCTGTCTGTATGACTTCATTCGCTGCTGACGAAACTAAGGTATATGTTACAATTACCGACGACAAAAAGGACCTCGTACTCGTTCAGGAGCCTGTCACCGTTACCGATATTGACAGTGACGGCAAGCTCACTGTCAACGATGCGCTCTATATCGCTCATGAGAATAAATATGAAGGCGGCGCAGCAGCAGGCTATAAGTCCTCTGCAGGACAGTGGGGACTCGGTCTTGACAAGCTCTGGGGCGTTGAGAACGGCGGCAGCTATGGCTACTATGTAAATGACAATATGGCTATGGGACTTACAGATGAAGTGAAAAACAACGACCAGCTGCAGGCTTTCGTTTATCCCGATCCAAAGGACTATAACTATAACTACAGTTATTTCGATGCTAAGGACGGCGGCGAAAAGGGCGCTGATTCCGAGGTCACATTGACACTTTCATATGTATATTTCGATGAGAACTATGCACCTAAATCAAAGGCTCTCGAAGGGGCTTCGATCACTGTAAACGGCAAGGAAACCGAGTACAAGACCGATTCTGAGGGAAAAGCCACAATAAAGCTCACTGAGAGCGGCAAAAACATTATCAGTGCTGTCGGCTCAAGCGTAAATATAGTTCCCCCTGTTTACATAGTAAATGTAAACGGTGAGTCTGCTGTAACAACCACCTTGACCGAAGCAACAACAACAACAACAACAACAACAACTGCTGCCACTACAACTACGACAACTGCAACAACTTCAAAGACAACTGCAAAGACTACCACAGCAGCAAGATCAAACTCTCCAAAGACAGGTGTCAAGGGTGCAGGTCTGGCTGTATTCGGACTTGCGGGCGCTGCTGCTACAGCCTTTGCTCTGAGAAGAAAGAATGAGGAATAAGGTACTCACAGGCTTCCTGTGCATTGTACTTTCATTAGTATTATCACTGTGCTGTGTCCCTGTGGAAGCTCAGTGCAGCGAGCATACCGCCGAAGAGGTCAGTGACCTTATCGGCGGTATCGTTGATTATAAACTAAGTCATTGCGGCGCAGGCAGCATAGATGAATGGCTCAGCGGCGAAATAGCAGAGGGTGCCGGCACCACTTCCGACTGGTATGCCCTTGCACTCAGTCAGTACGGATATACCGACCTTTCTGCCTATGAGCGTTCTCTCTCAAACTATCTTTCAAGCAGTAACGTACTCTCAGCGACTTCACGCGAGAAATACGCCCTCGGACTGGCGGCGGCAGGAAGTGAGAACAGCTATATAACCGATATTCTTGACAGCTCAATCGGCGAGCAGGGCATGATGAGCTGGATATACGGACTTCATGTGCTTAACAACGGCTACACCTGTTCAAAATTTACTGCGGATTCTGTGGTGGATTCTATACTGACAATGCAGTACGGCGACGGAGGCTGGGCTCTGTTCGGAGAACACGGTGATATTGACGTCACAGCCATGACAGTGCAGGCTCTTGCGCCCCATATCGGCAGAGGTGATGTTTCTTCGGCTGTGGACAGAGCTATGGATTTCCTATCCGCAAAGCAGAAGCCAAACGGCGGCTATGAGAGCTTCGGAACTCCCAATCCCGAGAGCCCATCGCAGGTCCTGACGGCATTATCGGCGCTGAATATAGATTGCAGATACGATGAACGATTCATCAAGGACGGTCATGACCTCATCGACGGCATAGCCGAGTATCGGCTTGATGACGGCAGCTTCTGTCACACTAAGGGCGGCGAGAGCAATCCTACGGCTACGGTTCAGGCTTTTTACTCCCTGATAGCATTCCGGCGTATGACAGAGGGCAAGTCTCCCCTTCTTGTGCTGGATAACCGCAGACTTCCCGAAGCTCTCAACGAGGGAGCTGACAGCGGACAGCATGAGTCCGAAAAACAGCCTCAGACTACGGCTTCTTCCATAGCTGTGACCACTGCATCAAAAACAACTGCAGCTTCTGCGGCGAAAACAGCTGCAACCCTTACAGTAACTGCTAAAACAGGCACTTCTGCCGCTGACGGTTCGGGAACAATATCCACTTCGGGAGAAAGTATCACTTCAACAACAGCGGCTTCGCGGATAGGTGAAGCTCCAAAAGGCAAAGCTCACAAGCCATTTATTATCCTGATCATTATGGTATCAGCAGGAGTGATCTCCCTTGTTGTCTTTATCACAGGCAAAAGAAACATCAAGAATTACCTGTTTATCCTTATAATTGCAGGTGCAGCCATAGCTGTTGTGCTTCTGCTCGATATTCAGTCAGCCGAGGACTATTACAGCGGCAGCAAAAAGGTAAAAAAGAACATCGCAGGTACGGTAACTATGGAGATACGCTGTGACACTATCGCAGGGAGGTCAGATTCCGGGTATATCCCTGCGGACGGCGTTATCCTGCCGCCTACGGCTTTTGACTTTGAAAGCGGCGAGACAGTCTTTGACATACTCACCGAGGCTGCACAGACCTACGGCATACAGGTGGAAAACAGAGGCAGTGCAGGCGGCGCTCACGGCATGGTCTATATAGCAGGCATAAATTACATCTATGAGTATGATTTCGGCGACTTATCGGGCTGGGTATATCATGTGAACGGAGTTACGCCCTCACGGGGCTGCGGCGAATATGAGCTCTCTGACGGTGACAGGATAGAATGGCTCTACACCTGCGAGACAGGTCACGACATTAACGAGGTATATGAAAAATGAGAAGCTTTTCCGAATATAACCCCATAGTCATAGCAGTATGGTTCCTGAGCGCGACTGGCATAGCTATGTTTTGCAGCTATCCCCTGCTCATGGCGCTGTCTCTGGTGGGAGCTGTTTCATTCTTCCTTATGAGAAACAGGCTTTCACACATAAAAACTCACCTTTTCTTCCTGATACTGTTCCTGATACTCGCCCTTGCCAACCCACTTGTATCCCATAATGGAAAGACCGTGCTCTTTGTTATGAATCACAATCCCGTAACTCTTGAAGCCACGCTGTACGGCTTAAATTCGGCAGCTATGATAATCGGGGTGCTGTACTGGCTTCGCTCATTCACTCAGATAATGACAAGCGAGAAGCTCCTTTATATCACAGGAGCTCTCTCCCCGAAGCTGTCACTTGTACTGTCAATGGCTCTGAGGTTCGTCCCCATGTTCGGCAGACAATCCGCGAAGATAAACGCTGCACAGACGGCAATGGGACTATACAAGGACGACAATATAATAGACGATATAAAGGGAAAGTCGAGGGTGTTCTCAATAATGGTAACGTGGGCGCTGGAAAACGGTATCATAACTGCCGACAGCATGGAGGCGAGAGGCTTCGGCTGCGGAAGGCGCACTCAGATGAGGCGATTCCGCTTCACAGGGGCGGATATTATTTTTCTGCTGGTCACGACAGGGCTGCTGGGCATTACCTGTGCAGCTATCGGAGCTAAGTCCCTCAGCTTTGGATTCTACCCGTCCATAATGGCTAAAGCTCCCGATAAACTGGGAGTTTTCGGACTTATCTCATATGGGCTCATGATACTCATGCCCATTATCCTTGAATTGGTGGTGAGCCTTAAATGGAAATACTTGCGGTCAGCGGTCTGACCTTTACATATCCGCAGTGCACAGAGCCTGCTGTCAGAGACATATCCTTTTCCCTTGAACGGGGCGAGTTCGCTGTATTATGCGGAGCTACAGGCAGCGGCAAATCAACTCTGCTGCGTATGCTGAAAAAAGAGCTTACTCCCCTCGGCGATAAAAAGGGCTCAGTCTGTTTCGGCGGTGCGGAGCTCTCTGAAATGCCTGCAAAAAGGTCTGCCTCCGCTATAGGCTTCGTTATGCAGAAGCCCGAACAGCAGACAGTTACCGACAAGGTGTGGCATGAGCTGGCTTTCGGACTTGAGAACCTCGGCACAGCTCCTGATGAAATATCACGGAGAATAGCTGAAATGGCAAGCTATTTCGGTATCGGTGACTGGTACGGCAGGGACACTGCGGAGCTTTCCGGCGGTCAGAAACAGCTTCTGAACCTTGCTTCTATACTTGTAATGCAGCCAGAGCTGCTGATACTCGATGAGCCCACTGCTCAGCTTGACCCCATTGCCGCTGTGGACTTTATCACAACTCTCAGACGTCTTTGCAGTGACCTTTCTATTACGATAATAATGGCTGAACATCGCCTTGAGGACGTTGTGCCCCTGTGTGACAGACTTCTCGTTATGGACAAAGGTCAGCTTATTGCCGACGGCAAGCCCTCAGAGGTCATCTCGACACTAAAGGGCTGTCCCGATATTATCTGCGGTATGCCTGCGGCTGCTCGGCTTTACGCCGAGCTCAGCGGCAGCGGCAGCTGTCCGCTTACAGTCCGCGAGGGGCGCAGTTTCATTGAGAGCAGCTTCGGAAACACTCCTCGCGGACTGCCGCAGGCTGCGTATGAGCACCCGGACTCAGCGGCTATGGAGTTCAGCGAGGTCTGCTTCCGGTATACACGGGACAGCAGGGATATTCTCAGCGGACTCAGCTTTAAGGTATACGAAAAGGAAATATTCTGTATACTTGGCGGAAACGGCTCGGGAAAGACCACCGCACTTTCAGCGGCAGCAGGACTTCTCAAACCCTACAGCGGCAGGATAAAGGTATTCGGGAAAAGGCTGAAAGACTATAAAAATCGCTCACTCTACCGCGAGTGCCTTGCAATGCTGCCACAGGACGTTCAGACGGTATTTCTCAAAAGCACCGTGCGTCAGGAGCTTGAAGAATGTCATGCCGATGTATCGATGCTCCCCTATGATATTTCGCATCTCATGGATAAGCACCCCTACGACCTTTCGGGGGGAGAGCAGCAGCTTGCTGCGCTGGCTAAGGTCATGTCTTCAAAGCCGAGACTGCTCCTTCTTGATGAGCCGACAAAAGGTCTGGACGCAGGAGCTAAGCTGCGCATTATAGAGATTTTCCGCTCGCTGAAAGAAAAAGGCGTGACAGTGGTCATTGTCACTCATGATGTGGAATTTGCGGCATTATGTGCGGACAGGTGTGCTATGTTTTTCGGCGGCAGGATAGTCTCGGCAGGTACACCCAATGAGTTTTTCAGCAAAAACAACTTCTACACAACAGCCGTGAGCCGCATGACACGGGGATATTTCGACAATGCCGTCACCGTTGCCGACGCGGTGGAGCTCTGCTTACGAAACGGCAGAAAGGATAAGCCATGCTCCTGATACGAAACGAGAAGCTCCGAAACGTCGTGAGAATAGCAGTTCCGTTTGTGATAATTCCTGCGATAGCCATTGCAGGAGCGCTGTTTTTCGACGAAAAAAGGCATATTCTCATCGCCCTTGCCGTAGCCCTGCTGTCTCTGGTGCTGTTTGAGGCAGGATTCGAGAAAAAGTCCACAGGCACACGGCGCATGGTCATAGTTGCTGTTATGACGGCTCTTTGCTTTGCAGGACGATTTATCCCCTTTCTGAAACCCATAGCGGCTCTCACTGTCATCACAGCCCTGTATCTGGGCGGCGAGGCTGGCTTTCTTGTGGGCTCACTTTCGGCAGTTCTCTCCAACTTCTACTTCGGACAGGGACCGTGGACTGCATTTCAGATGCTTGCATGGGGACTTATCGGACTGTTGGCAGGTATGCTCTCAAAGCCCCTGCTGAAAAGCCGCGTATTACTGCTTATCTACGGAGCTATGGCAGGTCTGGGATACTCATTTTTCATGGATATATGGACAGTTCTGTGGTACAACGAGGGTTTCAGCGTGAAGCTCTATGCCGCGGCTCTTATCTCGGCGATACCCTATACACTGTCATATGCGGTGTCTAACGTGCTGTTCCTGTTCCTGCTTGCAAAGCCATTGGGCGAAAAGCTCTCACGTATCAAGACCAAATACGGAGTATAAACAGCTCTATATCATATTTTCAGAAAGGATAAAACAATGAACGACTGTTTTTTTTGTAAAATTGCTGACCACACCATACCGTCAATGACTGTCTATGAGGACGAACACACTATTGCCTTTATGGATACGGCAAAGGACGTTGACGGTCATATTCTTGTTATCCCCAAAGCTCACGCCCATAATATCCTTGACTGCGATAATGATACTCTTTCACAGCTTATATCCGCCGTAAAGAAAGTATCCTGTCATCTTGTTGAGAACTGCGGCTTCGAGGGAGTTAATCTCCTCAATGCCAGCGGTGAGAGCGCAGGACAGTCAATACAGCACTTCCATATCCATGTTATACCTCGAAAAAGCGGTGATAATATCAACGCATGGCCGCATTTTGACGGTGCAAAAGAGAATATTGAAGACGTTTTCAAGAAGATAATTATAAAATAACATTTTTTAATGTTTTTAGGGGTGTCATCACATATAATTAATATTTGACTTTGACAAACAACTGTGATATAATAGTAAGGTAAAATTTAAATCCAATGGAGGTCTCTCAAAATGGGAATGTTCGACAAGCTTATAGCAAATCTTAAATCCAGCAAGAAAACCATCGTCTTCACTGAGGGCAGCGACCCACGTATCCTCTCCGCAGCTGACAGACTTATCAAGGAAAACCTCATGGGCGTTATCCTCTGCGGCAACGTTGACGAGGTAAAGGCTGCTGCTAAGAACGGCGGCTTCAATATCGACAGCGCTGAGATACTCGACCCTGCTACATACCCCGAAATGGACGCTCTCGTTGCCCAGATGGTCGAGCTCAGAAAGGGCAAGATGACTGAGGAGGAGTGCCGTGCTGCTCTCTCAAAGTCCAACTACTTCGGAACTATGCTCGTTAAGGCCGGCAAGGCAGACGCTCTCCTCGGCGGTGCAACATACTCCACAGCTGATACAGTAAGACCTGCTCTCCAGATAATCAAGACCAAGAAGGGCTCTAACCTCGTAAGCTCATCATTCATTCTTTTCCGTGAAAAGGACGGCAAGGAAGAAAAGATAGCTATGGGCGACTGCGCTATCAATCTCGGCTACACAGACAGACTCGACAAGGACGGCAATGTGGTTCTCTCAGCTGCAAGACAGCTTGCAGAGGTTGCTGTTGAGACTGCAAAGACAGCTGATTTCTTCGGCATTGACCCTAAGGTAGCTGTTCTCAGCTTCTCTACATACGGCTCAGGCAAGGGCGGCACAGTTCAGCTCAGCCACGACGCTGTTATCGAGGCAAGAAACATCGACCCGAACCTCGTTATCGACGGTGAGTTCCAGTTCGACGCTGCTGTTTCAGCAGAGGTCGCTAAGACAAAGTGCCCTGACTCAAAGGTTGCAGGACAGGCTAACACCTTCATCTTCCCACTTATCGAGGCTGGCAACATCGGCTACAAGATAGCTCAGAGACTTGGCGGCTATGAGGCTTACGGTCCTATCCTTCAGGGACTTAACGCTCCTATCAACGACCTTTCAAGAGGCTGCAACGCTGACGAAGTTTACAAAATGGCTATCATCACAGCCGGTATGGCTTAAGCGGAGAGCCTCCGCACCCTTCTCCGCGCACAGATTTATTCGTAAGGATAGTTTTTGCCGCGAGGGATAATAAACCGCGCCATACTATTATCGTGTGAAAATGCGAAGCATTAATCAATGCATAATGCATAATGCATAATTATGTAGTACACTTAATAAAACGGGATTATATGTAGGGGACGGCGTCCTCGACGTCCCGTAAATAACAGTAAAAATATATTAAATAAGAAAAAGGGACTGCGTTTATTGCAGTCCCTTTTGTTTTATTCAAAAACTACTCTTTCAGTTCCCTCAGCATTGCAGCTACTTCCTCAACCGAGCATTTATAGTCGCCGTCGCCGCTGCGCTTATATGTGCCTGTGTAAATACTTCCGCCGATATAAATGGGTTCCTCGCCCTTTCTTATCCTCGGGACAGTTACGACTATGATATGCTTGCCGTCTATGCGCTTTATCTGAACATCATCGTGAGTAAGGATATTGCGGCTCACCTTCCGCGTATCGCTGATTATCTCCCAAAAATCACTGAGAAGCCACTCCGGGTCGGGCAGACCAACAGGTCTCAGTGACTTGTCCTCCAGTTCCTCGACTCCGAGAAGTATCACGCCGCCGAGAGTATTTGCAAAAGCGGAATAAGTCTCCCAGAGGCTGTCGGGAAGTCCGCCGATAGCCTTTTTTGCTTCTATACGATTAGTTTCCTTGTATTTTTCAAGGTGCATTATGTCTATCATGGTCCGCTCCCCTTTCATTTATATTATACTCGTTATGACCACATCAGTCAAGTGAAAGAATACATTGCTGAAAGCTCTGAATAACATAAAGGCCACCCGTATCGAACGGGTGGTCTCATTTTTATGGTCGGATAACAGAGTGACTGTGTATGAAGAACTCCTCCTGACTTGGCTGCCAGCCCTTTTCCTTCGGCGGAAAGAGCTTGTCGAACTCTGCAACGGCTTTCTCGTCGTCGCAGGGCTTGTCCACATCACTTGGATAATAGAGCCACTTTCTGCCGTCAAGAACGCCCTCTTTCAGCTCCTTTACAAGAAGCGCCGCCGGGAAGAAATCCCCCTCAAAGCATACATTGTACTTCAGACAGCTCTTATAGCCTCTTGCAACGTAATTATCGGGATTTCCGAAATTGATAACAACATCGTATCCCATTTCCGATGCCTTTGCGAAGGTATGCTCAAGCAGCGCCTTACCAACGCCCATGCGCTGATATTCAGGCAGAACGCAGATAGGTCCCATAGTGAGGATATCCTTTTCATTGCCCTGCTCATCTCTTAGCTTAGCCTTGCAGTACATAACGCTGCCCAATATTTTACCGTCCAGCTCTGCAACATAGTCAAGCTCACGTACAAAGTCTGCATGGTCACGCATGATATGTATGAAGTAATGCTCAAAGCAGCCCGGGATACTCAGGTTCCAGAATGCTTCACGGGCAATATTCTCTACCTCGCGGTAATCATTTTCTGTTTCCTTACGAATGATAAAGTCAAATTTATTCATTTTTTATTACCTCCTGAAATTGCTGACTAAACACGAGAGGTCTGTGTGAGAAAGTAGTCGCAAACCTCTCGTTTACGCTGCTATCTCAGTTCTGTTATTATTTTTCAAACAACTGACTCCTTAAAAATATTTTGCGGTATCTCCGCTGGACAAATTATAGCACAAATTGGTCGGTTTGTCAACATAATGCAAAACAAAGTCAGTTCAGTACCGTAAGAGACTCCGCCGAAGTATCCAAATAATGTTGCATTTGTGCTACCTCATAAAATGTATGCGAAGTAGACAAAATAATATAAATGGGCAGTAAAATACAAAGAAGTAATACTTTACGTAAAAACTACTATACGAAATGACTAAAAAACAGCAAAAAGTGAGCAAACAATCGCTGAAATAACAATAAACGACTTGTTTTGTTCATAAAAATGTAATAAAATTGTTGTATAAGCTGGGGAAAAGATGGGACACAGCGGCTTATCAGTCAATGTGCTTTTCTTCAGTTGAGAAAAGGAAGAAACTAAAAAACAAAAATCATGTTTAGAAAGTGAGGAATGATCTACATGAAAAAAGGCACATTCAAGAAGATCGTCAGTGCAGGCTTGACAGCAATGATGGTCGCAGCAAGTGTACCTTCGATCCCCGCAGCCGTTGTTCACGGTGCTGATCAGCAGACACGCGGAAACATCGGCGGATTCGACTATGAGATGTGGAATCAGAACGGTCAGGGACAGGTTTCCATGAATCCCGGCGCAGGTTCATTTACCTGCTCGTGGAGCAACATCGAAAACTTCCTTGCTCGTATGGGCAAGAACTATGACAGCCAGAAAAAGAACTATAAGGCATTCGGCAATATAGTTCTCACCTACGATGTCGAGTATACCCCAAGAGGAAATTCGTATATGTGCGTATACGGCTGGACAAGAAATCCTCTTATGGAGTACTATATCGTAGAAGGCTGGGGCGACTGGCGTCCACCCGGAAACGGCGCTGAAAACAAGGGCACAGTAACCCTCAACGGCAACACCTATGACATTGCAAAGACAATGCGCTATAACCAGCCATCTCTTGACGGTACTGCTACATTCCCTCAGTACTGGAGCATCCGTCAGACAAGCGGTTCAAGAAATAACACTACAAACTATATGCAGGGAACTATTGATGTATCCAAGCACTTTGACGCATGGAGCCAGAAGGGACTGGATATGTCAGGTACTCTCTATGAAGTATCCCTCAATATCGAAGGCTACCGTTCAAACGGTTCTGCTAATGTAAAGAAGATCACTGTCGGCAGCGGCAGTTCTTCTTCAAGTGAGACAACAACTACTACACCTACTCAGACTGTAAAGGCTGACGCAAACGGCAATTACTTCACAAACAACTTCGAGAGCGGTGCAGGCGACTGGTCAGGCAGAGGAAGTGCTTCTGCTGATACAGATTCTGCCAACTACTATGACGGCAGCAAGTCTCTCTATGTATCAGGCAGAGAGGCAGAGTGGAACGGCTGTGCTATCCCGCTGGATTCAAGTGCATTCGTTCCCGGAAACACCTACAGCTTCAGTGCTGCTGTTATGCAGAAATCAGGCAGCACCGTAACAATGCAGATGTCTCTCCAGCAGGGCGACGGCAACGGTGCTTCATATACAAAGGTAGCTGACTGCGATGCAAAGAGCGGCGAGTGGACAAAGCTCGAAAATACCGAGTTCACTATCCCCGATAACTCAGGCGATCTTATTCTTTATATTGAAACTCCGGAGAGCTCAGGCGACCTCTGCGCTTTCTATGTTGACGCAGTCCAGGCTTCTGAAAAGGGCAAAAAGTCCTCTGTTGTAACAGGTCAGGGCACAGTAGATCCTACAACAGGTTCGGATGTTGAGATTTACGTTCCTACAGACAAGACATACACAGACGTTCGCGCACATCAGAACCTTGATTACAAATACGACAAGGGCGGCGACGGTTTCAAGGACTACATGGGACCATATTTCCGTCTCGGTACATCAGTAAGCGGCTACGAGATCGGCAACGCACAGGCACAGCAGTTCATCAAGAAGAACTACAACTCAATTACCTGTGAGAACGAGATGAAGCCCGACTCTATCGTTAAGGGCGTAAACGGCGACGAGGTACAGATCAGTCTCCAGTCAGCAAACAGTATCCTTAAATTTGCTGAGCAGAACGGTATCGGCGTTCGCGGTCATACCTTCGTATGGTACAGCCAGACTCCTGAAATGCTCTTTAAGGAGAACGGAAGCTACGTATCAAAGGACAGAATGAACAAGAGACTTGAGAGCATGATCAAGAACACATTCTCACAGCTCAAGTCCAACTATCCTAAGCTCCAGGTTCACTCATACGACGTTTGTAACGAGCTCTTTGAGAACGACGGCGGCGGAATGAGAAACTGGTCCAAGTGGAAGGACGTTTACGGCGCAGGCAACTACGATTTCGTAATAAATGCATTCAAATATGCAAGAAAATACGCTCCAAGCGAGACAAAGCTTTACCTCAACGACTACAACGAGTATATGTCCAAAAAGACAAGCGACCTCGTTAATATGGCTAAGAACGTAATGAAGGAAGGCGACTATATCGACGGTATCGGTATGCAGGCTCACCTTGCAGCAAGCTATCCTTCGGCAAGCGAGTTCGAGACAGCTGTCAAGCAGTTCGAGTCACTCGGTCTTGACGTTCAGATCACAGAGCTCGATATCACAAAGAATCAGAGCAATCAGGGTACACTTTATAAGCAGATATTTGAAGTTGCTATGAAACACGCTAAGAACATCTCATGCGTAACTCTCTGGGGTACAACAGATGAGAGAAGCTGGAGAAAGAGCGAGAACGGCGGAGATCCTCTCCCATTCAGCAACTACCAGCCAAAGAGCTTCTACAACGACATCATCGGTCTTACA
>NZ_JAIKXF010000109.1 GCF_024684275.1 Ruminococcus sp.
CTATAAGCTTCCCGAGGGCTCGGGATATATCCTCTATGTTGAGACGGAAGAGGGAACAAGTGATTTCAGCATTGACGAGGCTATCGTTGCCAAGGCTGGCGTAAAGATCGACGGTCCTGTTGTTACTACAACTACTACAACTGTACCTGTCACGACTGCGCCTCCTGTAGTACAGGACTCTAAGGCTGCATATGAAGCTAAGGTTTCCAAGTGGGGCGACGCTAACAACGACAATGAAACAGATATGAGCGATGTAGTTCTTATCATGCAGTCTCTTGCAAACCCAAATAAATATGCACTTAAAGAGCCGGGGCTCTATAATGCAGACGTTTTCGAGACAGGAAGCGGTATCACATCTAACGATGCGCTTTCGATACAGAAGTTCCTCTTGAACACAATTTCAGCCCTTCCTGAGAGCTGGTCAGACAGTCTCACTGTTACACAGCCCACAACACAGGCTACAACAACTACAACGACGATACCTGTCCAGCAGATAGATTTTTCAGCAATGGCTCAGAAATTCGGCAGTGTGAACCCTGCTAAATCATACAAAAACGATAACGAACACAATCCGCTGATCTCTCAGTATTTCGGCGCTGATCCCGGTGTTATGGAGTATAACGGCAGAGTTTATATCTACATGACAGACGATCATCTGCTCTATAACAACGGTCAGGTAACAAAAGAGACCTACAGCACTATCAACTGTCTGCGCTGCATTTCATCAGATGACCTCGTAAACTGGACAGACCACGGCCTTATCAATGTTGCAGGTCAGAACGGTATTGCAAAATGGGCAGGAAACTCATGGGCGCCAACTGCCTGCCACAAGAAGATCAACGGCAAGGAGAAGTTCTTCCTCTACTTTGCAAACAATGCAAACGGCATCGGCGTACTGACTTCCGACAGTCCCATCGGTCCGTGGTCCGATCCTAACGGCCGTGCAATGATAGACCGCAAGACCAACGGCGTCACAAATGTTCCGTGGGTATTCGATCCTGCGGTACTCGTTGATGATGACGGCAAGGGCTATCTCTACTTCGGCGGCGGTACAGACAATCTGCCGAAGGATCATCCGAAATCTGCCCGCTGCGTCGCTCTAAGCGATAATATGACATCTATCGTCGGCACACCTGTTACCATTGACGCACCGTATATGTTCGAGGACAGCGGGATCCATAAGTACAACGGCAAGTATTACTACAGCTACTGCACCAACTGGAGCACAGGCGGCAACCAGTACGGTCTTTCAACCGCTGCTATCGACTATATGGTTAGCGACAGCCCTCTCGGACCATTCACCTATAAGGGCGAGGTGTTCAAGAATATCGGCAACTTCTTCGGAACAACAGGAAATAATCACCACACTATCATGGAGTTCAAGGGACAGTGGTATCTGTTCTACCATGCACAGTATCTGCAGGACGTTATGAATCTGAAGGATATGGGCTACAGAAGCTCACATATCGACAAGATCACCATGAATTCCGACGGAACGATGCAGCAGGTCAAGGGTACAAAGACAGGTGTTTCACAGATCAAGGCATTTGATCCGTATACAACTTCACGTGCTGCTACATTCTCTCATCAGGGCGGTATCACTATAAGCGGAAGCGGTAATTCTACCGTAAGCGCAGAAAAAGGCAGCTGGTATCGCGTATCTAAGGCAGACTGCGGAGACGGTGCTGCAAGTCTGACGATAAAGGCTTCTTCCAAAAACGGCTGTATCGTAAAGGTATGCAAGGGCAGCGCTTCCGGTACTGCTGTTTCGTATGCAGAGATACCCGCAGGAAGCTCTATGCAGGAAATTACTGTTCCTGTTCAGGGACTCAGCGGCGAGCAGGACCTCTGCTTCGTATTCAACAATTCAGCTTCCGTTGACAGCTGGAAGCTCAACAAATAATGACACTGCGGCTCAGCCGTAAGGTTATTCAGTAAAACAAAGCTATAATGGCGGTGTGTAATGCACCGCCATTATTTTGATATAAGGTTTTCGGACGCAAAAGCAGTGACAAATGTCACTGAAAAAGTGACAAATGACATCTTGTGAATGCTCTGCATATATGATATTATCATATCAACATCAGATCTGAGTATTATACGACTAAAAAGAGGTGTTGGTAATGGAAGCATTGATCGTTTTATTGGGATTTATGGTGTTTACGGTAATATTGTGGATAATAATTGCAGAAACGGACAGAAAAAGCAAAACAAAAAATCTGATCTTTATGATAATAGCAGCAGTGCTCCTATTAGTCGTTGTTTTTGCCATGAGTGAGGTGTTTGCATTTCTGGCTTTTCTTGAATCATGTAATAACTGTGTAACAGAGGTCGGCAGAATAGGATAAGGTGAAAGGAGCAGATAATATGCTGTTTATTGTAATAACCATCGTGATAATCGGGATATGGGTGAGCCTTGCATTTATTGATACCTCATCAACTGCCGCAGAAGATAAGGAAAAATTCAAAAAAGCAGCTAAAATAGTGCTCATCATACTTGCAGTGCTGATAGCAGGGATATTGCTCATCCTGAATTCCTTAGCCAATGCGGCGGCAGATATGTTTTCTTCCTGCTGTGAGACTGCGGAGGGAGTGGGAAGAATTGGCTGACCAAAACAGCCGGTATTTTCCGCAAATGCGTAAAAATAGCCCAACCTGAGAGGGCTGAACAGTCTTTTTTGTGTAAATAGCGGACTTTGTCCGCTATTTATATTATGGGTATTGACAAACAATGTCGTTTGATGTAAAATATATTATGTCTATTTATATGATTTATCAGACTTACACTATAATAAGTAAAGGCGGAAAGCAAAAATGGGTTTATTCAAAAACATTTTTGGTTCAAACGCTTACTCAAACCGTGAGCTCAAGCGTATCGAACCTATTAAAAATAAAGTCCTCGATCTTGACGAGGAGTATCAGGCACTCTCCGACGCAGAGCTCAAGGGCAAGACCGCTGAATTCAAGGAAAGACTGGAGGACGGCGAGACTCTCGATGATATCCTCCCCGAGGCTCTTGCTACCGTAAGAGAAGCTGCTTGGCGTGTACTTGAGAAAAAGCCTTATCCCGTACAGATAATCGGTGCTATCGTTCTTCATCAGGGACGTATCGCCGAGATGAAGACAGGTGAAGGTAAAACTCTCGTTGCCTGCGTAGCTTCTTACCTTAACGCTCTTTCGGGACTTGGCGTTCACGTCGTTACTGTAAACGACTACCTCGCTAAGACACAGGCAGAGGAAATGGGCAAGGTGCTCCGCTGGCTGGGACTTACAGTCGGCTGTATCCTCCACGGACTCAACAATGACCAGCGCCGTGCAGCATATAACTGCGATGTAACCTACGCTACAAATAACGAGCTGGGCTTTGATTACCTCCGTGACAACATGGTAACACACAAGGAAGAGCGCGTTCAGCGAGCTCCTAACTTCGCTATCGTGGACGAGGTAGACTCTATCCTCATCGACGAGGCTCGTACTCCGCTTATCATTTCGGGACGCGGAGATAAGTCAACAGACCTCTATGCTATTGTTGACCGCTTTGCAAAGACTCTTACAGCTACTACCGTAGTTGAAATGGACGACAAGGTGGATCAGGACGCTATCAACGATACCGCTGACTATATCATCGACGAAAAAGCCAAGACCGCTACTATCACACAGCGCGGCGTTAAGAAGGCTGAGCAGGCGTTCAGAGTAGAGAACCTTATGGATTCAGAGAATATGACGCTCCTCCACCACATCAATCAGGCTATCAAGGCTAACGGCGTTATGAAGAACGATATCGACTACGTTGTCAAGGACGGCGAGATCATTATCGTTGACGAGTTCACAGGCCGTCTTATGATGGGACGTCGTTTCAACGACGGTCTCCACCAGGCTATCGAGGCTAAGGAAGGCGTTAAGATAAAGAGCGAGTCAAAGACTCTGGCTACTATCACCTTCCAGAACTTCTTCCGTCTTTACACAAAGCTCTCAGGTATGACAGGTACTGCCATGACCGAAGAGGACGAGTTCAAGGAGATATACAAGCTCGACGTTATCGCTATACCGACTAACAAGCCTGTTATCCGTATCGACCATAACGATCAGGTATATACAACAGAAAAGGGCAAGTATGCCGCTATCATCGAGAAGATAAAGGAGTGTCACGACAAGGGACAGCCTATCCTCGTTGGTACTGTTTCTATCGAAAAGTCCGAGCTCCTCTCCGCTATGCTCAAGAGAAAGGGCATCAAGCACGAGGTACTCAACGCCAAGCAGCACGCTAAGGAAGCTGAGATAGTTGCTCAGGCAGGTAAGTACGGCGCTGTTACTATCGCAACCAACATGGCAGGACGTGGTACCGATATCATGCTGGGCGGTAACGCTGAGTTCCTTGCAAGAGCAGAGCTGAGAAAGCGCGAGATACCTGAGGAGATAATCACCGAGGCTATCGGCTTCGCTGATACAGACGTACAGGAAGTTATCGAAGCAAGAAAGCTCTACCGTGAGCTTTATGATAAATTCAACGCAGAGGTAAAGGAAAAGGCTGTTGCAGTCAAGGAAGCAGGCGGACTTTATATCCTCGGTACAGAGCGCCACGAGTCACGCCGTATCGACAACCAGCTCCGCGGACGTTCAGGACGTCAGGGTGACGAGGGCGAAAGCTGCTTCTTCCTCTCGATCGAGGATAACCTCATGCGTATCTTCGCAGGCGACCGCCTCGAAAACCTTATGAAGACTCTCAACGTTGACGAGAATACTCCTATCGAGAGCAAGATGCTCACAAAGATAATCGAGTCCTCACAGAAGAAGGTCGAGGGACAGAACTTCAGCATAAGAAAGAACGTCCTCAACTACGACGACGTTATGAATACACAGCGTGAGATAATCTACAAGCAGAGAGCTCAGGTCCTCGACGGCGAGGATCTCCACGAGAGCATTCTCAAGATGATGGAGGATCTTATCAGCTCTACTGTTGATACCTACCTCGTTGACGACGAGGTCAAGGACGACTGGAACATTGTCGGACTCAAAGAGCACTTCCTCGGCTGGCTCATCGGTCCTGAGGACCTCACATTCACTGATGAGGAGCTTCAGGAGGTATCCAAGGAGGATATCGTAAACGCTCTCAGCACCAAGGCAGGCGAGATATATCAGGCTAAGGAAGAGGAATACGGCTCAGAGATCATGCGTGAGCTCGAAAGAGTTATCCTCCTCAAGGTCGTTGATACAAAGTGGATGGCTCACATCGACGACATGGAAGAGCTCAAGAAGGGTATCGGACTCCGTTCATACGGTCAGAAGAACCCTGTTATCGAGTACCGTTACGAGGGCTTTGAGATGTTCGACGCTATGGTCGAGGCTATCCGTGAGGATACTATCCGTATGCTCCTTACTGTCAAGCTCCAGAGAAACGAAGCTCCCGAGCGTGAGCAGGTGGCTAAGCCTGACGCTCCTAACGCAGGAGCAGGCGACGGCAGCTTCTCCGACGAGCCTGTACGCGCAAAGAAGATCGGCGATAATGATCCATGCCCATGCGGAAGCGGCAAGAAGTATAAAAAATGCTGCAAGGCTAAGGATATGGAAAGCAAGTGATACCATTACCGAGAGGGGGCGGCTATCGCCCCTTTCGGCATGAAAGGCTTTTTTTAAAGAGAAAGAAAGGTTTTATGAGGTGACATTAATGAAAAAGTATATTCTTCCCGTTGTTCTTCTCACGCTGTTGGCGGGCTGCGGCAAGGTCAAGGTCTCTGAGGTCGACAGCCATATCGAGATAGTTTCTGGAACGGCTTCCTCCACAATCAAGGAGGTCACAACATCTGAGACTGAGACAACTACAGAGCGCGGCGATAAAAAGACCACCACTACTAAAAAAGCAGGTGAAAAGATATCGGGAACGACTACTACTGCTGCTAAGGCATCAGGGCGTGTAGTCACAAGAGCTTCGGGCGGAAACAGCGTAATACACGGAACCACAAGGATCGTTCCTACAGCTCCGAGATCTACTTCCAGAACCACTACCTCTGCGACTTCGACTCAGCAGCCTTCTACACAGCCTGCTACATTCGATCCTAAGGACTATAGCTCACTGACATTCGATTTCAAGAGCGACAAGCCCGATAAGCTTGAGGTTATCCGTCCCTACAGCGACGGCAGGAGCCATTCCTGTCAGACTCTCATCATCGATACCTCTGAGATAAAGGAAAAACTTGAAAAGAATTCAAACAAGACTATCAATGATTTCATTGAAAAGATAGATCTTGACGGCGACGGCTATCCCGACCTCTTTGTAAAGGAAAAGGAAGACGAGCTGAATACATCAGGCAAGTACTTCAGATATGATCCCGATAAGGGCAAGTATGACGATTGGGATGAACTCAATGCTCTTAAATATGAAATAAAGAAGGATTCGGCTTCTAACCGCCTTATCGTTCTCGACAAGAAAGAGGACAAGATAGAGTATGAGAAGAAGTCATATGAGTGGAACTCACAGAACGCGCTTGTGCTCAGAGAATATATCCACCAGTATACCGCAAGTAACGGGGATATCCTCATCGACTACATCAACTATGATGCAAGCGGTGCTGAGGTATCAAGAGAAACTCGTGACAGCGAGGGTAATCTCATAGGCGAAAATACTCAGCCTACATCAGAAGAGCAAAATGAAGAATAATTATCTGCACTTCGGCTTTGCTGAATAACAGAAGCGGGCTGCGCCGGTATGGTGCAGCCCTTTATTTGACAATAAGGAGATATTGTTATGAGCAGATACAGTGCGTTTGCGCGGTACTATGACGAGCTTACAGCGAATATTGACTATAAAAAGCGCGGAGAATACTTCCACAGCATTATCAAGCGCTTCAAGACTACAAGGGATAATATTCTCCTTGACCTTGCCTGCGGTACAGGCAGTATCTCAGAGGTTATGGCAGGGCTTGGCTATGATGTCATAGGCGTGGATTACTCAGAGGAAATGCTGAGTATCGCTATGAACAAGAAATTTGAAAGCGGACTTGATATACAGTATATCTGCCAGGATATGCGTGAGCTGGATATGTACGGCACCGTAGATGTGACTGTATGCGCTCTTGACAGTATCAATCACCTTGCAGGTCTTGACGACGTAAAAAAGGTGTTTGAGAGCGTGGCAATGTTCTCAGAGAAGGACGGGCTTTTTATTTTTGATGTGAACACTCCCTACAAGCACCGCGAAGTACTGGCAAACAATACCTTTACCTATGAGACAGAAAACGTCTACTGCGTATGGGAGAACACTCTTGACGAGGATACTCTTGAAGTCAGCATGGATCTGGAATTTTTCGAGCTTGAAGATAACGGGCTGTACTCACGAAGCTCAGATACCCTTTCAGAGAGGGCATTCAGCGAGGCTGATATTGAGAGGCTTCTTGACGAGTGCGGTTTTGAGGTGCTGGGTAAGTACGGCGACGATACATTTGAGCTGCCGAAAGCTGATTCACAGCGTATAGTCTACGCCGCAAGGTGTATCAGAAACGGACAGAAAAACTGAAAGGATAAGGAAAATGGGTAATTTATACAGGGCAATATCAGCAGACGGCTCAGCCTTTGCGGCTGTTCTTGATGCTAAGGATATAGTTTCAGAGATAGAGCGTATACACAAGACCTCTGCTGTCATCACAGCAGGACTTGGAAGACTTACAATAGCCGCTTCACTTATGGGCTATATGCTCAAGGGCGAGGAGGACAGCGTTACTCTCCGCGTGGACGGCGGCGGTCCCTCGGGACAGCTTGTGGCTGTTGCCGACAGTATGGGAAACGTAAAGAGCTGTGTGAACAATCCCGTTGTTGAGCTGCCGCTTAATGCGCAGGGCAAGCTTGACGTAGGCGGTGCAGTGGGCAGGGACGGTACGCTGTCCGTTGTCAAGGATATGGGGCTGAAAGAGCCCTATGTGGGCGTTATCCCCCTTGTTTCGGGCGAAATAGCAGAGGATATCGCAAGCTATTACGCCACAAGCGAGCAGATACCCACAGTTTGCAGTCTCGGAGTTCTTGTGAATCCTGACCTTACAGTAAAGGCAGCAGGCGGCTTTCTTGTACAGCTCCTGCCCTTTGCTGATGAAAAGTGCATAGACATTATCGAGAAAAATGTGGCTAAGATACGTCCGATATCAGCTATGCTTGACGAGGGCATAGCTCCCGAGGAGATAGCAAATATGCTCCTTGAGTGGGTAGAGCCGAATGAGCTTGACACATCTCACCCTGTATACAAGTGCGACTGCAGCCGCGAGCGTACAGAGAGAGTACTCATAAGTATCGGTAAGGACGAGCTGAAGTCCATAGCGGACGAGGGTAAGGATACAGCGGTAAGCTGTCATTTTTGCGGTAAGGAGTACGTTTTTACTCCCGACGAGATAAGAAAGCTGATAGGTGAATGAGCAATGACAACAGCGATTTTTGACCTTGACGGAACTCTTGCCGACACTATCTGCGACCTCGGTGATGCAGTGAATTACGGACTGGAAAAGCTGGGCTGTCCCACCCATGACTATGAGAGCTACAAGCAAATGGTGGGAAACGGCGCAAAAAAGCTGTGCGAAAGAGCGCTTCCCGATGACAAAAAGGACAATGCAGGGGAGCTTCACAGGCTTTTCAAGGAATATTATTCCAAGCATTATCTTGACAAGACAATGCTGTATAACGGCATCAAGGAGACTCTGGAGAAGCTTCAGAGCAGGGGAGTGGTCCTTGCAGTTGCCACAAATAAGCCCGAGGACGTCGCAAGGGAGATAGTAGGGAAGTTTCTTCCCGATATAGATTTTGTGAAGGTTCTCGGCGGCGTGGACTACAGACCGACAAAGCCTGACAGTGCTATACTTGTTGAGATATTCGCGGCTCTGCCCGATGTGGAGAACCGTGTATACATGATTGGTGACAGCAATGTGGACGTTCAGACGGCGAAAAACGCTGGTATAGAAAGTATCGGCTGTGTATGGGGATTCCGCGGACGTGCCGAGCTGGAAGCCGAGGGTGCGGACTACATTGCGGAAAATCCCGAGGACATTGTAAAAATCATATTAGCATAATAACGGGATTCCAAAGGGACTGTGTTCCTTTGGCAGAGTCCAGAGGCAGCGCCTCTGGTGGGGAGTGGGGCAAAGCCCCACAGTTACAAAGCGCTTCGCAAGGGTGAATTAAAAAAACAGTCCAGTGGACTGTTTTTTTAAGAGGGACGCCTTGCAAGTGAAGGCGTCCCTTAATGTGATATTAAAAAAAGCCGCTGCAATTGCAGCGGCTTTGCTGTTTATTTCTCAGGTTCAAGAGTTGTCACCTTATGGAGCAGATACTCCTGTATGCGCAGGGCGTCATTTGCGGTGATACCTGCGCTGGAGCGGTCAACATCAGCGTTCCCTGCACCCTTTTCCGTCATGTGCTTGCTGTCAGTGCCCTCTAATCCGAATTTGTTGGGATTTGCAAGGTACTGCATTATAAGCACAACATCGGACATATCCACAGTACCGTCGCAGTTGGCGTCGCCATAGACTGACTGTACAGCTGAGACCTTGACAGTATATGTGCTTATCATTGTCGCAGTATCAAGTACGTAGTCAATATCCTCATCGGAGAATGTATATTTGCCGTCTGCCGACGTGAATTTACCAAAGGAATAGGATTTCGAGCTCTTTGGTATTGCAGGTACGACAATGAAAGGATTGTACTTAGCGGTCTTTATCTCATAGACCGTGTCGGATTCATGACCGTTATCATATACCACAGTCAGTGCTGCTGTAAAGCTGCCGTCATTTATGAGCTTGCCTGTTGCCTTGTCGACCACATAGAACAGGCATGAACCTGTAGAGATCTGAGGTTCGGCTCTTTTGGTGAGCTTGATAGTGTAGTTTATGGTGTGGTTTGCATCGTCTTTTTCGATAACAACGTCATTTTCACTGTAGGTGTAGTAGATATGATGACTCATGCTTCTAATCTCAAGGTCATAATCTGTTACATTGGTCAGGTTTCCGGGAGTGAGAGTAACAGGATTTTCGCTCTCTGTGCTGAATGTAGAGGTGCTTGAACGCTTTTCGCCGTTGTTATACGTCATATTCCATGCGATTATGAAGCTTGCATCGTCTATGGGTTCACCTGTCTCCTTATCGACTGCCTTCATGACGTATTTTTTCTGCACAGAAGGTGTCGGGATAGTTGAGGTCGTAGTGGTTGTTATGTCAGAAGTCACAGTAACGGTAGTAGTTGTTGTGGTTGTCTCCTGCTTTTCCTCTATGGGAGCCATGCTTGGAACACCGTCGCCCCACCAGTCCCAGCGGTCGGGAGTACGGTACTTATTGATAGCCTCTCCGTTGGCAGATGTCCATGTGAAAACGTTGTCGTAGAGATGTCCCTCATTGTAGTAGAACTGAGCCATTGCACAGATCTCATCGGCGTATGTGGCATAAGCGCCTTCGTCCTCAGCCTTTGTACACCAGCCTGTGTTGAAGCCCTTGAGGCTGTTGCGCACTACCTGATAGTCGTGCATATCCTGCTCATTTATGCATATCTCCGCAAAGTGGAGTATCTTTCTGATACCCATATGATTTGAGATGATACAGTCATAGAAGTTTGACTTGGTAAAGGAATACTGGAACATTTCGGGAACATTGTCCTCGGGCATGAACTTTGGATCGCAGTCCGCAAAAGCCGTAACAGCGGTCTGCAAAGTGCCGTATGCATGGGCAGAGTTTACTCCCCAGCCGTCCTCATAGGCGGTTTCATGGTCTGAGCCTATCTTGCCCTCGCCCAGGGTGGACTCTCTTGAGCCGAGGCCGAGGAACAGCGCATACATCTTTTCACGGTCTGTTTGTCCCAGACGTGTGGAGATAAGGTCCCAGTGCTCGTCAATTTCCTTGTAAAGGGCATATTTTACCTCCTGAACTGTCATTTTGTGGTTTATAGCGCGTATCTCAGCTTCAGAAGCGTCCGCAGGAGTATTTCTTTCACCGAAATTCAGAGGATTGCCAACACCCTCATTCTGAACGTCCCTTGAAGTATCATGGAGGGGAGCGCAGGTCTCTCCTGCGAAGCACCATTCGTCAGCAGAAGCGTAAAAGCCCTTGTCGCCGATATTGGCTATAGTGAGCGAAGATGTGCATATTACAGCCGCGGTGAGAAGTCCGCAAATTTTAGTCAGTTTCATTTACATCACCTCAGAAGTTTGAGCCGTTCCAGCCCCAGTCGTTGGTACTGGTGTACTTAACGTACACGCGGTCGGACGGGATACCGATATTGTCTGTGAGAATACCTGTGATATGGCTTGTGAGGGTGGTCAGTGCGTTTGAAGAAGCGCTTCCGAAAATGGATACCTCCACCATAGCGGCAGGAGCGCTTTCACCCTTGAACCACAGGTCGTACTCAGGCTCGATGCCCACCATGAGCCAGCCCTCTGACTTGCCGGGAATAGCGGTGATAGCGCGTCCCATAGCGGATTTGATGCTTGTTTTCTGCTCCTCGGAAACAGAAACATTAGTCTTGACATTGATAAATGGCATAATTTTTCCTCCTCATTGATTTATAATGCGGAATCAGGGATTCCGATTTTTATTTAATGGTTTCTGCGTTAAATTATGATCGATCAGAAAAGCTGAAAGGATTTAGAGCTTAATAAGTCCCTCTGAAAGCATTTCCTGAGCCGCAAGCATTACACCCAGCTTACCGCTTGTGTAGGTAATACCGCCCTGCATCCATACAGCGTATGGCTCGCGGAGGGGAGCATCTGCGGACAGCTCGATGGAAGCGCCGTTGGTGAAAGCACCAGCCGCCATGATGACCTGACTTGAATAGCCCGGCATATCCCAGGGCTCCGGAGTTACAAATGAGTCTATGGGAGCGCCCTTCTGTATTCCGCGGCAGAATGCGCAGAGATGTTCCTCGTCACCCAGCTTTACGGCAGTGATTATATCTCCTCTTGGCTCGTCCTTGCGCGGAGAGCACTCAAAGCCGAGAAGTGTGAACAGCTCACTTGCAAAGGTGCAGGTCTTGACTGCGTTTGCCACAACATCGGGAGCGAAGAATATTCCCATGAGCATTTCGCGGTTCATGCCGAGAGTACAGCCGACCTCCTTGCCCATGCCCACGCAGGTAAGACGATAGGAGCAGAGCTCCACAAGGTCTGCTCTGCCTGCGATATATCCGCCTGTACGGGCGATACCGCCGCCTGCGTTCTTGATGAGTGAGCCTATGATAACGTCAGCACCTACAGCAGTAGGCTCTCTGTCCTCCACGAATTCGCCGTAGCAGTTGTCCACCATGATGATGACATCGGGATTGCCTTTTTTGGCGGCATTTATCATCTTCTCAATATCGGCAATAGTGAAAGCTCCGCGGAGGGAATAGCCGCGTGAGCGCTGTATGTAAGCCACTTTAGCGTCCTTTACAGCTTCGGTTATCTCGTCCAGCTTGGGAGTACCGTCCTCATTCAGGTCTACCTGTCCGTAATTTACGCCGTAGTCCATGAGAGAGCCGTTGCCCTTAGTGCCGCTGATACCGATAACTTCTTCAAGAGTGTCATACGGCTTGCCTGTTATGGAAACTATCTTGTCGCCTGTTCGGAGAACTCCGAAAAGTGCAACAGACAGGGCATGAGTGCCCGAAACGAAGTTGAAGCGCACCAGAGCGTCCTCAGCACCGAGAGCCTGAGCGAATACCTTGTCGATGACCTCGCGTCCCATATCGCCGTAGCCGTAGCCTGTAGAGCCGTAGAAGCAGGGCTCGCTGACCTTGTTATCGGAAAATGCTTTAAGCACTTTTGCGCCGCAGTACTCAGCATTAGCGTCTATTTTTGCAAAGGCTTCGGCGCAGTTTTTTTCTGCCTGAGCGGCGAGCTCGGCGAGTCTGTTGTCGAAGCCGTAAATTTCATTTATTTTGCTGTTCATTTGTTATCCTTTCTTGTAAATCAAAATTTAATGATGTAGGGGCGCACAATGTGCGCCCGCAAACATACACATCAATTTTGACACGGGCGAACAATGTTCGCCCCTACAATACCAATTTTTCGGGACGCCAAAGGCGTTAAATTATGATTTATTGTATATTTAGATTATATCGTTTTTATTAAGCTGTGTCAACCTCAGACCCTGTAATTTTCCGCCTCTTTTATCAGCTTAATGTCCACAAGGGCGTCGATAAGTGTTCCGTTTTCAGCGTACTCCTCTGAGAATATCTTTCCGTCCTGACGTATCTTGCCGAGAAATGCTCCCTTATCGTAGGGGATAAGGAGCTTCATGCGCTTTGCGGTCTCAGGAAGGTTTTTCATTATACATTCAAGGAGCTTATCAAAGCCCGTGCGCTCCTTTGCACTTATCATAACAGTGGTGTCGTCCTCGAATACCGTATCCGTGAACGGTGCCGCGTCAGCCTTGTTCATGACGTATATCTGAGGTATCCCTTCGCAGCCAAGCTCACTGAGCAGGCTTGCTGTGACCTCTGCCTGCTCTTTTATCTCTGGTGATGAAAGGTCCTGTACATTGAGGATAATATCCGCAGCCGCAGCTTCTTCAAGTGTGGATTTGAATGCCTCGACCAGATTGTGGGGAAGTCTCCTGATAAGTCCTACCGTATCTATGAGCATGACGCTTCTGCCGTCGGGGAGCTCTATAGAACGTGAGGTTATATCCAGTGTTGCAAAGAGCTTGTTTTCCGCAAGAACTCCTGCATCGGTAAGGGCGTTCAGCAGAGTGGACTTTCCTACATTTGTATAGCCGACTATAGCCGCGCAGAGAACACCATCTTTTTTTCGGCGAGAACGTGAGAAATTACGGTGCTTTTTAAGCTCATCAAGCTCAGCCTCAAGGTAGCTGATACGCTTGCGGATATGGCGCTTATCGGTCTCAAGCTTTGTTTCTCCGGGACCTCTTGTACCGATACCGCCGCCCAGTCTCGAAAGGGCAGTACCCATACCCGTAAGACGGGGGAGCCTGTATTTCTGCTGGGCAAGCTCTACCTGCAATTTACCTTCTTTTGTTCGGGCGCGCTGAGCGAAAATATCAAGTATCAGCGTAGTCCTGTCGATAACTCGGACGTCCAGAATCTCCTCGATATTACGCACCTGAACTCCCGTGAGCTCGTGGTCGAAGATGACCAGCTCAGCGCCGAGGGCTTCAAGCTGATCCTTTAGCTCTTCAAGTCTGCCTGCACCCATACAGGTAGCAGGATCGTAGGTGGGACGTCTCTGGATTATTGAGCCAACCACCTCGGCGTTTGCGGTGGCTGCCAGCTCTTCAAGCTCGCCTATGGAGACCTCGGCGTCAAATTCTCCTGTATCCACGCAGGCGAGGACTGCTTTTACGGGAAGGTCGTCGGTCTTGTTTTCGTACATATGGTACTCCTTTTCAGATGATCTCTCGGCAGTAAAACTCTGTGTTTTCGTCGCTTATCAGCTCAGAAAAGCAGGTATTGTCTGCAATAAGCCGAAGCTTCTGTGCTTTTTTGAGATGCTTTATGCGGTATTCCAGCTTTGAGGCGAGACTTCTGCTGCCGCAGCTCCAGAGAGCTTCAAGTGACTTGAATTGGTGAGAGCGTGTGAACTTTGCGCCTTTGGGCGTTTTGCGCTCATGCTCGTCCATTCGTCGGTCAACGTCGGTAGTTATGCCAGTATACAGCAGGTCGCCCTCGCATTTTATGATGTAAACGTAGTACATCTGCGGATATTTCAGGCTTTGCACATGAGTGCGACAGCGTGGGCGGACATACCCAGCTTTTCGCCTGTGAATCCGAGGTGCTCCTCAGTGGTAGCCTTAACGCTTATCTGTGACACGTCACAGCCGCATACCTTAGCGATATTTTCACGCATAGCCATGATGTGTGGAGCGAGTTTCGGAGCCTGAGCAATGATAGTTGCGTCGATATTGCCTATTTCCCAGCCCTCTGCTCTTATCCTGCGGCAAACCTCAGCCATGAGCTTCATGCTGTCGGCGTCCTTGAAGCTGTCGTCGTTGTCGGGGAAGAGGTGACCGATGTCGCCCATAGCGAGAGCGCCCAGCATGGCGTCCATTATGGCGTGGACAAGAACGTCAGCGTCCGAGTGACCGAGAAGCCCCGTAACGTGTGGTATCTCGATGCCGCCGAGTATGAGCTTTCTGCCCTCCACCAGCTTGTGAACGTCATAACCGTGACCTATTCTGAACATATTATTCTCCTTTCGTAAATCATAATTTAACGCCTTTGGCGTCCCGAAAAATTGGTATTGTAGGGGCGAACATTGTTCGCCCGTGTCAAAATTGATGTGTATGTTTGCGGGCGCACATTGTGCGCCCCTACATCATTAAATTTTGATTTATTTCCCTGCCTTTACAGCTGCTTTTTCTGTATCGTCTTGTGATCTGCCGAAAAGCAGCTTCAAAATTATCGGCGTAACTATACTTGATACGATAATGAGCAGTATTACTGCGGTAAAATAGGACGAGTCGATTATGCCAAGTCCAAGTCCCTTGTTTGTGATGATAAGGGCTACCTCGCCTCTTGTCATCATGCCTGCGCCTATCTTCAGGCAGTCGAGCCAGCTGTATCTGAAGCACTTTGAAACCAGTCCGCAGCCGATGACTTTGCTGAGCATAGCTACCAGAACAAAGCCTATTGAGAACACTATCATGCTGGAGTCAACGGTTTTAAGGTCGGTTTCAAGACCGATACCTACAAAAAACATAGGTGCAAAGAACATATATCCGTTGATATTTACTCGGCGGTCTATGTATTCGGCGTCGCGGACGTTGCAGAGGATTATTCCTGCGATATATGCGCCTGTTATGTCGGCGATGCCGAAGTACTTTTCGGCGATATATGCCATTATAAAGCAGAGAGTGATCGCAATTATAGGTATTCTTCTTGTATGAGCGTGTCTGTCATCGTAGAACTTGAATACCTTGTAGATGATAAAGCCTATCACAAGCGACAATACAAGGAAAAGCAGTATCTTTCCCGTAACGAGGAGAGTATTGCTGTTGGGGTCCTTGAAGCCGAGAACAAAGGTGAGGACGATAATGCCGATAACGTCGTCTATGATAGCGGCACTGAGTATGGTCTGTCCAACTCGGCTGTTGAGCTTGCCCATTTCCTTGAGCACCTCAACGGTTATGCCAACTGATGTAGCTGTCATGATACAGCCTATGAACACTGCCTTGAAGAATTCGTCAGAGCCGAATTCAGAAAAGCCGTAAACGCACATATACAGCAGGCTTCCGCCGATCAGCGGCACTAAAACTCCCACGCAGGCGATAAGGAACGCCGCAAATCCCGATTTTTTCATTTCCTGAAGGTTCGTTTCGAGTCCTGCCGAGAACATAATGAGTATAACGCCTATCTCAGCCATTTGCTTGATAAAGGGAGTAGGCTCCACCCAGCCCAGCAGACAGGGACCGATAAGCAGTCCGGCGACTATCTCACCTACGACCATAGGAGCTTTCAGCCGTCTTGCAAGAAGACCTGCACCCTTTGCGCATATGAAAATTATCGCAAGGTCTTTGAGTATCTCATAGGTTTCCATTCATATTCATATCCTTTCGTAAATAAAGGGAGCATCATGGCTCCCATATACATCTATTATACTATGGAGCTGGTCAGTTGTCAACTTTTATTGATGTACCAGCTGAATCTTTGATCTGATATTTCGTCTGAACTTCATGTTCTGATTGAGGATACATTATTTACTGCGCCAAAGTCTCATAAATGCGCGAATATATCTGTACAAAGCGGAACGATTCGTTTTTTTGGAAAAAGTGCTTGACAAGTACAGAATGAAATGATATAATATTTGAGTATCTTGTGTAAACAGGTACTATTATCCTTGCCCGCAGTGAGTTGTCGGGCATGATCCCAGAAGGAGGTGTGCTAAATGGCAAAGGTATCCGCTAAGTATGAAGTAATGGTTGTTTTCAGCCTCAAGAACGGCGAAGAGCCTATGAAGGCTCTCGTAGAGAAGTTCAAGGAGAGAATCGAGCGTCACGCCGAAGCTGTTGAAGTCAACGAGGATTGGGGTAAGCGCAAGCTTGCATATCCTATCGAGGACGAGACAGAGGGCTACTATGTGATCTACACATTCCAGTCACAGCCTGATTATCCTGCTGAGCTTTCAAGACGTCTCAACATCACAGACGGCGTTCTTCGTTCACTCGTAACAGTTGTTGAATAATTCTACTTCATTATTTAGGAGGCGCTCAGATGAATAAGGTTATATTAATGGGCAGACTTACTGCTGATCCCGAGCTCAGACAGACTCAGAGCGGTGTCGCTTCTTGCAGATTCACTGTTGCAGTCAACAGAAATTTCGTTGACAAGCAGAGCGGTGAGAGACAGGCTGATTTCATCACCTGTATTGCATGGAGACAGACTGCCGAGTTTGTAACGAGATATTTCAATAAAGGAAGCATGATCTGTGTTGAGGGTACTCTCAGAACGGGAAGCTATCAGGACAGAAATCACAGTGATGTAACTCATTATACTACAGATGTTTATGTAGATAATGTTGAATTCACAGGCTCCAAGAGGGAATCAGGCGGCAATGGCGGCGGTTATAATAACGGCGGCTATAATAACGCCCCACAGAATAACTATAATAACAATTATTCTGCTCCTCCTCAGCAGGCAGCTCCGCAGCAGCCCGCAGCTAATGACAGTATGTCTTACGGCAACCTCAGCGATTTCGAGGAAATACTCAGCGACGGCGACGTTCCGTTCTGAGTAAACTAACTTTACTTTATTACGATAGGAGGAAAAGTCATGGAAAAGGAAAGAAATTCCCGTCCTGCGAAGAAGCCACGCAAGAAGGTTTGTATGTTCTGTGCTGACAGAATCGAGAAGATCGATTATAAGGATCTCGCTAAGCTCAGAAAGTGCATGACCGAGAGAGCTAAGATTCTTCCAAGACGTGTAACAGGCACTTGCGCTTACCATCAGCGTGAGCTCACAGTTGCTATCAAGAGAGCAAGACACATCGCTCTGCTTCCTTATATCAGCGACTAATTCATAAATTCAAGGGAGGCATTAAGCCTCCCTTTTTGCATATTCAGATCTTTTGACAATATGTATCCGCTCCTTACGGCATCGTTAAAGGAGCGTGTTCAGGTCTATCGGTCGATATTCTGAACGGCGAGCTCCTCGTCCTTTCGGAAGAGAAGGGATATACACCATACTGCCGAAATCGCTACGAGAATGTAGACGGCACGGCTGATGACGCTTCCTGCGCCGCCGAAAAGCCAGCCCACCATATCAAACTCGAAAATACCGACCAATCCCCAGTTTATTCCTCCGATTATCAGAAGAATAAGAGCTAATTTGTCCCACATATTGAGAACACCTCTTTGTTCGGGAATTACGGCGCTTATGCGCCGACGACCACTGATTTCGGCTTGTGCCGTGTTTCAGCGGTACAAAGCTATTATCGCCGCTTATCCCGTGATTATTCATTTTTGAAGGAGAAAATTATGGTTTTTGAAAATATTGCTTTATTTGACTTTGACAAAAAAACGTGGATTCTCATCGCCGCCGCAGCTATCGCTGCATTGCTGCTCATTCTCTATATATGCGTTCATTTCAGCAAGGGCAGGCGCAAGGGCAGAGCTGCTGAGCGAAAGGTTGGCAAATTTATTAAAAAACTGGGAAAAAAGGACCACATAAGGATAATCAACAACGCCTATCTGCCTCTTTACAACAAAGCCTGCGAGGTTGACCACCTTGTTTTCGGACGCTTCGGAGTTCTTATTGTGGAGACTAAGGGTATCTCGGGCAAGGTAACAGGCAGCGGCAAGAACCTTACCCATACCATAGGCAGCCAGACTCATAAGCTCTATAATCCACAGATGCAGAACAAGACACATATCGATAATGTTATACATCACCTGAAAAAAGGCGGCTTCGACAAGGTGCCTGTTACGGGAGCTGTTGTTTTTTCTGCAAATGACATCGAGTTTCCCTCTGAGATAGGCACAGACCTCAAGGGGCTTGAACAGCTCTACGGCTCTCTTAAAGACGCAGGCTGCAATCAGGACGTGCTGTATAACTATTTCAGCGATATGCAGGTGCGAAACCCGTTAAAAAAGGCGTGGATCAAAACACGCAAGAAAAATGACTGATACGGTACAGAAAGGAGTTTATCATGAAGATCAAAAGAATGATCGCACTGGCAGCGGCAGCTCTCATAGCCTTTCCCTCGGCACTTCATACAGATATTGCTCCCTCACAGACAGCTGAGGCAGCAAGCATCAGCTCGGTGACGTTCAATAATTTTGACAGCAGGATCAACGGCGGAGAGCCTATCCGAGGTGTCGATGTATCCTCGATAATCTCCCTTGAGGAGGCTGGAGTGAAGTTCTATGGCGACAATGGTCAGGAACAGGATATATTCCAGACTCTTGCAGAACACGGCGTAAACTATATCCGTGTCAGGATATGGAACGAACCCCACGACGACAGCGGCAACAGCTACGGCGGCGGTCACTCTGATCTTGAAACTGCCGCTAAGATAGGCAAGCGCGCTGCTGACCACGGAATGAAGCTCCTTGCGGATATACAGTATTCCGACTTCTGGGCTGATCCTGCAAAGCAGACTCGTCCGAAGTACTGGCAGCCCCACAGCCACGACAAGCTCAAAGGAGAGATATACAACTGGACATCATGGGTAGTGAAGTATCTTACCGAAAACGGCAGCGACATCGGTATGGTCCAGATAGGCAACGAGACAAACTGTTTCTTCTGCGATGAAAAGGATATGAATAAGATATGTGACTTGTTTGCAAGCGGTGAAAAGGCTGTACGCGATTATGACAGGAATATCCTTATCGCTCATCACTTTGCAAATCCGGGAAGCGGCCACTTCGACTGGTATGCACAGGTAATGAACGAGTGCAGGCTGGATTACGATGTTTTTGCTTGCTCTTACTATTCATACTGGCACGGCTCCCTTGACAATATGCAGAAGGTTCTGACAGGCATCGGCAACAAGTACAACAAGTACGTCATGGTGGTCGAGACTGCCTACCCTTACACCGATAATGACGGTGATAACTTCGGAAATACCGTTACTTCAAGCTCAAAGGACGTTGACCTCAGATATGATATCTCAGTGGACGGACAGGCTAAGGCGATAACCGACGTTTTTCAGACTGTTGCAAACTGCAGCGGACACGGTATCGGCGTATTCTACTGGGAGCCTGCATGGCTGGGAGTTCCTGACATCTCATGGCAGCAGCAGAAGCAGCTCTGGGATAAGTACGGCAGCGGCTGGGCAACCTCCTACGCAAAGGGCTATGATAAGGACGTTACAGAGTCAGGCGGTTCTTCCTTTGATAATCAGGCGCTTTTCGACTTTCACGGCAAGCCGCTGGAGTCTCTGGACGTATTTCTGGACATATATCCTCAGAAAAAGCCTGTTGTAACTACCACAACTACAACTACAACTACAACGACAACGACTACGACCACCACCACAACTACAACAACATCAACAACGACAACAACAACTACTGCTGCCACAACGACTACTGTTACAACTACTACAATGCCAACACAGACTGTAACCGAGGTACGCGGTGATATAAACCATGACGGTGTTATTGACAGCTTTGACCTTATTGCGTTCAGAAAAATCGTTTTGACCGATAAAAAGCCGTTGGAGCATTATGATTTCAACTCTGACGGAGAAGTCGGAATTGCCGATCTTGTGAAGCTCCAGAGATTTATACTGGGCTATAAGGACGATGATTTTACGATGATCACGTTTACTACCTGGAATACATGAAAAAATCCCCCTCATATTAAGAGGGGGATAACTTTTTATCATACCATTTGTGACATATCGTAGAGACCTGCTGTCTTATCCTTGAGGAACACTGCTGCATTTACAGCTCCCTCGGCAAATACCATCTTTGAAGCAGCCGAGTGGGAAAGGGTGATGACCTCGTCATTTCCTGCGAAGATAATGTCATGTTCGCCCACGATAGTGCCGCCGCGGATAGAGTGCATACCTATCTCAGTCTTTTCACGTTTCTGACGGCGTGAATGGCGGTCGTAAACATAGTGCTTTGAGTTATCAAGTGTCTCATTGATAGCGTTTGCAAGCATTATTGCAGTACCGCTGGGAGCGTCTATCTTCTGGTTATGGTGCTTTTCAACTATCTCGATGTCAAACTGGTCGCCCAGTACGGAAGCAGCCTTCTTGGCAAGCTCAACAAGGAGATTGATACCCAGTGACATATTGAATGTAAAGAATACAGGTATCTGCTGTGCAGCGGACTTTATCTTGCTTATCTGAGCGTCGCTGTAGCCTGTAGAGCCGATAACAAGTGGAGTACCTGTTGACAGACAGTATTCAAGAAGTCCGTCCAGAAGAGCAGGATTTGAGAAATCTATGATAACGTCGGGCTTCACGGGGAGCTGTGCAGGAGTCTCAACGATAGGGAAGTCTGCATACTGCTCGGTGTAGATATCAACGCCTGCAACTACTTCGCAGTCCTCGCGCTCCTTGATGCAGCTGTAAATGTTTTTGCCCATTTTTCCGTTAGCGCCGCAAATAGCGATATTGGTCATTTTTCTTTCTCCTTTACTTTAAAATATAATTCCGTATATAATGTAGGGGAGCCCGCCCTCGGGCTCCCGCGAAATATCTTAGAATATCGTGGGAGGGCGAGGGCGCCCTCCCCTACAAGATAATGTTCAGTTATTTGACAAGTCCGTGCTTTGCAAGTGTAGCCTGAAGCTTAGCCTTGTGCTCGTCGGTCATCTCGCAGAGAGGCAGACGACATGGACCTGCATTCCAGCCCACCATGTTCATAGCTTCCTTTACAGGGATAGGATTGACCTCAATGAACAGGTCGTTGATGATGTCGAGGTACTTGAGCTGGAGCTTCATAGCCTCTGCGAAGTTGTTATCGAGGCAGAGCTGAACCATATCGTGCATTTCCTTAGGGATAATGTGAGAAGCAACAGAGATAACGCCCTTACCGCCGAGAGACATGATAGGAACTACCATATCATCGTTTCCGCTGTAGATGTCAATATCGTCGCCGCAGGCAGCAGCAAGCTTTGCAACATAGCTGATGTTGCCGCTGGCTTCCTTGATAGCAGCGATGTTCTTGTGCTTAGCGAGCTCCTTAACAGTAGCAACATCGAAGCCGCAGCCTGTTCTGCTGGGAACATTATAGAGTATTATCGGGATATTTACAGCGTCAGCAATAGCGGTGAAGTGAGCGATAAGTCCCTTCTGAGTAGCCTTATTATAGTAAGGAGTAACGTGGAGGAGAGCGTCAGCGCCTGCTGCCTCAGCCTCCTTTGAGAGCTCAACTGCATAGCGTGTGTCATTGCTGCCTGCACCTGCGATAACAGGAACTCTGCCTGCGGTGTGCTTTACAGCGAACTTTATGCAGTCGCGGTGCTCGTCATCTGTCATAGTAGCGGATTCTCCTGTAGTACCGCAGATAACGATAGCGTCAGTGCCCTTTTTAATCTGGTCGTCGATAACACGGCCGAGCTCGTCGTAGTTTATAGAACCGTCGGCGTTCATAGGAGTGATTATAGCCACAGCAGCGCCGGTGAAAATGGTATTCTTCATAGACTCAAATCCTTTCGTCTAATTCATAATTCATAATGCATAATGCATAATTATATGCATTCGCCCATTATGTTACAAATTTTGAGTATTGAACTGTAGGGGAGCCCGCCCTCGGGCTCCCGAAAGGTTGCTGTTGTTGTATTGCGGGAGGGCGAGGGCGCCCTCCCCTACAATTGACTTTTTTCTCGGGCGGATAATATCCGCCCCTACAAATATATTCGTTGCCGTAAGCGTCAACGCGGAAGCCTGCGGGGGCTCCCCACTTAATCAAAATAGCCCTTTGCTGCAAGGAGTTCAGCAAGAAGCACGCCGCCGCCTGCTGCACCTCTCAGTGTATTATGTGAGAGGCATACGAACTTGTAGTCGTACTGTGAATCCTCTCTGAGACGGCCTGTAGAAACAGCCATACCGCCTTCGAGGTTTCTGTCAAGCTTAGCCTGTGGACGATCGTTTTCCTCAAAGTAGTGAATGAACTGCTTTGGAGCGCTTGGGAGCTGGAGTTCCTGAGGAACGCCCTTGAAATCAGCCCAGAGCTTGAGGATCTCTTCCTTTGAAGGCTTGTTTTCAAATGTTACGAATACAGCAGCTGTGTGTCCGTCTGAAACAGGAACACGGAGGCACTGTGTTGTGATATTCGGAGCTGTAGCCTTAACGATCTCATTACCCTTGATCTCGCCCCATACCTTTAATGGCTCCTGCTCGGATTTTTCCTCTTCGCCGCCGATGTAGGGGATAAGGTTATCTACCATTTCAGGCCATGTCTCAAAGTTCTTGCCTGCGCCTGAGATAGCCTGATAAGTACAAGCAAGGACGTTCTTCAGCCCGAACTTTCTCAGTGGGTGGAGTGCAGGAACATAGCTCTGGATAGAACAGTTTGACTTAACAGCAATAAAGCCTCTCTTTGTGCCGAGGCGCTCACGCTGAGCCTTGATGATCTCGATGTGCTCCGGATTTATCTCAGGCACTACCATAGGAACATCAGGTGTGAATCTGTGAGCGGAGTTATTGGAGACGATAGGGCACTCAGCCTTTGCATAAGCCTCCTCAAGAGCCTTTATCTCGTCCTTCTTCATATCAACTGCACAGAAGCAGAAATCCACCATGCCTGCGATCTTCTCTATGTCATTTGTGGCATCAAGAAGCACCATATCCTTCATAGCTGCCGGCATAGGAACAGCCATCTTCCAGCGGCTGCCAGCTGCCTGCTCATATGTCTGTCCTGCGCTTCTTGGTGAAGCAGCAAGCACCTTTACATTGAACCACGGGTGGTTCTCCAGCAGAGTTGCAAATCTCTGTCCTACCATGCCCGTTGCGCCTATAATACCTACGTTGTACTGTTTCATACTTACCTCTCCTTGAAAAAATTTTCCTAAAAATAACAAAAACCGGTTGCAAACCGGCTCATCATGCGTTATAATAGAAATGTTGACATATCAAAACGAAATATGCCGATAGCTCTCCATCAAAGCATGATGACAGCTGTATACCTGTTGAGCATACAGCCAGAGCTGAATCTACCAAAGACAGCTCTTCGGCGGCATTGCCTTTCGCTGCACACCATAGGACAGGTGATCCCGTGTACAGGTACTTTTCGCAGCCGCGCCTCTACCTTGTAACTATAATAGCACTTTAGCGCCCCATTGTCAACAGTTTTCGGAAATTTTACAAAAATAATTTGAAAGGACACAGCCATGAGTATCCTCACTGATACAGAAGAAGCCCTTTTCGGCATGAAAAACGAAGAGTACGCTGTATTTATGCAGAAGCTCACGCCAACTCACAGCACAGACCACTTTATCGGTGTAAAGACTCCCGAGCTGAAAAAGCTTGCAAAGGATATGCGGAAGCGCAGCGATACAGATGAATTTCTCGGAGCGCTGCCCCACAGGTATTTTGAGGAGGATCAGCTCCATGCTTTCATTATATCTGAGGAAAAGGATTTTTCCCGCTGTATCATGCTGACAGAAGCCTTTCTGCCATATGTTGACAACTGGGCGACCTGTGACCAGCTTTGTCCGAAGGTATTCGCAAAGCACCGCAGCGAGCTTATATCATATGTGGATAAATGGATAGGCTCGGGGCAGACCTACAGCGTCAGATTCGCCATTGGCGTATTGATGAGACATTTTCTCGGCGAGTACTTCCACACGGAATATGCTGACAGAGCTGCTGCGGTCATTTCAGATGAGTATTATATTAATATGATGCGTGCGTGGTACTTTGCAACTGCACTTGCTAAGAATTACGGCGAGGCGCTTCCTTACATTGAGCAGAAGCGCCTTGATAAGTGGACTCACAACAAGACCATACAGAAAGCTGTTGAGAGCTTCCGCGTTTCAGATGAGCATAAGCAGTACCTGCGCACCTTGAAAAAAAAAAGGAGAATAAAATTGGAACTTCTTAAATCGGATTTTTACTATGAGCTTCCCGATGAGCTTATCGCGCAGACTCCCATAGAGCCGCGAAATGCCTCGCGCATGATGTGTGTTGACCGTAAGACGGGGGCAATAACTCACGACCACTTCTATAATCTATGCGGCCACCTCAAAGAGGGTGACCTGCTGGTCATGAACGACTCAAGAGTTATCCCTGCAAGGCTCTACGGCGAGAAAATAGGCAACCAGACCTTTATCGAGTTCCTGCTGCTTGAGCAGAAAGGGGACAAGCTCTGGGAGATAATCTGCCGTCCGGGAAAGAAAGCAAAGGTGGGAACACGCTTCTCATTCGGCGGCGGAAGGCTTGTTGCAGAGGTAGTTGAGGTAAAGGACGACGGCAACCGTATCGTACAGTTTCAGTGCGAGGGGAATTTCTTTACCGCTCTTGAGGACGTGGGACAGATGCCCCTGCCTCCATATATAAAGGAAAAGCTGAAGGACCGCGAGCGCTATCAGACGGTATATTCAAAGGAGCTTGGCTCTGCGGCGGCTCCTACGGCAGGGCTGCATTTCACCCCCGAAATGCTTGATGACCTTCGTTCACGGGGCATAAAGACGGCATTTGTGACGCTTCATGTCGGACTTGGGACCTTCCGTCCTGTCAAGGAGGACAACGTCCTCGACCACAAAATGCACAGCGAGCATTATTATCTCCCCAAGGAGACTGCTGACCTGATAAACGAGACAAAGAAAAACGGCGGACGGGTTATTGCAGTCGGCACTACCACCTGCCGTACATTAGAGAGCGTAGCTACCTTTTACGGGGATATTTCCGAGCACGAGGGCTACACAGACATATTCATTTACCCGTCATATGAGTTCAAGTGCATAGACGGACTTATCACAAACTTTCACCTTCCCGAGAGTACACTTATTATGCTGGTTTCCGCATTTATGGGCTATGATAACACAATGAACGCATACAGAACGGCTGTTGCAGAGCGATACCGCTTTTTCAGCTTTGGTGACAGTATGTGCATACTATAAATATTTGATTTGAGGAGTAAGAAATGGCAGAAATGGAACTTTATGATTTTTTCAAGGGAATAATCGATTCCGAGGAAGGACCTATAGTCCTTTGCAATCTCGATTACAGGGTGATATATGAGAATACTGCGGCTGAAAACTACTATGCACCTGTAGCGCCGCTTACAGGCAGGCTTCTTTCAACAGTCATGAACGATGAGCAGATGAGCAAGGTAGTCATGAGCGTGGAGTGGTTCAAGGAGGACGAAAAGAATAACAAGGTATTTGCTTTGCACGACGAGAAGCATAATATGGATATGTACATTCTTGCTATAAGAAATACAAAGGGGGAGCTTATCGGCTTCTACGGACGCCGTGAGGACAGGACTCCTGATTCAGGCAAGGAATTTGACCTGGATTGAGACTTGCACTTCTGCGAAATTCAATAAACAAAAGGAGCGACTATGTTCACACTTTTAAAGACCGATAATAAAGCAAGACGAGGCTCTTTTGAGACTGTTCACGGCACCTTTCAGACACCGTGCTTCATGAACGTGGGTACTGCCGCCGCTATCAAGGGCGGTATATCCTCAGTTGACCTCAAAAGGCTGAAAACTCAGGTGGAGCTCTGCAACACCTACCACCTTCACCTGCGTCCGGGCGACCATGTTGTAAAGCAAATGGGCGGACTCCATAAGTTCATGAACTGGGATAAGCCCATACTTACCGACAGCGGCGGATTTCAGGTATTCTCACTGGCGCAGCTCCGCAAGATAAAGGAGGAGGGCGTGTATTTCGCCTCTCATATCGACGGACACCGCATATTTATGGGACCTGAGGAGAGTATGCAGATACAGTCCAATCTTGGCTCTACTATTGCTATGGCTTTTGATGAATGTATCGAGAATCCCTCTCCGTATAAGTATGTAGCGGCTTCTATTGAGCGTACCACACGCTGGCTCATACGCTGCAAGGAGGAAATGGCTCGCCTCAACAGCCTGCCCGATACCATAAACAAGCATCAGCTGCTCTTTGGCATAAATCAGGGCTCCACATTTGACGACCTGCGTATCAAGCATATGGAGGATATTGCAAAGCTTGACCTTGACGGCTACGCTATAGGCGGACTTGCCGTCGGTGAGGCTACAGAGGAGATGTACCGCATTATCGACGTGGTAGAGCCGTATATGCCCGTACACAAGCCCCGTTACCTCATGGGCGTGGGAACTCCGTCAAATATAATCGAAGCCGTTGCAAGGGGGGTGGATATGTTCGACTGCGTAATGCCCAGCCGAAATGCCCGTCACGCAACAGTTTTCACATGGAGCGGCATAATGCACCTCGGAAACAAGTGCTATGAGACAGATCCAAGACCTGTTGACGAGCAGTGCGATTGTCCTACCTGCCGCAATTTCAGCCGCGCCTATATAAGACACCTGTTCAAGGCGAATGAGCAGCTTGCAGGCAGACTTGCCGTACAGCACAACCTCTATTTCTACAATACTCTTACCGAGAAGATAAGAGAAGCCATTGACGAGGACAGATTTGAACAGTTCCGCGGCAAATACTCACAGCTTCTCGCAACAAGAATATAAGAGCCCTGCTCTGAAAAAACGGAGATATTATGGAAACTTTTCTTTTTATTTTAATGTTTGCGGTCTCTGTCGCTGTGACCGCAGTCTTTTTGCATGAAACAAAGAGCGACATCAGAGGAAAAGAGCCTGTGAGCAAAAGGCTTGCCGCAGTGCGCAGAGTATCCCTCTGTGCGGCTCTGGTGCTTGTATTTATAGCAGCTGCTGAGCTCCTTCACATAATAAATATCGGAGCCTATTCGGGAGCATTTACTGTTCTCGGTGCTATGGCTGGTATATCGGCTCTTGTCTGTACCATGAACAAAAAGCGCCGCTACCACTCGGCAGTATGGGTGGTAAAGGCTGTCATTATTGCGGCGGTGCTGGAGACTACTGTATTCAATGCTCCTACATTCCGCCTCTGGTTCGGCACCTATAAAAGCGTTTATTTCTCAGCAGAGGAGTGCTCCGACAGCGCAGATGTCAATTTCCATGCCGACACAGGGAAGCTTGATGTCCGCGGCGACAGGACGTCGGTATTCACCCTTGAGGATATAAACTTTGAGGTGGCAGACGTTTTTGTTGATCTTGATTATGATACCCGAACAAAGGCAGCTGAGGTCTCAGTCGACGCTATGGACGAGACCTGTGCAGTTGATTACAGACCTGCTGTTGCAGAGGGCAGACCTGTTATAAAAAGACCTCATTCCCAGTACATACAGCTTCATCTTTCGGGAGATGTCAGCAGGCTGAAAGTATCAGTTTCTCCATTTAACAGCGGAGCAGTCTCTATAAAGGGCATAGGCTTGAATCAGCAGATACCCATGAGCATATCATGGGCGAGGCTGGCACTTATAATCTTTGGCATTGTCTTCTGGCAGCTCATGATGAACAGCAAGACAATGCAGCAGAGCATAACAAAAAACAAGCGTATATTCCGTCTGGCGGCGGTGTTCATTACAGATGCAGCCTGTCTTGCGGCAATAGTAATCACCTTTGTCAAGCTTGACAATTACTCTATAACCGACATAATGAAGCGTACAGAGGGAAATCAGATGACTCAGGAGCTGGTTGAAGCCTTTGAAAACGGCAGCACAAGCCTCCTTGAAAAGCCTTCTGATGAACTGAACAGCTTTGATACTCCGTATACAGGCGACGCCCGTGACAAAGCTAATTTGGAGTATGAGTGGGACCACGTTTATTTTTACGGAAAGTACTACAGCTACTACGGCATAGCGCCTGTAGTGCTGCTGTTTCTGCCCTATCATAAGCTGACGGGGTATTATTTCCCCGATTCTATGGCGGTGCTCCTGTTTGCCCTGATAGGCATTATCGGACTTACCAAGCTTTACAGAGAGTTCCTTAAAAAGCTCTTCCCGAAAACTCCCACAGGCATAGCCGTAGCAGGACTTATCATATTACAGGTGGTAAGCGGTATATGGTTCAGCATAGGCAGACCTGATTTCTACGAGATAGCAATGTCGGCAGGCTTTGCGGCACTGACATGGGCAGTATATTTCATGCTTTCCGCAGACATAATAGGTACGGGCAAGCCCGTTCTCTCACGTACAGCTGTTTCGTCGCTGCTTTTTGCCATAGCAGTGCTTTGCAGACCTACGCTGGTGCTTTACTGTATCACCGCAGGAGCATTCATGTTTCTTGCAGTTCCCAGAGCCGCAGGAGCGGTGAAAAATGGGAAAAAGCCCGAGGACGGCTCGCGGAAGCTTCGCTATATCCTCTGTGCGATTCTGCCTATGGTCTGTATCGGAGCGATACAGATGTGGTACAATTATGACCGTTTCGGCTCTGTGTTCGAGTTTGGCATACAGTATTCGCTGACTATCAACGATTTCACAAAGACTCAGTTCCACAGCAGGCTTTCACTTGTACCTATATATAATTATATGTTCAATCCGCCGACATTCTCAATGACCTATCCGAATATAAGCACTGAATTCCAGTTCCTCAACGCAGGCGGCTTCTTCTACGCAGACCTGCCCTCAACACGCAATACCTCAGGATTGTTCTTCCTTGCACTGCCTATGTTCGTGTATCTGCTGTCATTTAAGGCGCTCAGACAGCTCCGCGGCAGAAAAAAGAAGCTCCTCATGGCATTTTACGTAGGAGTACCCTGTCTGCTGATCCCCTTCGGCATAATCGCCTCTGTATGGGAAAGCGGCTATGCAGTGCGCTATATGGTGGATTTTTCATGGCAGTCGCTCCTCGGAGCATTGGCTATAATGTTCTTCCTCTATGAGAGGCTTACAGACAAGACCAAGAAAAAGCTGGTATTCGGCTTTATGTGGTTCTCGGCAATGTGGGCACTGATAGTCGGAGGCGTACAGGCGTTCAATCAGGCATTCCGATTTGATGTGTTTGACCTTAGCTATCCTGAAATGGCATATGACGTGCAGCGCATTTTTGCCTTCTGGAACTAATTTATCAATTTTATTATAAAAAGGAGAATCAATATGGTATCAAATGAAGAACTCGAAAAGGTACGCGAAATATTCCGCGGTGACAGATATGCTACAGAGACAGGCGCAGTTATTGACGAAATAGGTGACCATTATTCAAAATGCAGTCTCGTTATCAACGAGCACCACAAAAACGCTATGGGCGGAGTTATGGGCGGAGTTTACTTCACCCTCGCTGATTTTGCCTTTGCTGTCGCTTCAAACTGGCAGCAGCCAGGAGTAGTAGGACTCAATGTTGATGCTTCTTTCATAGGAGTTCCAAAGACAGAGCGTATAATCGCTGAGGCTAAGCTTGTAAAGGACGGCAGGACTATCTGCTGCTATAATGTTGACATCAGGGACGATATAGGAAATCCTGTTGCAGCTGTTCAGTGTGTTGGTTTCAGAAAAGCGTGATGATGCGCTGATAAGTGCAAAAAAGCCATGAAGCGAAAGCTTCATGGCTTTTATCATATCTTTTCTGATTTTCTTGCGGCTTTTTTCTCCTTTTTGACCTCATACATCTTGTCGTCAGCCATTTTTATGACACTGAACAGAGTATCCTCCTTCTGAGCCACAGTGATAACACTTCCGATACTTGCAGAAATGGTATAGGGCTTCTGGATAAGCTTATTGAGGCTTTTGAGTGACTTTGTTATCTTCTTGCTGAGGACATCTGCGGTGCCGGCATTGGCGTTTGGATCAAAATATACGAACTCATCGCCGCCGAAACGAGCGCAGATACAGTCCTGACCGCAGCAGCTGCTGATGGTGCTGGCAAGTCGCTGTATAGCAAAATCGCCCTCATTGTGACCGTAGTTGTCGTTGATGAACTTCAGACCGTCCATGTCGATAAAGCTTATCATGATACGTCTGCCCTCGGCAACACACTTGTTGAAGACATCATCTGCATGATTATAGAAGCCGTTTCTGTTATATATGTTGCACAGCGGATCAATGACGTAAAGACGCTTCAGCTCGGCGTTGACCTTGTTGAGGTGGAAGAGCTTGCGGATATTTTCCAGCGAGTTGCTGAGTATCATAGTCAGGGTATGGCAGAGGAGACTGTATGTCGGAAACTCACTGTTTGTGAATATGTAATAGCCGAGACAGCGGTCGCTGTAATGCAGGGGCAGGAAATAGTTCACGCAGCCTCTTTCCTCGAAGCCCTCAGGGAACATTTCGCTGCTGTGGAAGGTTTCCACGCTCCTGCGCTCGCCTTTATCCCAGATAAGCGGAGCGCTCATGCATTCGGAATAATACTCCTGAGCCTCGGGAACGCTTTCAGAGCTGTAATCGTCCTGCCAGTCCTCACTTAGGCAAAGGGTGAACTTTTCACATTCAAGCTCGCCGATAAGGTTGTTTATAACATTGAAGTACTGTTCGGCGGTGAATGCCTCTGCAAGACCGGCTGTAAGGCGGTTTATCATGTGGATATTGTTATTGGTATCCTCAGATTTGCGGTAGGTGAGCTTCTTGTACTCTACCAGCTCGTCCGTGCCCGAGCATTTGCAGCCGCAGCTTTCGCTGAGAGCAGGCTCGGCATCGAGGATAGTGCTCTTAGGCTGAGGGATACCGTCAAGGACGTTGGCGAGTATTTCAACCGCCTTGTATCCAACATCATAAAGTGGACATTTTACAGATGTGATAGCAGGGCTGGAATTACGTGCACTGAATGTGTTGTCAAAGCCTGTTATCATTATATCGTCAGGTATCTTGTATCCCAGCTTTTCCAGTGACGAAGCAACGGTAAGAGCCATACTGTCGTTTGCGCAGATGAACGCATCGGGGAGGGGGAGCCCTGATTCCACAAAGGCGTCTACAGCCATTTTACCGTCATAGCTCTTGAAATCACCGTAGAATACACGCTTCTGGTCAACAGTGAGACCATTTTCCTCCATAGCACTGACAAAGGCGTCATAGCGCGATTTTCCGTCCGGATTGCCGAGAGGACCTGAAACGTAGTTGATTGTTTTTGCACCGTGATCCTTTATTATGTGGTTCACGAGCTTTTTCATAACGTCGAAATTATCTATGCTTATATCGTAGAAATCGGAGTTTTCGTGATTTTCAAAAACAACAGCAGGGATATCTGCGGCAAGAACATTTTTGAATATCCTGTTTCGCAGTTCGGTATCGCCGAAGGTGTTGGTCATAAGGATAGCGCCGTCGAATCGGGTATAATCGATAAGATTGTAGATGCTGCTCTCACCGATGTCGAATGTGGTACTGCCGACCATTCCACCGAAGCCTGCAACATAGGAGATATTCACATTGTGGCTGTAGGCATAGGTGCTGATACCCTTGAAAACATTATGCTGGTATTCTTCATCAAGTCCCGAAACCACAACAACAATTTTTTTGGTTTTGTTTTTGTCCATGATATCCCCTCTTTTAATCTGAAATAATATAAAGCCTTTATGTACATTATAACACTTTTATTGCAAAAATAAAGTTGAAAATGTGAAAAATCGGTGTACAGAGAAATTTTTGTAGGAAGTGACATGAAATTACCACTTTATTTGTGCATAAAGCTGATTTACAATAAGTTAAACAAACGATGATTAGTTCAACCAATTATATATAGTTATAAGATAATATTAAAGTGACATAAAAGTGACACGAAAAACAGCTTTTTATGCACGGGATAATACCAATAAATAGCTAAAAAACAATAATGTATAAAAAAACTGCTGTTGCGTGACCGAAAATGTACAAAAAAAGCAAAAAATGAGCAAGGCAAAAAATACTTAGCAAGAATTGACTTGAATAGTTCACAGAAATGTAATAAAATGATTACAGAAGCTGAGGAAAAAGGAGGGACGTGAGACCAAATAGGGTTTCGGCGCTTTTACTCGGCGAGAAAAGGGAAAAATCATTTTTTAGGTTTTATCAATTTTGGAAAGTGAGGAATGATCAACATGAAAAAAGGCGCATTCAAGAAGATCGTCAGCGCAGGCTTGACAGCAATGATGGTCGCTTCAAGTGTACCTTCGATCCCCGCAGCAGTTGTTCACGGTGCTGATCAGCAGCAGAGAGGCAACATCGGCGGATTCGACTATGAGATGTGGAACCAGAACTATACTGGTCAGGTTTCCATGCAGCCCGGCGCTGGCTCATTTACCTGCTCATGGAGCGGAATCGAGAACTTCCTGGCACGTATGGGAAAGAACTACGACAGCAAGAAGCAGAGATATAATCAGATCGGTTCTGATATCACTCTTACATATGATGTAGAGTACACACCAAGAGGAAATTCGTATATGTGTGTATACGGCTGGACAAGAAATCCTCTTATGGAGTACTATATCGTAGAAGGCTGGGGCGACTGGCGTCCACCCGGAGACGGAGCTGAGAGAAAGGGCACAGTTTCTCTCGATGGAAATACATACGACATTGCTAAGACAATGCGTTACAACCAGCCATCACTTGACGGTACTGCTACATTCCCTCAGTACTGGAGCATCCGTCAGACAAGCGGTTCAAGAAATAACACTACAAACTATATGCAGGGTACTATCCACGTAGGCAAGCACTTTGACGCTTGGTCAAAGGCTGGTCTCGATATGAGCGGTACTCTCTATGAGGTTTCTCTTAATATCGAAGGTTACAGATCCAACGGTTCTGCTAACGTAAAGAAGATCGCTGTTTATGAGAACGGACTTCCAAATGGCCAGACAGGACAGACAGGTTCAACTGGTTCAACAGGATCTACTCAGACACAGACAGTAAAGGCTGACTCAAACGGCAATTACTTCACAAATACTTTCGAGAGCGGCGCAGGCGACTGGACCGGCAGAGGAGATGCAACTGTTACAACAGATTCCTCTAATTATTATGACGGCAGCAAGTCACTCTATGTATCAGGAAGAACACAGGAGTGGAACGGCGCAGCTATCGCACTTGATCCAAATGCATTCGTTCCGGGCAATACATACAGCTTCAGCACTGCTGTTCTCCAGAAGTCAGGCAGCTCTGCAACTGTACAGATGTCACTCCAGCAGGGCGACGGCGACAGTGCATCTTACACACAGATCGCTGAAGCAACAGCAGAGAGCGGTGAGTGGACAAAGCTCGAGAATACAGAGTTTACAATTCCTGCAAACTCAGGAGATATGATCCTTTACGTTGAGACTCCTCAGGATTCCGGCGATCTCTTCGATTTCTACATCGATGCAGTTCAGGTATCCGACAAGGGTAAGAAGTCTTCAGTAGTAACAGGTCAGGGTACAGTTTCCGGCGGAAGCAGCACTGGTTCAACAGGCAGCACAGGCAGCACTGGCAGCACTGGCTCAACAGGTTCTTCAAGCAACTACACAGGTGTTCGCAAGCACCAGAACCTTGATTACACATACAACAAGGGCGGCGACGGTTTCAAGGACTACATGGGACCATACTTCCGTCTTGGTACATCAGTAAGCGGTTATGAGATCGGCAACGCACAGGCACAGCAGTTCATCAAGAAGAACTACAACTCAATTACCTGTGAGAACGAGATGAAGCCTGATTCTATCGTTAAGGGCGTAAGCGGTGATAACGTAAATATCAGCCTTCAGTCTGCTGACCAGATCCTCAAGTTCGCTGAGCAGAACGGTATCGGCGTTCGTGGTCATACCTTCGTATGGTACAGCCAGACTCCTGAAATGCTCTTTAAGGAGAACGGAAGTTACGTATCAAAGGACAGAATGAACAAGAGACTTGAGAGCATGATCAAGAACACATTCTCACAGCTTAAGTCCAACTATCCTAAGCTCCAGGTTCACTCATACGACGTTTGTAACGAGCTCTTTGAGAACGACGGCGGCGGAATGAGAAACTACTCAAAGTGGAAGGACGTATACGGCGCAGGCAACTATGACTTCGTAGTAAACGCATTCAAGTATGCAAGACAGTATGCACCTTCTGAGACAAAGCTTTACCTCAACGACTACAACGAGTATATGTCCAAGAAGACAAGCGACCTCGTTAATATGGCTAAGAATGTAATGAAGGAAGGCGACTATATCGACGGTATCGGTATGCAGGCTCACCTTGCAGCAAGCTATCCTTCAGCAAGCGAGTTCGAGACAGCTATCAAGCAGTTCGAGTCACTCGGTCTTGACGTTCAGATCACAGAGCTCGATATTACAAAGAATCAGAGCAATCAGGGTACACTTTATAAGCAGATATTTGAAGTTGCTATGAAGCACGCTAAGAACATCTCATGCGTAACTCTCTGGGGTACAACAGATGAGAGAAGCTGGAGAAAGAGCGAGAACGGCGGAGATCCTCTCCCATTCAGCAACTACCAGCCAAAGAGCTTCTACAACGACATCATCGGTCTTACA
>NZ_JAIKXF010000044.1 GCF_024684275.1 Ruminococcus sp.
AATGTTTTTTCAGGCAGATCTCTGATCTGTCTTTTCGTCATGCCGTTTTGCTGTAAGTATTAGCAGGAGTTTGTTCGCTTACATACAAACATACTCCTGCTTCTTTATCGTTTTCAGTTAGCTTAATGACATTACCCATACGGGGAGGTCATCCTTATATCTTGGCAAATTGCCTGAATACCTTTAGCAGTTCATTCCAATACGGCGGATAATCATTACTGCCGTTATATGAGCGCTTTCGGTTGTTTGTGAGATTAATATCTAGACTCCACTGTGTACCGTCAAGAATATCATTGTTAACATAATCCTTTTTCCATTCATTAAGGTACAATGGTCCATATAGCGTGTTTACGATATAATTCCACTTAGTAGAGGTTATCTCCGTTTCTACTGGTTGTTCGCTATATAGTATCTGTTCGACAGTTACAATAGCCCCTTTATCGTTCCTTTTGATGATAATATCTGTAAATCCCTGGAAGAATCCACCTACAGAGAATTTGATTGAAGTAACGATATTCCTGATATCATCAACAGTATCATTCTTCTTGGAAATAACGATAGGTGGTTTACCGAAGTCTTTTTTGCAGTCGTTGCATCTTCATGTCGAATTTGTACTGAACACAAGCCAGTTGATTTCAACGTCGCTGATACAACAACCGCCAAGCTCCCATTTACCTGAATCAAGTTTCATCTTCATCAGTTACAGTGTATTCTTTCATAGTATCAAACAGCCAGTCTCCCCATAACAGGTAGATACATTAATTTGAATAAAAGAACGATAAAAACAGAAGCACCGCCCGAAGGCGGCGCAGGTATATCACAAAGAAACAATGTCATTTATTGAGAAAAGTATAGCTTTACCGGAGATAATTACCTTATCTCCAATGCATTCACAGTAAAGGATACCGGTACGCTTAGACGCTTGAAATGCAGTTATGTCCGGTTTGTTCAGTCTCCTGCTCCAATAGGGAGCAATCATACAGTGTGTTGAACCAGTAACCGGATCCTCATTCATACCGTATCTTGGAGCAAATACCCGTGAAACGCAGTCATAGTCTCGACCTTTGGCAGTAACAGCAACACACGCTCCGTCCAGTTTTGAGATAAGTTCCATATCAGGTTTCAAGTCCCGAACTTCATCTTCATCACGCAGAACGAACAGTATATCCCGGTCTTTGTATGCTGCCAGAGGAATAGTTCCGAGAGCTTCGATCATCATGTCTGTTATCTCGATATGTTCCAGCTTATACGCAGGGAATTTCATCCTTATCAGATCATCTCTCTTATGAACAGTAAACTCACCGATCTGACCATAAAGGTTGAGAGTATCAGTATCAGGAGCATAGTAATTGAAGAGCACAAACGCAGTTGCCAGAGTAGCATGACCACAGAAATCAATCTCACTTTTGGGAGTAAACCAGCGTATATGATAGCGTTCATTCTCTTTTACAACAAACGCCGTCTCGGATAGGTTATTCTCAGTAGCGATACTTTGCATGATATCTTCACTTGGAAAGTTGTCAAGAACGCATACAGCAGCAGGATTCCCAGAGAATACCTTGTCAGTGAATGCGTCTACGATGTATTGTTTCATTCGCTCCTCCTGTCTCGTAAACTTCATTTGGTTAATTATACGTTAGTTACTTACGAGTATAATATCATATCGAAGCTGAAGTGTCAAGTACAAGTTTCAAGGTTATATTATAGCATAGTTAGAGAACAGCTCTCCCGGCACAAAGGCCGGGAGTTAAGCATGATATGCAAAGCTGTTCTGCTTAGGGAATAGGTCGGAAAGGGGGTATGATTTGGGATTAAAACGATTTATGTTCAATATTTGGGGTAATTGTGAGGATAGAAGACTCTAGTGAAGTCTTTGTTATTTTCGTTGGTTACTGTATTCTGATCACTTTCAGCTCCAGAGTTCTCAATATTCTGAGCATTAATTGTTGCAGGAACTTTCTTCTTTTCGATTACGAGTTCAACCGGTTTCTGTATGATATCAGCCATTCTCTGAGCCATAGTGAAGTTCAGTTTGTTATTGGGATAAAGCAACTTGCCAGTTTCCATATCCGTTGTCCCAACGAAACCATGTCCGTGAAAATTAGATTTTTCACGAGGCTTTTTGTGATTTCCTATCAAGATCAGATGAGATTCTTTAAGCGGATCCAATACCTGGTCGGTTATCTCCATAGAAGTTTCAGCATCTGGAGCAGTCTCCTTCAGATATGACATCACAAAGTGAATATACTCGTTCTTTCCTTCGTTACCGAAATATTCAGCCATGGTATCGAACTGCATCTTTGCTGTTTCGGGATTGTTTGGATCTACGCCATATCCTCTCAACCCGACACAGTCTTCTCCCTTGGATGGATATTCGGTTGCATTCTTTGAATACTCCTCGCCACCGTCAGCGTGAGTGATTACTTTGAGGATATCATAGTCTTTGCCCATAACTTTTTTTCCACCTCCTGAGCTTTCTGTATTGGTTCTATGGTTCCTTTTTTTACGCCTTCCATGCATAAGTTGATTATGGTTTGTGTCTTTGCCAGAATTACCGGTATATTCTTGTTTTCTTTCCCCTTGTTGCTTAACCTGCTAATTCCTTCTTTCGAGAATGTGGTATTGTTTTCCTTTGCAGTTTTCTCGATATCTGCAATTATGTCGTTAGGAATTCTAAACGTTTTCGGGGTTGTACCTTTGTTCATTTGTTTTAACCTCCAGTTAATTTAGATTCAAGAATGATGACATATTGTGTGTATACATGTGAATGATGATATGATGAATTGAGATAATGATCATGATAACTAGATACATGATGCCATACCTCTTCATTTCCCATTATAATCATTTTACTATATACTAGATAATACATACTAGTATTTCTATCTAGTATACTAGTATTCTAATAATACAGGTATATAAGCACGTTTGTCATACATTCTTACTAAGTAGTAAGTTTGTAATACAAAAAAATATCCTCCCGAATCATCGAGAGGATATTTGCATATTCAGAAAAACGATAACTGATTATCAATCCAACTGACTTGCTTCGCCTGATGAATTATTTCTCCTGACTGGAGATTACCAACAAGAAATGGGGAAGAAGGATCGTGTAGAGTCATGTTGCGTCTGACATTTTCTCTGTTGGAATTGGCATAACAGTAGCGACAGAGGTGAGCACAAGTCTCATACACTCCGATATCCGTGCCAAGGATGCAGCTACATTCCGAACGTATGGATTTCTTTTTGGGGATATTCAGCGAACAACCTACAGCAGTCTCAAATGTCTCTTGAGTCATGCAGCCGTTACAGTCAACACCGTATGGCGCCAGGTCGTTTCCCTCAGCACAGGCTTTGATCGTTATACCGTAACGCTGCCCAATCTCTGCGAAAGCCTTACCAATGGCGATACGCTCCTGCGGAGTTACTGCTTTTGCCTGCGGAAAGTTGCGCAGAACCTTCTCATACAGGTCAATGAAGCTGATAACACATACTCTTGTAAAACCAGAAAGTGTATGACACATATTCTGAAAGTCAGATATATGGCGTTCAACGGTATATGTGCTGTCAATAAATATCGGATCATACCTCCACCCGACGCGGTTTACGCCTAGAGCTTCAGACAGTGTTATAAAATCTTGCATTACTTGTTCTTTCGGAGGCACATTGGGCTCGATGTCCTTTCCGTAGGGAGTTATAGTCACAAACCAGTATTGATTAAAGCACTTAAGCTCGTCAATGTATTTAAGCATCGGAGCAGGGTTCTTAGTGCAGAAAGATATACAGTCCACAACATCAGGATTAAGCTCATAACGAGTTATCCAGTCCTGACGATACGGATTTCGTACAAGTACAAAGCCTTCGCGTATCCTGTTCATAAACCATTCAGAGTAAAATGCAGGGATATCTGTTCTCATTCCTGTGTTTAATATCATAATTCATCCTAACCTTCTGGCATCAAATGTATATTTGCCGTCCTTTAGTTAAATTTTGATGTGCCGCTCTATAAGAACGATTATATCATAAAAGGTATATTCTTTCAATAGACACTCCTACAAATCTTAAACAGAAGCTACATGAAACATCTTGAGAAGTGATTGGTTGCCGCCTAAGGGCGGTTACATATTTTCTTCAATTTGTACGACAATGGAGGTTGCCTGCTTTCAATGAGCCATTGCTTCACAATATGAAATTACCAAAACGAAGTCCCCGCAAATTGCGGGGACTCTTGTTGTTATGATTGTTAAATGTAATACGCATATAGGGCGATTACGGATTTTGGAAGATAGTCAGAATCAAAAGTATTGAAATATGGCGGTTTTTGATACTTTTGAATGGTGCTAATGTACGAAATCCGTAATCGATGTGGTATGTGATTGAATAATGGACACGATATTCACTCTATCAAGTTGATTGAGAATTGTACGAAAAAGAACATGAATTTACTATTGTTACTGCGATGATGCTTTCCTAAGAATTTTACTAAAAGCAACCAATGATTGTCTCAGAGAGAGATAAGGACTGTACCCTCTGTCCAGACAGTATTCAAATTCGTTTTCAAAATTCTCTTTTTTGCTTACATCAGTCTGTTTATTGAATTTGTCAATTTCTTCCTTGTTAGTGGTATAGAAAGAGATGAATAGTTTATTTGCTTCCTTTAGAATGTCATCTTTTTTGTTTTCCTCATTAGCTTCCTTTTCCTGGGTTATTGTTAGCTCATCTTTCATTTCCTCATTAGCTTCCTTTTCCTGGGTTATTGTTAGCTCATCTTTCTTTTCCTCATTAGCTTCCTTTTCCTGGATTGATGTTAGCTCCTCGATCTTCTCAAGAAGTTGATTGAAGTTTTTACCCTTGTAAGATTCAACATTCTCTATTGCAATTTGTCCGTCCAATCTATCACTGAATCCGGATATCCACAATGAAATGAGATATTTGTAAATGATTTCCTTTGAACTTACCTTGATTTTATGTTTTTTGAGGAATTGCATAAACCGCTCAAAGCCCTTGGAGAAAGCTTCTGGTATGTAGTTAACATCATCAAAAAATCTCTTGTAGTCAATATCAATTAACTTTTTGATCAGTATTACAACCTGTTCAATAGGAGTTAAAACTAGTTTCCTTTCTGCAGTGTACATTTTAGAAATGTATTCTATTTGTACGTAAGTCTCAAGTTTGTTATAGACAGCCTTTCCCAAGTCCTCTAGATTGTTGATGATGACAGGGTCTTTCTTATTTTGTATGATACGTTCGAATGTAGTAAGATATGGCTCTTTAACGAGTCTTTCTTTGTCTTTTTCACTTGCTTTTTTGAGATCATCCTCTATATCTTTTTTGCGGAAAGCGATGCATACGAACTTCGGAACATATTTCACATTGTCAAGTCTATTAACTATCTTTTGACCTTCTGATAGATCTATTATCTCAACTGGGATATACCTTTGTATGGGATGATACTTAATAGGCAAGTCTTTTCTTCTATACAGTTCATAAGACATGTAATAGTTCTCATCATTGTAAATGAAAGAGGTTCTCCTATCTGAAGGACGCATATGAACACACCTATCAATATCTTCATGATAAATGGATTTATTCAAATCGTAGAAGTTTTCTACCAACATGATACTGTCGCAGTCATTTGGTTTAACCCCTTTATATGTGATAAACTCCGCATCAGACCAATGTGTGTTTTTGTAGATGAGCTCGTATATATCCAGAGTATTCGCTTCATCGCGGAGCTTATCAAGTGCTTTTCGATACTTTACTTCGAATAAATCATTGATTGTTTCTGTATCCTCAGATTGATAGTTGTAAAATAGAACGTTCAGCAGCTGCTTAATATACCTATATATCATACGGGAGAAAAGGGACTTTTCTGTTTGGCTATGAAATACATAATTGAGATGAATGTCATACATCTTAAAAAAATCTACCGCATTTGCTATAGCTTTATCACGACTGAATTCTATTGGTGTTTTACTAGTGCCTTTGTACATGAATACACATTCTTTATCGACAAAGGTTGCTATAAACAAGTCTTCATATTTTTTGGAGTCGGTTGCTTTGAAGGAACAATCTTTGAGAGGAGTTCCTTTGCCGAGTATAACTGTTGTAGGTGTTTTTTCATCCATCCCTTTGTCACATTTGATTGTGGTTATTTGGAAAACATCATTAATCAGTTCTTTGAAATAATCACGTCGAATGTCTTTGACTTTTTTGTCTTCTCCGTTTTTCATAGTATTGTTCACCTCAACATCTGATAGCAAGTTTTGAGTTTACAGGATTTTGGGAAAATTTCCCAAAACGAGAAAACTAGTAATATCGAGAGTATAATCAGTATTAGCATAGCTAGGTACCCGATGCTAATATATTAAACAAATGCAGGGACTCATGTGTGAAAAGCAAGGTTTAGGTACCGCTCTATACTATTATAGTATAGGAAGCGAACATTTGCAATAGGAATGAGAAACATTCTTCTTCACGACTCTGTCTCTGTGAAATACAGGAGGAAATTACTATGGAAAAATCAAAAAAGTTCAATATGATTAAGAATGACATTATTTTGCTTAAGAAGAAAGTTGCTCCCCAGATTGAACTGAAAAAACATTTTGGCAAAAAAATTATCAAAAGCATTCCGTCTGCAGTTTTAAGGGCGCATTATGAGTGCATTTACGCCTCTCATGATCCGCTGATATTGGATCCTTTACTTTTCTATATTCCTGCATTTGCAGCAGACCCTTACACTGCTGCAGATCTTTTGGTCGAGGCTATAAGGGATTATGATTTTAATGACGAAAAATGTTCCTATCTCGATCAAGAATCGCTTGATGAATTTTACAAAAATCTCAAAGCAACTTTTGGCGTCGAATAGTGTCAAGTACAAATCAAGAGAATTTACATGTACTTTCAACGGGGCTTTATGCCCCGTTCGAAGAATAAAACTCAACTAAAAAACATTTTGGATTTTACTAAGGATAGGTTTGCATAAGAATCGTTTTTCAGTTTCTCTAGAATTCTTTAAGAAAATGGGAAAAAAAGAATTGGATTTTTGACCAAGACCGTTCCTTTCGGAATTTTTTAATAGTTTTTTGAGATGATGATTAAAATATTTAAGGAGTGAAGATTATGCATGTACTCAACAACAATGGGCTTTTGGCTGGAATGGGGCAGTTCAACACTATACCCGTGAACAACTTGCTCGGACAGAATAACACTTATATTTCTCCGCTGTCGTCATACGGATACGCATATGGCGAACCGTATAGCGGAAATGCTTCTCCTGCTCCGGATGTCACTATCAATCAAACGTCATACAAATTGGATGGTTTTGATAGATGGTGCTTGGAGATAGCGAACAATAAGGGCAAAGTAAAATCAGAGCCTATCACAGGCGGATTTAATATTATCTGCCAGTACAAGAATAAGGACCCGGATGGGGAGCTTCGGTTTGTAATATTACAATATCAAGTTAAAGATAAGATTTTCACAACCATGATCCCTCAAGACGATTATATCAAGGACTCATTCCACAAGTACCTCAAGGAGATTTTTAAATATCCTGGTTGTACTAAGAGTAAATTTAACAATCTTATATCCTTTCTTCTTCAAACAGTTACGACGCAGGATATCTTAATGTTTCCGCATCAGGGCTGGAATGCTACTGAAAATGGAGAGTTGATTTTTGCATTCAATACGGCGCATCTGTACATACCTCACTTCTTATTAGCACCGAGTGTTCAACGCAGAAAGCTAGCACCTCTTCTTCATTCTACTCAGGAGATTTGCCAAAATTGGCTCAATATCTACGCTAATAATTCTTCGCTTCAGTTCATCGGATTATATCGTATAGGAAGCCTCTTCCAGCGTTTATTCATTGAATCCGGGCTTGATATCAAGCAGTTCCTTATTGCAGAACCGTCAGAAGGACTTACCAAGGATAAACTGAAGGCAATGCTCGCAACAAATGATATCGATAATTTCCCGATACCGACTCTTAGTTCTAGCGAGGATAAGATCGAAGCAGAGCGGGATTTAACTTATGACGGTATAGCTTTGTATATCGATGATTGTTTCGTTGACGATGAGAAGAAAATGACCTCCGGTATAAAGAGTATTATAAAATCAGTCCGAAAAGATGCTATAAACTACGATAAAGGGAATGGGCTGACGGCAGTTATATCACAAAATGCTGCGTATATTGCGACAAGACTCGCGTGTGAAAACGTTGTCGTTATCAATACTGACGGTATCAGAGTCGAAGCTGCACCTGACGAAATAAAAGCGGTGAACAGTGAGATGGACGCTCTGATAGTATTAACGATATCTTCTCACTTAGCAGAAATTAAGTCTTTTATTGGGTCTGTTATTTCAAATTGTCGTAAGAATATGCCTGAAAGAATACAAGGTGAAAGCCTTGACACAATTACAATGCTTATTATTGTTAATAATTTTTTTAGACAGTTTCTTGGATTCAACATGCTTAATGAAGAATCTTTAGAAGTTCTCATCCAGACTGTTGACTGCAAGAGCGACCGTATAATGGATTCATGCAACGCAATTGAGTGCGACTTCTCCAGGATACTCAGCAAGATGATTCGCTCTCAATCAATACGTCCGGTTATAAAGTGTCGTAACATGACGTTTGATAATGACGGTAAATCCTTTATTGTCGATGGTAACTGTATTTATATACCAAACGAGATCGTCGAAGCAGTTCTTTCTCAGATGACAACAACGCACAATCTCGACAATCTGATGAGAGCTCTCAATCAGACTAAAGCACTTGAAAGTAAGGACGGGAATACTCACCCTGTAAAGCTTCACACAAGCAGCGGAGAGTTTCAGCGCCTGTATCTTTACAACATCTCCGCAGAAATACTTGATGCTGATGTTTTGTATAAGATTAACAACCCTGAAAGCGAATCGTTTCTGCTCTGTAAAGATGAAATACCTCAAGAAGATTTCCTAACTATCCTCAACGATGGCAACGGTCGCGTTGCAGGAAAGCAGATATGTTATAGGGATGAGGAAAACGGGCATTTCTACATAACAGGCCAAAGTGGTTGGGGCAAATCATACTTACTGGCACAGCTCCTAGCTAAATGTTTTATGCTCGGACATCGTGTAGTCGTGTTCGACAGCTCTGATTCCTTCTCGTATAAAGCGCTCTGTCGCAATCTGTCAAAGAGTTTTGTTGATAATTACGTAACTATTTACGACCTTGACAAAGAGGGAATACCTATCAATCTCTTCGAAATAGATTACAATGCCAGTCTTCCTACGAAGAAAAAAACACTACTCGGAATATTGCAGGCGGGTATTGGCGAGCTTAGTCCTCCGCAGTCCAACGCACTTCGTATGATATTGTCAGAAGTCATAACTGAGCTTGGCAACAACGGAAGAATCACATGTGATTTGATTATTAACAAGCTCAACGGTATCAACAAAGAGCTTTTCACACCTAAAAACGTGAAAGACTATCTTGAACCTCTTTTGAATGAGTTGGAAGCGTGCGGTTATAATCCTTCCGAACTCGAGAAGTGTGACAGAAATACTTTAAATTTTATTCTCCGTCGTCTTAATGGTGGTGGTAAGAATGGCGGAGATGCTACTTTGGGTAGCCTCCTCAATCGCATTGAACCACTGTTTGAGGATATCGAATCATGTGGCATGGCTGACAGAACGTGGAACCGTTTTCTTGCTATCTCGAAGAAGATAACAATCATTCGTACGGACTCGGCGTATACCGAATCAGGCAATCAGCTTATTGATATGATGCTGGCAACTCTTTACAACTACCAGCACGACAACCCGCAGATTGCTCTGGATGTTTTTATCGACGAGCTTCAAAATCAGAATTTTTCGAAGACAAGTCCTATTCGAAAGGTCATGAAAGAGGGTCGAAAAAGTCATATGTCCTTCTTTGGAGCAACACAGGATTATTACGCACATAACACTGACCTTGGTTCAGTAATGGGGAAGGCTGGCACATTGATTTTTCTTCGCCCAACACCGAACTCTGCAATCGCAATTGCATCAGAGCTTCATTTTAATAAGGCTGCTATGCAACGCTTCGATAGTATGGAACGTGGAGATATCATCGTTAAGAGCAATCTCTTCAGCAAGAACTACAGACGTAACGTTCCGACTGTACTTAGTGGGCACGTTGACGACTACCCGAAGATACCAGATAACTACTACGGCAACGTATTATGATAGGTGTCCTCTTTAGATAAGTTTACGTTGCACATGAATTACACCTATATTGACTCTTATCATCAATAAGAGTATTGCATAATATATGGACACAACTAAAAAAGAATAAATGGGGCGGCCTTGTGCCGCTCCTCTCAAAAAAGAGGTGTTAAAATGAAAATTGAAAGTTTTGACGATTATATTACATGCAATATCTTGCTATCTTCTGGCAATAAGTTTGATATTCAAGCGGCATATAAAGAATTCTATCAGAAAGATCTTGATAGGGGGCTTGAGGAACAGCGTAAATTTCTTAAGGAAGAATTAACAGCTGAGCTTGAACCGAAAATACGTAATGAGATCCAGCAGGAGGTAATCCTTGACTGCATTTCTGAGCTTCGTTCAGAGCAAAGATTTTTAAAGTCTCTGACAGAAAATTTAATGCATTCTTCCGAAGCCCAGAATAGTATGGAGATAAAAAACAAGGTTAATATCCCAATATACGACCGCTTATGGTATGCAATACGCAAGTGGCAGAGGGCTACAGGTACTACAGCTTCTGAGCTGGCAAGGATACTCGGAATAAGCGAGCGTACATTGCGTGACTACGACAAATCTGCTCGTACGATGACTTTAGAAAAGTTAACAAATTTTATCAACTACACAAATGGATCTATCGAAATTAAGTTCTGATAGTTCTTGTGATAAAAAATACTGTAAGCAGAGGAGGTGAAGATAATGGCTAAGAAAGCAACTCGCATAACGCTGTATCGCAGAATCTGGTGTAAAATAAGGTATTGGCAGCAGCTCAAGGAAGTTTCTGATGCAGAACTTGCTTCGTACTTGCAGATAGGGGAGAGAACGCTTCACGAGTATGACAAGTCCGCAGAAAATGTAACACTCGGTCGTGTTGACAACTTGCTTTATGTTACAGGCATGGAGCTTGACGATCTCATGGCACTCTAAAAAACTTCTTTACAAAAGTTGCGAAAGGCTGTATAATATTATTAGAACAGCCTTTCGTTTTCTTATGAAAGGAATTTGAAAATGAAGGCAACACAATTACCTTCAGGATCATATAGGGTACAGGTAGTAGCTGGAAGAGATGAAACAGGCAAACGTATTGTACGGTCGTTTACAGGTGATACAGCTGATGATGCTATTTTTGAGGCGTTAAAATTCAAGAATAGTATCGGTGCATGTGCTAATGCTAAAACAATGACCGTGGGTCAGGCGTTTACCCAGTACATAACAGCTCGCGATAATGTCTTATCTCCGGCAACTATTCGCGGTTATAATATAATTAAGAATACACGTCTCCAGAGCATTATGATGACTGAAATACATGCACTTACTATCAACGATGTTCAGTTCGCTGTAAATCAGGATGCTGCAAGACTTAGCCATAAGTCTATAAAGGAATCCGTTGCGCTTCTTAAAAGCGTTCTCGGAGTACAGGGCGTTGAGCTTAATACTAAGCGCATTGCACTGCCTCCAAAGAAGAAAAAGAATATCGTTATTCCCGAAGCCAGTGAAGTCATCAAGCTTATTATAGGTACTGACATCGAGCTTCCGTGCTTGCTGGCTATGTGGCTCTCTCTTAGAGTCAGCGAGGTAAGAGGACTACAGTTCAGGGACATTTCTCCCGATGGGAAGACAATCTCTATCGAAAGAGCGAGGATCTATTTTGACGGCAGTGATATCCTCAGGGACTGTAACAAGACTTATGAAAGTACACGTACAAACCTGTTGCCACCTTATATATATGACCTGATAAAGAAAGTTCCCCACAAGGAACCAACAGACTTTATAGTGAATATGAGCTATCAGACTATTAATGGTCACTTTCGGAAGATCATGGAGAAGTCTGGTTATAATATAACCTTCCACAAGCTTCGCCATGAGTTCGCTACCACTCTTAACGATCTCGGTATTCCCAGCAACTATATCCAGAAGCTTGGAGGATGGTCGACAGACAACATTATGAAGTCGGTATACACTCACACAACGTTCTCGAAGGAGAATGAGTGTCAGAATAAGATCAATGATTTCTTCATGTCAGCCATAGAATCGGCGGCTAATAATGAAGATGAGAAAGCAGTTGAAACTGCATGAAAAAAAGTCACACGCCGTCACACGGCATTTCAAAAGTGGCTAAATATAGGCTTTTGCGGGCGATTTATAGAAGTTCGAATCCCTCTCTGTCCGCTCAAATAATGAGTTGGAAAAATGGCTGTATCGCGTAAAATAGCGAGATTCAGCCATTTTTCTTTTTTTAATTGAATAGAAGATGATTTCTATAAACAGAAGAAAAATTCACGTAAAATAGGCATTTTTCAGACCTATTCCATACGCTATTCCATACGGCTTTAATAGTGGAGAGTATAGTAAGTATTTGTCGATTTTACGTATCTATATATTTTATTTCCAAATTAATTATCGTTAGTATATTACGCTATATAGGCAAATAACTGCCGTTTGAAACACCGAGTTCCATACATTTAGATGATGTATACAACCATGTGTTGCTAATGCAACAATTTATTCTTTATGATATTATATCAGCCGCTCATTGGGTGGCTGGACTCATATTCTATGCAGTAATGAATTCATTTGGGAATCTATGATACTTTATTCCAAATATGCTTGAAAACTCTTGTTTCCTTGACTTTCTATGCTGCAGCAGTGTATAATATGAGTAAATAGTAGGTAACTTTGATAAGCATTAATTCATCGAAAGAAGATGATAGTTTGGAATATGAAATTTTTAACACGAGTGAGACGCATAAAGATAATTGTTACAGAGATGGTATCGAAGAAATAATCAAGGAAAAACAGATTGATCGAAACCGCTTTCATGAGTTTTCAAAGCTGAATTATGTTGATATACTCAAAAAGTTCTATTTTTCTTTTTCAGACATCAAAAATTTTCCTGCTAATCCAAGGTCATTAAAAATTAACAGGATGCATTTTCGTTCTGACCTAAAAGAAGAAGGGATAGATTGTATTTTAAGGACAAATAACTGGTGTGAATACATGAGTGCGATAGAATCAGCAATACCTGATAATGAAACCAAGCTTTTTTTAATTTTATCTGATGGATGGGTATATGAGGGAGAAATCGATGAAATGTTTGTTGTTCTGAATGATATGTGGTATCTTGGTGATTTTTATATCGTTTCTTCAAAATTCAACTGGTTTATAGCTGTCAGTCATATAGAAGAAAATGCCATTATGTATAGCCGATAGTTTAACAAAGGCAGGAGAATAAGGGAGTATTATTATGTAGAGCGAGTTTCAGTTCAATGAACCATATATCGGAGATGATATTACAGAGATCAGTGATGTCAAATTACCTCGAAGCTATATTGATTTTATGCGAAAACATAATGGCGGCGAAGGAAGTATCGAGGAAACTTGGTTATCATTATATCGCATTGAAGAATTGCAACAAATAAACGATGAATATGAAATTAAGAAATATTTACCAGAACACATAGTTATTGGTTCTGATGGCGGAGATGAATTTTGCGGTATAGATTCTAACGGAATGTTCTTTAACGTTCCGTCATTGTTTGACAAACAGGATATAACTTATCTTTGCAATGATATGGAAACATTTGCAGAGAAGGTAAATGAATTTTGGAAAAATCTATAGTTGTATAAAGCTTTATTCAGCTTAGTACCGTGGTATAGCCAAAACTAATGAAAAAAAGATACATAGAGTCTCCGTGAGGGGACTTCTTCGTTCATATATGTAATCTTGACTTTGGGTGATAGTGCAGTGTATAATATAGATAGTAAGCAGGTTAATATTATAAACACGGGATTTATCAGCTATCTGCTAAAGGAAGGATGCGGTAGTGACTATGATCGAGATTTCCTATCTACAGATGTTTATTTTTATAACACTCATTTGGATACTTGTGCGATTCATAATTGCGATCAGATTCAAGAAGCTTTCGGTAAAACGCGAACTTCAGATGCTTCTTGTATACATATGCCTTGTAGTTATTGCAAGATTTGTATACTTCCCGTTACATTTTGTTGACGGGAAAATAGGTACTCTAACGATTGGATTTTCAACTACATTGTCTGACATGATTAGTTTAATCCCGTTCTTTTTTCTCTTTGACAGATATGATGGATGGCTTATCAATATTATAGGGAACATAGCAATGTTTATACCTGTAGGAATAGTATGGCCTATCTGTTTTAGAAAGCTTGATAGTATCAAAAAAACTGTGTTTGCCGGTATCTTTTTTATTATCTTTATTGAGCTTTCCCAGTTGTTATGTACAGAAAGGCATACAGATATTGATGACGTGATACTAAATACAAGCGGTGTTTTGATCGGAGCGTGTATTTTATTTGCTATACGAAAAAGTCGTAATGATGTGTCTTAGTGTAAAATATCTGAATGAGTGATATAATGTAAAGGGGGGAATCATATTTACGGTGAAATATAGCCTTTTGTGAATTGTGTTATGATTTCCACACTATCCACGGTACAGGCTGCAATAAGCGAAAGCAAGTAATTCGTAAATACACACAAATTGGCTATTTTACGTTGAATCTGGACGATGCTAAAGAATACCTTTACGCGAAGTCCACAAAGCGTAGGATACTAAGCTGGCGTGATATTCACGTTAATGTGTTTATCTGAATAAAAACAACGAGTCCTCACAGTTTCGGCTGTGAGGACTTTTTTGTTCTTGAGTAATCTTTTTGCGCAAAAACGGTAATGTTTTAGAAAAACAAATGTAAGCGTCAAATAAAGGACGTATTCCTCCTATGTCTAATTTAGTCCAGTTTACTCCATAGACTATTTTAGCTTATCTAATTTAGTCTATGGAGCTGCTTAGACTTTATTATACACCAGATTCCTTTTGGGAGGAATACGTCCTTTATTTGACGCTTACTAAATTTCTTACTCCACTAACATCTCAGCTTTTTCAACGCATTTTTCAAATCAAAGCAAAAAACAGTCACATGTTGATGTGACTGTTTTTATTTTGCGCTTAAAAACATCAGGAATTCAGCTCCTATGTTTCATTTTTATTCAGTATATATTATTTCTTGTAGCGAATAAAGATATCATCTGTTTTACCACCGCAGCCTTTGTTTACGTCTGCAATCTCCCTGCTATTCTTCCATGTTACGGTACTCCAATCACGCCCCTTTGCTTTTGAAATAGAACTGCAATCAACGTCAAGGCGGCGAATAGGAGCATATTTTTTATCTTTAGTGGTAAGCAGATAAATATATTTACCTCCTCCGTTATGATTAAGATCCTCTGCATGGCGGCTATACGATGCCCTAATGCCGTCAGGCGCCAAAACATTACAAGTCATTGGTTTCAGCTCCTTATCATCGTATTCACACAGAATATTTGTAACAGCATTTGCCTTACCGCCTAATTTATAGCAAAGATAAATATAATCCGTATCAGAACCACATCCTTTATTTAGGTCAGCATCAATCAGATAATAACCTCTAGGGCACTTTTCTTTGGCTCTATTCGGTTTACTGTCATAAACGACCACAATATCATTTATATATGAATCATTTGCAGCAAGTGCTCCGTCAATTTCAGCAACCTTTGAATCATAGTACTTCATCAGTTCGCTTCTTCGTGCTGTATTTGTAGTTAATTCCCATACAGGAACAAATGCTCCATTTTCTGGAATACCACAAAATACACTATTAGACTTATTAAACGAAGAAAGCCAGTTTTTATAAGCTGAAGGGAAACTGTCCATCGATGTGGTGTCAAAAGCTGTTCCACCAATAGAAGAAGCATGAAAATTCGAACGGGACGACATATTTTTCACAAAATTACTCCATTCTGTACTAGTGCTTACTTTAGCAATATCCTTGAAGCCTGCTTCAGCCTTAGTTTTAATTTCTGATGTTTCCTCATCTGTATTCTTAAGAGTTGACAGACTGACATCAGCACGTCCGCCATAGTATGCGCCAACGATAAGATGAGTTCCGTATCTTTCAAATAACGTAGCCGGCGACAATGACGAGTTAAGATCTGCAGAAAACTCAGAATCCAGATTCTGGATATAATTACTTAGCTTTGAACGCTCGCGATATATAGTAGTCAGTGCATAGATCTTGGTGTAAGCTCTTTCCTCAGTGCTATTTTTAGAATTTGAATACTCAGCTGTAAATCCTGCCTTAAATCCACAGAACGAAGCGTCTGCAGATGTTTTAAGAGAAAATCTCTCAGACAAATCTGTGAGTGATTCTTCTACAGCGCACTTAAAGTCGGTAGACGGTATTGACACTTCGTCAATGTTGCTTTCTGTTCTGCCGCTTGCATTGAGTATTGGATGAACACGGGGAACGTCTCTTATTCCTGGGTATTTAGCAGTCAATGCATTGATTCCATATCCGATTACTGTGTTAGTCTTTTCGGCAGGTGTTGGTGTTGTAGGTCTTGTTCGACGATTACCTGTTCTTACAGTTCTTGCAGTAGCATGTGCAAGGCCCTTTAATGCTGTTGATGACATTTTTTCCATAACAATCTCTCCTTTAAAAATAATAATTATTTGATTTATATATTCTGTCTGTAGGAATACCGTTCGGCGCCTGAACTTTTCCTTACCTCTGTGGTATGGTCTTATTATAACAAGTTCTTAAGACTCTGAAAAGATGTCATTTGTCACTTTCTCAGTGACATTTGTCACTAAAAAAATGACATATGTAATATCAGTAGCAATGATTGGTCCAACAAATCAAATATGCTGTTATGAACTTTTATTGGTCAGCATCAAAAAAATGTTTACAAAAGAATTAGCCGGGCAGTGCCCGGCTAAATATACAAAATATGGATATTTGCTTGATATTATTGCTTCAGATATTCTCCTATTTTCATCTTAGCTTCTTCCTTTGTAGTTGATAGATAAGCATAATATGCAAGAATGCAAGAAGCATCGACAGCATTGACCAAGCCATCATTGTTAACATCTGCCGCAAGTTTCTGAGTATCTGTGAATCCGCCTTCTTTATTGGTAGAAATATTGGCGTAATACGTAAGAACTTCGGATGCGTCGACGGCATTAATCTTACCATCGTTAATGACATCTCCAAGATTATATGAAATTTCATTTTTGCTTACAGTAACGGTTAACTGTATAACATTATAATCCGGATCGATGATACTAATTACCGCTTCTCCTGCTCCGACAGCTGTAATCACACCGTTCTTTGATACAACTGCAACATCAGTATTACTTGATTTGAATGTTATTTCGCTACCGGTGATTGGTATTGAATACTGTTCACCATTACTTACAGTGATCGAAGTTACTGGCAATATCTGTGATGTAGAAGTTGTTGTAGAGATTTCAGTATTCTGGCTTGTTGTTGATGTAGCTGAAGTAGTGGATGTTGTATTAGTATTGCTTGTTGTTGATGTTGTTGAAGTATTGGATGTTGTAGTGTTGCTTGTTGTTGATGTAGTTGAAGTATTGGATGTTGTAGTATTGCTTGTTGTCGATGTAGTTGAAGTATTAGATGTTGTTGTAGTATTGCTTGTTGTCGATGTAGCTGAAGTAGTGGATGTTGTAGTATTGCTTGTTGTCGATGTAGTTGAAGTATTGGATGTTGTAGTACTGCTTGTTGTTGATGTAGCTGAAGTAGTGGATGTTGTAGTGTTGCTTGTTGTTGATGTTGTTGAAGTATTGAATGTTGTAGTATTGCTTGTTGTCGATGTAGTTGAAGTATTGGATGTTGTAGTATTGCTTGTTGTCGATGTAGCTGAAGTAGTGGATGTTGTAGTGTTGCTTGTTGTTGATGTAGCTGAAGTAGTGGATGTTGTAGTGATGCTTGTTGTTGATGTAGTTGAAGTATTGGATGTTGTTGTAGTATTGCTTGTAGTTGATGTAGTTGTTGTAGTCTGGCTTGTTGTTCCGGCTGTTGTAGATGTAGTCACGGGAACAGGTTTAGCATTTACTTCAACATTCAAAGTATCTGTTTTTCCATCTGAAGCCTTAACGCTGATAGCAGCCTTACCTGCTGCAATAGCACTTATAACTCCATTTTCATCAACTGTTGCTACCTTATTATCAGACGAAGCATATTCAAGCTCTGTGTAATCAGACTTAACAGTATACTTATCATCTGTCAGCATAGTAATATTCTTAGGTCCTATAATAACTTCGCCATCGAATGGAATGAATTTATATCCCTTCTCTTCTGCAAATGTCTTTGCTGTTGAAGTTGCATAACCATGAATTGTTCCGCTGTAATGCTCATCAAATGCCTTATCAGCTATATCGCATTCTTTATTATAAATATATACATCTGCTGAATCTCCCGTGAAAGTACCTTCCTTTATGAAGTTAACACTGTCGGGTATTTCTATAAATTCAAGATCCGGACAATCATTGAATGCATGATCGCCTACAAGTTCAACGCCTGAATTGTTGATATTGACCTCTTTGAGAATATTCATTCCAGAGAATGCGTATTTTGGTATCTTATCCCCGCCTGTAATAGTTATCTTTGCAATCTTATACGGTGAAAAGTCCATATTACTGTTTTCCCAATTGTTGTACTGATTAATGAACAGATCTGCAACAGAGTAATTGGGACTTGATTCTCCGTCAATTTCTGTACATGTTCTTACTATTCCTGCATATGGTATAGTAAGAAATTCCAGATTTGTGCAGGAGTTGAGCATAAGTAACCCCATAGATGTTACAGAATCCGGGATTAAGAGCGTTTTTATTCCGATACAATTCTGGAAAGCATTATTTCCGATAGTTCTAAGCCCACTGGGAAGCTCAAAGTTGGTCATTGACTCACAGTTAGTGAATGCATATGAGTTTATGTTCTTGAGAGATGCCGGGAATTTAAGATTTGAAAGATTGATACAATTGTTGAATGCATGATCTCCGATTGTTGTTATCTTAGTATTGCTGAGGTCAATTTCTTCAAGATTTTTCATACCTGAGAAAGCGTACTTTGGAATTATGTCGCCGCCTGTGATAGTAATCTTTGTAAGACTATATGCAGAAAAGTCCATTTGATTATTCTCCCAGTTATTATACTGATCGATGAATAAATCTGCAACAGAGTAATTGGGATCTTCATTTGCCTCTCCTTGAGTGACATTTAATGTTGTAGCCGCATATGGAAGTGTAAGCTCCTTCAATGCAGTACAGCCGTTGAATATCATTCTGCCCATGGAGGTAACTGTCGGAGGTATCACGAGCTTCTTAATGCTATTGCAGTTCTGGAATGCATAACTTCCAAAGCTAGTATACGAATTTGGTATAGTGATATCGCCAAGATTATGACACTCTGCAAATGCATAGTTACCTGCAGTCTTGATATGTCCGTTATCAGGAAGCTTTGTAATAGGTGTGCCATAGTAAGATAGATTACCGATAGATGTAACAGTATCAGGTATCTTTATAGTGGCAAGTTTGCTGCAATTCCAGAATGCGTAATCACCAATCGTATTTATAGCAGTACTGCTGAAGTCAACCTCTTCAAGAGTCTGCATATGTGAGAATGCATATGAAGGAATCTTATCGCCGCCTGTTACTGTGATCTTTCTGATAGCATAATTTGAGAAATTCATCATATTATTTTCCCAGTTATTATACTGATCAAGGAACATATCAGCAACAGAAAAATTAGGATTGTTTTCCCCGTCAGAATATGTACAACTTTTTACCGTTCCAGCATATGGTAGCTGTAATTCTTCTAGCTTTGTACAACCGTTGAAAATAAGTCTGCTCATTGATGTTACTGAATCAGGGATAAATATTGATGTAAACTTTTCACAGTTCTGGAATGCGTGTTCGCTAATACTGTTAAGTCCATCATTCAGTTTAATTTCAGGTAAAGATGTACAATTACGGAATGCATATTCATTAATTGTTTTTAGCGAATCAGGTAAAGATATTTTTTCAAGTGCAGTACAATCATTGAATGCGAATTTGCCGATAGCTGCAATTTCTGTACCACTAAGGTCGATCTCCTTTACACTTGTCATATGTGAGAAAGCATACAGAGGTACTATTTCACCGCCTGTGATAGTGATTTTTTCAAGATGATATGAAGGTGTAAATTCCATATTACCGTTTTCCCAGTTATTGTATTGATCCAGGAACATATCTGCTACGGATCTGTTTGAATCAATATCACCACCTGTAAGAGCACAACTTTGTTTTGTTGCAGCATATGGAAGAGTAAGCTCTGTCATTTCAGTACAACCGTTGAATATAAGTCGTTCCATTGAGGTAACAGTTGCAGGAACAACAAGCTTCTTTATACCTGTACAATTCTGGAACGCACCAAAACCTATAGTTGTATATGATTCAGGGAATGTAGTGAATGTAAGCTTTGAACAGTTTGCAAATGCATAGTCGCCTATGCTCTTGATCTTTCCGTTATCAGGAAGAGTAGGGATAGCAGTGTTATAGAATGCATAGTTACCAATATTTGCAACTGTTTTTGGAAGTTTTACAACTGCAAGGTTTTTACAGTTCAAGAAAGCACATTTGTTTATATCGTATATTTTTGACTTGCTCAGATCTATCTCCTTAAGAGTTGTCATATTTGAGAAAGCATAGTCCGGTATTCTGTATCCATTTGTTATAGTAATATTTGTGATAGAATAACCGGAAAAGTCCATCATATTATTTTCCCAGTTATTATACTGATCAAGGAACATATCCGAAACAGAACAATTTGGGTCTATGGTTCCCTCTGCGTCTGTACATACTTTTGATATTGCTGCATATGGCATTGTAAGATTTGCAAGCGAGGTACAACCATTGAATATCAGTCTACCCATGTACGTAACTGATTCAGGAACAGTGATGTCTGTTAAGTTAGTACATTCGGAAAATGCATGTTCACCTAAAGAAGTATAGCTTGAAGGAACAATTACCTTTTCCAGATTTAAACATTCACCGAAAGCATAATCGCCTGCTGAGGTAATAGCTCCATTATCAGGAAGAGCCGTTATAGGTGTTCCGAAATATGAATAATTTCCAAGTGTTGTAACCGTCTTAGGAAGCTTGACCTCTGCAAGGTTATTACAATTCCAGAATGCATAGTGTCCAATTGAACTTATAGAAGTATTGCTGAGATCGACTTTTTTCAGTACGGTCATATTAGAAAATGCATAAGAAGGGATGACTTCGCCACCTGTTATAGTAATATTTGAAATAGAATAGTCGGAGAAGTCCATGTTTTCGTTTTTCCAGCTATTATACTGATCAATAAACATATCCGAAACTGAGCAATTTGGAGCTATTTCAACATTTAAGTCTGTATAGCTCTTATCAGTTGATGCAAACGGAAGAATAAGGTCAGTAAGGGAAGTACAGCCGTTGAAAGCAAGTCTGCCGATAGCTGTGACTGAATCAGGGATAACAAGTTCTGTTATACCTGTGCAGTTCTGGAACGCTAATTCAGCGATGCTTTCAAGCTCGTTACCTATAATTATTTCCTTTATAGATGAGCAATCCTTGAAAGCATATGCGCCTATCTTTTTAATATGTTTTGGAAGAAATAGTTTATCTTCTGTTGGTTTGATGTCTCTGCTAATGGTTGATGTATTAAGATTTGAGAAACCATCAAAAACATGGTTACCTATGCTCTCTATAACAAGTCCATTTTCAGGATCTCTGTCCCAGAATAACACTTCTTTGACAGTATCACCCTTAGCGAAAGGAGCACTATTGAAATCATACATCTCGCCGTAGCCTTGTACATTCAGCTGACCATTGCTATAGAGCATACCAATGATATTATCACCAAGCTGTACAGCTTCTATTGTTCTAGGTGCAGGATTTGCTCTTTTAGTAGTTGTTATAGGAGTAACTCTTGCCATTGTAACAGTTGTTGTAGTAACAGAAGAAGAACTTACATCATCATCAGATGAATTTGTATTTTCGCTTAACGTACCATTACTATTGATAGCACCTGTTATGTGAACATCCTTCTGACTTCCATTTACAGTAAAATTTTTTCGAAATACATGTCCACCTACTGTGAGAATGGCAGTATATGAACCATCACGACAATAAAACTTGTATGTTTTATAAGTCGGGATAGAAGTTATATCAACATTTTGTTTCGTTTTGTAGTTTTGTATCACCAATGAAACATCATCTAGGGCGTGAGTAAGGTTTTGATTTTCTTCTAGGTCATAATCTGTATTATCAGTAATACCATTATAATCCAAATCTACTCTGTACGCCTGATTCGGGCATTCTCCCAACCCGATTTCAAAGAACTGTTCATTGGCACTAGAAAGCCAATTATCATCATCGACAACAGGATAAATTGATGCTGCATCGGGGTCAAGTTTTCCAAAAGAAAGATACCAATCTGCTAATTTAGTTGATATTTCACAAATTGTGTATTTTTTCTCTTCCCCCAAAAATGTTATAGCAACACCTCCAGCGCCAACCAACTCAATATCACCATCTATACAAGTGCTGCAAGCATGAATTGAATCAAGTGATGCATCGAGACAACCGATAACATTTATATTACCATATAAACCATTTATATCAATAGATCCTGAAATAGGGGCTTCGTTCGAGCTGGTGACAGACCCTGTTATACTACCCGCTCCTATGGTCGCAGATATTTCACCGGTTACTCGAACACCAATAGATAATGTTAAAGCAATAGAGCATACCCATCTATCTATAAAAGCGAGTCCAATTTCAAAGCATAACCCAACGTATACCGTTCCTTTTACTTTATATGAAAATTCACAAGGTTCAACAGAAAAAGACGGTGTATACGTTTTGGTACCAAAGTCATTGATATAAGTAAAACCAGTTGCTACGGAAAAAGATACCGAGACCTCCATTTCTGCTGATAATTCAAATTCAAAAAATAAACCTATTATTATTACAATACCTGGTATTTCAGTTGGAATATTTAAAACACCTATTTCTTTTTTTGCTTGAGGAATTTTAGGTATTTTGGAGGGAGTAATAGAATTTGATCTCTCTATTCCTGTTTTTACGCTTATTCCAATTGAAAACGACTTTTCAATTGAAAACTCTAATTCAGTATAAGTCAAACTATCATAATAGTTAAAGCTGACTTCTATAGATACTGTTATCGTTGGATTAAATGTAAACGCTGAAATATCAAATGGAGCATCAGGAAAAGAATTAGACTCTGAATAAGTGCCGCTGTATGAAGCACCATATTCTTTCATTTCCTGAGAAATAATATAATCAACATCTTCTGGATCAAAAGCAATTTCGCATTCTCCTGTTTCAGGGTTTTCTCGGTATTCATACCCTACACCTGTTTCAGAATTATCAAATGTTGTATCTTCTGTTGTAGCTGACGTTTCAAATTTAATGAATTCAAACATATCGCCAATATCATCATTACCCTTAATGGTGGTGATATTGCCATCTGTTGAAACTTCATCAACGGCTACAGCGATTATATCTTCTTCATTAGGATAGAAGAAAAAATACTGACCATTCTCGATATTTTTAACAGTTTCATCAGCATTTCCTATTTGGAATACGTTATTATCGTAGTCAGCAGAAACAAGCTGGTTGTAAGTGTCAGAAATCTCAGCTTTTACAGTGTTTTCATTAAGAACGATAAAATTAGTATTTTCATTTTCATCGAAGTTAACAACGTTTTCAGCAGGGAAGTCATTAACATCGGTAGCGAGTATCTCCTGTCTTACTTTTATATGTGCCTTGTTAGAGTATTCCTTGCTTATTCTGTTTCCTCCAAAGCCAAGAAGACAGGTATTTATTATGTAATATTGAGGAAGCTCTGCAACATCAATACTGCCTTCTGTTTTAACGTATTTTCCTGATCTTGCAGTGAGCTTTTGAGAAATTACAAGTTTATTTGTCTCTTCATCAAAAATGTCAAATTGAAGCGTACAATCTACAGACTGAGTAGAAGTTACACAGAAATCACCTGTCTCGTCGTCAAAATCAATTTTTGTGATCTCAAATACAGATTCAGCACTTTGTGAAACAGATGGCATCTGAGCATCGCTTTCTTGCGCTTGATTAGCAATGTATCTTGCAAGAGAATTCGTTGCTTGAAAGCCATAATCTGTTGTTTGCGGCTTGTTTTGATCTGGGCCTGATGTACACCCGACAGAAAACGAGCTGCTTGATACTACTGCAGAAGTACATATTGTTGTACTTAATAATGCAGCAATGAAACGTTTGAACATTTTTTAGCGCTCCTTTGATATAATTATTAACAAATTCGAAGAATTTATTAGTAATTATATCATATATCAGATTTATAGTCAATAAATCTGATTAAAAGCGCAAATATAGACCAATAATCGTAAGAATTTATCAAAAAATCGCAATTAATGGTATTAATTCAACTACTTTTTTCAAAATATCGAATAGCACATTAGTTCTTCCGTATTATGTGATGAACTATACAAAGTACTTTTAGTCATTATAAAGTGAACATAAGTAAGCAGCCTGCTCCAATCCTAAGCTGCACGCATTTAAGTAATATTACTATTCCCGAGAGCGTTACAAGTATAGAGTTGAAAGCATTTGCTAATTGTCCGCAATTAACGATATATGGTCAAAAAGACTCATGTGCTGAAAAATATGTCAATGAATACAATCACCGTTTTGTCGACCTGTCTGTTGCTGTTCCACCTTCATTGGGTGATCCAAACGGAGACGGTGCCATAAACGCGATCGATGCTTCGGAGATGCTCACTGTCTATACAAGGATAGCTACCAATAAAACAAAGCCCACAAGCGATGAGTTGGCATACTGCGATGTCAACAAGGATGGCGCGGTAAATGCAGTTGATGCTTCGTATGTCCTCTCGTTCTATGCATACAATGCAACAAGTAAGACAAAGATAAGCTTTACTGATTATATGAAAAAGAAATGATTTATGAGGACGGCTTTACGCCGTCCTTTTATATAGCAATAAATGGTTTGACACTCGTTTTGAAAAGATGTATAATGATTTAAGTTTTGGAGGTGAATATAAGAATATCATAAAAAACTGATACTAATAATAAAAAAGGAGAATGCTAAATATGTTTAAAAGAATTACATCAATAATATCAGCAATCGCAGTTACTATTTCGATAATGCCATTTTCATTAAAAACTATCGCTGCTGATGAAAGGACAAGTCCGAATAATGCTTTTGTATCCGCAGAAGGAACAAATCAAATAGGCGATATACTGAGTTCAGAGCTAAATTCTTCATTAGCTGAGCAGAGTGAAGATCAGCCATATAATATTATCTCGGTTGATATGGACAATAATACTGCAAAGGTTGAATATGAAGCTGAAAAAGATTGTACTCTGATTGTTGGAATATATTCCGAAGATGAATCTCGGCTAATTGCAAGTGGAAATGCTGAATTATCATGTGAGGAAGAAACAATTGATGTTGATATCAATTCATCTGATTTCCCTAAATATTTTTGTTTGAAGGCATACATGATAGATACCGAAACGTTAAGACCGCTTTCTGATGTTTATGAAAGCTCGCTCTATACAGAAGATATGCAGCGCCTTTCAAATCAGACGATAAATGATTTTGATGAAGACAGGGCTCTGAATCTTGATGATGATATTAATACAAATTTTGTCGTAATAAAAGAATCTGTCAATATGTTTGAAAGCAATTCTGCAATTTTAGCTAATGCTGATAATGAAAAACTTGTGTACACATTTGAATCGCCCGATGAAAAGATGACATCGCTTTCTGTAGGTGATATCTTTACATATAAGGGAGAAGATGATCTGCTTGTTATTAAGATTGCAGATAAGAAGCAAAGCGATGGAGCGATAACCTTTTATGGTGAAGAGATCTCTCCGGAAGATGTTTTTGAATGTATAAAAATTGATTATTCAAGCGATACAGCCGAGTTTGATAACGAAGAATATGAGGAGAATCAAAGTAACAAACAAAACGAGAATGATGTATCGAGGCGTCCGGCTCCAAAACCGGCTCAAATTGGCGGTCAAATGACAGCTTTCAAACAACTGAAGTGTGTTTTTGTAGATGTTAACGAGGAAACAAAAAGCGATGTATTAAATGGTGAAGAGGATAATGATGATGAAGATGATGATAATAATGAAGAAAACAAAAAGAATAAGCGTGTTGTAGAGAATAAAATTGGAATATCGGGTAGTATATCTTTTACGGTTAAAGCGGATGTTAAATGGCTTATGGCATTTACACATCAATATTTGAAATTCGAATTAAGTTATGCTGCCAAATTTGAGCTGAAATACTCTAACAGTATTACCGCTGAATTAAAATTGCCATCGATAGAAATAATTAATGCCGGTGTAGTAGCTATAAAGATAGATTTATATCTTGTCGGTGAAATAAATGGTTCAATAGAGTATTCCAATACACTCAGTGGTTCCATTGGAATAAAAGCTGAGCACAAAGGAATCAAGTATTTTTCATTAGATAATATTTCAAAGCATCCCAAAAGTGAAAGTAAGTTTGAGTGTAAAGCAGATACTTTTATTGGTTTAAAAATCAAGCCCAATATTAAGGTTAAAGCTGAGGTTAAAGTTAAGTTTAAAGGCATGAATTTAAAAGTCATTAATTTAAAAGGATGCGCAAATGTTTCTGCTAAAGTCGGAGTAAGAGCTAAGGTTGCAAACAATGATCCCTATATTGATACTGCTCTTGGCAGAATACATGAATGTAAAATATGTTTTGAAGGAGACATTTCTGCTGAATTGTCGATTGGATGTGAAGTATCTTTTCGTGACTGGAAAAGAGCAAGATCATTCGGACCGTATAGGAAAAAAATAACGGACTTCCATTATTCGCAAACATTTAATGAATTTGGGTTCACTAAGTGTGGGCATTGTCAGTATCGACTTGCTGTTGAGGTTTATGATGAGAATGGAAATCCCATAAAATATGCTTCTGTTCAATGCGGCGGCGGAGAAGGTACAACAAATGAAGACGGAATAGTTACGATGTTTTCAGAAAGAGGAGAACAGGAAATTCATGTTTCGGCGTATGGATATATAGATTCAAATACAACGATCAATATTAACGCTCCTATACAGACAACTGTGACTCTTTATAAAAAACCTGATCTTGGTGATAATAAGAAAAATGTATTTAATTATAATGGACACAGTTACTGTGTATTTGATAATGTTGTTAACACATTCGATGATGCAATAAATTACTGCCATAAACTCGGCGGATATCTGCTTGTTATAAACGATGCAAAAGAAAATGCTTATGTATACGAGAAGATGACTGCTCAGGGAATAGACAGTGCATATTTCGGATATAAAGACAAATCTTCTGAAGGTTCATGGAAATGGTTGGACAGAGATTCTTCTTATGAGAACTGGGCATCAGGTGAACCAAATGGAAAGACATCAGAGAATTATGGCATGTTCTATTGGAAATTTTCTGACGGAAAATGGAATGATGGAGACTTTGATACACATACCGTTAATGGCGGAAAAGCGTTTATTTGCGAATGGGATTATATAATTAATCCGGATGATCCTACACAGGTTACTCCAAAGCCTGTAAGCCGTAAGCTTTTCCCGAATATCGACACTGATGCATACGCTTTAAATGTTATGGAAAATGAATCTGAAATAGAAACCAATACCATAAGTGCATCATATTCTGATCTTATCCCTGATGAGGTTTATAATTTCTATTTAGTAAAGTCAAAAGAAACAGATTCAGTAATATCAAGTGATAATCTGTTTTATATTACTCAAGCAGTCGCAGATAAGAACGGTGATCTGACAATAAACTATGCTCCTATTGATGAACCAAATGCAGAAAAGCTTCTTGTCGGAATGAAAGGAACAGATATCTCAAAAGCAAAGGTTATCGTCGAAGATCTGAAATATACAGGCAAAGAACAGTTCTGCAAAGTTAACGTAACATACGAAGGTCAGGAGCTTGTTAAAGGTAAAGATTATTACGTATGCAATGATATTATTGCTAAGGAATGCGGTGATTACAGCGTATTTATTGAGGGCTGCGGAGCGTACAGCGGCGGAATTACAGCTGAATATAAAGTTATCCAAGATGATAATGAAAGTATAAGCAGTTCAGAAGAAGGTACTGACATATCTGCCAATACAACTACGACAACCATAACTGCAGATACAACATCTATGACCAAGGCTGCAACCACCACCAGAATTACTACAAGTAACGGCGCAACTACAATATTGACATCCTCTGCGATGACAACAAGCAAAGGTGCAACCACTATAGCTTCAGCTCCTGTAACGACAACAGGCAATGGTATAACCACTACAACTACAGTTCCTGTAATGACAACAGGCAATGTTTCAACTACTACTGCAACAGTTCCTGTAACGACAACAGGTATTGCTACTACGACCACGATTTCAATAGTAACTCCTATAACTTATACTCTTGGAGATGTGAATAATGATAAACAGATCAATGCTGTTGATGCTTCATCAGTTCTTGCATATTATGCTATGATCTCAACAAATCAGGATGGTAGATTTGATGAGGAGCAGAAGCTTGCAGCAGATGTTAATCATGACGGATTAATTAATGCAGTAGATGCTTCCAATATTCTTTCGTACTACGCATATGTATCGACTACAAAAGAAACTCCGATGTCAATGGAAGAATATATGAAAAAGAATTAAGAAAATCCCCTAATATGATGACCGCCCTTCACGGGCGGTTTTCCTTTTGTCTTGACTAATTCCGTTTTATGTGATATACTAATATCAGAACATATATTCTGCAACAAGCTTAGAGGTGAGTTACATGTGTATGTCTCTGCGTATAGAGCCAAGTGAAATGGCCGAGGTCCTCATAAAGGTACGGAAAATGGATTTGGCTCAAGAAATGTCAATAAAACTTGGAAAGAGCCTATTCATGTCTGGTGACTTGTACCCATCAGATATAGCACCTGTTCTTGCACCGAACAAATATGGAAAAATGTCTATATTTCCTATGGCATGGGGATTTACACATCAAGCTACTCCAAAACCTCTTGCAAATTGCCGCGTTAAGACCGCTGATACAAAGATACTTTGGAGAGACTCCTGGTACAGGCGTAGATGTGTTATTCCTGCTTCATGGTATTATGAGTGGGGCTACCCATTATATGAAGACGATAGCCGTAGTATAATAGAGCATAGGAATGCAAAAAGGATTAAGTTCGCTATACAGACGGAGGGCTCTGACATAACGTATATTGCAGGCTTATACCGTTATGAGGATCATGGAGATATGCAGGTACCTATGTTCACTGTGCTCACCAAAGAAGCTGTCGGAACTGTAAGGGATATACACGACCGAATGCCTGTCATACTGGATAAGGATAGTTTACAGGACTGAATACGTCCTGACGTAGAACCCCGCGCTATAGTAGAAAGAGCTCTGTCCAACATGGTATTCGAAACAGCCGTTGAGTATCACAGATCTCCGACGGAGTTTATAACAGCATAATGCCAATAAAACAAGATTACATGAAAACGTCCCCGCACACACTTGCGGGGACTCTCCATATCATTTTTCATAAGTAAGACTCTACCATGGTACTAAGCTAATCAGAATTTGCGGCTTTTCGTATAGCAAATATGACACACGCCCCAATCATAACACCGCTCGTATTTAGTATTATGTCATCAATATCTGTATGCCTTTCAGGACATAGCAATTGGGACAGCTCAATAAAGATAATAAAACAAATGCCTGCGAACACAGTTTTTTTGATATTATCAAGCTTGCGAAAACAGATAGGCCATACTATTCCTACAGGTATAAACATTGCTATGTTCCCGATAATATTGATAAGCCATCCATCATATCTGTCAAAGAGAAAAAAGAACGGGATTAAACTTACCATGTCAGACGGTATCTTTGAAAATCCAATCGTTAGTGTACCTATTTTTCCATCAACAAAATGTAACGGGAAGTATACAAATCTTGCAATAACTACAAGGCATATGTATACAAGAAGCATCTGAAGTTCGCGTTTTACCGAAAACTTCTTGAATCTGATCGCAATTATGAATCGCACAAGTATCCAAATGAGTGTTATAAAAATAAACATCTGTAGATAGGAAATCTCGATCATAGTCACTACCGCATCCTTCCTTTAGCAAATAGCTTGATAAATTCCGATCTATCATAGCAACCAAATACTATTCATATTATACACTGCTGCAGCATAGAAAGTCAAGGAAGCAAGTGTTTTCAAGCATCTTTTGAATAACACTAGGTACTATAGGCAAATTAGCTCTCACAACAATCCCTTCATGATACCAAAATTCCTATTATTTCGATTTTGTAAATATATATAATTATCATGTAATGATAATTGTTATTACATTTTTCTCTGTAACAACTACCGAACACTCTATTCCAATACCCAATATCGACATTACAAAAGCCAGTTCCGAAGAACTGGCTTATTTTTTGCATCATTGAGCTTATATTCACATCCTGTAGCTTCTATCATCTTGAAAGAAGCCTAGAAATATCATCAATTGTTTGGGGCGAAAGCATTTTC
>NZ_JAIKXF010000083.1 GCF_024684275.1 Ruminococcus sp.
ATCATACCGCCTGAGATTATGCCCTGTCTCTTGAGGAAAGGCACTTCGCTGACATTTACCTCGGGGATAAGAGTTGACGGGTCGTCCTTATCGCGGAGAAGTCCTGCGATATCGGTCATGAGTATGAGATTTTCCGCGCCAAGCTCTGCTGCTATCCTTGCAGCGGCTGTGTCGGCGTTGATATTGTATGTATTTCCCTCGCTGTCAGTGGCAACTGTAGCGATAACGGGGATATTTCCGTTTGCAAGAGCGTCTGTGATAGGCTTTGTGTTGACCTTTGTTATCTCGCCTACCCAGCCAAGGTCCTGACCGTCGTCGGTCTTTTTCTTTTCGGCTACGAGCATCTCGCCGTCAATACCGCAAAGTCCCACAGCGCTGCCCTTATGCTGTGCAAGGAGCTGTACAAGCTCTTTGTTTACCTTGCCCGAGAGCACCATTTTTACCACGTCAACGGTGGCGTCGTCAGTATATCTCAGACCGTTCACGAAGCGGCTCTCGATGTTGAGCTTCTTGAGCATATCGCTTATCTCGGGGCCGCCGCCGTGTACCAGCACTACCTTCACGCCTACCAGCGAAAGGAGAACGATATCCGTCATTACGGCGTCCTTGAGCTCCTTATTGGTCATGGCGTTTCCGCCGTACTTGATAACAAGTATCTTGTTATTGTACTTCTGTATGTAGGGCAGGGCGTCGATAAGCACCTGCGACTTGTCATTATTTGATATCTTTTCCATTTTCCTTACTTCCTTTTTACCATTGAGATTGATTGAATTCGCAGTTATCTATAGCATTATCGAGTATGTTTTTCACACTATAGGGGTCTTCCACGTCCGGAATAATGACCTGCAGGAGTAACCCTGTTGCGATAACTTTTCCTTTATTTTCGTTGCCTATAACAACCTTTGTTTTTTTTATATCTTCTAAACGCACCTCATTGAATTGTGAATATGCATACTTAACAAGTCTTCTGTCAGTTATAGCATAACTCACATTTTTGTTGCCTTTTTCCGCATACCATATTAAAAGCACCAATACTGCAGCCACCAAAATGAACTTAAGTACATTCATAATCACTGAAGCAAAACAAAATAAAAACACACCGATAAATGACAATGTTAAACTGACGAAAATGAGCAAAATAACTCCGATAGGTGTCTTGATTGCCGATATTAATTTAGCGTATTGCATTTCCCTTGCTGAGCTTTGGGGTTCATCACTTTCCGCAGGGAATTGAGCAGAGGCGTTGCCATTGCCGCTGCACATTGACCACAGTATTACCTCGCCTTCTTCAAGAAAAGGCTGAAAGATACGCTTCGCATCTTCGGCATTTGTTCCCTGATTATACCCGTAATCATCGCTTTGACGGTAATTGCCGAGACCGTCATATTCATCTTTTTTTCCGAACATCGCCTCACCGCCTTTTCAGATACCGTGTCAATTAAAATTATTTGTTTTTGCTCTCAGGATAGCGTCCTCTATTATCTGCTTTACTCTTTCGGGACCTTCTACAGCAGGAGAAAAATAGTAATTCGAACTGCCGCTTTTTATGTCTGAAGCTCTTCTGTTCAGGTCAAAGCTTACAGACTGTTCGTCCAGCATAAGCTGCAGTCTTCCCATATTGCCTTTTTTCGATACAACGGATATATCCTTTATTGTATTCAGCCATATATTCTGAGAGGTGTTGTACACACGAACTATCAGTCTCCGATCAGTCACTGCCATAAAGCCGTTATCGTCCTTTACAAGCAAAGCAATACCGATAATCAAAAGTACTATGCCCACAACAGCACCTATACACGAGAAAAATACCATACCTATTATTATAAATACGATCGGCATAGGATTGACCGTGATCTCTTTATGCGGCTTTTCATTCAGCTGTTCGAGACTGCCCTTTCCGCCTGCCCACAGGAGATGCTCGCCCTGAGCAAGATACGGTGTGAAAACGGCTTCCAGATCAGTATTGCCTGCATAGGACTGCCGCTGAGCAGCCGCCTTGTCATAGGGGCGCTGTTCGTAGTCCGCGTCGTCGTAGGTCTGTTCGTGACTGTGAGCGCATTCCCTTACTTCGGTGACGTTCTGATAAGTCTGCTCGTGACTGTGTCTGCACTCCCACAGGTCGTCCATATCCTCATAGGTCTGCTCATGGCTGTGGGTACACTCCTTGCGGTAATCATGTGACGGAGCTATATAGTCATCATCATATTTACTCGCATACTTTTCATTATATTCATCGTAGTCTTCATCTCTTCTTCTGCCGAACACACGATCACCCCCCCATATCATCCAGCTATGTATCAGCTTCTGTAATCGCCGTTTATCTTTACGTAGTCATAGGTGAGATCGCAGCCCCATGCGATGGCTCTGCCCTTTCCGTCACCCATGGAAATGAGTATCTGTATCTCTTCGTCCCTGAGTATGCGCTTTGCAAGCTCCTCCGAGAACTCTATAACATTGCCCTTGCGTCCGAGAGGAAGAACTCCGCCGCTTGAAGCCATTTCAACGTCTACCTTTGAGATGTCGAAGTTAGCGTCCGCATAGCCTACAGCACAGTAAATCCTGCCCGCATTGGCGTCCTCGCCGAATATCATAGCCTTGATAAGGCTCGAACCGATAACGGACTTCGCAACCTTTTCTGCGATCTCGTCGCTGTCAGCTCCTCTTACGCAGCACTCAACGAGCTTTGTAGCTCCCTCGCCGTCTCTTGCCATTTTTCTCGCAAGGTTCATGAGTATGCCGTAAAGAGCGTGTCTGAACTTCTCGAACTCGCTGTTTTCCTCGGTAACGGTCTCGTTTCCTGCCTCTCCCGAAGCCATGATGCATACCATATCGTTTGTGGAGGTATCTCCGTCAACACTTACTCTGTTGAGAGTTACCTTGATTATATCGTCAAGGGCGCGCTGCATCATTTCGGGAGTTATATCCGCGTCTGTAGTAAGGAATGTAAGAGTAGTAGCCATATTCGGGTGTATCATGCCGCTGCCCTTGAGCATACCGCCCATAGTGCAGGTCTTTCCGCCAAGCTCGAACTGTACGGCTATTTCCTTTTCCTGAGTATCCGTAGTCATGATAGCCTCAAGAGCGCGCTTGTTGCCGTCATAGGTAAGTCCCTCTGCAAGACCGTCCATAGCTTTTTCGATAGGTTCGATGGGAAGGACCTGTCCGATAACGCCTGTGGAAGCAACGATAACGTCGTTTTCGTCTATGCCGAGAGTCTTTGCCGCAAGCTGACACATTTTTGTGGCCTTTTCAACGCCGTCGGGATTGCAGGTGTTGGCGTTTACCGAGTTTACGATAACAGCTCTTGCCTTACCGTTTCTCAGATGCTCCTTTGTTACGAGTATGGGAGCTCCCTTTACCTTATTCGTGGTATATACAGCAGCAGCACTGCACTCCTTTTCCGCGACGATAAGTGCGAGATCGTTTTTCTTTTTTGCTGTGGGAATGGCATTGTTTGCGGCAGCATTAGCCTCTGTCATATCCCCGAGGGGCTTGTGCGCCAGTCCGCACTGCACTCCGTTTGCTCTGAATCCCTTTGCAGCACATACACCGCCCTCTACAAAGGTGAGTCCTTTAAGTTCAACAAGCTTCATCAGTTTCCTCCTTGATCTTCTGTGCGAATTTCGCAA
>NZ_JAIKXF010000057.1 GCF_024684275.1 Ruminococcus sp.
GATATTTACGTTTACACGGCGGATAGCTCCGTTCTTGTGCTTGATCGAGTAGATCGTATTGATACATTCGAGGATGTATTCGATAGGATTGTTTACAGGGTCCTCTCCCGACTCGATAGCAAGACGCTTGTGTCCCATATCCTGAAGCGCAATGACCTCCTGACGCACTTCCTCCTGAGTGAGCTTCTTGCGTGGGATCTCCTTGTTCTGCATATGATACGGACAGTATACGCACTTGTTTACACAGTAGTTGGAAAGATAAAGCGGTGCGAACATTACTATTCTGTTACCGTAAAATGCCTGCTTTATCTCCTTTGCAAGCTCATACATCTTCTCGGTCATTTCAGGGATATCACAGGCAAGAAGAACGCTTGCCTCACGGTGTGAAAGTCCTGCACATTCAACTCCCCTGCCTGTTTTCTTAGGTCTTGCCTTTTCAAGTATCTGCTCGATAAGCTCGCGGTTATGCTTGTTCTTATCGGCGTACTCCAAAGTTGCAAGTATCTCCTCGTCATTTATAAAATCGTCCGCATTCATAGACTTAACATCATACATATATATTTCCTCCTGTACTTATTTCGCCTTACATGACATTGTTTTTACTTCAAGTTTATACACCGCGGTACGGCTCAGAACTTCATCGCTGTACGCAAGCCCCGTCCTGCCTGCTGCCTGCTTCATCACATATTCAAGAGCAGCTTTCTTTTCGTCAGAGCCATCTATCAGGGAAAGAACTCCTGTACCGATAACGCTCATAAACCTCGCAGAGTGACCGCAGGCTGTGTCAGCTCCTATAAGCTCATACCTGCCGTCTATTTCAAAGCCCACGGACGGTGCGCTATGGGCAAGCTCGTACTTTCTTCCCGCCGCGGCACCGTGAAAATAGAAGGTATATCTGCCGTCAGCCTCAGAATATCCGTAGTTTACAGGCACGATATAGACCTCGCCATTGTCATTGAAGCCTACACGAAGTATCTTCTCTCCCGAAATAAACCGCCTGACAGCTATTTCGTCGGTTATTTCCCTGTCATTTCTTCTCATTAAGCTCACCTTTTACTTCTTTGAAATAGCAGCCTTGACGGAAACGCCCTGTATCTGTCCGAGTCTGCCCGTGAGACTGCTTATGACGTCGGGTTCGGCGTCAAGCGCCACTGATATGAGTGATATGCCTCTTTCCTTATATGGCAGACCCATTCGCCCGATGATTATATCGCTGTAGTCGTGAAGAACACTGTTGACCTCCACGGAAGCTGACTGTTCATCAATCACGATTGCTGCTACCGCTATCCTTTTACTTTCCATTTCTCCTCCTTTGCAGGCAGAAAAGCAGTCAATAAAAAATCCGCCCAGACGGACGGACAGTATCTGCATATGATATTGCTCAACTGCTGTCCGAAAACAGAGTTCTCACCCTGCTGCCCGATAACAATAATTATTTTATCAGCCAAAAGCAGAATAAATCCTGCCTTCCGCTGTTATTATCATACCACATTGTTATAATATTGTCAATTTTTTATTGTTAGCAACTGATAACATAATGCTTCTGCTGATTTTTGTTTATCTTATACAATCAGATAATTGTATTTTAAAAAAATTATATAATTTTTAAAAAATCACTGGACAAATCTTTGTATTTGTGTTATACTGTTTTTAGATTTATTTTTGAGGTGATCATCAATGGGTTTATTCTCATTTTTCCAGGGCGGAGCTAAATATTTCGATAAAAAGATTGAGCCTAAGTGCGATTACTGTATGTACGGTAAGAGAACTAAGGACGGTAACAGAGTCCTTTGCGAAAAAAGAGGTCTCGTTGAACAGAATTATTCATGCAAAGCATTTATATATTCTCCTCTAAAGAGAATCCCCGTAAAACAGCTAAGATTTGTCGGAAGTATTGCCGATGATGAGCTTTTTATCGAATCTAAGGGCGATATTGCCGAAAAGCAGGAATCTGAACAGAAAAACGAAAAGAAAGCAAACGGCAAGTCCGATAATAAAACCGAAAACAAGCCTGCTGCAAAGACTGAGGAAGCTCAGAATGAGGCTCCGAAGGAAGCTGAGA
>NZ_JAIKXF010000061.1 GCF_024684275.1 Ruminococcus sp.
CTCCTCCAGTATGATAATACTTGCAGGACACTCCTTGGCACATTTTCCGCAGCCTACGCACATCGTTTCATCAATGACTGCATTTATGCCGTGAGGTACACTTACAGCTCCCTTTGGGCAGACCTTTACACAGCAGCCGCAAGCCACGCACAGGCTTTTATCAATTACAGCTTTTCGTTTCATGTAATCGCCTCCTGAGTATATTATATACTCTTTGTAGTTTTTGGTCTGTGACAAAGTCACATTAGAGGTAAATATACGAACAAGTTTATGAATTGCTCCAAAACGTTTTAAAAGCAATATGCAAAAGCTCCTTTTCCGATGGAGTTTACAGTGTTAGGAATAACAACACTGATCATAGTTTCGCAATGTGAAAAAGCTCGGTCTCCGATCTCTGTTACGCCTCTTGGAATCTGAACATTTGCTTCATTTCCATTGTAGGACTCCAGAATATGACCTCTTATGATGAAATCTTCAAGCATTATTTCACACCCTTTGTTTCTGATTTTATTCTTATTATACAGCAGAAATTCTGAAAAAGCAATAGATTACCCGTGTATACGCCCACTTATGCAGGAAGACAGTGCTTCAATAAGAGGAGATATTTCTATTATTTCACTTTTGGAAAAATATATTATTATTTTGACATACTGACGAAACAAACTGTGTTTTAACTTCTGGATTAGGAGGTAAATAGCTTTTATGGAAAAGAAAAGGCGAGATGTTATTGTTAGTAGGTTCGAGACATATGGAGACGACTTCCGATTCGACGATAATAAGGCTATTTGTAATTTAGCCGTCAATACCAAGGACAAAACTATCAGATTCACGCTAGAAGATGGCGGTTCTCCATCGCTGTACGTAATCCTGATGGCTATGAGCGTAAATAAGGCTTGGCTGGAAATAATTGAAAAATGCGAAGAGCCTGCTGAGATGGACCGATATTTCTTGCTCACCCGTTGGATCAACTTTGAGTCATCGGATTATTTTCTCTGTCATGAGAGGGATGATGGTGTGACTGTGATCGATAAGTGCCTGATCAAATGCGGCGTTGGTGGCGGCATTGACTCTTGTACATTGTCGCCGTTAGATTATTTACTACTACTGGAGTATGATTCGCGTTTGGATTTTAGTACACCAGACGACAGATTAAAAGAACTGCGAAAAGACTACGACTTTAGGTATTTAAAGTAAATTAAATAAGGAAAAGGCGGGAGATTCTCCCGCCTTCATTCAATTTATTACTATTGGAAGCACTTTTTGTACGTTATTTTGCGAAGCTCAGCTCCTTGAAATCAGCATAGCCGTTTGAATCATATGACTCAACATACATTCCTATTTTCGTTACACAGGCGATTTCTTCGTTGTATATGGAACATTCCTCAAGGAAATCGCTTAGATTGTATTTGTTTTCAATACAGCATGAATCGCTATTTTTTATGGGATCATCCTTGCGATAGAAGTATAAGTTGCTTATCTTTCCTGCTCTATACTCCTTGTTCATATAATACTCAACGCCGTTTACAGTGACTGTTTCGTACTTCCCGCTGTCTATTGCTTCGCTGATGTAACTCTTAGCATAGCTGTTCCACTTAAAGCATTCGTGTATCTCAAAGTCTATCCATTGGTTATCTTCCCGGAATGCTCCGCGGAGAAACACATCTATATCATTTGTTGAGTTTATATCAGCATAATAGTTGATATCGAAGTCCTTGCAGTAATTTAATGAGTATTCGTCGTATTCAGCATAGCTTCCGCAGGTATAATCGGCTATTCTGTTCCATTCAGCAGTAAATGTGCCGTCCCTGCGTACTATGGTGCTGACGGCATCATCGTTTTGTCTGTGGGCTGAGACCTCCAACGTGCACTGATTATCTGTGTTGCGGAATATATTGTCGCCTGTCAGTAAAACTGCTTCATTCTCGGTAAGAGGTATCTCATCCGAAACGCCGAGCACGTACTTTGTCAGAAGCACAAGGTCACTTACATTTGTCTTGAAATCGCCGTTTGCATCGCCGCTTTCCTCTATGATGTTATTGCCTGTTGACTTCAATACAGCCTTGCGGCATAACACAATATCAAAGCTGTTTATAGTACCGTCGCCGTTGAGGTCGCAGCGCTTCCCGGCTTCAAATGTCTGTATTGCCGTATCGTCTGCGGAACCGGCAGAGCTTATGAAGAAATCGTCGATAAAGAAATCAACGTTTGAATCAGCTTCAAATATGATCATGTATTTTCGGAAATTATCATGCTTGAAATCAAAGAACAGACCGCGTATGTTTGTCCATTGACCGGCTTTACATATCCTTTTTCCAATATGATACGTTTTGTCCTGCGGCAATACTTCTTCATCATTGTATTCGTACAAATACACTTTAAAGGAAGTATCCTTATCTGCGTATATCCTCGCTCCCGTCTGAAAACGGGCAGCAGTACCGTCTGAGGGAGCCGGAAGGTAATAAGGATCCAGCTCATAACAGAACGCTGATGATATATATTCGCCGCAGCATACGTTCAATGACTGCTCACCGCTGAAAAAAGCGTCTTTGGTGAGTTTGACCGTGTTTCCACTGTAGCAGCCGGCTTTGTCGTTTTCTGTCTCAAAATCCACCGTTATTATCCTTCCGTCCCTGCCGACAGGAAGAGGATCATGCCGCTCGTATGGTTCATGGATCTTGAATTTATCGAACAACTCCTCTGTAGCAGCGTCCATATTTGTATCCATTGAGATAAGCTTTGCGGAGCCGTTGGACTTGTACGCCTCAATTCCGAATTTCACATCATAAAGATATCCCACATCCAGTCCTGCGGAAGCCCATGCTTTGAAGTGCCCGCTCACATCTATAGTTCCCTCAAGATGATTTGTGGAATTGAGCTCAAGCGGGTCTCTGCGTGCAACGCTCCAATACATGGGGTAATTGTAGCCTCTGCCGTCAAAAGTCTGTCCAACATAAATGCTCCAGAAAAGATCGTAAGTAGTGTCGCCAATGATCACGCTGCCCAGTTTTTCAGCATTTTCTCCGGGCGGCTGCCATGATGCCCAGGCTTCAACAATATGAAATTTTGCCAATGCATTTGACATCCAGCCCTGAACCCCAACATATGCGATCCCGTCGGTATTTATATCAAGAGAGTAGTCGATAGAGTAATCCTTCACCTGATCAGCTTGTACCGTGTTTTTTTCAAAGCCATTTCCCTTCAGTGCCGTTGAATTGTGTATGTCGTTCCAACTAAAAGAAAAGCCGTTGTTGTCTGTGTTTTCATATTCAACATCGCCCTCGTAAAAAGCATTCCAAATCTCGTAAACGTAGTCATCAATTATACCCTTTATCAGCTGATCAGCAGCATTTGCAGTGAACAAGTTAAAGGCTGACACAACACAAAAACATACGACTGCTGTGAGTACAGATAACATTTTTGTCAGTGTTTTTTTCATATGTTTCCCCCCCTGAGATGTTATTTTATGCCATTATTATACAAGGCCGAGAGGCAGAAATCAAGTCGTTTATTGCCGAATATACAGCTGTTTTGAAATTGTTCCTGTTATAAGCTATAAAGAAATCCGCCCATTATTATGGGCGGATTTTCGTATTATTATGTAACTGTGATTATTGTATCTTGCTACCGCCCCATTCAACGACAGTAAAGCCGTTCCTTTCAAAGGTCGATAACTGCTGCGGTTCGATATCAATTGCTTCTTCCAATGGAACATACGTCATGAATACACGCAACATACTGTCAGGTGTAGGTGTGATGTTCAGTTTTGCGGAATTGGTATAGGCTTCGCTCTGGAAAGAAATGAAATTATACTTGTTATGCTCCATAAGCGGCAGCCAGTATACGATGAACTCGTTCATTTCATCTTCGGTCAATCCCATAAATGTGAGCTTTTCCTTGAGGAAACTCTCTGTATCACTGCCGGCAACACAGAAGCCTTTGGAGAAATCGAATCTTGTACGGCAGTTTACTGCGTCCCAGAACAGATATCTGTGATGTGTACCGTCAGCTTTGTTTACGATCCTTCCGTCAGGATATGCTGTTACGTCCCAGCCGTTATTATACTTGGGATAAGTTGTTGAGAGCTCAGCTTCCGTCAGTTCAAGTTCAACATGAACATCGGTTTCCTGCTCCGGATACAGGTATATTACAGGCTTTCTTGCAACTTGTTCAAAATAGATAGTCGGAGTTTTGCCGTCATCTTTAAATACTTTTATCCAGCCGTATTGACCGTTATATTCTGTAAACAGCCATTCGTTGTTATTGTTCTGAGCACCCTTTTCGATCAGGCGCGTATCCGCAGGAATGCATGCAATGGTGCTATATCTCTCATCCGGACCTTGATAAAGCTTAAGACCGTCTTCCAGAACAAAGAATGGAACACCGTACTCGAAACTCTCATCAGGATTAACATAATAGGAATACTTATCCTTCAGATCTCTGAGTTTTGTCGTGATACCCGGCGTTCTGTCTGAAACTGTCTTTATCTTAGAACCGTCTGAATAGGTGAGTTCAAGTCTGAACTCGCATTCACTCCATTCAGGTCCGTCGGGATTATTCATGTTTTGCATCATACTGTCATAGTCCTGAGCCATTATCTCACGATATTCCTGCTCTGATATCTGAATAACAATAGACTGAGGCTCCTGAGCATATGTCAGATCCTGATAAGACAGAAAATAGTTTTCGCCTTCACAGTATACTTTATATATGATCATTGCACCTGCGACACCGCCAGATTCTGTGACACTGACCTCGACAGGCAGATCTATTGATTTAAGAAGTGCTTTTCTCATAAGAACAAGATCAAAGATCGTAAGCTTGTTATCCAGATCAAAGTCAGCTTCTGCCCAGTCGTAAAGCTCCTTATCGTATGCATTGAGCAGCCATTTCTGTAATGCTACAAGATCAGCAATATTGAATTTACTGTCACCGTTTATATTACCTGAAGCTTTTATCTTGGTTCTTATCACAAGCTCCATTGATCCGTTGTCATATAATGTAACTTCGGGCTGATCATCGCACAGGAATTTAAAGATATCCGCGGATCTATATAGCTTTGCGAGATCGGTCTGATAGACCTGCGGATTGGAGTCTGCACAATATACAGGGCCAGTGTACATCCAGCCGTCCGGAGACATATTTGATCTGAATCTTATATCCGTACCAAATCCAAGATTATGGTGTTCTGCCAGCTCACTCGGGATAAGCTCTCCTGTATCCTTGTCATAAAACGTTATCCTTGTTTCTCCCTTTTCAAGGTCGGTCAAATCAGCAGACTTTTCCTCGGGGAGTACCCTTTTAGACGTTTTTTTCAGCCTGAACACAACGTCAGCTGTGTTGTTGTCATATTTCTTTACGGTAATATGATCTTCAGGTACAATAGTTCCGTTGTAATAACCCGCAGATTTTTCTTCAGTCTCCGGCAGGGAGTAACTTTCAGGTATATCAAGCAAGCCGAAGGAGAAATTGTAACCATCAAAGAAGTTGCCTAAACCTACAATGGCAGGGTTATTTCTGAATCCGACGGGCTGCATATTGCATTTTATCTCACCATCGGATGTACTTTGACGAATATCCGTCCATATTCTCGGCATTGCACCCTCAGGGAGAGTAAGCAGCTCGCCTGTGTCATAGTCAACAAGGGTTACTCTCATATCTTCCGAAAGCAGTATAGTCTGTGCATTATCAAGCACAGTACAGTCCGCAGTCAGTGTATATAATGTTGGCTCAGCTTTGGATGTACGTATCCATGATATCTTTTCATATCCGTCTTTCACTGCCTGATATACATATATCTTATCAATTGAACCGTCATCATACAAATCCGGTACCTGCATAGTGCAGTCGGACGTCAAAAGATACTTTATGTTCTCATATTTGTTATTGTAGTCAGGCTCCAATTTGTCACCAAGCTGATCCACTGCCATCGTACAGAACACAACATAATTGCCATTTACAGAAACATTACCGTTTTTCTTAGTATACTCATCATACTCAGTCATGCTGTCTGGTAGCCATCTGAAGATATCGGTTTCGGTGATACAGAGGTTCTGGCCGACTGTAAAGTTATATTCAGCAATTGTTGGCGGTTCCCAATCGTCAGGAGTTTCTTTGACCTGTACATGAGGATCAACTATTGACAGATCAATATCGCCTTGTTTCTGCGGCTGATAGACAAACACATCAAAGCAGGTCTCAGTCAGCTCATGAGTGTAGATCTCATGTTTAAGTTCGAGCCCCATTCCTACAGTTGATTTCAGTTCATATCCGTATGTATCTGCACTGCGGCCCTTTCTCGCACGATCAGGATATACTAAACAGATCAGACCATTGTCAATATGCGTAGCTCCATAGGAATTACGGAACTCTACAGCGGAATCAAAATCAGACGGGATCCAGTCCGGGAGTTTAGCAATAGCGCCTGTGTCCTCTGCATACGAAATAGATGCAGAAGCATTAAATGAAAGCGGCGTGATTGCAGTTGCAGCAGCGGCAATTGCAGCAGCTATCTTCTTGAGTTTCATAATATTCACCTGCCATTCTTCAGATTTGCAGTATATAACTGCTTTATTTCATTATACAGCGATATCTCGCTGAATGCAAGAGATAATTGTGCTATATTTCTATATAGGGTTTAACGTTTGAAGAAAGCAAAATGTGCGGTTGAAATCGTAAACTTTTTATGAACTTATGAAGAAATTGTATTATTATATCTATTGATGAGGCTATTTATAAAGCAGCAGGCACTATTCGTTTTACGATATAAATAGAAAATCGGGGCATAACGCCCCGATAAAAGATATGTTTATTTTTTCTTCATGTAATCAGTAAGGCTGACCGTACTCTTGTTTGTGGCTGTGTAAGCGTAATAAGCCAGAACATAAGAAGCATCAACAGCATTGACAGCGCCGTCTTTGTTTATATCGCAGCATTCAAGATCATCACTTGAAGGTTTAGATTTATTCTGAGCATTCTTTGCATATATAGAAAGGATTTCTGAAGCGTCCACAGAGTTGATCTTACCGTCTGCAGTAGGATCTCCATATGTTGGTAAAGCGCTGAATTTAAAGCCGTATTTTTTTGCAACTGTTTCGGCTGTTGAGTTTTTATAGCCTTTGATTACGATTTTATCAGTGATTTTTACGGCTTCGTTTAAAGATTGAGGGGTAAAAGTTTCACCATCGTCGGATATACCATCAGTTAAAATGAATTCACATGTGGGATTTTTAAACGTAAGATATTTCATATTTTCACAGCCTACAATTGCAGAAAGATAGAATTTTGAAACGTTTTCCCCGCATTCAAGGAATTCAAGTGAACTACACCGAGAAAAAGCATATTTTTTTATCGTTGTTACCGAAGGAGGTAATGTAATGTTTTTCAGATTAATACACCATGCAAAAGTGTGATTTTCTATTGTTGTTGGATTATTACGTAGCTCAATCGACTTGAGATTAAGACAACAAAAAAATGCGGCATAATCAATAGTTTTAACATTGTTTCCGATAGAAACACTTTTCAAGTTTTTACACTGATAAAAAGCACCATCGCCGATAGTATTTACGCTGTTAGGAATATTAATGCTTGTAATATTTTCACATTCAAAAAACGCATGTCTGCCTATGTATCTGACTGGCAAACCATCTATGTTGTCAGGAATATCAATTTGACCTGAAGCATATTTATCGCATTTTGCAAGAGTCAGCTCTCTGTTAGTTGTTGTATATGTGATATTATTCTTTTCGTCAATTATTGTTGGGTCAATATCAAAAATGCTATTAGGTTCATCATCATTAGGAATAATCATTTTTTCAGGTTCAGCATATGCAGTCGAAATTACATTATCTGATATATTCTGAGATATCGGCAATAAAGTGCCTGTTATAATAAATGCGAGAGACATCGCAAAAAGCTTTTTCAGTTTCATCAGGACTTCCTCCTCTGAATTTGGTAATAAATATTATATCATAAGCCCAGGTCTTAGTCAAATCAAAAGTTGCTATGAATTCTATTCGGGGCATCAGGTCCCGAACAAGCTCATTCTGCTTACACTTACAAAGTACCTGGATTAAGCAAAATTCATAAAATAACAATTGTATTCCTGCTTGAAATATGATATAATTAAATAAATATAACCTCACTGCTGTGAGATTTCGGAGGAATACAATGATAACAGGAGTCATTAAGAATAAAATTGACAAGATATGGACCGATATATGGGCTGGCGGTATCACCAATCCGCTTACCGTTATCGAGCAGCTCACATACCTTATGTTCATACGCTCCCTTGACGAGAAGGAGCTTGAAAACGAAGAATTTGCCAATATGACAGGCGAAACTGCCGACCTTATCTTCCCGCAGTCGGAGATAGGACAGGCTATGCGCTGGAGCAAGTTCAAGGACAGAGACTCCCGAGAGATCTTCGACCTCATTTCGCAGCGTGTTTTCCCTGCGGTGAAGAAGATGAAATACGGCAGGCTTCCCGAATTCGATGACAAGGGTGAGCTTATCGAGATACCTGACCGCGCTGACGAAGAGCAGGTTCAGACTGCTTTCTCACGCTACATGGACAGCGCTGTGTTCGTTATACCCAATCCGCAGGTGCTCCAAAAGATAATCACAGGTCTGGACGACCTCTACGAGCACGACATTGCCGACCTCGATATGCAGGGCGACCTCTACGAGTATATGCTGGGCAAGCTCAGCACAGCAGGTCAGAACGGTCAGTTCCGTACACCTAAACATATCCGTGAGATGATGGTGGAGCTGGTCGCACCGACTCCAGATGACCTTATATGCGATCCTGCCTGCGGTACTGCCGGATTCCTCGTTTCTGCGGCTGAATATATCCGAAAGCACTATGAGGACACAATGACTGACGAGCAGTGGGCGGACTTCTCAAACAAGACCTTCACAGGCTATGACACAGACCACACTATGCTCCGTATCTCTGCCATGAACCTCATGCTGCACTCTATCACCAACCCCGACATCGACTACAAGGACAGCGTTTCCAAGCAGAACAATGTCAGCGGCAAATATACCGTATGTCTGGCGAATCCGCCCTTCAAGGGCACTGTTGACGCCGAGAGCATCAACGACAACCTCAAAGCAGTCACCAACACGAAAAAGACTGAGCTTCTCTTTCTTGCGCTGTTCCTGCGCCTGCTCCAGAAGGGCGGACGCTGTGCATGTATCGTTCCCGACGGCGTGCTTTTCGGCTCGTCAAAGGCTCACAAGTCTATCCGTCAGGAGCTTATCGAGAATCATCAGCTCAAAGCCGTTATCTCCATGCCCAGCGGCGTATTCAAGCCATATGCAGGCGTTTCCACGGCTGTGCTTGTGTTCGTGAAGACCGATGCAGGCGGCACGGATAATGTGTGGTTCTACGATATGAAGGCGGACGGCTTCTCCCTCGATGACAAGCGTTCGGAGATAGCCGAGAACGATATTCCCGATATTATTTCCCGTTTCCATAA
>NZ_JAIKXF010000070.1 GCF_024684275.1 Ruminococcus sp.
CTGCTTGCACTCTGTACAAGCTAAAGTAACCTTTACTCTCATATCGGCACCTCCTGAATTAGTACTTCCTTTGTTACCAAAGGTAGGTTGTTTGCCTCCCTCGCACGGGGACAAAAAAATAAACCCCCAACGAGGTACTAAAATTATAACATATATAAATGCAAATGTCAAGCCTTTTTTCAAGTTTTCAGCAAATAGTGCATAGTGATCAGTGCAGGGACGCACATTGTGCGCCTGATAATTCATAATGCATAAAATCCGTCTGACCGTAAGCCGATGAAGGGCGGAATTTCGCCGCCTGCAAGACTGATCGCGCGTTACGGATCACTTATTGAGAACTCCCCGATGTTGACACACATCGCCCTGCATATTATAATATGTATAACAAATACGCAAGGAGCTGATAATATGTCAGGTAATATCAAGGTCTCGGTAATAGTACCCGCCCACAACGAGGAGAAATACGTAGTTCGCTGCATTAATTCGATAAAGTCAGCGGCGGCGCAGGTAAAATGCGGAGTCGAAACAATAATCGTCTGCAACAGGTGTACAGACCGCACTGCCGAACTCGCCATTGCTCACGGTGCCCGTGTAGTTACCGATGAGAGCCGCTGCATAGCCTCAGTCCGCAACACAGGCATTAAGGCTGCCCGCGGAAAGGTCATAATGACTATCGACTGTGATAACCGCATGACCGAGGGAACTATCCGTGAGGTACTCGGTATGCTGAACAGCGGTAAGTATATCGGCGGCGGAGCGCCTCTGCGCTTCGAGCGTTACTCCTTCCCCTTGTGGCTCAATGATATGATGTGCAGGGCAGGATTTTCGCTCACAGGACTTTACTGCGGCATTTTCTGGGCAGAGAAGTCCACATTTGACGCTATTGGCGGCTTTGCCGACAAAAAAGCAGGCGAGGACATAGCTACCGCAAAGAATATGCGCGCTTACGGCAGAAAACTGGGTAAGCGCTACGGCTGTCTCCGCAGAAATCATCTTATCAACTCTACACGAAAGCACGATGATATGGGCGACTGGCTGTATTTCAGGCTTATCTTCAAAAATGCAGGGGCTATGATAAAGGCAGCTCTCGGCGACCGCGCCGACTATGATAAGCTCATGGACGAGCTTTTTTACGATTACAATGGCAAATAACGCATATCAGCTGAAATTCTTTGCGATACGATAGTCAACAGCTCCCGTAAAGGGATCGTAGAGAATATCCTCGTTCTCCTTGTTGGCAACGATATACGAATTCTTGTAAAACAGCGGTATAAAGCCATACTGCTCAAGGAGAGCCCTTTCTGCGGCGGCATAGCTGTTGACAAGCTCAGTTACCGACGGGCACTGCATAACGCTCTCGGTGCTCTTTAAGTCTCCTGCCGCACTTTTCAGACATTCATTCTCGTCAAACTCGCCGAACACGGCAAGTCCGCTGTTGAAATCAGCTTTCAGCGGATAAAGAGCTATACTGTAATCACCGCCGGCTATCCTCTCGCTGAACTCCTTTGAGGTGAGGTCCTCGATACCGATGTATATCCCGAGGCTTTCCTGACAGTCCTGCGAGAGCATATGCAGATACCTTGAATCCACGGTACTGGAGTCAACTATTATCTTTACGCTTTCCACGGAGCTGATCTTCAGCTCCTCCTTTGCTTTTGCAAGGCACTCAACAGCCCTTTCCTTGTCGAACATATCGAACTGCTTATCGGAAGCAAGATCACGGTAGCTTCTGCCGAGAATTTCTACAGCAGGGGGTATGATACCATAGGCTATCTGAAGATCGCTGTCAAGCTGACCTCTCAGCGCTTCTCTGTTCGCAGAAAATGCAACAGCCTTGCAGAGCTCCTTATTGGAATAGAGCTTGTCCTTCGGATTGAAGATAAGTCCCAGGGTAGTTGCCTTTTGACCGGTAATGCTGTACTTCTTGGGGTTGTAGCCCCCCACCTTCATTGCGGTGAAGCACTCGGTCTCCTCATCCTTGAAGCACTGACGCACCTCAGCTTCACTGTCCTGTATCGAGAAGCTCACAAAGCTGGGCAGCACCTCGTAATCATCACGCTCATTGGCTGTATTCTTGCGCATATAGAGGATATTATTGCTTCCGTAGGGGTCGTAGAACCACTGACGGACGTAAAAAGGTCCGTTGGACATTACAGACCTGTCGTCAAGACCGTATCTGCCCTTAGTGGAGATGAAAAACTGCTCATTGCAGGGAAAAGCCGCAGGAGTTGTAAGAAGCCCCAGAAACTCCGCACAGGGATATTCCAGAGTTATTTGCAGAGTATAGTCGTCAAGAGCTTCAGCGCCTACTGCCTCGGTGGAATAGCTGCCCTCGGAAACACGCTGGCTGTTCTTTATGCAGGCAAAATCACGGGCATAGGGCGAATGCATTTTAGGATCAAGGAGCCTTCTGAACGCAAACACATAATCATCGGCAGTTACAGGAAAATACTCGTCGTCACCGATAGCATCGTCCTCATTTGTGTCAAAAAACCAGTAGTTATCCTCTCTCAGATCGAATGTATAGACACAGCCATCCTCGGACACGGTGTAGTCCTTGGCGTTGCAGCAGACGATACTGCCGTCTGCGTCCTTCATCACGAGACCGCTGTACAGATTCTTTATGACTGTAGCAGAGGAAGGATCGCCTGCAAACTGGGGATCGAGGCTCTGCGGATTGCCTGCAAGCGCCGCTCCGTACATATGGCCTGCGCCGCTGCCGCGTTTATCGTCATCGCTGCCGCAGGCTGTAATTCCGCCTGCGATCATAGCTGCACAGGCAGTAATTGCTATTATCTTTCTTTTTTTCACATTTATCTCCTTCTGTTGTAAATCAAAATTTAATGATGTAGGGGCGCACAATGTGCGCCCGCAAACATACACATCAATTTTGACACGGGCGAACAATGTTCGCCCCTACAATATCAATTTTTCGGGACGCCAAAGGCGCTAAATTCTGATTTGCCTGACAACCAAAATAGTCCCCCATAGAGGGGGACATTTTTTGCTTTAATTCATGCTGACTGTTACGATAAATCCGTCAGTATTGTTTCCTGATACGGTATAGGTCTTGTTCGAGGGAACAGGCACCTCTGTATCTCCTGTCGGATTTGCAGGAGCATAATACATCTGATAAAGCTTCTTGTCGACTGCCACCTCAAGTGGTTCGTCCTTAGTATGCTCCTTCAGCTTGTTGATATACTCCTCAAGGCAAAGGGAATTCTGTTTCATATACATAGCGTGAGGAACCCCCACATATCTGTATGTATAGTCTCTTGCACGTTCGTGAGTATAGTTTTCCTTGCCCTCGGGGAAACGGACTACAAATCCGTATTCTGCGGCGTGTTCGTCGATATAGCTGTAAACGCCTGTAGGCGAATAATATCCTGAGCTCGAACCGTCAGATGGTGCGATTATAATATCGAGAGATCTTCCCGTATGATAATCGGAATGTCCGCCCTGGAACTGTGAATTGCCGCTGTAGTACTTATCGTTCTGCTCCTCAGCGGTGCGATAGCCGCCGATGACATAGATATCGGAGTTCTTGCTCTCGCTGTAAAAAGCATTCATAAGAGCTGTAAACTGCTCAAGAGTTTCTTTATCAAGGGATATTACCCTGTCGCTTACGTGGAAGGCTTTACCCTCAATAACATCGTAAAGAACAGTTAAGTCGATATCTCCCTCAACGAACTTGTATTCATAGTCAGAGTTTACAAGAAGAAGATTTCCTGTATTAATATCGGCTGCCTTGTGTATCTCGGTGGTATACTGGGATTCCGACGGCTTCTGACCGTCTGCTGTACCGGAAAGTATAGCGTTTGTCTCATTGCTTGACTCAAGCTTGTCTATAATTGAAGATTGCTGTGTATTATCCGCTGTTGTTGTCGTCGCCTTTGGATCGGAGTTTTTGTTCTTTCCCTTGCCCGAGCAGCTCTTAACGCATGACGAAAGTATAACGATAAGTACTATCAGAACAAGGATAACCGCAACAAGTCTGTCATATCTTACTTTATATCTCTTTGACACCTTGTCTCTTTTGCGGTTTCTTCGCTTATCTCCGTTAGTCATAAAACGAAATCGCTCCTTAAAGAATATTCGGTTTTCTCGGCAGTGCCGAAGCTCTGCCTGTCCTATATCATTTGCACAAAGCAGTGCGAAAAATGTCGTAATCAGCTTCTATTGAGTATTATATCACAATTTTTTGTACTTGTAAAGTGTTTTTTTTATTTTTTGCACTAATAATTTATAGAAAATTGCAACATAGTGCACGAAGCAGCCTGAATTGTCCACAAAAAGTTGTGGTCAATCCGAATTTTTCACTCTCCTTCTGTACTCCGATGGAGTACAGCCCTTATGCTGCTTGAACTGGCGCATGAAATAGGACTCGCTGTCGTATCCGCAGGTCTCGGATATGGCAGTTACCGACAGGTCGGTATTTTTCAGCAGCTCCGACGCATGGATAAGACGGCTCTCTATGATGTCCTGTCTGAACGTTACGCCGAATGCCTCGAAATACAGACGGTGGAAGTATGTCCTGCTTATCTGCATATCCTCGCACATTTCCTCCACCGACCAGCTTGCAGTTGGATCGTCGTACACAGCCTGACGGAGCTTTTTCAGCTCGGCATACCGCGGTATATTCTCCTTTGGATCAATATCGGCGCTGTCTGTGATATCGCTCATGGTGATGAATATGATACGCATGGAGAGCTCCATGAACTCGCTGAAATGCTTTCCGCGGTGCATGGACTGCGTCCTCATCGAGCGCAGAGTGCTGACGATAACGAAATCGTCCTTGAGCTCCACAGGGATATCCTGAGTGATGTTCATAGAACTGATATACTGCCTGTCGGCGGCAGAGATCTTGAAGCTTACAAGGTCATAGCGGAGCGGCTTGCCGTTTACAGGACGGAAGCTCTGCTTGTAGCCGCTGGTAAGCAGGGCAACAGAGGACTTTGCAGTCTGCTTCTGCACTCCTCCGTCCATGTAGGCAACGGGGCTCCTGAAAAACAGCAGAACGGGATCGGCGCCCATTTCGCCGCTCAGCGCGGTATCGCGCCTGCAATTAAGCAATATGCGGTTTATCTTCAAGTGCCTCACCCCTCTGTTTCCTTATCAGCACAAATCAAAGGGAACATCGCTGACGATATTCCCTTTACTCTGTCATTCTGCGCTTTCTGCCATACGTACGGCCTTCATCATGATAGCACATTCAAGGCGCTTCTTTTCCAGCTGACATGATATTTTATGAGCAGTCCTGATGTCGCCCATATACTGGTAATTATTGGCATTGCAGCCGCCGCTGCAATAGAACTTTGCCCAGCACTCGCGGCAGTCAGGCTTTGAGTAAACATGAGCCTTTGCAAAGTCCGCTTTCATCTCCTGATCGAAGGTACCCTCGTCTATGTTGCCCATTTTGTACTCGTCGATACCCACGAACTGATGACATGGGAAAATATCACCGTCGGGAGTAATGGCAACATAGTCATTTCCGCAGCCGCAGCCTCTCAGGCGCTTGATAGCGCAGGGCCCCTGATCAAGGTCAAGCATGAAGTGGAAGAAGTTGAACTTCTTTCCCTGCTTTTCGTTGTCAAGAAGCCTCTGAGCAAGCTTTTCGTACTCTGCGAAAACTGTGGGGAGGTCTTTTTCCGTAAGAGCGTAAACGTCGTCATCGCCCACAACAGGCTCAACTGATATCTGGTCGAAGCCTGCCTCATTAAGGGCAAAGACATCGTTTGAAAAATCAAGGTTCTTGTTGGTGAAAGTGCCTCTTACATAATATTCCTTATCGCCTCTGCCTGCTACAAGCTTCTGATACTTGGGAAGTATCATATCATAGCAGCCCTGTCCGTTGGGCAGAACGCGGAAGTAGTCGTTTACCTCCTTGCGTCCGTCGATAGAGAGAACGACGTTGGACATCTCGCGGTTGATAAAGTCTATCTTCTCGTCGTCAAGAAGCAGTCCGTTTGTGGTGATAGTAAAGCGGAACTTCTTGTTATACTCCTTTTCGCGGCTTCTTGCGTACTCAACCACCTGCTTCACCACATTGAAGTTCATAAGGGGCTCGCCGCCGAAGAAGTCAAGCTCAAGATTCGGTCTGTCGCCCGAGTTTTCCAGCAGGAAGTCTATAGCGTGTTTGCCGGTCTCAAAGGACATGAGCTTTCTGCCCTTGCCGAAGTCGCCTGTTGAAGCAAAGCAGTACTTGCAGCGAAGCTGGCAGTCATGGGCGATATTCAGACACATAGCCTTAACCGGAGATGCTACGGAGTACTGAGCGTACTTTTCATAATCGTCCTCAGAAAAGAGTATCTTATCGTTGTAAAGCTCAACTATCTCATCATAGCATTCGCGGATATCATCGGGAGCGTAGGACTTTGAGAGCTTATCAACTACGTTCTGCGGACATTCAGCCGCAAAGGGCGGCTGTACGTTGTCGAGCAGGTCGTAGGTGAGCTCGTCCACCAGATGAACGCCTCCGCTGTTGACGTCGAGGACTATGTTAAGTCCGTTAAGCTTATATTTATGTATCATCTTCAATACCTCTATTCAAAAAATATGAGGCAGCATTTGCATACTGCCCCGACTTATCTTAGCCTTTAGCTTATCTCTCGCACTTCTGGTTTGCAACTGTGCAAGAAGTCTTGCAAGCAGACTGACATGAAGCCTGACACTTGCCGCAGCCGCCCTTCTTAGCGGATTCTTTAAGATTAGCCTTATTGATAGTCTTGATGTGTTTCATTTTTGTGACCTCCATAGGTTTTAACGGTATTCACCGCAGAATACTTTATAATATTATACCATACATTGAAGTACAATGCAATAGTAATCTCAAATAATTTATTCTTTTACCGATATTATTCCTCGGGACCGAAGATACTGTCATAGACAAAATTATAGATATTGATATAGGTATCTGATGTGTAATGGAGTCCGTCTGTAGTGCCGTAGCCGTTCCACATAAGATATGTATATGAATCAAGGAAGGTTATCCTGCTGTCCAGTCCGTCGCGGAGAGCGGTGTTGAAGGCTTCTATCCTGCTGTTGAGGTATCCGTAGCCTCCGTCGCATGGATTTACCGCCATTACAATGACCTTGTTATTGTCAAGGAACTCGTCGGGCAAGCCGTTGTAAAGCCTGAGATAAGCGCCGCTGTCAAGGTCGTTTACTCCGAGGTTGATAATTACCGTCTTATCGCGTATCTGGCATATCTGGTCATAGTTGTTCCTAAAGAGACCTATGCCGGCACCGACCTTAGCGATGCTGTCAATAGCGACGCTGCGTGAAAGTCCCACTGTACGTGAATCTCCGACCCAGAACCACTCTTCATACTCGCTGTCGATACGCGGAAGGGTATACTCGAAGCTGTCCGCTTCTACTGCCTGCTGTATCTCAGTAGGCTGAGGCTGTGCTGCCGCAGGTTCTTCAGCCTTTTTCTCTTCCTCTGTGTTTCTCTGCTTGATGCCGTTTTTTTCAAGAAAATCGGTAAATATAGCTCCTTCATCGCTCACTGATACCCAAGCATAATAAGAAAGTATCATAGAAGCGTCAATAGCGTCCAGCTTGCCGTCGCCGTTGAAGTCGCCTGCCGATTCCTCATACGAATAAAGTGGACTTTCCTGTCCGGAAGAAATTGCCGCATATGCATCAAGAACGCTTGAAGCGTCCAATGAGTCCACCGTACCGTCGCCGTTCACGTCGCCGATCGTAAACAGACCTGCTTCTCCGTGAGCGGGCAGAGCCGCTGCATTGACAGCGAGCACCGCAGCCGCGGTAAGGCTCATAAGCGTCTTCTTTTTCATAAATATACTCCTTTTCACTGGTCAAGCTCAATCAGAAGCTCAAAATCCGCATCGATCCTCTGTTTAAGCTCTTCGATCTCGGCACACTTACGATTCATAAGCTCGTAATCGGTGTAGACCTCTTCACTGCCGATCTCCTCGGTAAGTGAGTCTATCTGCGCCTGCAGATCGTCGATTTCCTTTTCAAGGCGTCTCATTTCGTTTTTTCTCGCAGCGTCAGCGCTTCTCTGCTGCTTGCTGCGATAATTCTTAGCTGTTTTTTCCTTAGCTGCTTCCGCAGCCTTCTGCTGTTTTTCGGCTTCGAGAGCACGCCTCTCAGCCGCCTGCTCCTCACGGAGCACATCGAGATACTTATTGAAGCCATAGTTATGAAGTCGATAGCTTCCGTCGGTAAGCTCGATAAGTCTGTCAGCGATCTTGCTTAAAAGGTAGCGGTCGTGGCTGACAAATATGACCGTACCCGTATATTCAGCCAGCGCCTCCTCGATAGCCTCTTTAGAGCTGAGGTCGAGGTGGTTGGTAGGCTCGTCAAGAATAAGTACATTGCCGTGCTCCTGCATCATGATAGCAAAGCAGAGCTTGGCACGTTCGCCGCCGCTGATGACTCCTGTCTCCTTGAACACATTCTCGCCTATAAGGCGCACCTGTGCAAGAAGGCTGCGCACCTCAAGGTCCGACATAAGCGGATAGCGGCTGTGGAGCTCCTCCATTACCGTGAGCTCTTTATTTAAATTAGTGCTTTCCTGCTCAAAGTAGGAAATTTTGATATTGCTGTTCCAGCGCACAATGCCTTTATGCGGGAGCTGCTCCTGTATTATGCGAAGCAGCGTGGATTTTCCTATGCCATTATCGCCGATGATACCGACCTTTTCGCCCCTGCGGACTTCAAAATCCAGAGTATCAACGAGAGTTTTACGTGCCGTGCCCCCTCCTACGGAGATATCCACGCCCTTTACCTTGAGCACGTCTATAGGCGGCTCAACGGCGTATGTGAAGCGTATCTTCGCGTGTTTTGTGTCGTGGACGGGACGTTCCACACGTTCTATCTTTTCAAGCTGTTTTCTTCGGCTCTGAGCCATTTTTGTCGTGGACGCACGGACAAGGTTCTTTGCCACGTATTCCTCCATATGAGCGATCTGCTTCTGCTGGAGCTCATATTCCTTTTCGCGGCGCGCGTCATTTTCCTCACGCTGGCGTACAAAAGCGGTATAGTTGCCTCTGTAGCGTGTGAGAACTCCCCTCTCTATCTCGCAGATAGATGTGCAGAGCCTGTCGAGGAAGTAGCGGTCATGGGAAACTATCAGCACTGCGCCCTTGTAGGAGCGGAGATAGTCCTCAAGCCACATGATCGTCTTGAAATCAAGGTGGTTGGTGGGCTCGTCAAGAATGAGCAGGTTAGGCTCTTCAAGAAGCAGCCTTGCAATACAGAGCCGCGTCTTTTCGCCGCCGCTGAATCCTGACACGGTACGCTCCAGCTCATCGCCCGAGAAGCCCATGCCGTTCAGCACCATGCGTATCTTTACATCGGTGTTGTAGCCGTCATTTGCCTCTACCCATGAGGAGAGCTGCTGGTACTCGTCCGCAGCGGAGCTGTCGCCCATTTCTATTTCAAGCTCTATCTCTCGGAGTCTGTCGATAGCGCGGTGGATAGGCTCAAATACGCTTCTCATCTCTTCAATGACGGTATTCTCGGTATTGAGACCGCCCATCTGCTCAAGATAGCCCACAGTGGTCTTGGCTGCCATAGATATTACGCCGTCCTTTTCAGTGAAGCGGTCAGGCTCTACAGAGCCTGTAAGTATCTTCAGAAGAGTGGACTTTCCGCAGCCGTTATTGCCAACAAGGCCGATCCTGTCGCTCTCATCAATTGAGAGAGAGACATTTTTCAGCACCTGATTTCCGTTATAGAACTTGTTTACATTCGTTAAGCTTGCAAGCATTGTGAATTTCCTTTTTTCAGCTGATATGCACAAGTGATACTTCACATTATTGTGCATACTGCAAATATAAATGCAGCCGAAGCATAGTTAGTCAACAAAATACCCAGCATACACATACCAACATAATACCATTTTTGCGATGAAATGTCAATGGTCACGGTAAATAAAACGCCGCCTTGATTTTATGTGCTTTTATGCAAAATACATCAAAAGCGCCTATTTTTCGGACATTTATCTCTGAAAGCAGAAAAATCTCCCGAGAGAGGGAGATTTTTCCTTTAGATTAAAAGATATAAGGGCACCTCTAAAAGCCTATTTTGCTCAGAAAAAACCGGATAGGTGCGGCAGAGGCAAGGAAAGCTCCCGAAGACGTGCTGACGCACTACGAGGGAGTTTGACGCAGCATATGCCGTGCATAGCTGGTTTTTCTCAAAAGTGGGTTTTTAGAGATGCCCTAAAAGGATTGAGGGTATTAAGCTTGTCCTGTAATCAGCTTCCAAAGCTGAGATTTTCCGAGCGGAGTGCCTAATCTCCGAAGCGGAAAAAATAACCCCTGAAAGACATAACCAGTGATTCGTTTACGCCTTCTTCATATATTATACATTATCTGAGAGTAAATACAATGGAAAATACTATCCTTTTCAAAAGATTATTTGTAATTATCATGACAAATATATAAAATCATCTTGCATTCATCACTGAACTATGATACAATAGTACATATAGAAGCAATGATTTTGCTTCGCCAAAATCATTGCTTAGTTGAGAGTTGAGAATTGAGAGTTAAAAGTTATGATAGAAACTTCAGCAACATTATTATAATATGAGCGAAGCGAACACACTAACTCTCAACTCTCCACTCTCAACTCTGAACTGTATCAAAATTCAGAATATCTGAATTTTGATCATGAAAGGAGAGATAATATGAGCCGCAGGATACTCATAGGCGTTGTCATAGCTGACTGCCACATAGACTTTCAGAGCGAGATACTGCGCGGTATCATCACACAGGCATTCAAAAGCAACTGTGATATTGCTGTAATTGCGCCCCTCCACGACTTTTCCGTCCGCTCTGTCCACAAGGACGCTGAGCGCTCTATCCTTGACCTCATTCTCTCCGACAGTATCGACGGTATAATCTACGACAGGAATACCTTCCACGACGAGGATATCTGCCGACACATCGACAGCCTCTGCAAACGCTCGGAAAAGCCTGTCATGCTCCTTGACTACAACGACCACAAGAGCTTTGAGACTACTTCTGTTGACGACCGCGAAGCCTTTGAGACTATTACCGACCACCTGATAAGCGTTCACGGCTATAAGAGGATATACTGTCTCACAGGTCCGAGAAATACCTTCAGCGGTGAGGAGCGCCTTGCAGGCTATAAAAGCTCCATGAAGAAGCACAGTATTAATATAGGTAAGGACTGGACGGAGTACGGCGACTTCTGGACAGAGGCTCCCAAAAGGCTCGCAAAACGCATACTCAGCGGCGAGCTTGAACGTCCCGAGGCTATCGTCTGCGGCAACGACGTTATGGCGATAACTCTCACAAAGATATTCACCGACGGAGGTATCAGAGTCCCCGAGGATATTGCTGTTACAGGCTATGACGCTTCTATTGAGGGATACCAGTCATCGCCCTCGATCACAAGCTACAGCCGTCCTAATTTTCAGCTGGGTGCAGAGTCGCTGAGACGTCTTTACCGCATAATCACCGGAAAGATATGCAGCAAAGTACCCAACGAAAACGGAGAGCTCCGCCTCGGCGAGAGCTGCGGCTGTACGGAAAATCCGGGGCTTCGCCACAGCATACAGCGTAATATCAGCATAAACAGCCGCTTTGAGACTCAGCTTCTCTACGGCGATATGCTCTTTGATATAACAAATGCGGATAATATCCACACTTTTGCCGACAGGCTGGATAATTACACCTACTTCCTGCATAAAATGAGAAGGGTGAGGATATGTCTCACTAAGAGCTATGTGGACGCTACTGTGGACAAAAACGCCGAGGAGCTCAGCTTCCGGACAGGCGAACAGATGAAAGTGATACTTGCCAAGTCGGCTATCTGGCGCGAATCCGAGCCTCACGGCTTCTTCAGCTCGTCGGATATACTCCCCGATTACAGTGAGGAGCGCAGCTATCCGTCTGCATTCTTCATATCGCCACTGCACTACAATAATAATTTCTTCGGCTACTGTGCAGTTTCTTTCGGCAAAGAGCCCCGTTCATTCAGCTCACTGTACCTGAAATGGATAAACTATGTAAATGTTGCCCTCGAACAGGTCCGTATAAAGGCAATTATGAACAGGACTATCCTCAACACCAGCAAGGCTCTGCTCTATGACCATATTACAGGACTTCTCAACAGAAGCGGCATCGAGCAGGAATTCAGCACAAAGCTGTCAGCTGCGTCGGGAAACCGATTCATTGAGTGCATGACCTTTGAGCTTGGCGGACTAAAAAAAGCCTACTATCAGAGCGGCGAGGAAAAATCCAACAGCATTATGGCTGCATTTGCAAAAAAGCTCCGCTCCTGCATACACGGACGTGAGATATGCGGCGCATGGGCTTCTCAGACTCTCTGCGTCATAAGCCCCGAAAGCAGCAGAGCCGCTGCCATATATGAACAGCTCTGCGGAAAGATAAGGGAAACTCAGTTCAGCAGCGAGGAAAACTGCAACATTGATTTCACTGTGGGAGTTTGCAGCCTTGAGCTGGACGATTCCTCAGACCTTTCCGAAGTCATGTACAAGGCTACGGTGAACCGTGTGTACACCTACACCATATCCGAACCCACGTCAAATCCGCAGTTCGAGAAGCTCTGCCTGCTACGCAACAGGATAATGAAAAATCCCGAGCTGCCGTGGAAAATAAGCGAAATAGCGGAAAGCCTCTACCTCAGCAAGAGCTACCTGCAAAAGATATACAAATCCTACTTTGGAAAAAGCATTATCGAGGAAATGATACAGTTCCGCATAGACAATGCAAAAACCCTGCTTTCTCAGACGGATATGACCGTTACAGAAATATCACGTGAGTGCGGCTATTCATCGTATAACTACTTCGTGCGCCAGTTCAGAATGTGCGAGGGCTGCTCGCCGTCAGAATACCGCGACGAACAAAAAAGGAAGGCTGTTGAACATGAAAACTGATACTAAAGCTGAAGTGATCCTCATGAAATGCCCCGAAACTCAGAAAATCTACGGAGTCAGAGTAGAGGAATGGCAGGGAGACTGGTTCAGGACATGGGCTTTTCCCGTTGACGTAAAAAAAGCCTCTCATGAGGGCTTTGACAAAACCAAGATAAGAGGCAATCTCTACCCTGCTGACGAGTACAACGGCTGCCCCTACTGCAAGTCTGTGTGCTTTGTACAGTGTACACGCTGCGGAAAGCTGAGCTGCTGGAACAACGAGGAGCGTATCTCCTGCGCATGGTGCGGTCTCACAGGAGACGTTTCAAGGATCGAGGACGAAGTCGACGTCAAGGGTGGAGACTATTGATCAACATTCAAGGAGGCTATTTAAAATGAACAGAGATAAGATCATTGTCAGAACAAGTATTATCGGTATTCTGGCAAACGTGTTCCTTGCATCATTCAAGGCTGCAGTAGGCATACTCAGCTCGTCTATCGCTATCATACTTGACGCTGTAAACAACCTCAGCGACGTAATGTCGTCTGTGATAACAATTATCGGCACAAAGCTGGCGCATAAGCGTCCCGACAAAAAGCACCCCTACGGCTACGGCAGGATAGAGAATCTCAGCACATCGCTGATAGCGGTCATCGTCCTCTACGCAGGCGTTACCTCTCTTGTTGAGTCCATAAAAAAGATAATCCACCCACCCGTGCCCGATTATTCCGCAGCTGCTATAGTTATCGTAGCTTCGGCAGTAGTTGTAAAGATACTTCTCGGACTATACGTCCGCAAAAAGGGCGAGAGCGTAAGCTCAGACTCGCTTATCGCCTCAGGCAAGGACGCTCTGCTGGACTCGGTGATCTCTGCGGCAACTCTCCTTGCGGCAATAATATACCTCATTTTCAATATCCGTACAGAAGCATGGCTCGGTGCGATCATCTCACTTGTCATCATCAAATCAGGTCTTGAGATACTCGGCGACAGCCTTTCCAATATAATCGGCAAGCGCATCAGCAGTGAGCTGTCTAAGGAGATCAAAAAGACAGTATCATCTTTCCCGGAGGTTCAGGGCTCTTACGATCTGATACTCCACAGCTATGGTCCTGATCTGCTTATCGGCTCGGTGCATATTGAAGTGCCCGACACACTGACTGTTGCAGAGCTCGACAAGCTGGAGCACCGTATAACAGAAAAGGTGCTTGCTGAGCACAAGACCATACTTACAGGTATAAGCATATATGCGGTAAACACTCAGAACGACAAGGCTGCTCAGGTATACAGCGATATTCGCAGAAACGTCATGTCACATGAGTATGTATTGCAGATACACGGCTTCTATCTTGATGAAAAGAGTATGACTATACACTTTGATATAATCATAGACTTTGCCGCTCCTGACATCAATGAACTCTATGAGCATATCCTCAGCGAAACTCAACAGGCTTATCCCGATTATAACGTAAGCATTACACTTGATACCGATGTAAGCGACTAAAAAAGCCGCCGTCACGGCGTAAAGTTGAGAGTTTAGAGTTAAGAGTTGAAAGTTGTGGTGTCGCCTTTGGCGACTTATTTGAATAAAATGAGCAAAGCGAATACATTAACTCTCAACTCTCAATTCTCAACTCTCAACTAAAAAAAGTCCAGCAAAGCTGGACTTTTTTTATTTCACTTCTGCAATTGTAACGCCGTCCTCACCCTCGCCGAAAAGTCCCAGTCTGTAGGACTTTATGGACGGGTGGTGCTTCAGGCGATTCTGTACAGCCTGTCTCAGAAGTCCCGTACCCTTTCCGTGGATTATTGTTACGGTAGAGATGTTTGACATAACAGCCTGATCTATAAATGCATCAAGCTGTACAAGTCCGTCGTCACAGGTACAGCCGCGTATATCAAGCTCCATTTTGCCCCTGCGCTCAGCCTTTACGCCTATCTTGTTCATCTTGCGTGCAGGGCGTATGGACTTGTTGCCCACAGTGACCTTTTCGGGCTCCTCAAGGCGCAGACGTGAGATATTCATCTTAGTCTTCATAACGCCCATCTGAACGAACACAAAGTCGCTTCCGTCGGGCTCTCCCGAGACTATACCCTTGCGCTGTAAATCAACAACGTAAACTGTATCACCGCGGCGAAGCTTTCTTGGCAGCACATAGCCCTCATTGGGATCACGCTTCTCCACAGGATTTGCCGTGTCATACATCTTGTTGAAGCTCTGCTTGGTCTTGGATTTCATGCCCGAAACATTGGCGCTGAAATCCTTTTTATCCTTTTCCTTGCGAAGTCTGTCAAGCTCGTCAAGAAGCTCGTTGGACTCTGCCTTTGTCTGCTCGATAATGGTCATAGCGCGGAGTCTCGCCTTTTCCAGCTCATCAGCCTTTGCTGCTTCAAGAGTTTCGCGCTCCTTGCGGATAGCCTCCTCATGCTGAGCAGTCTCGGCTCTGAGGAGGGATATTTCCTCTTTTTGTTTTTCCAGCTCCATACGGCTTGCTTCAAGCTTGCCGATCACTTCCTCAAGACGGGTATTTGCCTCGCTTACTCTGGCTTTTGCATCGGCGATAATATCAGACGGCATACCGAGACTCTCGGATATTGCAAAAGCGTTCGACTTACCGGGCGAACCCACAATGAGCTTATAGGTCGGTCTCAAAGTCTCAATATCAAACTCACATGAGGCGTTTTCAACGCCCTCGCTGTCGATAGCGAATACCTTCAGCTCCTGATAATGAGTTGTTACCATTATCTTGGCTCCGCTCTCCATAAGCCGGCGTATTATTGATATTGCCAGTGCAGCGCCCTCTACGGGGTCTGTTCCCGAGCCCAGCTCGTCAAGAAGCACAAGTGACTGCTCATCGGCAGTTTTCAGTATCTCAATGACCTTATTGGTGTGGGACGAGAAGGTGGAAAGATTCTGCTCAATGCTCTGACTGTCGCCTATATCCGCAAGTATATGGTCGTAAACGGAAATTTTGCTGCCATCGGCAACAGGGATAAGAAGTCCGCACATGGTCATAGCCGCAAGAAGTCCTGCGGTCTTCAGCGATACTGTCTTACCGCCCGTGTTAGGACCTGTGATTATCAGCGCCTGATAGTCCTCGCCCAGACTTATCTCCACGGGAACAGCCTTGTTCCTGTCGATAAGGGGGTGACGGGCCTTTTTAAGGTGCATGGTGCCGTCATCGGTTATCTCTGGCAGTGAGCAGTTCAGCTTTGCCGCTAAATTTGACTTTGCAAAGTAGAGGTTCAGCTCGGTGCAGACCTTGTAATTCTCGGCAAGTATATCCGCATAGTCGCCGCAGTCGCGGCAGAGCTGACGGATAATGCGTTCTATCTCCTCCTGCTCCTTAGCCTCAAGAAGTCTGATGTCATTATTAGCTTCAACTATAGCCATAGGCTCGATGAATATAGTCTGTCCTGTAGCCGATGTATCGTGGATAAGACCGCTGACCTGTCCGCGGTACTCCGATTTTACGGGGAGAACGAAGCGTCCGTCACGGATAGTGACATTTGCCTCCTGCAAGTACTGCTGGGTGGTCTTATTTTTTATCATCTTGTCCAATGTCTCGCGGAGCTGCATACCTGCGCGGTTTATCTTGCGCCGAATCGCTGCCAGCTCAGGGCTTGCAGCATCGGCTATTTCGTTTTCCGAGATTATAGAGCGCTCCAGCTTCTCCAGCAGCCAGTCGTTAGGCTGCAATCTTGAAAAAAGATAGCTCAGCTCAGTCTCCATGTTCTCGCAGTGTGCATACCAGTCCGAAAGAGCCTTTATCTGACGAAGCATAGCCCCAATATCCATGAGGTCTCGGAGAGAAATAACTGCTCCCTGCTTTGCCCTTGCGGCTACGGAGCTTATATCCTTGAAAATGCTGAATGGCGGAGTACCGAACTGCACCGACAGGGAAAGCGCCTGCGAGGTCTTCAGACATTCGTAGCGTACCCTCTCCAGATCGTTATCGGGACGAACTTCCAGAGCCATGCGGCGCGTTTCCTCGTTTGAGGTCAGCTCCGCCAGCATTTCCAGTATTTTGTCCAGTTCTAATGTTTTTAAGTATTTATCCATGTTTTATCCTTTACTTGAAAAATGCGCCTGTTCCGTTCTGAGCTATTTTCTTGAAGGCAGTTTTCATGACTGCCTGCTGCTCGGGGCGAAGTTTTGATATAGCCTTGATTATGGACGGATAGGACTTTAGCTTTGCTATCTCTTTCAGGGTATCCTTATCAGGAGCGCCGAGTATCTCGAACAGAGCATCGGAAAATATCTGTCTCTCAGTATCACTGAGGTCCTCAAGCATACCGGAAATAGCTTTGTTTATAACGTCTCCTGACTTTTTCAGTCTGTCCGCAAGGAGGAAACGGTTGCGCTTCAGCTCCCAGTTATAGGCATAATGCTGTTTGATACCGATAGCAGAGTTTTTAACTATCGTCGGATCAGAGCCGCTGCCCAGCAGCATACCCACTATAGAAGCCTCGGGGATAAAGCTTCTTATTCTCGGCAGCATTTCCTTATATATCTCGGAATTAAGTATCTCGTCGCGGAATCCGGGCCCGTCAAATGAGTATATATTAGTTATGCGGCGGCGTATGCTCTCGTCACAAAAAAGAGAGCTGTATATAGCGGAATTTCCGCCCTTTGAATGTCCGCCCAGTCTTATGGGGCAGTCACTGCCCTCAAAGGCGTGATTAAGGTAGCTGATAGCCCTCTCCTGTCCTGATGTCATCTGCATATAGCTGAGAGTGAAATCCTCCTTCCAGCCGATGACTGAGCCGTCAGTACCGCGGAAAGCCGTAAAGCCGCTGCCGTCCCCAAGCCTGTAGGTCAGGGCTGCAAACTGCATTTCCTCGGCGTGCTGCTTCTCGCTGACATAGCCTCTCAGCATAGAGCCGCGGAAGCGTCTTGACTCCGCAAGCTTTCTGAACAGCAGATTATCCTGCTCAAAGGTAAGTATAGTTGATTTTGGATCGATAAGGTCAGGTCGGTATCTGCGGTAAGCGTCGGGGATAGAGATCTCATCATCGAAGCTGTCTGAGACTGCGCCGTCAAGATTAACGTAGCACAGCTGAGACAAGATCAGTCCGTCTATCTCATTGAATGGATCGGCAGAAAAAGGAACATCGCCCCGCCAGTCAAGATAATCAAGAATATTTGCCAGAATACCGCCCCCTGCATAAAGTTTAGCCAAGTTTTTTCGCTACACATTATTATATCACTTATTTATAAACTTTTCAAGTGGGGCACATACAAACAAAAAAGAAGCGGCGAATATCGCCGCTTCTTGATTATTCAAGTAATTTAATTACTTAGTAGGATTAAGAGTTGAAACCTTCTTGAGGAGGAACTCCTGAATACGGAGAGCATCACCAGCTGTTACGCCGTCGCCATGCTCTGCAACGTCAGCATTAGCAAGACCCTTAGCTGTGATGTGCTTGTCATCAGAGCCGTTGAGACCGTACTTGTTCGGGTTAGCGAGGTTCTGCATGATAAGAACAACGTCAGACATATCTACGTCCTTATCGCAGTTA
>NZ_JAIKXF010000072.1 GCF_024684275.1 Ruminococcus sp.
CCCCATATAGTGAAGCTGCCGCTTCCGCTTATAGAAACATCAAGGTCACCTGTTGTATCCTGATAATAGCCAAGCTCTGCGTCCGGACCGCCCCATGTGTACTGCTTATTTCCGTTGATCTTTGTAGTCTTGCCATTAACAGTAACATTGATGCTGCCCATTCCTGAGCTGTTTGCCTTGAATACAACTATGAAGCCCTTGCCCTGTGTCTTGAATGTCATCGGGCTGCTGCCGTTCAGCGTGTATGAATAAGGCAGTGAGTTATATCCTGTTCCTGACTTCCATGAGCCTGCATTGAAGTTTGTCAGGTTCTTTGGATCAACGTTCACACAGTTAGCGTACTCTGCGCCGTATACATACTTAGTTGGCTGAGTATAGCCTGCGGACTGATTCTCACTCTTTAATGCCTGACGAATATAGTACGCCATACAGTCAGCTACAAGTTGTCCGCCCTTCTGGTGAGGGTGATACTCGTCGGTGTAGTAGTCTCCTGTCTGGAGGAACTTGCTGTTAAACGCCTTTGTAAGGGCATCGTCCATGCTTATAACAGGAATATCGAAGTTCTTTCCGATAGGATACATCTGTGACTGACTGGAGAAGCCGCCCTTTGAACGAGTAATAATAACGCCTACAGCAGGCTCGTTGGGCATATCAAGGAACTTCTTGATACAGCTCTCAAAGCACTTCTTGTACATGATATCCTCGTGGTCATTTACCGAGAACTCAAGGAATATAATATCAGGATTCTGTGATACTATGTCTTTTTCGCTGCGGACAAGTCCGACAACAGACGAAGTACCGGACATACCTGCATTTATCTCCTTGAAGCTGCCCTTTGCAAATGTGTTCTTCAGGTAGTTGGAGAACGGCGAGCTGTAGTTCTTGCCCTCTGTGATAGAGCCGCCGAGGTAAGCTACCGTAAGAGGCTGACTGCTCTCAGCTGCTGCAAGCTTCTGCGTGAGCCTGTATGTATTGCCCATATGCTTTATGGAGCTCTTGTAGAAGTCGATATACTGAGCAGAAGCTGTCTCCTTGTAGTTATCCCACTTGGAGGTGTCATATTCTGGCTTCTCGGGCTCAGGAGGCTCGGGCCATTCGCTGATCTTGCCGATAACAAAGGACTGGATAAGAACAAGGTCTGCTGTTTCCAGCTTGCCGTTACAGTCAACATCGGAAGCCCTGAGGTCTGAACCTGACGTATTGCCTGCTACGAGCTCATTTCTTACTGTAATAAGGTCGAATGAATCAATAGCGCCGTCAAAGTTAGCATCACCGAGGATAACCGTTTTTGGACCGTCAGCTCCCTTTATCTCAGTACCGCTTTTTGCACCGACAGCCTCGTCGATGTAAAAATCAATATCAGTATCAACTGTCTCAACATAGAGCTGGAGGTCTGTTGCTCCGGCAGGGATAGTATAGCTCGGATTAGCCAGCTGTATCCAGTCACCTGCTGTTGTGGAAGCAGAGGCTACCTCGCTGTATTGTGCACCTGTGCCGTCGTTGTACTGGAGAGTGAGCTTGAATTTCTCCTCAGAGCCGCCGCTCTTATACATAGCGTTTACAGCAAAGCTATAGGACTCACCCGGCTTGAATGCAGAAGTATCAAGAACCTTAACAGCGCCGTTCCAGTTAGCTGTTCTGCCCGTAACGCTGAGTGAGCCTGTACCTGCAAACTTTTCACCTGTTGTAGTATCAACAGAAGCAGCTCCTCTGCCAGCCCAGTCTCCTGCGCTGCTGTCAAAGGTATCGTTGAAGTAATAGCCGTTCTCATCAGGCTCTACGGAAGTCTTTGGCTGCTCGTTAGTTGTTCCCGTATCGGGATCATCTCCGCCGTCATCATAGTTCTCATAAACTCTTACGCTCTTGACATTTGCAGAGCCGTTTGACCTGTAGCCCTCAATATTAAGTGAAACCTCATAGAGAGTGCCCGACATATCAAGTCCTGCCTTTGACCATGCGTCAAAATGCTTGCTTACATGGATAGTGCCCTTCATATTGTTCTGAACATTATCTCTTGAGCCGCTGGTCTGACGAACGCTCCAGTACTGAGGGAATGTCTGGGTACCGTCCAGCGAAGGCTGATTATAGCGCATTGTCTTGGCAATGTCATAGGTATTTCCGTCGAGAGTTACCGTGCCTTTTCTCTCTGCGTCACCTGCGATAGGTCTCCAGCTGCCCCAGCCCTCAACGATATAATACTCCATGAGAGGTTTTCTTGTCCAGCCGTAAACGCACATATAGGAATTACCTCTCGGAGAATACTCAACATCATATGTAAGGACGATATTATTGCCTATATCCTTGTAATTGAGCTTCTTGCTGTCATAATTCTTACCCATTCTGGCAAGAAAGTTCTCGATGTTGCTCCACGAGCAGGTAAATGAGCCTGCTGAGGGTTTCATTGACACCTGTCCCTGCCCGTTCTGGTTCCACATTTCGTAGTCGTATCCGCCGATATTGCCTCTGTCCTGTGCATCGGCAGCCTTAGCGGTCATTGTGCCTGTTCCTGGGAAAGCTGCTGTGCCTGCCAACAGCAATGCAGACGCTGTGACAGCAGAAAGCATTTTCCCGAAAACATTTGAATGTTTCATTAGTATCACTCCTTTAAAAATACAAATTTCTCCAATCATATTATACTTTACCTAATAAAAATAAACAACCTATTATTTACATATATGGTGGACATTCCGACGATCATAGGTAAATTTCAGCATTTAGTATATCCAACACAGCTAAAATTTGTACAAAAAATCAAAACCGCGTTCCCTGCGGAAAGGCACAGGAACACGGTCAAAACTTTATTTATTTTTCCCCACAGCAAGCTCAACGGCGCGGTAGGCTCCGTCATAAATGCCTGCTTTCTTAGCAGCAAGGATATATCCGCACATTTTTTCGATAATATCCCTGCCATGCTGTATCATATCTATCATAGCGGCTGTTTCCGCAGGTGTTGAACATTCATAGGTTCCGTCGCCGATCTCAGCAGCGCGAATAGCTCCCCACGCCTCATGACCGCCCACACGCTTTATCATTAGCTTGGGAACGGGATAAAACGCCAGCTCACTGGGCTTTGTTATGAGAACATCGCTGCACCTCATAAGCAGATTAGTTGAATAAACCGCCGCAAATATATCAGAATGGCAGAAAGCGTGTATACCGCTCACCTCGCCGCCGTAGGCTTTCTCACAGAAGCCTGTTGTCTCGCCGAAGTCGTCAAAATGCTCATGAAGGAAGGGCTTCATCTGTGGAACTGCGTTGATAAGCTCATGCCACACCTTTGAGTGGTCACCGACGTTTATGAAAAGAACAGCCTTTTTAGCCCTGATCGCAGGGAGAAGCTTGCGTATCACTGCAATAAATATCTCCTTCTGAGCGCCTGCTCCGCCTACTGACATAAGCCAGCGAACTGCCTTGTTGTTTTTTACTCTGTCGATACGCTTTTGACAGTCAGCCTCAATGCTGCTGACCAGCTCGTGGTCGATATAATGACCAGTACAGACAATAGCGTCCTTTGGCATAGGCTTGAGCTGACGCCTCTTGTCCATGCCGCGGAGCGCCCTGTAACCCAGATAAGCGGACGGAGTCTGCACGGTATGGACAGCTCCCTCAGAAAGATGGAGCGCCATTGGCCAGTTATCAGGGACAGCATTTACAACATGAGTAAGCCCTGCGTGTACCGCTGCTTGTGACGGCCATACATGAGTTGCCACATATGGGATATCCTTTGGCAGCTCTCTAAAAACCGCTGTCATAAGCTCGGCAGTTTTCTGATCAGAACTGTTATAGGTCAGTTTACGGAATCCCTCGCTGTTCAGAGGTTCCCATACTATCTTGTTAAAAAGTGCAGAACGCTGTGACAGACGCGAGCCGAGAGAATACAGCTCATTCTGCTGAGCAATGATCTTGCCGCAGGAAGCCTCCTTGAATGAGTGGAGGTCAAACCAGTAAGGCGTATATCCCATAGCGTGTGCAGCCGAGGCAATAGCCATAGAAATCCTGTAATGCCCGAAACCCATACGGATATTGCCTATAACAAGGCTCTTATCGTCGAATTTACAGGTGCTCTCCCTGCCGATGACTATTTTACGTACTCCGAGAAGCCTTCCTACCGCAGGAGCTTCAACATCGGAAAGGTGGTATACAGCGTCGGAATCGTCGCCGTATTTATCAATGAATCTTGCTTTAGTCTTAATTGCCTTTTTATAGGCTTTTCGGGATATTTCATTGCCAAAGATGAATTTTGATCTGTCCATAAAAATACCTCCAGGGGACTTGACAAAATGCGTGAAATATGATACAATTATTTTAACAATGATAGACCGTCTATCATCTGATATACAGTCTATCACAAAAAAGGAGGTTTGTCAAGTGGAAACAGCATTTTCGCAGGATTATTTGAAAAATCAACGATTCGACAAGGCAGTAGAAGTCAGCGCACAGCTCTTTCTCAAAAACGGTATCGAGTCAGTTAAAATGACCGATATTGCCGAAGAAAGCGGCATTGGCGTAGCTACTCTCTACCGCTATTTCGGCACAAAAAACGGTATAACAATCGCTGCCATGACCTATATGTGGAATGAGCTCAACAAGATGTTCAGCGGTATCTTTGAATCCGAAGTATTTCTTGCTCAGTCAGGCATAAAGCAGGTCAGCGACCTGATGAGAATGTTCATTGTTCTCTACGAGGCACACCCCGGATTTATGAGGCTTCTTTCAGAGTTCGACCTTATGCTGATTTCTGAGGATATACCCAAGCATGAGCTGAAAAATTACGAGAAGTCTATCATAAATTTCTACCCCGTTTTTGAAAGGGCATATATGACGGGCATCTCAGACGGCACTGTCCGGGAGATACAGAATATACGCCTATTCTACCTTTCATACGCACATACTCTTATGGAGCTCAGCAAGAAGCTCATTCAAGGAGAGCTTCTCCCGGGTGATGACTTTTCTCACGCTGTGGACGAGCTCGGGACGATCATTGAGACAGCCGTTTTCTTCCTTAGAAAGGAGTGAAACTTATGGAGAGCAGAAAAACTGCGACAAACAAGATATTATGGATATTTGCAATAGGTCAGCTTGGCTGGTCACTTCTGTCAGGCATCATTTCAAACTGGCTGGTATTCTTCTATCAGCCAAGTCAGGAGGAGCTTGCAAAAGGTCAGCTCCAGTTCATACCCAAAGGCACTTTCATCGGTCTCACTGCTATCGGTATAATAACAGCCTTCGGACGCATATTTGACGCCGTGACCGATCCCCTTGTTGCAGGCAAATCTGACTCGTTAAAGCATAGGCTGGGCAGGCGTATCCCGTTTATGCGCTTTGCGGCTATCCCATTCGGAGCAGTTACAGTTCTCATGTTCATATCTCCCTTTAAAGCAGGAAGCTTCGGAAATGCAGCGGTGCTTTTCATCTTCGCCATGACGTTCTACTTCTGCATGACCTGCTACTGTACGCCGTATAATGCCCTTATTCCCGAGCTGGGAAGCACCCAGAACGCAAGAATAAATCTTTCCACGTTCATTTCCGTTACATACTTCTTTGGCACTGCCGTGGCGTACCTCGTTCCCAATATCGCAGGCATCTTCCTCGAAAGCATGGGCTACGCAAACAGCTACCGTGTAACCATTGCTATACTTGCAGCTATGGCTGTTATCTGTATGCTTATACCTGCATTTCTCATCGACGAAAATAAGTACGCAGACACTACTCCAAGCAAGAGCTCAGCTTTCAGCTCTCTCCTTGCTACATTCAAGAACAAGGACTTCCGAATCTTCGTTTGCTCGGATATCCTCTACTGGGTAGGTCTGACACTGTTCCAGACAGGTCTTTCATTCTATATTACAGTCCTTCTGGGACTTGATTCGGGCATGACATTCCCACTGTTTGCCATAATGACGGTAGTATCGCTGATGTTCTATCCCGTGGTAAACGTCTTCTCTAAAAAACTTGGCAAAAAGAAGCTTATCGCCTTTGCGTTCCTGTTCTTCTCATTTGCCTTTCTCGTTACCGCAGCCGCAGGTATCCTTGCAATACCTCCATTTGTATACGGAATCATAATAGCTGTTCTTGCAGCTGTACCAATGGCTATACTGGGTATACTTCCACAGGCTGTAGTTGCGGATATATCAGAAGCCGACAAGCTGAACACAGGAGAAAGCAGGCAGGGTATGTTCTATGCGGCTCGCACCTTTGCCTTCAAGCTGGGACAGTCCCTTGCTATGCTCATGTTCACAAGTATCGCACTTATCGGCGACGACATTGAAAAGGGCGAATCGGGCTACGGTCTCGGATACCGCCTCACAGCTCTTCTGGCAGCCGGACTTTGCCTGCTGGGCGGAATAGTTTTCCTCAAATATAACGAAAAGAAGGTCATGGACCGTATCGAGGGAGGACATAATAATGCTTAAATTCAAGTCTCTTCAGTTCCTTTACAACGACGGCGAAAATGACTTCATGGCTATTACATCGAGCTCTGTATGCAATGAACGAATGAAGCTTGAGATTAATACAGACGGCGATATTTTCTCCGTAATACTTGAAGCAAATGATGAAATAACCATACAGAAGCTGTGCGCAGAATTTGAATACGACTTCAGCGACAGCAACAAAATATTCCTCAACGGCTATCAGTCGTGGACGGACTCGGTTGAGCGGTCTGTTGACGGAAAAATGCGCGGTATAAGTCATATACCATGTGCTATCCGTGAGAAATACGCCTTTTCTCAGTATGGGGACTATAATTTCGCCGAATACGGCGATGATATGCATGGCTGGTCATACGGATATATCCGAAATGGCGACAGCTACAGCTTTATTGGCTCACTTGCCGAAAATACCGGCTTTACTCAGCTCATCACCCATGTTGACAAGGGACTTATCTCGCTGAAAAAGGACTGTTCGGGAGTTACGATAAAAGGCGGATGGTGCGCCTTGAAGCTCCTTCTCACCGAGGGCAGTGAAGCCGAGGTCTTTGACAGGTATTTCTCAGAGCTTGGAGTAAAGCCGAGGACCGCAAAGCCTATCTTAGGCTATACAAGCTGGTATAATCACTATCAGGACATCAACGAAAAAACTATTATAGACGACCTGCATGGTCTTGACGCTCTCACCTGCAAGGCGGACGTTTTTCAGATCGACGACGGCTGGCAGACTGCCATTGGCGACTGGCTGTCAGTTGACGATGAAAAATTCCCAGAGGGAATGAAAAATACTTCTGACGCTATCAGAAGTGCAGGTCTTATACCAGGTATATGGCTGGCACCCTTCGTCTGTGAGGAAAACTCAGAAATATTCCGCAATAACAAAGAGTGGCTTCTCCTTGACGACAAGCAGGGATATGTCAGAGGCGGCTCTAACTGGAGCGGCTTCTATGCACTTGATATTTACAATCCCGAGGTCAGGGAATACATCAAATACGCTATCGAAACTATAGTGAATGAATGGGGCTACAGACTGCTTAAACTGGACTTTCTGTATGCCGCCTGCATAGTTCCGCGGCGCGACAAAACACGCGGTCAGATAATGGATGAGGCTATGGACTTTCTCCGTGAATGCGCAGGTGATGCTATGATACTTGGCTGCGGTGTACCTCTTGCTTCGGCATTCGGCAAGGTAGAATACTGCCGTATAGGCTGTGATGTAAGTCTGGACTGGAACGACAAGCCACATATGAGACTAATGCACCGTGAGCGTGTCAGCACAAGGAACACTATCCTCAATACTGTCTTCCGCAGACAGCTTGACGGACGTGCTTTCCTGAACGATCCTGACGTTTTCCTGCTCAGACCATGCAACAATTCTCTCTCTCCCGAGCAGAAAAAATGTCTCGCTGAGGTAAATGCTCTCATGGGAAGCGTTCTTTTCACCTCGGACAACTTCTTCGATTACACCGAGGCGGAAACAAAGGAGCTGTCAAAAATACTGAAAATAAGAGATGCCGAGATAATTTCAGCCGATCTTGATGATGATAAACTGACTCTTAGATTCAGGATAGGCGAAAAAAAGTATATAAAGCGATACGATATGTGATAATTCATGCTCCCCGATCATTCGGGGAGCTCTTTTGTTATCCTTTCCATGTATTCATCAGTGGTGAGAAGTCCGCTTCTGTTATAGCGGAATATTCCATAAAGGCAGTCGGGCTCACGGGTGATAGTATTCATGCCCTCACGGCAGGTAAGGCTCATCAGTATGCCGCTGTCACGGAGAACAGGCAGACTTTCTCTGCTCAGAGCTCCGAATGGGTATGCGAATACAGACGGAACTATTCCGCAGTTTTCGTGAAGCTCTGTTTTCAGAAGTCCTATATCAGCCCTGAGCAACGATGTATAATCCTCAACGCTTTCCTCGGGGAGTCTTGCACAGCCCTGTCTCAGTCCGCTCCGTGAGTGCATATCATAGGTATGGCTGCCTATTTCCACACGCCCCGATGAGGCAAGCTCTGAAATATCACCCCATGTGAGATAGGAATATGTGTCAGCATGAGGATCGGCGGCTGCATAATCGTCGGTATATCTGCCCACAATAGATACAACGGCGCACATATCATACTTTTCGAGAATGGGCAGTGCAACGGAAAGATTATTGTAAAAACCGTCGTCAAAGGTAATGAGCACAGGCCTTTTCGGCAGCTCTCCCCTTCCTCGGGTATAATCTATGAGCTGCTGTGCGCTGACAGCTGAAAAACCGTGAGTGCTCAGCCACGAAAGGTCCGAGTCAAGCTGCGAGGGGGCAACTACGTAGTCAGCAGGAGGCTTTTCGCATACGCTGTGGTACATTATCACCGGAAGCATTATGGGAGCTTCGCGGCTCTTTTCAGCAGCTGCAAGAGAAATACGTGAGCCAATGACAAAGAATCCGATAAGTATCCCGACCTCTATAAACCGCCGAATAAGCTTACCGAGCCGCAGACATCTGTACATGAATATCACCTCTCTGCATAATATTACGAAAAAGTTCAAAAAATAACAGAGCCCTGCGGACATACTCGGGCAGTGAGCAGAATATACTTATCTCAGATGAAAAAAAGTGAGGTGAGTGTATGAAACGCCACAAGCACAGAAGAAAAAACGGTACCCTGCGGTGCATAGCGGCAGTAATGGTGCCTGTTGCGGCGGCAGCGGCATTTCACGGAGCATTCGGCGTAAAGGACAGTCTCATTTCGTCAGATGTGCTGATGAGCCATACGAAAAGAGCTGAAGCTCCGCTAAAAGCAGACAGCGAGACTATCAGCAGGATAATCCGCGAAGACGAGCTGCTTGAGGGGAAGATGATATTGTCCGAGGGCTATGGTATCTGCGATGAAAAGGCTGAGAATCAGGAATATCTGCGTTTGCCCGATCCGCGGGATACCCGTGCCGATGACGCCGGCGCTAAGCCATATCCTAAGAGCTGGGGCAGCGACGGTGAGATAATACGTACTTCCTACGGTGAATACAGCGGCAATGCCTTTTTTGACCTTGAAGGCGGCGGACAGGTCAACAACAAAACAGATATTCCCAATGAGCTTCTTATGCAGGAGAGCCAATACCTCCCCAATTTTACAATAAAAGATACTGACGAGCCCCTGGTTCTGATATATCACACACATACCACCGAAAGCTTTGAGCCCTATGTGCGCGACAGCTATGATACGTCATTCAACTACAGGACTACCGATCCTACGAAAAACGCAGTCATGGTAGGTGACGCCATACAGGCAGAGCTGGAGGAACAGGGCATAGGTGTTATCCACGCCCGTGAGATACACGATTATCCCTCATATAACGGCTCATACAGCAGAAGCCGTGATACTATCATTCCCATATTAGAGCAGTACCCCAGTATCAAAGTGGTCCTCGATATACACAGGGACGCTATCGGCGGCGACGGCGTGGCTTATCAGCCCTTTATCGAAGTGGACGGTAAGGAAGCCGCTCAGATTATGATAATATCGGGCTGTGATGACGGTACCCTCGGTATGCCGAATTATATGGAGAATTTCCACTTTGCCTGTGCTCTGCAAAGCAAGCTGGAGTCCGACCACAAAGGCTTTACCCGTCCTATATTATTTGACTACAGGCATTACAATCAGGATCTCACTAACGGCAGTCTTCTCATAGAGGTGGGCTCTCACGGGAATACTCTCGGACAGGTACAGTTTTCAGGGCAGCTTTTCGGCAGGTCTCTGGGACAGCTTCTTAATTCCATGAAAAGGAGATAATATGCGCAGAAAAAATAAAAATACCGCCCTCAAAGCAGTTTTTTTATATCTGCTTCTGAGCAGCGGCTCATGGATGTTTATAAATTGTTATGCAAATTCATACAACAGGCTCAGCGGTGACGATATACGTCCTGCAGGAGCAGTTATACGAGGCGGACGAGCCTCAGTAGAGCTTCTCGACCACAGCGCCGAATTCAGCATATCGGGAATAGCTCCCGAAAGCAAGGCTTACTGCGGAGCATATCTTCTCTCACCTGACGAGGTGAGAGCGGCAGCTTATGTCATATCATTATGTATATAGCTTAGACTGCCTTGTATAGTAGAATGTGTTTAGCTCACCTGTATATATAAGGTCAGCTCCCGGGAAGCTTCTGAAATCATCAGGCTTATAAAGGCTGAATGCTTTTTCCAGAGGTATTCCTATCTTATCCATTGTATAGGCTACAAACTGCGAACAGACGAAGCTTCGCTCGCGCTTCCATTCAATATTGAAATAGACTGCGAGCAGCCCCAGAAGATTATAGGAATACACCTTGCGGTATTCCGAAAAATGGTGGATTATTTTGTTATAAGCTTCTTTTTGTTCGGCAGTAACGCTGATACGGTATATTTCACATGGAATATTGCGATACTGTCCAAGTGTACCCTGTCCGACAACTTCCTTATTAAATGTAGCAGGCAGCGGAAAAGGACGATATGTACGGCAGAAGCTGTACATTTCAGAAAGTTCTATATCGCCTGAAAGAGAAACGTGATTATAAGGCTTTTTTGTGAAAAATTTGAAGAACCTTGCAGGCCTTGTGCCTGTTTGCGCAACTATCAAATAAATATAGTTCCCCAAAACGTTCCCTCCTAATTTATTTTTTATAATTATATCACAAACGCTTGCAAATTTCAAGAGTTTTTGATATAATAATATAGTCATATTCTATTTGCGCCTGTAGCTCAGTGGATAGAGCATCCGCCTCCGACGCGGTGTGCGCTGGTTCGATCCCAGTCAGGCGTACTGATACAAAGCACGATGCCCGACATAAAGTCGGGCATCATTTCTTTATTTTCCGGACTTTGCAGCCTTTATATCGTTATATAGTCCATGATCTCAGCGACATCGCTTCGGGAAAGTCCTTCTATGAGCAGAAGCTCATATTCATTTTGGAATCCGCCTGTCCGCTCTCTGAAATCGATAATCCTGCCGGCAGTATCTTCGTCCACATGAGGCAGCAGCATAAGGATATCACGCTCTGCTGTATTGATATTTATGGGAGCAAGCTCTTCCAACGTCGGAACGTGCTCCGTTGTATCCTGTTCAGTCTCGGGAATATCGCTTATATCAGTTTCGTCTTCGGGTTCGTCATAAACAGGCTCTAAGACGTATATGTGTTCGCGTATATCAGCGAAAATATTCTCGCCTATACCTTTGACGTTCATTATCTCCTCAATATTTCTGAAACCGCCGCAGCTTTCACGGTAGCTTATTATCTCCTGTGCAAGTACCGTGCCGATACCTTTCAGCTTTGCAAGCTCGTCTGCGTCAGCGGAATTGATATCGATCCTGACATATTCAGCAGAAGTCGGGACAGCCGTGGTTTTGGTTTTATGAGAAGTGGTCCTGCTTGCTGTTGTTCTGATCTTTGATGTGACTGCCGATGATGTATTTCGTGTAAAATCTGTGGGCATAACCTCTGTTTTGGGTATTATCGTTACAGTATTTCTTGTATTTTCGGTCTTATCCGCGGTATGAAAAAAGAATACAGCAGCACCGATAACTGCGGCTGACATAATAAAGAATAGCAGGTATTTTCTTATGGGATCATCTTTTTTCAAGGATACCACCTCTTTTATACCGCAAACATGGTATGATACTGACCATTGCCACACCGAAAGAAGCTATAGCGAATCCGCCGCCGTTGATATATCAGTTATTTCAGCTTGTAATTTACAAGCTTGTCTCCCAGTTCCAGTTGCGCACCTCAAGCTCCTCAAGATTATATGGAGTTTTCTGGTAAACGCAGTAATTCAGCCAGTTCGAGAACATAAGGTTCGCAGTGCATCTCCACGAAAATACAGGCATATTATTCGGATCGTCATTTGGGAAATAATTATATGGTATCTGAATATCTATACCCTTTTCCACATCTCTCCTGTACTCGTTGGCGATAGTATCCCTATCGTACTCGGAATGACCTGTAATGAAGTACTGTCTGCCGTTTTTATTGGCAATTATGTGAACTCCCGACATTTCGGACGAGGTCAGTATCTCCAGCTGCGGTATACGCTCTATATCCTCTCTGCGTACCTCTGTATTGCGCGAATGAGGCACATAGAAAATATCATCAAAGCCTCTGAGGAGCTGACAGTTGCTTACCTCTGCCCTGTGGGGGAATATCCCGAACATCTTATGATCAAGAGTATATTTAGGAATACCATAATGATAGTAAAGTCCTGCCTGAGCAGCCCAGCAGATATAGATAGTGGAGAATACGTGAGTCTTTGACCACTCCATGATATTGGTTATTTCCTTCCAGTAATCCACCTGCTCAAAGTCAAGGAGCTCTACAGGAGCACCTGTGATTATCATACCGTCATATCGGTTGTCGCATATCTCATCAAAGGTCTTGTAAAATGAAGCCAGATGATGACTTGACGTATTTCTGGAAACATGAGAAGCCATTTGCAGAAGCTCTACGTCCACCTGAAGCGGCGTATTACTGAGCAGTCTCATGAGCTGGCTCTCTGTTTCTATCTTTTTGGGCATTATATTGAGTATAATGACCTTGAGCGGACGGATATCCTGATGCTCCGCCCTTTCCCTGGACATTACGAAGATATTTTCTTCTCCGAGAGTCTTGAATGCTGGCAGTTCGGACGAGATCCTTATCGGCATTCAAAATCCTTCCTTTCATACATTATCTTTCTTATTTTTACAGCTCTGACAGCCGTTCATGAAGCTGTCGAGGTCACCGCATTGCCTGCTGTCACCGTTTAAAAAACGAAGCTTTTTGAGATTATCGAATTTACTGTCGTCAGAGAGCTCAAAAAGCATATGCTTTATACCTTTAAGTACGCTTTTGAGCATGACCGAGCGTACCATTCCGTCACAGAGCATAAGGTCTCCGCCGTCGTCATAGTCATAGACTATGGTCTTTTCAGCACCGTAGGAATAGGCAATAAAGCCGATGACCTCTCCTCTGTCCAGAGTCTCAGTTATATGCAGCTCAGCGCTGCCTGAACGCTCTGAAAGCTTCTCGTAGCCTACAGTATCGAATCTTTCCTGTATCTCAAGCATATTACTTCTCCTTGCCTATAGCGTTTCGTATTGCACGAAGCTCCTCGGCAGTAAGGTCGCGGTATGTACCGGGCTTCAGCATACCGAGCTTCAGAGGTCCTATACTGATACGGCGAAGTCTTGCCACTTCAAGTCCGACAGCCTCACACATCTTACGTATCTGGCGGTTTCTGCCCTCTTTTATAGTTATGAGCAGAACTACCCTGCCCTCAGCCTTGTCCTTGACAACTACCGTAGCAGGAAGAGTTTTCCTGCCGTCTATCTCCACGCCCTCAGACAGTCTTACAAGCTGGTCGTCGTTTATATCGGGACGTACTGTAACACGGTAGGTCTTGGAAATATGTCTGCTCGGGTGCATTATGCTGTTGGCAAATTCGCCATCATTTGTAAAGAGGAGAAGTCCCTCGGAGTTCCTGTCAAGACGTCCGACAGGATAAACGCGCTCCTCGACATCTTCAAGGAGGTCCATGACGCAGCGTCTGTCAAGCTCGTCGGAAACCGTAGTAACATAGCCTCTGGGCTTGTTCATCATAAGGTAAACGAAGCTCCTCTTGCGTGGCATTGCGATACGCTCACCGTCAACGGTTATGATGTCCTTGAAACCGCACTTGTCACCCAGCTTCACGGGGTGGCCGTTGAGCTTTACCCTGCCCTTTGTTATGAGCTCCTCAGCCTTTCTGCGTGAGCAAACTCCGCAGTCGGCTATCATTTTCTGAATTCTTATTTTTTCCACTGTTATCCTATCCTTAAAGGGAGAAAAATCTCCCGAGATTTTCTTTTATCTTCGCAAGCAGACCTTTTCTGCCTGCGGACTTATTATTTTCAACACTGATGTCCTCAGCGGCATAAAGAGGAACTGTCTCAACCTCACGCCCCATATAGCTTATACGAAGCTTTCCTGCATCATCTCCTGCAATTACAGGAGCATACAGGAAAGGCTGACCTATGACCGTAAATCCAAAGTCACTGAGGTCACCTGCCGCTGTGGTCACGGAAACAGCAGTCTTTTCGGGTGTAAGATGAAGCTTTTCACTGCTCCCTCCCACTATATCCGCAGAAATATCCTCCGGAAGTCTGACCTCCAAAGTTCTCGCCGTCTGAAAGCTGTAATCGTATAGGGCGATATGATCGTTCCAGTCATTGCGGTCATTGAGCGTCACGCAGATAAGGTCTATTCCGCCGCGCTCACAGGCAGACACCAGACATCGCCCTGCTTCGTCGGTAAAGCCTGTTTTTACGCCGTAGACTCCGTCATACATGGTCAGCAGCTTATTGGTGTTTTTCAGCCACCGCTCATATGGCGGATCGCCGAACCTCAGCTTCAGACTTGTCTGTGAGCATATCTCGCGGAAAATATCGTTTTTCAGCGCTTCACGGGCAAGAAGTGCCATATCCGCAGCTGATGAGCCGTGTCCCTCGCCCTCAAGTCCAGAGGGGGTGACGAAATAGGTCTTGGAAAGTCCCATTTCGCGGGCACGTTCATTCATGAGCTCCGCAAATTTCTCAATGCTTCCCGATATTTTCACTGCCGCTGCATTTGCAGCGTCGTTTCCCGACGGCAGCAGCATACCGCAGCACAGAGCGTACTTTGTAACGGTGTCTCCCTCACGGAGCCCCATAGAAGAACCCTCGACCTTTATTGCTTCGCTGTCCACGGTAAATTCATCATATAGTCCGCCGCTTTCAAGGCAAAGCAGAGTCGTCATTATCTTTGTGGTGCTTGCCATAGGGAGTTTCTCAGCTGCATTGTGAGCGTAGATGACCTCGCCTGTATCAGCAGAGATGACCACTGCCGCCTTTGCCGATATTTCGGGAGGTTCAGCTCCAAAGGCAGTAGTGCCGCATATATTGCTGAAAACGATGATAAATGACGAAAAAACTGCAACAGACCTTTTCACAGGCACACCTCCGCACAAAAGCTATGCTAAAGGATATGCCGATATATCAAGTTTTATTCTCAGTTAAGGGGTACGGAATCGTCTGTGATACCGCCGTCGCTTATCTCAGTTGTGCCGCCGCTCTTTTTCTTGTTGATGAAGCCGCTTACCTTGTCGATAATTGCAGGCACTTTCTCGATAGCGTTGCTGATAGGATCGTTAGAGCCCTCCATATTGACCATTTTAGCCGATCCGTCAGGAGAGATAACGAGAAATCCCTCGGGCTTTATGGAAACTCCTGCTCCTGCGCCGCCTCCGAAAAGATCCTTATCGTACTTTGAGGGAAGGTCTGAACCGCCCGAAGCAAAGCCGTAGCTTACCTTTGAAACAGGTATGATCGTTGTACCGTCGGGAAGCCTGATAGGCTCGCCGATTATAGCATTAACGTCAGCCATTTCCTTTATCTTTTCGATAGAAATTCCTAAAAGTTCGCTTACAGGTGTATTTTTTGCACTCATTGTATATACCTCACTTCTGCCTTGCGGCTGATTTTTTCATTTTGCGTTTTCTGAGCTTTTCAGGCAGGAATGTCCTGAAAATATATGTCAGCAGGAACCACGCTCCTGCGATGACTGCTGTACCAAGACGGAAAGAAAGCTTTCCTGATGTATCCCAGCGGCCCTTTGATACGCCGAACTGCGGACGGACATCTATAGTTTTCAGCCTTACTGTGAATAGCTGGCTGAAAAAAGCTATGCCGTTGAATATAAGTGTTGAATATCTGCCGTATTTAAGGGCGCATTTATAAGCGTCCTCGTCGGCTATCACGAAGTCTATATAAAAGTCACTGAGCTTGAAGCCCTTGAATATTTTCAGCATTGGGCGCTGAGCGCTCTCCCATACTCCCACAAGGAACTCTATCTTATCGCTGAGGGACTTCTTCTCCTCGTCATTTTCATTATCATCATCGTCCGACTCAAAGGGATCGTCGTCGGAGCTGTCTTTTTTCTTCTTTTTATCGTCTTCATCAGAGGCTTCCTCAGTATGCACCGCTGCTCCCGATGAACTGTCAGCAGCGTCTGTTTTGGCTTCACTGACTGTATCCTCACTGACCGAAGACGGCACATCCGCCTCGGGATCATTTACAGGAATATCGTCCAGCTCTTTTTCCCATTCATACTTTTCGCGCTGTTTTTTCTTCTTTTTGGACTTCTTTTCCTTTACAGGCTTGGGCTTTTTTTCTTTTTTTGGCTTCTTCGGCTTGTCTTTCTTATTGGCTTTGCGCTTTTTCCACCAGCCGTAAAGACCTCCGCCCTCTGAATCCATAAGATCAATTATCCAAAGCTTGACTTTATATCTGAATTTGCCGTCGATAAAGCTGAACTCTCCCCCAGCAGGAGTTATGAGCACAACCAGTACCAAAGCCAATACGGCAAGAAGTATATACAGCAGAATTTTAAGGATTATCATTCCTGCCGCTCCTTTACGTTTATTTTATTCCTGATTTGACTCGGAAAGCTCTCTTTCCACGAACTCTTCCTCTGTTTCAAGAACCAAGTCTCCCTGCCCCGGCAAGGGAGGAAGATCGGCTGTGGAGCTGAGCCCGAAGCTTCTCAGGAACACCGATGTGGTCCTGTAGACAATGGGCTTTCCCGGGACGTCAAGACGTCCTGCTTCCTCGACAAGTCCCTTTTCCACAAGATTATTGATAACAGATGAGCTGTCAATGCCGCGGACATTTTCCACAAAGCCCTTTGAAACAGGCTGATTATAGGCAATTATGGTAAGAGCCTCCATAGCCGCATTTGAAAGCGGCGCAGACCTCTTGGTTTCAAGAGCTGCTCTAACCTGCTCGCCGAACTCCTCACGGGTACACATCTGATAGCTGCTGTCGAATTTCTTGATGCAGATACCGCTGCTGTAGTCCTCATAGCGCTCATTGAGCAGTCTTATCATTGACGGCAGAGTACCTGCGTCAACTCCGCTTGCCTCCGAGAGGCGATATATCTCAATAGGCTCGCCGCTTGCAAAGAGTATAGCCTCTATTGCTCCGAGCTTTTCTTTGATCTCCAAGCTTTTCTCACTCCGTTCTTATTTCCCTTGAAGTATATCATCATATTATCCTCACTTATGGTAATACGCCCATGTCTTGTGAGCTCCAGTACAGCGAGGAAGGTCGCCACTCTTGCGGAGCGGTCTGTAACTCCCTCATAGAGCTTATCCATATAGACCTCACCCGTTTCATAGAGCTGTCTGAGGATATGCACCACCTTTGTCATTACCGAGACTATACGCCGCTTGACCACAGAATTGATCTTGTTCTCAACGTGGAGCTTTGCGTACTCTGACTTGATATTTTTAAGGGATATTGCGCTGTAGGCGATCGCAAGTCTCTCAGGCTCATGAACAAGGGTATAGGTCATATCCGCCTTTATCTTCATAGGCTGGCGGACGAATATACTTCCGCCCACGTATGCCTCAGCAAGCCTCTGAGACGCTATCTTGCACAGAGAATACTCAATGAGAGCGCCCTCCAGCTCACGCTTCATCTGCTCAGCCTCCTCGGGCTGGGGCAGCAGAAACGCCGTCTTGATGTATATGAGCCTTGCAGCCATTTCGAGAAATTCGCCTGCAAGCTCTAAGTTCTGCTCGTGAGCCTGATCTATATAGATGAGATACTGCTCAAGCAGCTTGGATATCTCAATATCGCAGATATTCAGCTTATGCTTGGCAATAAGGCTAAGCAGCAGGTCGAGAGGTCCCTCAAAGACCTCAAGCTTGAATGAGATACTTTCCATATTTCCCTCTGATGATCTGAATTTATATACCGAATAGACCGGGTATCCACGATACCGACAGCCAGATGAAAAACTCAACCATGCTTCTTGCGTACAGATAAGGTATCTGTAATTCATAGATGCGTGTTGAAAGGATCAGCAGTATGATGAAAGCCGTATTGATCGCCCTGTAGTTTCTGAACACCCAAATATCAAACTTCACGGGCATGAACGAGCGAAGTATATTAAAGCCGTCCAGCGGCGGAAGTGGTATCAGATTGAATACTGCAAGGCTGATATTTATAGAAACAAAGTAATAAGTGAACAATGCGGCTATCTCAGACAACGATGTATTTTTGCCGATCTCGATGGCTGAGATATTCGTCACCGCTGCCGCAGAAGCAACCACCATAAATATTACAGCTCCTAAAAATGCGGCAATAAGGTTTGAAAGCGGTCCCGCAAGAGATACCATTGCCATACCGAGACGCCTTTTCCTGAACTTTGAAGGATTCACAGGAACCGGCTTAGCCCAGCCGACTCCAAGAATAAGCATAATAACAAAGCCTGCAATGTCCAGATGTGCAAAGGGATTAAGAGTGACTCTTCCTGCGTCCTTTGCAGTATCATCTCCGAACCAGTGTGCCACAAGACCGTGTGCCGATTCATGGAGAGGTACGATGAGTATAAAAACTGCCATTCTTACAATGACTGTAAGTATTATAGTTGAACTTAATATATCTGACTCAAACATATTTATCCTTTCAGAATGCAAAGCATTACTGCCTTTAGATAGTTATACAATATATATTATACTACATAGCGGTATATATTTCAAGTAAAAAAAGCAAATTAAGTGCCGCAAAAAAATTTTTTTCATTTTTTTTCAAAAAACACTTGCTTTTTTTCTGATTATGTGTTAGAATAATCATGTTGTATTTTTACAGGTTAGTTAAGGAGGTGCAACCTAATGGCAAAATGTGATATCTGCGGAAAGGGCGTAACCTTTGGTATCAAGGTTTCCCACTCACACAGACGTTCCAACAGAACATGGAAGCCTA
>NZ_JAIKXF010000003.1 GCF_024684275.1 Ruminococcus sp.
GACGGCTTTATCGTTACGGTATACAAGAATCAGAAACCGCTGGTCGAGGTAGCTCCCACTAAGTCCTTTGAGGACGTGACCGTGGCAAGCACAGAGAGTGCATCAGACGGCGAAGAGGGCTCTGACGAAACAGAAGAATAATAAAAATGGCGTGATTTTAAGAACCGCGCTGATAATAGAAGCTTTTTGCCATAGTGTTTCTGATGTGAGGTCAGAGGTGCTATGGCACTTTTTATGGACATATCAGCAGTATCATGCACTAAGATAAATCAAAATTTAATGATGTAGGGGCGAACATTGTTCGCCCGCGTTGGAGTTTGTGGGCGCACAATGTGCGCCCCTACAAGGGACGTCGTGGACGCCGTCCACTACAAATATAAATTATGATTTATCTTAGCAGCCAAATAAACAGAATGCCCCTGAGTGCTTTTTAACACTCAGGGGCAAAACTTCTATATGGGTACTTTTCTAATATCGGGACGGTTTTATTTCAGTTTTTCTTATCCTTTTTATCCTTGTCCTTGCTGTCCTTCTGGTCTCTGTCATCGTTGAAGCTGTCAACGGTATTCAGATACAGTGCAGGATCAAGGCATATGCCCTCATGGCGCACCTCAAAGTGACAGTGTGAGCCGTCAGAATTACCTGTGTTTCCGACCTCTCCGATAAGCTGACCTCGTGCCACGAACTGTCCCTCAGTTACAAGAACAGCGCTCATATGACCGTATACCGTCTGATATCCGTCAGTATGGCCTATCTGCACGAAATAGCCGTAGCCTCCTGTATTCCAGCCTGCTGAGACTACCTCTCCATCGGCTGCCGCATATATCTTGGTGCCTGTGCTTGCGGCTATATCCATACCCTTGTGGTTTCTTTCACCGCCGAATATATCGCTTACCCAGCCGCCGTCAACAGGCCAGCCGAATTCGCCTGAGCCTGTAAGAACAGTGCTTGGACTGTCAGGTCTTGCGGCATAAATGCCTATGCCAATCTTTTCTACCACAGGCTCACGGGTTATCTTGGTGCTTATAGTCTTGCGTGAATATTCCTTGCCGTCGATGTATGTTACCTCGATGTGGCTGGTCTTTTCGCCGCGTCTGCCCTTTACAAGAATATCCCTTACGCCTTTGTTGAGTGAGCTTGTTTCCACCTCGATAGTCTCATAATCGAGGAAGGATATAGGATCGATCTCACGGACGTACTGTATAGGCAGATAGCTCTCGGTCTCGACAACATTTACGAATGTGCCCTTGCGGCAGTTGTTTTTTATATCGGGATTGAGCTCTATCAGCTTGTCGTAATCCATGTTGTATTTCTGAGCTATAGTAGCCGCTGTATCACCGCGCTTTGCGATATATACGGCTTTTTTCTCCTTTGACGAGGTGAGCAGGTCTATTGCCTCCTGCTTTTCCATGACGCTTTCCGCAAGGTAGATGCCGTGAGAGTACTCGATACTGCTTTTGTACTCGATATTCTTGACTATACCGTCCACACGGAAGTTGAGTATCCTCTCGTTAAGGGCGTCCTGTATGGGCTCCTTATCCTTGACAGCGCCTATGAATTTGCCGTCGATATAGATGCCGTATGCTTCTGTAAGGGCGTGGTCTGAAGCCTCAAGCATTTCATTGGCAAGCTGTGCCGAGGACACTATAGTGTCGTTTTCGTTAATTATTTTCAGCGAATACTTAGCCGAAAGGTCTATGGGTTCGTCGCTGTCGTGGTATGAGATCCTCTGCTGGACCTCGCGCTCGGCCTCCTCAAAGTCAGCCTCTGCGGTTATCATGCCTATCTCTCTGCCGTTGTACTCAACGCTGAGACCGTATTCAAGCCCCGAGCCATAGCGGATAATGCCCACAAGGAACACTATGGAAAGAGTTGGCAGGATATAGTTGAAGGCTGTGTAGAAAACTCCGTCCTCGCCGAAAAGATATGAGCACCAGAATTCAAAGAGAGCCTTTTTGTACTCCGCTGCGCCTTCTTTTCGGGCTTTGTTGACCTTTCTGGTCATATCCTTGTTTAAGTTGAAGCGTTCGCGGAATGGCGCTGTAAGCTCCTTTAATACCCAAAGGAAGAATTTCAGGATAGAAACGCCAAGCTCAAGAAGCTCAGAGAGAATGAACTTAACGCTTTTCAGCAGTCCTGAGAGCACTGCTGTGACAGTTTTGGCAGCAAAGCGTCCGAATTTCTCAAAAAAGCCCGGTTCACTGTGCGAATATGACTTCTGAGGCTCGCTATAGCGCCTGTAGAATTCCTCGCGGCTTTTTCTGTCCATTATACCTTCTCCTTCCTTGATTTTTCGTTAGCAAATTATATTATACCACGTTTCGTCTGAAATATCAAGAAAAAATTAAGCTCTTAGCCGCAGAGATGAGCGCGGCAGAAAGCCGCCAAAGAAGCTGTGAAAGGTGACGCAGTAAAAAGGCGGCTAATGCCGCCCCTTAAATCCTTAGTTCTTATCGTAATGCCATGAATAATCCAGCATTTCCACTGTATAATCCTGAAGCTTATTCAAAAGCGGCACAACGTCCTTTCTGGCGGAAGCAAGGTCATGCTCGCGGTAGTTTCCGCACTCTGCCTCTGTGCAGCCCGGTATCTCGCCGCTGTAGTCCCTGATGAAAGTATATGCATCACGAACCAGCTTTATTGCATTTTCGTGAGAAAGTCCCCTTGTGAGGAGATAAAAGCCTGTACGGCAGCCCATAGGTCCTACGTATACGATATTTTTGCCGAACTCGGAATTACGCGCAAATGTAGCAAAAAGGTGCTCGATGGTGTGCATTGACGGTGTTTCAAGGTAAACTCCGCCGTTTGGCTTTACCATGCGGACGTCATATGTTACTATATCGTCGTCGATACGGGATATGTACATACCTACGCTGAATTTTGTGTGGTCTACCTGAAAGCTTGCGATTTTTTCCATAATTATTTCTCCTTGAAAAGTCTTTGTATATCCTCGGGAAGCTCCGAGGAAACGGTGATATGCTCTCCTGTCAGCGGCTCACAGAAGCTGAGCTGTCCGCAGTGGAGCGCTTGTCTTGGTATATCATTACGGAGTCCGCCGTAGAGGTCGTCCCCTGCCAGGGGAGCTCCGATATGAGCAAAGTGTACTCTTATCTGGTGAGTACGTCCCGTTTCGAGGTGTATTTCCGCAAGAGAGTACCTCTCGTTCATCATGAGCCGATTATAGTGGGTAACGGCTCGCTGTCCGTCCTCACGGACACAGCGCAGCATTATGGACTCTCTTTCCCTTGCTATGGGAGCGTCTATCGTTCCGCTTTCGGGGATAGCCCCATGTACTGCGGCGTAGTAGACCTTTTCGCAGCAGCCCTGCAAGAGCTTTGCTGCGTGGGCGTCCTTGGCGATAATGCAGAGCCCCGAGGTGTCGCGGTCAAGCCTGTTCACCGAGCGGAATGTGAGCTCGGGATAGAGAGAAGCAAAGTAATTGCCTAAAGTGTCACCCTGATGACGAATGGAGGGGTGCACAGGCATACCGCTGGGCTTATTGAAGACCACAAGGCTGTCATTTTCAAAGGCTATTGGCACATTAAGACTGCCGTTGGGCTCTAAAAAGCTGTCGTCCTCAAGACTGAGGACTATGACCTCGCCCTTCTGCACCATGTCTATGCTGCGGACAAGCTGACCGTTTCGGGTTATGCCCCCCTCCTGCCGTTTAAGCTTTGTCAGCAGCCGCCTTGATACGCCTTTTTTTGCCAAAAGGAATTTTTCCAGAGTTATGGGACTTTCGGCGTCTACCGTAAGCTCTATCTGCTTCAAGGTATTCGTCCTCCTTGATAAAAATGTCGATACTAAGTGAAAAAGCGGTCATCAGACCTGTAAGTGCATTTGGAAGCCCTGCAATTGTGAGCATTTGCGGCAGATATACCGCCAAAAGCCGCAGAAATACATTTTTTCTGCCGCGCATGAAGCCTGCTGAGAATATCATCGCCCGAAATGCAGTGAGCTTTGGGAATCGCACTAAAAGGTATGGCACAGCGGTGAAGCTGAGCTTCAGCGAAAGCCAGAGAATGACCGATACTACAGTGAGGAACAGGGCGTTTACCGCCAGAAAAGCCTCGCGTGGGCTCAGCCTTTCGCCTGTCAGCCCGTATGCCGCTGTCCCGAAAAATACCGCAGGTGCCAGTGCAAGGAGCCCTGCTGCCTTTGTCCATAACGCGGCGGAAATGCTGCGCTTGAAGGTGCATTTTCTCAGCAGTATCCGCGAAAAGGCTTCACAGCGCTTTTGCGGCAGCTCCGAGGTCATTCCGTACAGGCGGTACGCTGCTGCGTACATCAGCGGAGCTGTAGTCAGCAGCCGCAGAAGTGTGCTTGCCGCTGTTACTGCCAGCTGTATGGGGTCATCGCCGCCGAAAAGGCGTATCGGCTCTATCTCGCCGAAATACAGCAGCATACTGTATACCGCAGCCTCTGCGAAGCGGAAGAAAAGCTCCGCGCCGAGAGGAAGGATACATATCATCATAGTCCGTGCCCGTCTGCCCCTGAGTAAGCCCCGTGAAAAGCGGATAAGCTCCCGAATTTTCATATCTGCGCCTCCGAAAAATGGTTTTGCGGATATTATGGGCAGATACTTGAAAATTATTCATATTATCAGGTATAAGCTCTTAGCTCTTATCAGTATTCGTCGTCAGCTTCGTCAAGCTTTTCGTAAGGACAGTAGCCCAGTATCTCGAATGCCTGAGAATTCAGCCACATCTGGGCGGTCACTATCAGCTCAAAGCCCATGCCGAAGTCACAGCCGAGTGTCTTTGGATCGTACTTTGGAAGCCCGAAGCAGCTGAGCATATTTGAGATTATGCCGCCGTGAGTGATAACAGCGCAGTGGGTGAGCCCGGACTCCATCATATCCATGACAATGGCGTGGAGCGCCTTGTAGCAGCGAGCTGTCATTTCCTCTAAGCTCTCGCCGTTGGGCGGACGGTTGTCCTTGCCGCCGCGGAGCCATTTGTTATAGTCCTCGCGCTTTGCCAGCTCGTCAATGCTCTTGTTCTCGAAATCGCCGAAATTCAGCTCTCTCAGGTCATCTACGGGGACTACCTCAGTGTAGGGGAATAGTATATCGGCGGTCTCGGTACATCGTTTTAGGGGCGAAGTGTATACCCTGTGGACGGTGGGGTAGTCGAATTCGTCCATTTTTGCAGCTAAGTCCGCTGCACCCTTATTTGACAGGGGCACATCAGTCCTGCCTATGTAAATGCCCTTTTCATTTGCCTCCGTCATGCCATGACGGAGAATACTTATTCTGTAACCTTTCATGACTTCTCCTTTATGTTGAATATATCAGCAATCATACTGATAGGATAATATGCACAAAAATACTGCTCGTTTTTTTAACTGTTAGTAAAATTCACGAAAAATACTACAAATTTCCACAAATAGTTTCACGTTTTTGTGTATTTACAAATTATACATTTTGTATTATAATAATAGTAACAGATTTTTTAATAATCTTTATAGGAGGAATTTCAATGAATTCGGATTTCGCAAGAATAATAACACTTCAGCGTAAGGAGCGTCACATCAGCCAGAAGCAGGCTGCCACAGATCTGGGCATATCTCAGGCACTGCTCTCCCACTATGAAAAGGGAATAAGAGAATGCGGTCTGAATTTCCTTGTAAAGATCGCTGATTACTACAATGTTTCCTGTGATTATCTGCTTGGAAGAACTCCCGAGCCGGAGGGCAAGACTATCACTATCGAGGATATTCCCGATGATGACGGAAACAACAGCATGAAGATGCCGTCTCCTGAGATCATCAATTTCAACAGACGTATCATCAACAACTCTATCAGTCTGCTTTTCAGCCTTGCGCAGAAGGCAAACAGCATCACCCTTATCAAGGAGGTATCATCGTACCTTATGCTGTCTGTTTACAAGCTTTTCCGTATCGTTTACAACGCAAATCCCCATAACGACCAGAAGCTCTTCCGCATACCCAAGGTGATCGCAAATGACAGTGCAAATGCTATCGTATCCATGAGTGAAGCCAACATCAAAGCTGCGTCCAGCGGAATCGCCCTTGACGGCAACGACTGCGTCGATAATTTCGATACCCTCTATGTTACTACTGCGACCTTGCAGAAGGATTATGCTCAGTACTCGTCATCGCTCCTTAACCTTATAAAGCGCAGTGAGGAAAGTATCTCACGCACCCGTGCAAAGTACAGAAGCGATATAAAGTAACTGCGTATCCGCAGAGACCGTCTGTCAGGCGGTCGTTGAGGTCACATTAACTATTATACCACGTTTATCATCAGTTGAAAAGTTCTTTTTTGATATTTGATATATAGTTTTCCTATTGATATTGATTTGAAATAGCTATATAAGGTGAGCTCTCTCCGTCGGAATGCAGGTTATATTTATGAGACTGTAATTTCAGGCTCAGCAACCATATTTTTCTGCTGAAGAAAGCAGCCTGACGTGCGGAGTTTTGAAGCTTCACAACAGTTTTTTTCTGCTCATTGCCTAAATATTCGGCGCTTTTGGAGAATTTATGCCTATCCCCTTGACATCATAGCTGTGCTGTGTTACAATTTACAGTAGTAAACCAATGAAGAAGTGTGAGTAGCTCTTGTCTGAGCATTTCAGAGAGCCTGCGGCTGGTGCGAGCAGGTATGCGAAACAGGTGTGAATGGGCTTCCGAGGGCGAGCTGAAGAGGGGGCTTCAACAGGGGAACTCTTGTGTAGGCAAGACGCAGAGGTCTGCGTTATCAAAACCTATGTATTTGTGTACATGATGAGAGGACGCTCAGAGCGTCAAGCAGGGTGGCACCGCAGAAGTATTCAGGCTTCTGTCCCAGCATTTTTGCAGGGACAGAAGCCTTTTTATGTCCTTGTACCGCATTTAATGTCTGCTCAACAACTAAAATTGAGCTTGACATAAAAATGCGATGCGCAAATTCCTCAAATTATAAAGAATTTGCGCCACCTGAACAAAGTTCAGGACAATGACCGCCTTACGGCGGTCATTGAGGATACATTAATTAAGCCGACAATTTTTATTTACAGAAAAGGAGATATTACTATGTCAATGTCAGATGAAAAGATACCTTACAAAATTTATCTTGAGGAGAACGAGCTCCCTAAGCAGTGGTACAATGTACGCGCTGATATGAAGAAGAAGCCTGCTCCCCTTCTTAATCCTGCTACAGGAAAGCCCTGTACATTAGAGGAACTCAGCCACGTTTTCTGCGAGGAACTCGCTAAGCAGGAGCTGGACGAGACAACTCCTTATATCGATATTCCCGATGAGATACAGAATTTCTACAAGATGTTCCGTCCCTCTCCTCTCGTAAGAGCCTACTTCCTCGAAAAGAAGCTTGGCACACCTGCTAAGATATACTACAAGTTCGAGGGCAACAACACCAGCGGAAGCCACAAGCTCAATTCTGCTATCGCTCAGGCTTACTACGCTAAGAAGCAGGGGCTCAAGGGCGTAACTACTGAGACAGGTGCAGGTCAGTGGGGTACAGCTCTTTCAATGGCTTGCTCATACTTTGACCTTGACTGCAACGTATATATGGTAAAGGTAAGCTACGAGCAGAAGCCTTTCCGCCGCGAGGTAATGCGTACCTACGGCGCAAATGTAACTCCTTCTCCTTCCACAACTACTGAGGTAGGAAGAAAGATACTTGAGGAATTCCCTGGTACTAACGGAAGCCTCGGCTGCGCTATCTCAGAGGCTGTTGAGGCTGCTACAACAAGAGAGGGCTACCGCTACGTTCTCGGAAGCGTTCTTGCACAGGTTCTTCTCCACCAGTCTATCATCGGTCTTGAAGCAAAGGCTGCTATGGACAAGTACAATATCAAGCCTGACATCATCATCGGCTGCGCAGGCGGCGGCTCTAACCTTGGTGGACTTATCTCACCATTCATGGGCGAAAAGCTCCGCGGCGAGGCAGATTACCGCTTCATCGCTGTTGAGCCTGCTTCGTGCCCGAGCCTTACAAGAGGCACATACGCTTATGACTTCTGCGACACAGGTAAGGTTTGCCCACTCCAGAAGATGTATACTCTCGGCAGCGGCTTTATGCCTTCACCTAACCACGCAGGCGGTCTCCGCTACCACGGCATGAGCGCTACACTCTCAGAGCTCTACGATCAGGGACTCATGGAGGCTACCTCCGTTGAGCAGACAGCTGTATTCGAGGCTGCTGAGATGTTCGCAAGAGTTGAGGGTATCCTTCCTGCTCCTGAGAGCAGCCACGCTATCCGCGTTGCTATCGACGAGGCTCTCAAGTGCAAGGAGACAGGCGAGGAAAAGACTATCCTCTTTGGTCTTACAGGTACAGGCTACTTTGATATGTACGCTTACGGCGCATACAACGACGGTACAATGAGCGACTATATCCCGACTGACGAGGAAATTGCAAAGTCAATTGCAAATCTTCCTAAGATCGAGGGCTGATGATAAAAAGGACTGCTTCGGCAGTCCTTTTTTAGCCTTTAGCCATTAGCCTGTAGGGGCGGTGACTCCCTGTAGTACAGGGAGATGTCCGAAGGACAGAGGGTCGCGGCTCCTGTTGGGAGATTATCCGCCCGAAAATGAAAGCTCCGCATATGCGGAGCTTTTCTGCGTTTGTTATTCAACTGCCAAAAATTCAACTAAGTTAAGGTCGATATTCTTTTCTTTAAGGAAGTTTTCCAGCTGTGTGCGAGTTTTTTCGGAATCAGCGTACTTTACAAGAACAGTCTTATTTTTGAGGTCTGCTTCTTCATCAGTAGGATCGACGCTTGCGTTGATATTATTTTCGAGTATATAGCAGTACAGCAGGGCTCTTATCTTGTTGAGCTCTGTGTCGCTGTCTATTTTGTAGGAGATAGACTTTATCAGACTGCTGTCGATGTCGGAAGACTTTAAAAACGCACCATAACGTGCAGCATAGCTTGTGTCAGCGGTATTTACTTTAATGAACACATACTTATCTGCAAACTGAGCAGGCATTTTGTCCCTTGGGATAACCGAATAGTCTATCTTTTCGGCGGTAAAGAAGTCAGATAGCTGCTGTCTTATTTTTTCAAGATCTGATGTGTCAGCTGCCGTTATGCTGAATTTCTCGCCGTCCTTGACTTCCATATATCGCAGGCCGTCAGAGCCGTCTGCTATATAGACAATGTCATTTCCTGCGATTTTAAAGCGGTTGGTGATAGTTTTTCCTTCGCCCTCGTTTTTCTCGGTAAGGATAACAGTATCTCCCGATATTTTCCATGTTCCTCCGCCGAGATAGCTGCTCAGAACTCCCGGAGAATATAAAAATGTACCGTCTTCATTGAATTCGATATTGCAGTATCCGCCGAAGCCCTCTTTTTCATAATAAAACTTCTTTCCTGCCAGTGAAGCGCTGCCAGCCTTTTTGAATGTGACCGATAAAACTCCCTTGGTATTCTTGTCGTTCTTGGTGATAACGAGAGTTCCGAGGTCTACGGTCTTGCCGTTTTCTTCACCTGTTATCATTACCTCGGCTTTATAGTCATCGGGTATACTTACCGTCTCGGGAACAAAGCTTACAGAGCCGCTTTTGTCCAACTTATAGGTGCTGCCCTCGTCGTTTATCGTTCCCAGTCCGCCGCCATTATAGGTAAATGTCTTGAAACTTCCGTTTTTCGTGGTCAAAGTGATCGGGTAGCTTGGAGACTCGAACTCGAACCACACGCCAACTCCGTTTAGGGAGCTTAGTGAGACATCATAGCTGCTTACCATAGCATTATATGGCTCCATTTCAACATATTCCGAGCCATTTTGCGGGATAAGAGTATTGAGCTTGATAGTCAGCTTTTCGCATTCTTCGATACCGAGAAGCTTCCGCTGTATAGCCAGTGCATCACCGACAGTAAGTCCGTTTCCGTCCATATCACTGTTTATCTTGCCTTGCTCGGTAAGATGATGCTCTGCTGTACCGTCTATGCCATATTTATTGGGATTTGCCATAGCCTGCATGATGAGAACAACGTCAGCCATATCCATCTGACCGTCGCAGTTTGCGTCGCCCTTAATATCACTCGCTTCCGCAGAGGCTGAAATAAATTTCTCAACATCATCTGTACGTATATCAATATAGTTGTTGCTGCCCGAATGCCTTAGTCTTGCGTAGGCGATATCATAATGCTCTATACTTCCCACCGTGAGAGTATAGCCGTTTCCGAGATCATATTCAAGAATAAAAATACCCGAACCTGCAATAACTCCCTTGTATTTAACGAAATCCTTCAATGTAAGAGCATTGCCCTTCCTGGAAAGCTCAATGACATCATCAAGCGTCATATTTTCACCTTCCTCAAACACTGCAATATCCTTAATGGCTGAATCGTCAACTACATTGACAGTAAAGTTTACATCATCAGCACCTGTGACCGCTACTTTATATGTGCCTGCCTTATCGCTGCGGAAATCAGAATACAGAGTAATTGTGGGTGACTTAGGGATATTTGACTGATATTCAAAAGCCACATCGGGATAGGTGTAAATAACAGGCGTCTGGTCTCCGACAGTCATTTCTATCTTTATGCCTGTAAGGTCTATTCCCTCGCCTAACTTGTATTCCACCTTGTCGGGAGGAGATATAAGCTTGTATGATGTTTTGGGTATAGTTGTTGCTGCGGTAGTTGTAGTAGTTTTTGCGGTTGTAGTCGTTGTTTTTGCAGTAGTCGTCGTTGTTACAGGTTTTGCAGTTGTAGTTGTGGAAACGGTATCTGTCTTTGCGTATTTGCTGATAAATGCACCCACGTCACCTGTTTTTACATCAACATAGTTCTCGGTGTCAGAATAGCACAGCCAGACTACATCGGGGCGCAAATTGGGCTCGCCGCCTACCACAAGGAAGAATTCGCTGCCCAGCTCTACCTTGCAGAATCTGGTATAGGCTATAGTGCTTCGCCATTTTATGTTATAATCCGAAAAGTCTGTCCAGTCGAGCTTCTTGCCTTTTTTTGCAAGCTCCTTGACGTCATCAAGAGTCATATCCTTTGTGGTCTGTGCAGTATCGCCCTCCGCCGCAATAACAGCTCCGGGCGTAACATTGGCAGCTGCCGCACTGCCTAAGCACATAGCTGCAAGTGCCAGTGCCAGGATTTTTCTTTTCATAATATCAGCTCCTTTTTTGATGAACAATTCCCTTTTCTGTATTTATTCATAGCTTTCTTTTATATTACCATATAAACAACGTGAAATCAAGAGTTTTTTTGTTAAAGACTGATAAAAATCATAAGCTGATGTGTTCTTGATAACCGCTGTAAGACGGCTATTGTCTTGAACCTTGTTGGGGAGGAAAATGCACTTATTATACTAAAAATCCATTGCTTTCGACTAAAGTTTGTGAAATATTTGACTTGAATATTTTGCAAAAAACGTGTATCATATATTTTGTATTCGTATAAACAAGCTTTTTTATTGATGTGACAATTAGATCTTGAAGTTCAGACGAAGTTTCAGATCCAAGATATAGCTGGTACATCAATATTGTAAGAAAGAGGGAGCATTATGAAAAAAAGAATTATAATGTGTATCATAGCTTCTGCAATGATATGCGGCAGCCTTGCTTCATGCGGCAAAAGCGTGGGCACAGGCAGCAGCAGTTCAAAGACTCAGGCTGCAACTACCGCTGTATCAACAGAAGCACCGACTGAGGCTGCTACAGGTGTGAGCACAGCGGCAGCAGAAACTACAGCTGCACAGAATGAGCAGGCAGAAACAACAACAGCAGCTTCTGATGAGCTTATCGCTGAGGCAGCAAAGGTGCTCAACAACCTTAATGCTGTTGACTATATCGGCGGCGGCTCAAGCGTTGAGGTGGACGAGAGCACAGTTTTAAATGTTGATAATAAATACCCGTATACAAAGGTAACTGATCCGCGTTTCAGCAGCGTTGAAGATGTAAAGAAGTATATTACAGATGCAGTCTGCGGAAGCCTTCTTGAATACAGATACAAGGTCATTTATGAGGGCGAGCCTTCAATGTTCATAGACAGTGACGGTTCACTGTGGTTCTTACAGGGCGCAAGAGGCTGCGGTTTCACATACAACAGTGATCCTGTGGTTTCTGACGTTACAGAGGATTCATTTAATATAACAGTAAATTTCGACGATCACGGAGCTGATTCCACAATGGTGGTAAAGGCTGTAAAGGAGAACGGTCTCTGGAAGGCAAGTTCATTCAGTGTAAACGGCGGCGAAGAAAACAGAAGATAAAAAACAGCGGCTGAGGTATCTCCTCAGCCGATATTTTTAGCCTGATCCAGCATTAAGGCTCAAAAAAGCTCCCATCGGGAGCTTTTTCTTACTTTATTTTCTTGATATGTCTGTACTTTAAGCGTCTTATCCAATAATAGATCATCGAGAAGAAGTCCTTGCCGAAAAAGATTATGATGTTTATTATCGAGAGTATGATGAATATTCTGGTGAAACCGTTGCCCTTTATAAATGAGTACACAAGGAAGATACCGTCTATGAGAGCCAGCCATTTTGCTTTTATGGGGAGCACAAAAAACGCCAGCAGCTGTTCATTCGGGAAGAGTATCGCGAATGCAAGGAAAAGACTGAGGTCAAGAAATACGTTGGTAGCAAAGCCTGTTATGAAGCCTGCAATGATACAGCCTATAATTCCCGTAAAATAGAATATGTTAAATTTGAATGCGCCCCATTTGTATTCAAGCGACGAGCCCATGAACCAGAAAAAGTAGAGTATTATAGGCGTCAGTATGATAAGCATAGTTGACGGCGGTATGAATACGAAGGATATGACTCGCCAGACTTCACCGCGGAGTATTTTTTCACGGTCAAACATAAGCAGCTCTAACAGGTTTACGCTGTTGTTGGGATTGGTGGAAATTATAAGGTTAGCTATCCATACAACAGCCATCGCAAGTACTATATAGAGCATAAGATTGGATATTGCGAATTTACGGAATTTACGCTCGATTTTATTAAGATATTGATTCAGCATGATAAGCCCTCGGTTTTTTATATTTTTTTTAGTATATCATGTGTACAGGGTTTTTGTCAAGGAGAAAAAAGGATCTTGCTTGTAAAATCGCTGTATTACTGCTGAAATGCACTCAATGACCGCCGCGGGCAGTTATTGCCCTGAATGGCAAAACAAACAGACATTGAATAATGTGTCCCGAGCAGGGAGATAATTTGATATTTAAGCATTTATTGGCGGTTTTGGTATAGTATTTTGCGCTTTTTTACACACTATACACAAATCATGCTTTTTACCTTGACATAAAGGGTGATGTATAGTAAAATGTACTATAAGGAAGTATGTAAGAATGGTTTTTTTAGGGGTATTAATTTTTCAAGGAGGAACTTTTATGAAGAAAATAATAGCAGCAGCGTCAGCTATGGCTATAGCTTGTTCGCTGGCTTCGTGCAGCGCTAAGGAGAAAGAAACTAAGGAAACTGAAAAGAAAACTATCGGTATCTCAATGCCGTCTCAGAGCCTTGAACGCTGGAACAGCGACGGCAGCTCTCTAAAGGCTCAGTTTGAAAAGGCTGGCTATAGTGTTGACCTGAGATTTGCGGAGGATAATGCTGACAAGCAGAATGAGGATATCAGCGGCATGATAAATGACGGAGCAGATCTGCTTCTTATTGCTGCTGTTGACGGAAATACCCTTTCAGATACTCTTGTACAGGCAAAGGACAAGGAGATACCCGTAGTAGCTTATGACCGCCTTATTATGAATACAGACGCGCTTACCTACTATGTATCCTTTGATAACCTTACTGTAGGAAAGCTTCAGGGCGAATACATAAGAGATCAGCTTCACCTGATGAGTGCGACAAATGAGTATAATATCGAGTTCGTTGCGGGTGACGCAGGTGACAATAATGCACGTTACTTCTTTAACGGCGCTTATGACACCCTTAAACCTTATATAGACAAAGGAACTCTGCATATACTGTCAGGCAGAAATACATTTGAGCAGGTTGCTACTAAGGACTGGACTACCGCTAATGCAGAGAAAACAATGAAGGATACTCTTGCTTCGTACTACAATGACGGAAAGAGCCTTGATATAGTTCTCTGCTCTAATGATTCAACTGCTCTTGGAGTTGAAAATGCTCTGGATTCTGATTATAAGGGCGGTAATACTCCTTTGATCACAGGTCAGGACGGTGACCTCGCAAACCTTGCAAATATTGTTGACGGCAAGCAGTCAATGACAGTTTATAAGAACGTTCACGATGAAGCAGCTGTTGCTTTCGGTGTGTGCAAGATGCTTCTCGACGGCAGTATCCCTACATCTAAGCTGGCAGAAAGCTTCGGCGATATCAAGGTGAATTACGACAGCGAGTCCTATAATAACGGCGTAAGATATATACAGTCCTATCTGCTGGTACCTTATGTTATCACTAAGGAGAATTTACAGCTTCTTGTAGATACAGGCGTATTTAAGTGGGACAGTGAAAATAAATATCTCGAAGCCGCAGAATAAGCAGTGTACAAAAGGACTTCCGAAGGTGAGCCCCCTCCGGCGGAATGCAGGTTACATTTATGAGACTGAAATTTCAGGCACGGTAACCATATTTTCCGCTAAGGGAAGGCGACTAATGGAAGTCCTTTTTCTGTATGTTATAAATAATGTGTTCTCAATAACCTCGTTTAGAAAGTTATTGCTCCTAACTTTGTTCAGGGGACGCAAATTCTTCTTATTTGAGCAGACACTAAATAAAAATGGAAGCACTTGACTTTTTACAGGCTTTAGTGTATAATATTAATGTTGTGAATGTAATATTGGTTGAATATAAGTTCGTTTCTGACTTATAATGAGATGCTTTCTTTATGTAATTGAATGTGCTTGTGCAGCACAGCTCCCCGTGCAGCGAATTTGCTGAGCAAACGACCGCTGCCGGCGGCAGATGAAGGGAGTTTGCGAAGGAAAGAAATATGGAGCAATGAGAGCGAAAGCGAAGCAGTACGACTTATTTCTGACCGACAATGAGCAGGTCTCGGACTGAAAATAAAGCGACAGCCGTGCAGACCTTACAAAAATTTAATAATTCATGCTGGAATAGCTCAGTTGGTAGAGCAGCGCATTCGTAATGCGCAGGTCTCGGACTGATTATAAAGCGACAGCCGTGTAGCACCTTACAATTTAAAAATTTAATAATGCTAGTGTAGCACAGTTGGTAGTGCAGCTCATTCGTAATGAGCAGGTCTCGGACTGAAAATAAAGCGACAACCGTGCAGCACCCTTACAAATTCAAAAATTTAATATGCTAGTGTAGCACAGTTGGTAGTGCAGCTCATTTGCTGAGCAAACGACCGCTGCCGGCGGCAGATGAAGGGAGTTTGCGAAGGAAAGAAATATGGAGCAATGAGAGCGTGAGCGAAGCAGTGCGACTTATTTCTGACCGACAATGAGCAGGTCTCGGACTGATTATAAAGCGACAGCCGTGCAGCACCTTGCAAAAATATTTAATAATTAACGCTGGAATAGCTCAGTTGGTAGAGCAGCGCATTCGTAATGCGCAGGTCGCGTGTTCAAGTCACGTTTCCAGCTCCACAAGAAAACCGCTTAGAATAGACTTCTAAGCGGTTTTTGTTTTGTCCCCCTTTTATTTTGACCTCGAATTATAAATAAAGCGACAATTGATGAAAATTCACATTTATTCGACGTTTTCTATTGCTTGATTGTGCTAAATATGGTATAATTAAATAAATATAAGCATTTTTAGGAGAACGCTATGATAAATATCAGAAAACTTGAAGCAGAGCTGTGGGAATCGGCTGATCTGCTTCGTGCAGGCTCAAAACTTACATCAAATCAGTACTGTATGCCCGTACTGGGACTTATCTTCCTCAGATACGCTTACAGCCGCTTCAAAATGGTTGAAGCTGAGATACTGAAAGACCGTCCTAAGCGTGGCGGACGTGTTATGCCTGTTGAAGCAAGTGATTTCGCTGCCAAAAGCGCACTCTTCCTTCCCGAAGAGGCTCAGTATAAGTATCTCGTCAATCTGCCTGATAATATAGCTGCGGCTGAACTCAAAAATCGCTCAGGCCATACCATGAACAGTCTCGGTGAGGTCGTCAACAACGCTATGCAGCTTGTGGAGGAGCAGAGTGAACAGCTCACAGGTGTACTGCCCAAGGACTACACTATCTTCTCGGACGAGCTGCTTTCAGAGCTTCTCCGTATCTTCAATAACAGTGCTCTCGACGATATAGACGGCGATATCGTCGGACGTATCTACGAGTATTTCCTGAATAAATTTGCAAAGAACATCGCTCAGGACGACGGAGTGTTCTTCACGCCTAAGTCGCTGGTAAAAATGATAGTCAATATAATTGAGCCGAAAAGCGGAACACTGCTTGATAAAGCAGTTACGAGATTGATACAAAGAATACCGCAAAAAGGCGCTATTTCAGGGCTTTTTGCGAATGACAGACCGATGAGGTCTTATTTTTTTGCCCTGTCGCCGATACTCTGAAAGCCGCTGGGTGCAAAATTTAACGAACCCAGTAGGTTCGTTAAATCTTATCTGTGTTCGTTAAAATATATCAACAGCACCATCAAAAGAGTAATTATGATTTACAGTATAATTTACATTACAATTCGTGTTGTAAAGCCCTATATAATAGGTATTGACATTTAATATCGAATATGCTATAATAAAACAGTATGCACAAACGCGAAAGGAAGTGCTTGAGTATGGAAGAAAAGAAACCCATTCTTCCCATAGAACACATAAATATCGGAGAATTCAATCGAGGTCAGTCTTCTAAACTTATAAGAGGCTTAGCAGAGCGAGATAGTACCGCATTCGTGTTGAAAAACGGAAAACCTATTGCTGTGCTTATATCATATGAAAAATACGAACGTTTATTAAAACAAGGCATTGATATAAATGAAAAGTAACTTTTATATTATAGTATCGGAGACTGCGTAATGGTTAAGAAAAAATACGGTGTAGTATACACCCCAACTCGACTGGCGGATTTTGTCGCAAGCCTTCTTTTTAGTATTGCTGAAAAAGAGAATTATTCTGTTAACAGCATCTTAGATCCAGCTTGCGGGGAGTGTGCACTCCTTAAAGCAGCCCATTCGGCGTTTGGAAATTCGGTTAAATATTATGGAGTTGATGTCGATAATGATGTCATCTCACTTAATAGTCAATTCAAGATAACTCATAATGACATGATACTTCCTGTGAATGTCAAGAAGAAATCGGCAGATTACTGGAAAACAAAATTCCCGAATCTCTCTATGATAATCGCAAATCCTCCATGGAGTTCTGAAAAAATATATGAAAGAGATAGTCTAAGAAAAGCGGGATTTAATCTAATAGATGGACAATATGATAGTTACGTACTGTTTATCGAGTTATCGTTTTCCATTCTTTCCGAGGGTGGGTATTTGGGATTTATTATCCCGGATTCATTATTTGATGCTCAAAACGAGTCACTCAGGCGCTTTTTGTCTGAACATACACAGATTAAGGTAGTTGCAAGGCTTGGAGAAAAAATATTCGATGAGGTTAACAGAGCTACTACAATCATAGTCTGCAAAAAAAGCAAACCCGATTCTATGAGCACGACACAATGTTTCAGATTAACAACAGATGATCGCAGAGCCTTCCTTTCGTCAAATATTCCTTTAATTGCATTCTATCAGAATCAGGCACATACAGTGCTTCAAAGTCGTTTTTGTAATAACGAGTCGTGCAATTTTGATATTGATACTCGTGTTGAGGAAGAAACTGCGCTTAATAAGATTAGAAACGTCGGAACGCGACTTTCGGAGTATTTTATATTTGGGCGAGGGGCGGAAATTGCAAAAGCAGGAAATGTTGTTGTATGTCCATCGTGTCATTATGCGCAGGGTTATAAAAAATCACAATTAGAATCCGGTTCAAAACAATGCAGCAAATGTAAAAGTAAGATTCAAATTAACGCTTCTACTATTCAACAACTTATTTCAAAGGAACCATTAGAAAACAGTGTTCAGATTTATGTCGGTGAAAATGTTCACAGGTATTTGATAACGGGCGAATTACACATCCGTTTAGGTGTAACAGGCATCAATTATAAAAATAGAGGATTATATCTTCCACCTAAAATACTCGTTAGAAAAACCGGGTTAGGCATATATGCTGCAATTGATTATACTGGCAGTATGACAAGCCAAACAGTATATATCCTCAAATATAAAAGTGGCGATGTGAAAATTCCTCTTGAGTATTTCTTAGCTATGTTGAATTCAAGAGTAATATATTACTATTATTTAAAGACTTATGGCGAGAATGAATGGAAATCGCATCCATACTTAACAAAGCAGATAATCTTTTCTTTCCCTATTGCGCAATATGAAGCCAGTGAAATTGATGAGCAGATCATCGCCATCTCGAAGGAACTGGCACAACAATACGACCATGACAAAGACATTGAACTTGAAAGGATCATCATGCTTAAATACGGCTTATCCGAAACAGAACAGCAGATGATTTACGACGAAATGAATCGTTTGCCTGATTTGGGAGCAGTAAATAACATGAAGGTGAAGTGATACATCAATGTATCGATATATTGGTAATAAAACAAAGCTTACCGCTGTCATTCTTGATAGAATAGCGGAATTAATTGGTTTGAATGGAACTGTTGCAGATATTATGGCTGGAACTGGAACGGTATCCTATGAGCTGAGAAAACGTGGATATTCTGTAGTGGCTTCTGATATGATGACGTACTCATATCATCATCTAATCGTTAACTTAACTTTATCTGAAGCTCCGGATTTTCGGACACTTATTTCATCTGGTAGACTTGGTATTCTTCGGTCAGAAAACTCGTATGAAGCGGTACTAATGTATCTGAATTCCTTGCCTCCAGTAAAGAGTTTTTTCTTTGAAGAATTCTCTCCGGATGGAACCCCTTCCAATGGAGGTGAGCCACGGAAATATTTTACATCTGATAACGCCGCAAAGATTGACTCAATCAGAGAGACAATAAATGAATGGGTAACTAATAGCTTGGTCACCCCTGCAGAAGAGTCTCTACTAAAGCACACACTCATAATGGCGGTAAATGAGATTGCAAACATTTCAGGAACATATGGCTATTTTCTGTCAGACTTTAAGAAAAATGCTACAGATTCTATTGTTTTAAAGCCATTAGTTTTTTATCCAACTAATTCCGAAGGGCATATTGTGAAGCAGGGATTCGCTGAAGAACTGGCATCATCAATATCAGCAGACCTATGCTATATAGATCCACCATATATGAAACGCCAATATGCGGCAAACTACCATATTTTAGAAACCCTTGCAAGAGGCGATTTCCCAGATGCGATAGGAAAAAGCGGCTTACGAGATTGGTGGGATCAGCATTCAAAGTTATGTACGAAAACAAGAGGACTTCAATCCTTTGAAACTATAATGCATGATTTGAATGCACCATATTTTTTGGTTAGCTATAGCGAAGATGGGCTGTTTTCGTTAGAACAATTAGTGCAAACATTTTCTAAATTTGGAAAAGTTACAACTCAAGAAATCGATTATGCTCGTTTTCGAAGCAATAACAGCAAGCTGCCCAAGCAATTAAAGGAATACTTAATAACTGTCAAGAGGTAAATAATATGGAATACATTGATAGAGTGTTTTACAGAAAGGTTAATCCATCCGACTTTAAGAAGCTGTACGATATCGATAAACCTGAATCGGGTGGAGGTCAAACATATCTTGAAGCGGCAGGAATATCGCATGAGGATATGGTGGATTTCCTTTCATATGCAGAAGAATCAGAAAGCCCGTTAGATGGAGAAACTCGTTCAATATATACGATTAATGCATATGTTCTTGGCGATGCCAAGCGCACGCACGATTTTATTGAATTTGCACCTCGTAAAGGCAGAAATAATTATCGCATCAGCAGGCAGAACATGAAATATAAGCATCCAGCTTGGCGAATTGAAAACGGTTTTCCGGAGCCTGAAAAGGATATCACAGGAGATTATCTTTCTGACGCTACTTTTGGCGGCATCATAGACAATCTTGTTATTATAATTGTTCGTACCACATACAAAAAGTATTATGCAAGTTTTATTAATTATGAGGAGATTCCTGATACATGGGCTTCTGATATCGGACTTGAAAGATTGTTTACAGGTGAAAGAAGAGGCGTTCTTTCTTTCTCGAACTACTATGTTCCTTTTATAAATAACAAAGCCAATCCGTTTGGAGATGTTGACAAAAAGGAAAGAGTAACTACTGGCACTAACATTCTGCTTTACGGTGTTCCGGGTTCCGGAAAGAGTTATACCATTCAGCAGGAATACTGCAGCGATGAAAGTCGTATGGAAAGACTTGTGTTTCACCCTGATTATACATATTCCGATTTTGTGGGGCAGATTCTGCCTGATGTATCGGAAGGTAGTGTAACATATCGATTCACACCCGGTCCGTTCACAAGTATTCTCAAGAAAGCCTATGATAATCCGGAGCAAGAGTTCTTCCTTATTATCGAAGAAATAAACCGTGGCAATGCTCCAGCTATTTTTGGTGAAGTATTCCAATTGCTTGATAGAAAAATGGAAATTGCTACAGAACATGATGATGGCTTTCCTGTTGGTACCAGCGAGTACGGAATAAGCAATTCAAATATTGCAACAATCGTATATGGTGATCCTGATCACAAAGTACGCATTCCTTCTAACCTCTCTATTATCGGCACTATGAATACTTCAGATCAGAATGTATTTACACTTGATACGGCATTTCAGCGCCGTTGGGCAATGAGAATGGTGAATAGCTCTTTTGAAAATGTTGCTGCTGATTTCAGAAATCACCTTATCCTCGATACAGACATTACATGGGAGGGCTTCTGCGACGGCATCAATACGATCATTCTTCTGAAAAATGCACGAATCACATCTTCTGAGGACAAGCGCCTCGGACCGTATTTCATTCATAAGAGTGATCTTGTATTTGATCCCGAAGAAGATAATGCTCAGGCTGATGATGCCGCAAAGATGAAAGCACGCCGTAACAATAGACGATTTGCAGAGAAGGTGTTGAAGTATCTCTGGGATGATGCATTTAAATTCTCTCGTAGTGATGTTTTCAAAATGGACTCCTTCTACAGCCTTGAGCAGGTCATTCATCGTTTTGTGAGCAGTCGAGGAAATGATCGCTTCTCTATGTTCATAGATGATGTAGTAGAACGTTTCCAGACTCCTCATTTGAATTGAGCGTGACATTATGGATATTAACGTTGATCTCAAAACCAGATGCCATGTAAATACCAATGAAGAAGGCGACCGTTTTGTCGGTATAAAGGCAGACACCACGGATGCTGTTGTATACTTCCCAGTAGGTTATCAGCTCCCAGAAGATCGACGAATGCTACGGCAAGATATACTGCATCTTTTTCAGGTTCTGAGTGAATTTACAGAAAGCAATAATCGTGTTCTTCAAATGAAGAAATTCGAAGCTCCTCAATCTGTAGATTTCCCGATAACCGCATACCTCGAAGTCATCAACTACTATATGACGAATGGTTACTACATGGAAAAGGAGCCCGTTTATCAGACTGCTGATCGAGGAAACATCGATTGGGCAAAAACATTTCGTCGAAATCCCGCTATGATACAAAAAGACCTGACTCCGGTTTATACACAGTATACTGTTCGGAAATCTACGCCAAATAGTAATAAGGAAATCACTCGTATTCACAAGTATTGCGTATATGAGAGTTTCAATAAGCTTGGATGGCTTTTTACACCGGATATGCCTGACAGTCCCGACGGCGACATTGACATTACTCGTTCGGTGGCAATACTGCGTGATAAACTTGGCAGCACCAATAATGATACATTAAAGGCTCTGTTCAAGGCTATGATTGAGGTGCTTAAGTATATCGACGAAAAGCCTTCTGAAAAGCAGTTCTTCTTTGGTACCGATTATTTCGAACACGTCTGGGAGAAACTGATAGATAAGGTCTTTGGCATCAAAAACAAAGATGATTATTTTCCTCGCAGCCGCTGGCTGCTTACCGGACGTTCAAACAGAGCCGGAGTAAAAGAAAAATATCCGCTTGAGCCAGACACTATCATGATTCATGGTGATAAAGTGTATGTGCTTGATGCAAAATACTATCGTTTCGGTATTACCGGCAATCCTAACCATCTGCCAGATGCTTCCTCCATCAATAAACAGATAACTTATGGTGAGTATATTGCGCAGCAACAGAAAGCACCGGAAAACTGCATTTTCAATGCCTTTCTCATGCCCTATAATGCTCATCCTTCTGACGATGATCGTGTATTTGATTTTGATGGGACATTCGAAAATATCGGTATGGCTGTTGGAGACTGGAAAGATCAAAGCGCTCCCTATGAACGAATTATGGGAATTCTTGTAGATACCAGATTTCTTATGACACATTATACTGGAAGCCCAAAGAATCATATAGCTGCTTTAGCACAGTCAATAGAACAAGCATTTGCAGAAAACGACGGCTTACTGCCGAAAAGCAACGACTCCTCTGAGTGATTTCAGAGGAGTCGTTTTTTATTGCTCAGATTGCTTTTTCTGGCGGTACCTTGCCTGTGTCATGTTATTTGCGCAGCGAGAACAGCAATACTTTGTTTTTGAAGATGTTGACTTAACCAGAAAATAATTGCTGCACTTTGGATTACCGCAGGGACGGTATAATTCCGTTTTGGAGCGAAGATAGAAAAGCGAAAAATACAATGCACCCATTAAAGAGTCAACCTTCCATGTGGGTTCCATAGTCTCCGCGTCGTATTCGGGGTGAATCCCTGTGATATGATGGTTAATCTCTTCTCCAATCGTGAACTTCGCAAATGCAAGAGTTGCCGATTTTACACGTTCATTGTAAACAAGTCCGCTTTTGGCATCATGAAGATAATGAAAAATCAGGTCAATCATCGATCGTTCTGTGGGACTGCCGCAGTAATTGACAAACAATTTTGTAATTGCCCATTCAATATCGTCGCCACACGCATTATCATGGTCATACATTATTTCATTGTAATCATAGATTGCATATTTGTACAACTCATCCGTCAACGTGTCTTCAGCAAAGAAAAACTCCCCGCCCTGCTCTTCCAGCATTGCATTGTCCCTACTAACACTTATTTGATCAGCGAGAGACAGAAGCTGATAAAGTCTGTGCTGACACGAAGTGTAGTTTGTGTTTGCAACTTGAATCATAATAGGATCAGATAAAGTGAGGTCAAGGGCAAGTTGGATGATTTGTGCGTAATCTTTTTTATTACTTCCCACCGCAGTCATCAGATCAACAGTGGCTTTCAGACGTTTTACAATCGCTATCAAGGCATCGACATCAATCGGATTGTACTCGTCTGGAAGAAGCGGAAACAGGAAACCGTTCTCATTGAGGAATCGTTCTATCTTATTACGGGACGCCGTGCTGAGACCAATAAACGCGCCAAGTATGTTTTCCTGCTCTGCAGTACCGTTTGAATTAATACGAACCAATCCCTTCTTTGCCTTATAAGCAAATCGAGCAGTATTGTTCTCCGGATACATCTTGAAAGTGCGATGCGGTTCTGTATCTGGGGCTTCGTAGATGACGTCTTCTTTGCAAGAACAGGTCGGATTGGTGAAAGTGTACAAATTATCGCCGTAAAAATTCTCAATAATCTCTGGCATGAAAAATCGCCCTTTCCAAGAATTAATGTCGTGGCTTCCAGTCACGGCTTTATTTTTTTACCCTGAAATAATAATGTCAAACATAATATATTGATTACATTATA
>NZ_JAIKXF010000073.1 GCF_024684275.1 Ruminococcus sp.
CCGTAGCGCAGTATCTCAGCGATCACCAGAAACAGAACAGCAAAAAAGATAGAATCTCCTCCTGCTATGACTGCCTTGAATATGCCAAGATCTTTTCCTTCAAACACTGCCTGTATCAGACATTTAACTATAAAAAGTCCTGCAATGCCTCTTACCGCCCAGATATTTCCGTGGGTAAAAGGTCTGCCGCTTCGGAATATCCTGAAAAAGATCAGCGCTGCAACAGCCAGAGCTGCGGCATTGATAAAATAGCCTATTCCAACTGCGGAAATATAATTCCGCAGCAGTGTGGCAGACATTCTTTCCACACTGATACCCGCTACAACATACATAGCCGCACCCAGAAGCGATAATATGGCGATCACAAGGCTGCTCCTTTTGATGATTGAGATGTTTTTATTCATTTTAAACTCTCCCTTGTTCTTTCTTTTTATTTATAATGTTTCGTCGGACTGCTGCTGTAAGCCCTTGCCGTAGCGGAATACCAGCGAAAACGCGTAGAGCACCAGTCCTGCGAACCAGAAAAGGTCTACCCTTATCTCCCTTGCCGCAATAAATATGCATATGATCTTCCCTATCTCAATTATTATCATGTAAGCGCCTAAATTCCGCAGCAAATTGCTTATTTTCAGCGTGAACGGAGTTCTTCTCCTGCCCAGCTCGTTCAGCAGCATAAAAGCCGTGACAAAGCCTGCAATAACGCAGAATATGACCGCTATGACAGCTATTCCGCCGATGGTGTTCTCAAACAGGCTGTGCTCCTTTGTATTAATGATGTAGGAGCGCTTTTCGGGGAACATACCAAAGATATTCAGCGCTCCGTAAGCCACCATAGCTATGAGGCTTATGCGGCTTATCCGCTGTATTTTCCGCGTAAGCTGTTTTTTATCCATAGACTCACGTCCTTTCTGCTCAGAGAGTTTCATCTGACTCCTTCTGCAACACCGTTCCGTAGCGGAATACCAACGAGAATGCATACAGAACCAGTCCTGCCAGCCACAGCATACCTATTTCGACAGTACCCTCGGAAAGATAGTAGAATCCTGCTCTTGTGACCTCGTAGACCATAAGGCTCACGCCCATATTCTTTATAGCTTTGCTGACCTTTTCCGTAAAGGGCGAAGCTCCCTTACTCATGCCGAAAAGAAGCTGCAAGCCGGCAACTATTGTAATAACAAGAGCCGTCAGCATTGCCACAGCGCAGACAAATCCCAGCAACGCCTCCCATACTGCTGTATCAGCTCCGTCGTCGACAGAGTTCCAGCCGTCAATGAAGCCTTTTTTTGCCGACGGGAACATGGCGTATGCTGAAACTCCGATATATAATATCAGTCCGACTACAGATATCCTGCTGATGTTTTTGATTTTAGAATTAAGTTTTTCGTTTTCCATAATGATTCTCCTTTTCTGTTTTTTCGCGGAAGCTCTCCCTGTCTGTGATTACATGATACCACGTCAGTTAATGTTTGTCAATGGTTTTTTATCGTTTATCATTAAATATTGTATGATTAAACATAAATCCCTATCACTTTCAGTCTTCCTGCTGTGTAAATTTCACGATAAAAATTTATCGATAAACATTAAACACTGAATAATACACAATTATTCATATGGCATTTTACACAATTTCATTATAGACATCAGCGCAAAAATATGTTATAATATGAGTGAGATAAATCATAATTTAACGCCTTTGGCGTCCCGAAAAATTGGTATTGTAGGGGCGAACATTGTTCGCCCGTGGTGGAGTTTGTGGGCGCACAATGTTCGCCCCTACATAATTAAATTTTGATTTACAGAAGGAGGAAATTCAATGAAAATGACTTTTATCGGCGCTACCCATGAGGTTACGGGCAGCTGTACCTATATAGAAGCCTGCGGCAAAAAGTTCCTTGTGGACTTCGGTATGCAGCAGGGCGAGGACATATTTGAAAACGTTCAGATACCTGTATCTCCGTCAAATATCGACTTCGTTCTCCTGACTCACGCTCATATCGACCATTCCGGACTTCTCCCCCTGCTCTATTCAGGCGGCTTTCAGGGCGAGATACACGCCACAGAGGCTACCTCAAATCTCTGCTCCGTAATGCTCCGTGACAGCGCACACATACAGGAGTTTGAAGCGGAATGGCGAAGCCGTAAGGCTGCAAGACGCGGCGAGCCCGACTATGAGCCGCTCTACACTATGGACGACGCTATCGGTGCTATAGACCTCTTTGTGCCACACCGCTATGAACAGGAGTTTGAGGTCTGTGAGGGTATACGAGTGCTTTTCCGTGACGCTGGTCATCTTCTGGGCTCGTCAAGCATACTCCTCACTATCACCGAGGGCGGAGTAACCAAGACCATAGTCTTCTCAGGCGACATCGGCAACACCTATCAGCCCCTTATCCGCGACCCTCAGTATATCGAGGCTGCCGATTACGTGGTCATGGAGTCCACCTACGGCAACCGCATACACGACCGCCCCACAGACTACACCGCTTCCCTTGCACGGGTTTTGCAGGAGACCTTTGACCGCGGCGGCAGCGTTATTATCCCTTCATTCGCGGTGGGCAGAACTCAGGAAATGCTCTACTTTATCCGACATATCAAGTCCGAGGGACTTGTCTCAAGGCACGACGGCTTCCCTGTTTACGTTGACAGCCCTCTCGCCAACGAGGCTACGGAAATTTTCATCAGCAACCGCGAGAGCTGCTACGACGAGGAGGCTCTCTCCTTTGTCCGTCAGGGCATAAATCCTATCAGCTTCGACGACCTTATCAGGACTGTCAGCAGCGACGATTCACGGGCTATCAACGACGATCCGCGCCCAAAGGTCATCATCTCTGCCAGCGGTATGTGCGAAGCAGGACGTATCAAGCACCACCTCAAGCATAACCTCTGGAGGAAAGAAAATACTATTCTCTTTGTCGGCTATCAGGCAGGCAACACCCTCGGCAGAGCCCTTGTTGACGGCGCTAAGCGCGTAAAGCTCTTCGGCGAGACAGTCAAGGTCGCAGCTAAGATAATGCAGCTCCCTGGTATCAGCGGTCACGCAGACCTGAACGGTCTCCTTGCATGGGCTAAGTCCATCAAGGGAGTTCAGCGCTTCTTTATCAATCACGGCGAGGCAACAGGCTCAGAGAGCTTTGCACAGAGGCTCCGCGACGAGCTGGGCGCAGAGGTATACGTCCCTTACAGCGGTGCTGAGTTCGATATTGCTGAAAATGTCATAACTATCGACGCCGAGCCTATCCCAATACCCAAGAAGCGCAACAGCGCAAACTTCAACATCACCTACAGCGACCTCGTTGCGGCTTCCGACCGCCTTGCGGCTCTTATCAGAGACTCCGACGGCAGAACAAACGCAGATATGCGCCAGCTCACCGAGGCTATCCACAAGCTCTGCGACGAGTGGAAATTACCATAATACACAGCAAGGACGGCTCAGTGCCGTCCTTTTTTCAGCCTGCCGAATTCTGGTCAGTTGACAAACTTTTAACAAGTTTTGGCTTGTCTCATATCAGTCCACTATGATATAATTAATATGTTGACCAATTCCAAGGAGGACAAAATATGAGAAAGTCAAAAATATTTGCCGCAGCTCTGGCAATAACACTCGCCAGCAGCTCACTCGGCTATTCACCGCTATACGCTGATGCTGCTACAACAGCTAAACCAGCATCCACATCAGCAACAACAACTACTACCGCCGCTGTAACAAAGCTTACAGGTCAGTTGAATGAAAATCAGTATTATGAATTCAGACAGAGCAGCAGCGACAATACGCTCTCTTTAAGTATCGATCTGTATGATGACCTGGGTACATCTATGCGTATACTGAACTTCAATGACTATATAAAGGAATACGATTTTGACTTCGAGTTTGAGGATAAAAATGTCGTTGTCCTCGGAACAGAGCTTAGAAGATTCAGCGGTGGAGCTTACATCGACGCAAAGCTGAAATTCCCCGAGGATACCCCTTTGCGCGAATACACCTATAAGGTCATACCAAAAAAAGCCATTGATAAGAACGGAAAGGACGTTACATCTGCTTTCAGAACCTATACAGGCAAATATTCTACTCTTGACAAGAACGGCTCCGACAAGGGCAGACCTGATCCCTCAGTCCCAAAACTTCGCTACAGCCAGACCGGACGTAAAATAAGCTCTGAAAACGGAGTTGTTTACGCAGGAGATACTGCTGATATAGGAAATACTGGCTATACAATAAGCGGCAATATCAACGGCAAAAAAAATTATTTCAAGGAAATCGACTTCGATGTCGAGTTTAATGACAAAAATGTTGTTTTACTTGAAAAGAAGCTTGTAGTCGAAGAAGGACGTTACGGAAGCTACACCTTCTACCCTACAGTCAGAGTAAAGATACCCGAGAAAACGCCGAATGGCGGCTACGGTTTCAAGATAATTGTAAACAAAGCTATAGATATGAACGACAATGATGTTACAAACAAGCTCGTTGGCGTTCAGTTCAGAGAAAGCTATCAGGTAAAAAACAAAGAAAGCGCGGCTGCTCCTACATCAACGACTACAACCAATAAAGTCACAACTACAACTAAGAAGGCTGCCACAACTACAACTAAGAAAGCAACCACTACGACCACAGCAAAAAAAGCTGTGACCACGACCAAGAAAACTACTACCACCACCCAAAAAAACACAACTCCTGTTACCACTACAAAGCCCGTAACAACAAGCAAGCCTAAAATTGGCGATCCAAACGGCGACGGCTTCATAAACGCTATCGACGCTTCCGATATTCTTGCGGTCTACGCAAAATCAGCTACCAGCAAGAACACAAAGCCTACAGACGCAGAAAAAGCTTACTGCGACGTAAACAATGACGGCGCTGTAAATGCTGTTGATGCTTCGTATGTTCTTTCGTATTATGCTTACACACAGACCGGCGGAAAAGATACTTTTACAAATTACATGAAAAAGCACTGATATACCACGGCGGCGGAAGTCCTATGACCTCTGCCGTCTTTTTTCGATTCCGTTAAGGTAACTTTTTTATGAACCATTGATTTGCCCTACCTATTTTTAGGATTTTTGACGAATATTGCCTGTACCGCAAAAATTTGCGCTTTATATATTGACTTATTTTGCACAAAGGAGTATAATTTATATTGTATTGCAAATACTACTTATTTTTATAATATATAACTTGGAGGTTTTTAACATGAGCAGAGTTTACAACTTCAGTGCAGGTCCTGCTGTACTTCCCGAGGAAGTTCTCAAGGAATGCGCAGAGGAAATGATGGATTACAAGGGCTGCGGTATGTCCGTAATGGAGATGTCACACCGTTCAAAGGTATATGACGAGATCATCAAGGAAGCTGAGAAGGATCTCCGCGACCTTATGAACATCCCTGACAACTACAAGGTGATCTTCGTACAGGGCGGCGCAAATCTTCAGTTTGCAGAGGTTCCTATGAATCTTATGAAGAAGGGCAATGCTGCTTACATCATCACAGGTCAGTGGGCTAAGAAGGCTGCTGCTGAAGCTGAGAAGTACGGCGAGGTAGTAAGAGTTGCTTCCTCTGCTGACAAGACATTCTCTTATATCCCTGATTGCTCAGACCTTGATATTCCCGAAGATGTTGACTACGTTTACATCTGCGAGAACAACACTATCTATGGTACAAAGTTCTGGGAGCTCCCCAACACAAAGGGCCACGAGCTGGTTGCTGACGTAAGCTCATGCTTCCTTTCAGAGCCTGTTGACGTTACAAAGTACGGCGTTATCTACGGCGGCGTTCAGAAGAACGTTGGTCCTTCAGGCGTTCAGATCATCATCGTTCGTGAGGACCTCATCGCTGACGGTCCTGCATTCAAGCAGACTCCTACAATGATGGACTGGAAGATACAGGCTGATAACGAGTCTCTTTACAATACACCTCCTACATATGGTATCTATGTATGCGGCAAGGTGTTCAAGTGGATCAAGAAAATGGGCGGTCTTGAGGGCATGAAGGCTCACAACGAGAAGAAGGCTAAGATCCTCTATGATTTCCTCGACAGCAGCAAGATGTTCAAGGGCACAGTTGAAAAGAAGGACCGCTCACTTATGAACGTTCCGTTCATCACAGGCAATGACGAGCTTGACAAGAAGTTCATTGCTGAGTCAGATGCAGCAGGCTTCAAGAACCTCAAGGGACACAGATCTGTCGGCGGTATGAGAGCTTCTATCTACAACGCTATGCCTATCGAGGGCGTTGAAAAGCTCGTTGCTTTCATGAAGAAGTTCGAGGAAGAGAATTCCTGATATAATTTTTGAATAATAAACTGTAAAGGAGTTTTACTGAAATGTACAAAATTCAGACATTAAACAAGATATCAGCTATCGGCACAGATATTTTCGACAAGAGCAAGTACACAGTAGCAGAAGATATAGCTAATCCTGACGCTATCATGGTTCGTTCCGCAAAGATGCACGATATGCAGTTCGGCGACAATCTTCTCGCTATCGCCCGTGCAGGCGCAGGCGTAAACAATATCCCTGTTGAGCGCTGCGCACAGGAGGGTATCTGTGTATTCAATACTCCCGGTGCTAACTCAAACGCTGTTAAGGAGCTTGCTATCTGCGCACTTCTCCTTGCTTCAAGAAAGATCGTTGAAGCAGCTTCATGGGCAGCTTCACTCAAGGGCACACCTGATGCTCCAAAGACAGTTGAAGGCGGCAAGTCAAAGTTTGCAGGTCCTGAGATCGCAGGCAAGACTCTCGGTATCATCGGTCTCGGCGCTATCGGCGGCAAGATCGCTAACGCTGCTGAGTCTCTCGGCATGAAGGTGATCGGCTACGATCCATTCCTTTCTGTAGGTGCTGCTCTTCACCTTGAGCCTTCCGTAAAGATCGTTACAGATATAAACGACATCTACACAAACAGCGACTATATCACAATTCATATGCCTTATACTCCTCAGACAAAGAACACTATCGATGCTGAGCAGATCGCTATGATGAAGGACGGCGTTCGTCTTATCAACCTCGCAAGAGGCGAGCTCATCAACAGCGAAGCAGTAGTCAAGGCTATCGAAGAGGGCAAGGTCGCTAAGTATGTTACAGACTTTGCTGACGATGTAGTTCTCGGCGTTGACAACGTTATCGTTCTCCCGCATCTCGGTGCTTCTACTCCAGAGAGCGAGGATAACTGCGCTGTTATGGCTGCTGAGGAGCTTATCGAGTACATTGAGAACGGCAACATCAAGAACAGTGTAAATCTCCCTAATGCTTCAATGAACGCAGTAGGCACAAAGATCTGCATTATCCACAAGAACGTTCCTACAACTATCGCTTCAATCACAACAGTAGTTGGTAACGAGGGTATCAACATCGAGAACATGGTAAATGCTTCAAAGAAGGATTTTGCTTACACGATGCTCGATGTTGTCGGTGATGTTCCTCCTACGGTAGAGGGCAAGATCAACGCAGTTGACGGCGTTATCAGAGTAAGAATAATCAAGTGATCGGATAACAGCTGAAAAGCTGTATTGTTAAAACAAGTAAACAGTCATAAGGATGTTAAAAGTTTCCTTATGACTGTTTTTTTATTGCATGATATAACAATAAAATTCAAGTTTACGCATTGTGCGGCGTGTTAGCCATTCAACGCAGCAGAGCCCCTTTCGCTGTGTCAAGCGGTAATACTGCCAAAAAAATAATTGAAAATTTGTAAGAAACGATAATTGATACTTCTTGCCGAATATGATATAATTCACTTGTGAATATTTTTTGAACGGT
>NZ_JAIKXF010000105.1 GCF_024684275.1 Ruminococcus sp.
TGCGGCACACAACACGCACCGCTTAATGCTGCTCGGTCTCCCGCCTGACATGGTTCACGGGGTCTTGTTGCACAGGGCCCACACATCTATATTTCGGAATTTCACACCCGTTTATACGAGCAGACGATGCTCTTTTAATATATTATCATAAAAGCAAACTTTTGTCAAGCAAAAATTTGAACAGAGCCCAGGTTCCCTGTACAGTCCTCGTTTTTTTCTGCAAAAAACAAGATTTATTGACATAATTTATACCTTGTGCTATACTTATATAAAATTACTTTTACGAAAGGACACGTTATGGACTCTCCCGAAATACTATACATGGTCGTTCCCTGCTATAATGAGCAGGAGGTCCTTCCCGAGACCTCAAAGCAGCTCAGGACTAAGTATTCAGCCCTTATGGAGCAAGGGCTCATCTCCCGTGAGAGCCGAATTGTTTTCGTGAACGACGGCTCAGCAGACCGTACTTGGAGCATTATACAGGAGCTTCACCGTACCGAGCCGCAGTTTTTCTCGGGTATCGACCTCGCCCACAACAGCGGTCATCAGAACGCTGTGCTTGCAGGACTCATGACTGTCAAGGATCTATGCGATATGTGCATAACTATAGACGCTGACCTGCAGGACGATATAAATACTATCGACGAAATGGTAAAGAAGTACTACGAGGGCAATCAGGTGGTATACGGTGTAAGAAGCGCCCGTGATACCGATACATTATTTAAGAAATCCACTGCCGAGGGCTTCTATAAGTTCATGAAGATAATGGGCGCGGACGTAATATACAACCACGCGGATTTCCGCCTTATGAGCAAAAGAGTTCTACAGGAGCTGTCAGGCTTCAAGGAGGTCAATCTCTTTCTCCGCGGAATGGTACCCCTTATCGGCTTTCAGAACTGCAAGGTGTACTACGAGCGCCATGAAAGAGCCGCAGGCGAGAGCAAATACCCTCTGAAAAAAATGCTCTCATTCGCCATAAACGGCATAACTTCCTTCAGCACCAAGCCGCTGAAGCTCATAACAGGTCTTGGACTTGTCATGTCCGCAGTCAGCATAATCGCGTTCATATGGGCGTTCATAACCAAAATAGTAGGCTTCACCGAGCACGGCTGGTCAAGCACCATGTGCTCTATATGGCTCATCGGCGGCCTGCAGCTGTTCTGCCTGGGTATAATCGGCGAGTACATTGGCAAGATATATGCCGAGGTCAAGCAGAGACCGCGTTATATCGTGGCGGAATTTCTCAGCGACGTGAATGAAAAGGAAAAGAAATAGCAGGTTATGGCTTTTTTCTCCTGCCCCCCTTGACAAACAGGAAAAACTGTGCTAAGATATTTGTATAATATTGCGAAAAACGTTGATGAGGAAGGCTTTTCCGATACCGTTTCAGAGAGCAGCCGCTCGGTGCGAGGCTGCACGGCATGGGATACCACAGCACACCGCCTCTGAGTACGCCCAATAAGCGTCGGGAGCTCCCGTTACAGAGCACTTGAGATACGGAGTATGCTCCGTGTGAATCAGGGTGGAACCACGGTGATCATCGTCCCTTATGCCTTATTACAGGCGTGAGGGGCGTTTTTTGTTATCATTTGCAGGGGAGGTGAGTATTTGAGCAATATCAGCTACAATAAGCAGGAAGAAGCCTTTGAGCTTCCATATAAGCTATGGGATAAGCCCATGACCGTCCGCTTCTACGTGGACGACGAAAAGCAGATAATGGATAACCTTTCCTCTATCGCAAAAAAACTGTCAAAGCTTGACAGCAGCCGCCGTCAGATAGCAGAGATCATCATAGACGAGGGCTACTATGAGGGCGCCGATCCCGACGCACTGGCTAAACTGCTGGAGCTCAGAAACGTCCATATTGATCTGGACGACGGAGATGTCATAGTCTGCTTCGATACGGGTACAAATGACGGATATATGAAGGATTTCGTGTACGTCGAATTGTTCGCCGAGATGTTCGAGATAACAGGCTGGGCGGATTGATATGGAAAGACCGGTACGAAAGGATATACGCCTCGATAATTACGATTATTCCCATAACGGCGCATATTTCATTACCATTTGCACCAAAAATAAAATGTGCATTTTCTGGGATAAAAACGATAAATATAAACCAATTGCGGACAACCAACCGCCAATTGTAGGGGCGCACAGTGTGCGCCCGCCCAAAGCCAATCAAAGTAAAAAGATACATTTGTCCGAAATCGGAAGAATAATAAAAATCGGATTACAGAATATAAACAATTATTATCCAATGGTATATGTAGACAAATTTGTAATTATGCCTAACCATATTCACGTAATTATTCGTATTGAAACGGATAATTTATTGAGTGTTGTTGGAAACGGGCGCACAATGTGCGCCCCTACATTATCAATGATAATAAAAAATTTCAAAGAATTTGTTACAAAACAGATTGGTTTTTCCGTGTGGCAAAAATCGTTTTACGACCGTATATTGCGGAATGAATGGGAATACCGCAACGCATGGCAATACATCGAAAACAACCCGATAAATTGGGAGAATGATGAATTATTCTGCAAGGAATAACAGTCATCACACAATTGATACGATAATTATGCATTACGCATTATGCATTATGAATTAATAAAAAGGAGAGATCATCATGATCAAATTAACATTACCAGACGGCAGCGTTCGTGAGATCGAGGCTGCACAGTCAGCAGCAGAGGTCATCAAGGGCATAGGCATGGGACTTTACAAGGCAGCTTGCTGTGTAAAGATAAACGGCGAGGTCAAGGACCTCCGCACTGTTATCGACAGCGACTGTCAGTTCGAGGTCTGCACATTTGACAGCCTTGACGGCAAAAAGACCTTCTGGCACACAGCTTCTCATATCCTTGCACAGGCTGTAAAGAGACTTTACCCTGCTGCAAAGTTGGCTATCGGTCCTGCTATCGACAACGGCTTCTACTATGACTTTGACCTCGAAAAGCCATTTACTCCCGAGGAGCTTGAAAAGATCGAGGCTGAGATGAAGAAGATCGTCAAGGAAGAGCTTGAGCTCGAAAAATTTGAGCTCTCACCTGCTGACGCTATCGCTAAGCTGAAGGAAATGGACGAGCCTTACAAGGTTGAGCTCTGCGAGGAACACGCTGACAAGGGCGAGCCTATCTCATTCTACAAGCAGGGCGAGTTCATCGACCTCTGCGCAGGTCCTCACCTTATGACAACAGCTCCTGTAAAGGCATTCAAGCTTCTTTCATGTACAGGTGCTTACTGGAGAGGAAACGAGAACAACAAGATGCTCAGCCGTGTATACGCTATCGCATTCCCGAAGGCTTCACAGCTTGACGAATACATCAAGATGATCGAGGAAGCTAAGCTCCGCGACCACAAGAAGCTTGGCAAGGAGCTCAGTCTCTTTATGTTCGACCACACAGCTCCCGGTATGCCTTACTGGCTCCCAAGAGGCTGGAAGCTCTTTAATGCACTTCTTGAATACTGGAGAGGCGTTCACGAGGATCACGGCTATACAGAGATCTCAGGTCCTGTTCTCTCAAAGAAGGAGCTCTGGGTAACATCAGGTCACTGGGACCACTATCAGGACGGTATGTTCGTTATCCCTTCCGAGGAGGAGAACGAGGTCTACTGCGCTAAGCCTATGAACTGCCCAAATGCTATCAAGGTTTATATGAACAAGCAGCGTTCCTACAAGGAGCTTCCTCTTAAATTCAATCAGGTTGACGTTATCCACCGTAAGGAGAAGTCAGGCGAGCTCAACGGTCTTTTCCGCGTACAGCAGTTCAGACAGGACGATGCTCATATCCTCGTAACTGAGGAGCAGATAGCTTCCGAGATAAACGATATAATGGACATCGCAACCGAGATATACAACACATTCGGTCTTGAATACAAGGCTGAGCTCTCAACTCGTCCTGACGATTTCATGGGCGATATAAAGGTATGGGACAAGGCTGAGGCTGATCTGAAGGCTATCCTCGAGGAGAAGTACGGTCCTGACGGATACGAGCTCAACGAGGGCGACGGTGCATTCTACGGTCCTAAGATCGACCTGAAGATGAAGGACGCTATCGGACGTGAGTGGCAGATGGGTACTATCCAGCTCGACTTCCAGCTTCCTCTCAACTTCAAGATGAAGTACATCGCTTCTGACGGCTCAGAGAAGCAGCCTGTAATGATACACAGAGCTATATTCGGTTCATTCGAGAGATTCATCGGTATCATCACCGAGAACTTCGCAGGCGCATTCCCGTTCTGGCTCTCACCAATGCAGGTAGGTATCGTTCCTATCAGAACAGACCACAACGACTACGCTAAGAAGGTAGCAGACCTCCTCAAGAAAAACCACATCAGAGCAGAGGTAGACTACACCGACGACAACATGAAGAACAAGATAAGACGCTTCAAGGACTACAAGGATCCGTATGTTGTCATCATTGGTGACAGCGAAGCTGAGAACGAGCAGGTCTCCATCAATATCAGAGGAAACAAGCAGCTCAAGAACGTGCCTCTTGACAAGTTCATCGAGATGTGCAGAACTATGAACGATGAGCACTCTCTCGATATCATAGACACTATTTGATAAGCAAATTAAGTGGCTGCCAACGGGCAGCCACTGATTTATACAGAATTATCATGTACAGGGCGGATTTTTTCCGCCTGTAAATAAAAAACAAACGGAGGGATATTTATGAACGAGCTTTGCATGATAATCAAGGACATGGTAATACCTAACTTTATGAACATAAGGACTTCTCTGCGAACTTACGACCGTGACGCGCTCTGCTGCGGAGCTCCCTGCTGGCGCTGGGCTTATCACGCTATCCATTCGGCGGACAAGTGGTTCATAAATCCCTGCGTTTACGATGAGCCGCCTTTCCATGAGGAGGGCATGGACAACCCCGATAATTCTACATCGGTAGTCCTCTCCGATGAGCAGCTTTTAGAGTACCTCGACGCGGTAGAGAAGAAAACTCTGGACTACATCGACACGCTCACAGATAATATGCTCTATGAGAAGCCCGAAAACTGCGAACATACACGCATGGAGCTTGTGCTCAGACAATTCAGGCATATATCATTCCACACGGGAATGCTCAACGGTCAGACAGCTCTGGCTACAGGAAAATTCCCAATGTGGGTTTCACAGGCTGATAAATACGTCGATGACGGCATATTCTTCGGCAGATACCGCAAGGGACAGGTAACTAAATGATAAAAGGACACCTATTAGGTGTCCTTTTTATGCATAATTAAAGGGCGGATAATATCCGCCCCTACTTTTTTGTGAATTGCGGAACTCCGAGAACGGCGTTCCCTGCAATCAGAATATCATCTTAGCTTCGAGGTATGCAACGAGGTCGTTGATATTTACTCTCTCCTGCTGCATTGTATCACGGTCGCGGACAGTTACGCAGTTGTCATTCTCCAGTGTATCGAAGTCGTATGTAATACAGAATGGTGTACCGATCTCGTCCTGACGGCGGTATCTCTTACCGATAGTACCTGCCTCGTCGAAGTCTACCATGAACTTCTTTGAAAGCATATCGTATACTTCCTCAGCCTTTGGTGTGAGCTTCTTGACCAGTGGGAGTACAGCTGCCTTGTAAGGTGCAAGAGCAGGGTGGAAGTGCATAACAGTTCTTGTTTCCTTCTTCTCCTTGCCGTCCTTGTCTGTGGAAACAAGCTCCTCCTCATCGTAAGCCTCTGTAACAACTGAGAGGAAGAGTCTCTCAACACCGAGAGAAGGCTCGATAACGTATGGTATATACTTCTCGTTTGTCTCAGGATCGAAGTATTCAAGTGACTTGCCGCTGGTGTTGATGTGCTGTGTCAGGTCATAGTCTGTTCTGTCAGCAACGCCCCAGAGCTCGCCCCAGCCGAATGGGAAGAGGTACTCGAAGTCTGTTGTAGCCTTTGAATAGAAGCAGAGCTCCTCCTTGTCGTGGTCACGGAGACGGATATTCTCCTCCTTGAGACCAAGTGAGAGAAGGAAGTTCTTGCAGTAGCTTCTCCAGTAGTCGAACCACTCAAGGTCAGTACCGGGCTTGCAGAAGAATTCAAGCTCCATCTGCTCGAACTCACGTACACGGAAGATAAAGTTACCGGGAGTTATCTCGTTACGGAAGGACTTACCTACCTGAGCAACACCGAAAGGAACCTTTTTACGTGTGGTTCTCTGGATATTAGCGAAGTTTACGAAGATACCCTGTGCAGTCTCGGGACGGAGATAAAGCTCAGACTTGCTGTCCTCGGTAACGCCCTGGAAGGTCTTGAACATAAGATTGAACTGACGTATATCTGTGAAGTTCTGCTTGCCGCAGTTAGGGCATACTATGCCTTTTTCCTTGATATAATTCATCATCTGCTCGTTGGACCAGCCTGCAACGTTAGTGCCGTCGAAGTCTTCGATGAGGTTGTCTGCACGGTGACGTGTCTTACACTCCTTACAGTCCATGAGAGGATCAGAGAAGCCGCCGATATGTCCCGAAGCCACCCATGTCTGAGGATTCATAAGGATAGCGGAGTCAAGACCTACGTTGTACTTATTCTCCTGTACGAACTTTTTGAGCCAAGCCTTTTTGATGTTGTTTTTGAGCTCAACGCCCAGCGGACCGTAGTCCCATGTATTTGCAAGACCGCCGTATATCTCAGAGCCCGGATAAACGAAGCCCTTTGACTTACAAAGGTCAACTATCTTGTCCATTACTTTTTCATTGTTTTTAAGCATAATAAGCAACCTCGCTTTTATTATTTAATAGTTACATTATATTGTAACTCAAACGGAAAAAAAAGTCAAGTGCTTAATAACATAGAGCGTAAACAGCGCACCATGCAGGCTGAAATTCAACATTCTGTTGAATACAACGTTAAAAATACCAAATTGACGGGTTGAAATGCGCCAAAAAATGTGATATAATATCAGCATAGCAGATATTATGATCATAAAATCCCCTCGCAGACAGTCATTCAGGGCAATAGTATCACAATGCTTTGCTTTTGTGATACCACACATAACTATACGGAAAAGTGATATTTACTATGGATAAGAATTTTGACCTTCAGAAATACCTGACCAACGGCGTTGAGAGCATTGTTGCCGAATCGCTCAGGGCAGTTCTGAAAGATCCGCGCGAAACAGCCTTCATGCTGAAATTCGCCGCGGCAAGCAAAAAGGCTTCAAAAAAACGTGCTCAGAGCGCTGAAAAAGGCGAGCACATACCGCCCTTTCTCATTGCCAGCATAACGTCAAGCTGCAACCTCCACTGTGCAGGCTGTTATTCAAGGTGCAGCAGCGCCACTACAGATACACCTCCCAAAGACCAGCTGACCGCCGAGGAATGGCTGAAAATATTCACCGAAGCTGATAATATCGGCATAAGCTACATACTCCTTGCAGGCGGCGAGCCCCTTATGCGCCGCGACGTTATAAACGCAGCAGCTTCTGTTAAAAATATCATATTCCCCATTCTCACTAACGGAACATTTATTAATCAGCAATACTTCGATATATTTGAAAAAAACCGCAACCTCATACCCGTTATGAGCATAGAGGGAGGCCGTGAAGCCACAGATTCAAGGCGCGGTGAGGGCGTTTATGATATGCTCTGCGGAAATATGGAAAAATTCCGTGAAAAGAGCCTGCTTTTCGGAGCCTCAGTAACGGTTACCACCGAAAATATCAGCGAGATAAGCTCTGACGAATTCATCGGCGGACTTGCGGAAAAGGGCTGCAAGCTGGTGATATTCGTGGAATACGTGCCTATGGACTCTGACAGCGAAGGGCTTGCTCCCACTGACAGCGAAAGGCAGCTGCTTACGGACAGGATAACTGCTCTCAGGAGCATCCACACCGATGTAGTGTTCCTGTCATTTCCGGGAGACGAAAAGTCCTCGGGCGGCTGTATCGCCGCAGGCAGGGGATTTTTCCACATCAATTCACACGGCGGTGCAGAGCCATGTCCCTTCTCGCCATATTCCGACATAAATGTCCGCGACACATCGCTGAGAGAGGCTTTGCGCTCACGGCTGTTCACTGCGCTCCGCAGCGGTGATATCCTTGCGGACGACCATGCAGGCGGCTGTGTGCTGTACCAAAAACGTGCAGCGGTAGAAGCTCTGCTAAAAAAATGATCATATAGGAGACCTTTAATGAATATTGAAATAACAAGAATAAATCAGGGAATAGAAAACGATCCAAAGGGCTATGTCAGGGTAGTCAACGAGGACTACCTCTACAAGCTGACACAGATAGCCAACGAAATAGCCGAAAATCACACCGAAAAGCCCGTAATACTCCTTTCGGGGCCATCAGGCTCGGGCAAGACAACAACGGCGATGATGATAGAAAAGCTCCTTGACGACATGGGGCACGAAACACACACTCTTTCTATGGATAACTGGTTCTGTCCGCTGACAGAAGCCGAAAAGGCTCTTGCGGCTGAGGGCAAAATGGACCTCGAATCTCCGCTCCGCGTGGACAGCCAGCTCCTCAACCAGCAGATAGAGGCTATAAGTGCCTGCCGCGAGATAGAGCTGCCCAAATACGACTTCAAGACCTCCACCCGTACAGGCTCGGGCAGGAAATTCAAACGAAACAAGGGCGAAATAGTTATATTCGAGGGCATACACGCTCTCAATCCCGCTGTCATAACCGTTCCCGACAGCATGATAAGCAAGATATATGTCAGCGTCCGCACCAGAATATCAGGGGAAAACATTCTTCTTCACCCATCAAGGGTAAGACTTATGCGCCGCATGATACGCGACAAGAACTTCCGCAAGCGCTCTCTCCGCGAGACCATGAATATGTTCCACAGCGTTGAGGCAGGCGAAAACAAGTACATAATGCCCTATAAATACCGCTCTGACTATGATGTTGACACATTTATGTCATATGAGCTTTCAGCCTACAGAAACGACCTCCTTGCACAGCTTGGCGAGCTTTCTGACGTTCCCGAGGTAAGAGAGTGCATAGCTGTGCTTGAGCAGCTCACTCCGCTTGACAAGGCGGATATAACTCCCGATTCGCTGATATGCGAATTTATAGGCCACGGACAATTCAAATACTGATGATCGGGACGGATAGTCCCATATAGAATAGGAGACAGAATAATATGGAATATCTCGAAAACCGAGAGCTTTCTTGGATAAAATTCAATAAAAGAGTCCTTGAAGAAGCTGTCGATCCCGATACGCCCCTTCTTGAAAGACTTTCATTTTCCGCAATATATCAGAGCAATCTGGACGAATTTTTCATGGTCCGTGTGGGCTCTGTAACAGAAAAAGCTAAGAAAAAAAATACTAAGCCCGACAAATTCTCGGGTATGACGCCTTCACAGCAGCTTGACGCTATTTTCACCGCTGTCCGCAGACTTCAGCCCTCTGTTGAGGGAGCTTTCCTCACCACCATGAGCGAGCTGGCAGAATTCGGCTATGAGCACGTTTCCTTTGACAAAATGACAAAGGAGGAGCTCTCACAGCTTGAGCTGTACTTCAAGCGCGAGATCAAGCCATTTATCTCGGGCATAGTCATCAATGACGCCCTGCCTTTCCCATTCCTCCAGAACAAGGAGATATACGCCGTGGTACAGCTGGGCTCAAAAAAAGGCATATCCATAGGTCTGATACCTGCCACCATAAACCGCTCTGAGCGCATAATCCCACTGGACGAAAACGGCAAGCGCTTTATCCTCGCCGAGGAGGTAATACTGCACTTTGCTCATCAGATGTTCAAGAATTACAAGGTCATAGACCGCACTCTCATAAGAGTTACCCGAAGCGCCGCTATTACGGCTTCGGGAACAGGTCCCGAGTTCCGCAGACGCATGGAGGAGCTGGTTGACAAGCGCCAGAAGCTCCAGCCTATGCGCCTTGAAATGTCGGGAGTTTTCAGCCGCGACGCACTGGATTACCTCTGCAAGAAGCTGAAAATAAAGAACGCCCGTGTATTCACATCGAGAATACCTCTTGACCTATCATACCTGTTCACATTGCAGGAATATGATGATGATCCCAAGCTCCATTATACTCCGCGTACTCCGCGAAAGCCTGCGGCTCTCTCAGATACGCGCCCTGTATTTTCACAGGTCAAGTCAAGGGATATACTGCTGAGCTATCCGTTTGAGTCCATAAATCAGTCGTTTATCAGGCTCTTACAGGAGTCTGCAAACGATCCTAAGGTTACCTCTATAAAGATAACTCTCTACCGTCTTGCACGAAACAGCAAGGTCATAGACGCACTGTGCACCGCCGCCGAAAACGGCAAGGACGTCCTCGTTATGATAGAGCTCCGCGCCCGATTTGACGAGGAAAACAACATAGAATGGTCAAAGCACTTGCAGGAGGCAGGCGTAAATGTCATTTACGGTCCCAAAGAGTACAAGGCTCACTCAAAGCTCCTGCTCATCACACGCAAGGCACAGGGCGGAAGCTTCGACTACGTGACACAGATAGGCACGGGCAACTATAACGAAAAGACCGCTGCCCTCTACACCGACTTGATGCTGCTGACCGCCGACAGGGACATAGCTGCCGACGCAGAGGCGGTATTCACAGCTCTGCAAAACGGCACTTTCGTAGAAAAGACCAATAAGCTCCTTGTGTCGCCCCTTGCTCTGAGACCGCAGGTGCTGGCTATGATGGACGAACAGATAGCTATTGCCAAAAGCGGCGGAAAGGGCTATATCGCCGCAAAGATAAACTCCCTCAATGACTCAGCCATTATCGCAAAGCTTGTTGAGGCTTCACAGGCCGGTGTCAAGGTAGAGCTCATAGTCCGCGGGCTGTGCTGCCTTATCGCAGGAGTTCAGGGATATACCGAGAATATCACCGTCCGCAGCATCGTGGGACGATTCCTCGAACACAGCCGTATATTCATATTCGGTGAGAACGGTGCTGACCAGAAGATATACATCGGCTCAGCCGACTATATGAGCAGAAATACTGTCCGCAGAGTAGAGGTCGCAGCTCCTGTCGAGGACGAGCGCCTGAAAAAGCGTATCCGCGAGATGTTCAGCGTCATCATGCGCGACAATACAAAGGCAAGGATAATGCTCAGCGACGGCACTTATATCCGTGAACGCAGAAATTCGGATATACCGTTCAATTCACAGGAATACTTCTACGAGGAGGCTTACAAAGCCCTTGAAAGCAAAAGCTCCCGTCAGGAGCAGCTAAGGAAAAACCGCGAAAAGGGCGCTGCTAAAAAGTCGGCTGCCAAAAAAGCTCCTGCTAAGAAAGCAGCAGAAAAAACTACAGCGGCAAAGACCACGGGAAGAAAAAAGACTGCAAAGCCTGCTCCCGGAAAGAATGAAACAGCTCCTAAAAGACGGGGAAGACCTAAAAAGACGGAATGACCGAAATTTTGCGTAAAATTCACAAAAAGTCCATATTTTACCTGAGGCATTTGAAAGAAAATACTTGAAACAAGTCGTTTTTTGTGATATAATAATCTGGTATTAAACTATCTGAGGTTTGGTTAAATGATTGGATACTATAACTATACGGTTATTCTTACATATATGAGCCTCGTTTCCTCCGTTATCGGTATGCTATTTGCAATAGGCTACGGCGGAACGAGACCTCACCCCGAATATGCCATAATATGTCTTATGGTGTCGGGGCTCTGTGATATGTTCGATGGTAAGGTCGCCCGTACAAAAAAAGACCGTACCGAGAGCGAAAAAAAATTCGGGATACAGATAGATTCCCTATGTGACGCTATCTGCTTCGGTGTCCTTCCTGCGGTGATCGGATATTCCATAGGCATGAAGGACTGGTGCGATCTGCCTATCCTTGTGCTTTTTCCGCTTTGCGCTGTCATAAGACTTGCATATTTCAACGTAGCCGAGGAGGAGCGCCAGAAAAAGACCTCTGAAAACCGCAAGGTCTATGAAGGTCTGCCCGTTACCAGTGTTGCGCTGATAATACCGCTGCTTTACAGCTTCCACAAGGACATCGGCGGAGACTGGTTCCCCGAGATATACGGCGGAGCTCTGCTGCTCATCGCACTGGCTTTCATAACTCGCTTCAAGGTGAAAAAGCCAAGCATGAAGACCATGCTGTGCTTCATCGGAGTAGGTATTATCGAGCTTATTTGGATGCTCTATAAGACCAAAACAAGGTAAGATCACAGGCTGCCGCACACTGCGGCAGCTTTTTTCGCAAAAAAGGACTTTACAACCTTTAAAATATAATGTATAATAATATGACCAAGATACTATACGAATCTTAGAAAGGATCACATATATGAAAAAGCAGTTTTTCTGCATATGCGCTGCGGCGGTACTCACTGTCTGCGGAGCCTCCTGCGGCAGCCGGCCTGCTTCAAAAAACGGGATAACGGTTTCCGTCGAGACTGTGAACAATGTCCCGATAAAGGACATCATTGCCAATACCACAGGCAAATGGGAGACTACAAAGGAATACCTCAACGGCAGAGAGCGCAGCAATTCAGATATGACCTATAACTGCTATGACCTTGCTGCTGACGGCAGCGGTATCTGCTATACCCCCGACGGAAACAAGCAGCAGGTAAGCTGGGAGGTCACCTCAGACGGCGGCGTAAGGATACTTTACGAGGAAATGGGCGAGCTCACCGAGTACTACGACTTTCTGGGCTGCGACCTCGTTACAAAAAAACAGACCGATGAGGGAACTCTCGATATATACCTTGCAAAGGTTACTAAATTCTCAGGCAAAGGAGCTGAAACATGAGAAAAATAATAGCTTTTACTCTTTCAGCCATAGTCCTTCTGTGCTGCCTTTCAGGCTGCGGTGCAAAGCGTGATCCCAAGTATTACGGCAAATGGGAAGCAGACTATATGACAATTGACGGTAAAAAGTATGAGGATATCATGCTCCCTGTAGGTGCGCTGTTCCGCTTTGAGCTGACAGACGACGGCAAGGTCACATGGAAATCTGCGGTGGATAATGCCATTATCCAGAACGCCAACGAGGACAAGGACATGATATGGAAGAATATCGAGGATAACAGGATAGAAATAAAAGTCACCGACCTTTCAGGCAAGACCGAACCTCAGACTATGGAGCTTGAATATATCGATGACGCTCTTGTCATTGATATGGACAGCACTCAGGTACACCTCGTCAAGGTCGACGAATTCAGCGAGATAGATCCGTATCTGATAAACAGCGTTGGAAGCGCTATACAGAATTTCGGCATTAAGGAGTAATAAAGGAGATATTATGAAAAAGATAATTTGTTTTTGCTTGTCAGCCTTCCTGCTTGCAGGTACCTTCTGCGGCTGTTCCGACAAAAAGTCCAAAAAGTCCGATAAGGAGAGCACCACAGAATCTACAACAGCTGAGACCACTGCAAATAATGAGCCAATAGACAACGAGGGAAAGCCTTTCCTCGGTAAATGGGAGTCATACAAGGCTCTTGTAATGGGCGAGGAATACGAAACAGAATATGCAGGCTATCCTCTCAGCGCAGTTGCGAAATTAGAGGTAAATGAGGATAAGACCGCTACGATGATAGTTGCTCTCAATCCCCACGGCAAGGAAAATACCTTTGATTTCTCATGGAACATCACCAATACCGATGGCGAGGACGTGCTTCATCTGGCAAGTCCTACTGACTTTTATGACTGCACCATAAAGCAGGGACAGATGCTTATGAGATACGGCGATTACGATGACGGAACTATCATCTATCTCATGAAAACCAATGAATTCACCGAGATAGAGCGTCCTACAGAGCCCGGGCTGGACAAAGCTGATTTCAGCGGCTTCATGGGCAAGTGGGAAGCTGAGGAGGTAACCTCTGACGGCACCGTATATAACGATAAGCTGGGCGAATACCCAATAAATGCGGCATTCAGGCTTGAGGTCTTTGAGGACAACAACGCGGCAATGTCAATAATCGGCGAAAACTCGTCCTATGAGTGGGAGCCCGACAAAAAGGATCAGCTCTATATGTGGCGTGATTACGAGGGCTTTACCATGAAGATAAACGACGGAAAGCTTTATCTTGACAACGAAATGGGACTTAAACTCAGACTTAAAAAGGTCGATAAATTCTCAGAGTACGACTTTAATGTGAGTCCCGAGGATATCCCCGAGGAGGATATTATCCTCAATCCCGAGGAGGGAACAGAAACCACAACATGATAAGCCTTGCGCTGATGCGCAAAGTTCAGAGTTGAGAGTGAAGAGTTTAGAGTTAATGTGTTCGCTCACATTATTTAAATCTTGTCGCCGCAGGCGACTCCATAACTCTCAGCTCTAAACTGAATAATGATCTCAAAAACAAGCGCAAAGTATCTTTTGCGCTTGTTTTTTTGTGGTTTTTTCAACATTCCCTTTGACATTGAACATCAAGGGTGATATAATAAATTAAGTGTTGATTATTAGCGCAGTCTCTGCGCTTGATCCTATTTTATGATAAAGGAGAGATCATATGCATAAGGAATTCTTAATGGGCAATGCCGCTATTGCAAGAGGTGCTGTTGCGGCAGGTCTGAATCTGGTCTCAGGCTATCCGGGTACTCCATCAACAGAGGTACTCGAAACTACCGCAAAAGTAAACGACGGTTCTATCTATGTTGAATGGTCGGTAAACGAAAAGGCTGCTCTGGAGCTTGGCGCAGGCGCTGCTTACAGCGGTGCCCGTTCAATGGTCACCATGAAGCAGGTAGGTCTTAATGTTGCCTCCGATCCTCTCATGAGCCTTGCCTATATCGGCGTAAAGGGCGGTATGGTAATACTCGTTGCCGACGATCCGGGACCTATATCCTCACAGACAGAGCAGGATACCCGTCATTTTGCTTCATTCTCAAAGCTCCCGTGCTTCGATCCGTCATCGGTTCAGGAAGCCTATGACATGATACAGGAGGCTTTTGAATATTCCGAAAAATACCATACTCCCGTGCTTTTCAGACCTACTACAAGAGTCTGTCACGGCTATGCTTCGATAGAAGTCAAGGATAATGAGGAATACAAGGTAAACAAGCCCGAGGGCTTTGTGAAGGATTCCTCAAAGTGGGTAATATTCCCACGTCTTTCCTATAACGCCCATATAAATATCGAAGCCAGAAATGTTGAGCTTTCGCAGGTATTCTCGGATTATAAGCGCAATATCATAACTGAGGCTGCCGATAAGAGCTGCCGCAGGGGTATCGCTGCTCACGGCATAAGCTATACATACACTTTGGAGGCTCTCCGCGGAAAGAGCGCACCTAAGGTATTCAAGGTTTCAACTCCTTTCCCGTTCCCCGAACAGGCAGCGTTGAAGTTCTTGGAGGGACTTGATGAGGTGCTCTGTATCGAGGAACTTGACCCCGTTATCGAGCGCGAGCTCACCTATATATGCGGAAAATATCACCTGAACACAAAAATACTCGGCAAGCTCACACACCATGTCAAGAACGCAGGCGAGAACACCTGTGCTTCTGTGGCTGAAAATATTGCCGATTTCATGGGCTGGGAGAAGCCTGCCGCTGCTGAAATGGAAGCTCCCCCTGCACTCCCTGTAAGACCTCCCGTACTCTGTGCAGGCTGTCCTCACAGAGCTTCATTCTTCGCAGTCAAGGAGGCGATGAAGGGCAAAAAATCCGTATTCTGCGGAGACATCGGCTGCTATACCCTCGGAAACGCTATGCCGCTCGATATGGTAGATACCTGCCTCTGCATGGGCGCAGGCGTGAATATCACACAGGGTATCGGCAAGATAGAGCCTGATACAAACTGCTTTGCATTTGTGGGAGATTCAACATTCTTCGCCTCTGCTATCACAGGCGCTGTAAATGCTGTTTACAATCAGGCTGATATGACTCTGGTAGTTCTTGATAACTCAACAACTGCCATGACAGGTCATCAGCCTCACCCCGGCACAGGACGCACCATGATGGGCGAGGTAGTCGAAAAGGTGAGCATACAGGATGTCCTCAGGGGCGTTGGCGTCAAGACAGTTGAGACCGTAAATCCGCTTGAGCTCAACAAGGCTATCGACACTGTAAAGCGTGTTTCCGCCGAAAAGGGCGTAAAGGCTATTATATTCAAATCTCCATGTGCTGTACTCATAAAGGGCAATAAGCCTGCTGTTATCGACAACGCTAAGTGTACATCATGCAAAAAGTGCATCAAGACTCTGGGCTGCCCGGGCATCGTACTTCGGGACGGCAGGGTAACTATAGAAAATTCGCTCTGTACAGGCTGCGGACTCTGTTCACAGGTATGTCCTTTCGGAGCAATAGGAGGTGGCGAAAATGCAGAGTAATATCCTTATCTGCGGCGTAGGCGGTCAGGGAATCGTCCTCACATCAAAGCTCATTGCCGCAACTGCTATGGAGCATGATATTCCCGTAATGAGCGCCGAAACTATCGGTATGGCTCAGAAGGGCGGAAGCGTTTTCAGCTTCCTCAGACTGGGTGATGATATATACTGCCCTATGTTTCCCGAGAAAACTGCTGATATAATCATCGGATTCGAGCCCGCAGAGGCAGTACGTATGCTGCCGTATCTGAAGGACGGCGGTCAGGTGGTAGTCAATACCCACCCTATAATGCCTGTTACCGCTACTCTCAGCGGCTCTGACTACACAGGACAGGAAATGATAGAGTACCTTCAGCGCAACGTGAAGAACGTACTTCTTGTTGACGGCACTAAAGCCTGTGAGGAGATAGGCTCGCCAAAGGTTCTCAATATGATAATGCTGGGAGCGTCAGTGCGCAACGACGTGCTGCCATTCTCTGTAGACGATATAGAAGACACCATGAAAAAGACAGTAAAACCACAGTTTGTGGAAATGAACAGCAAAGCACTTCGTTACACTAAGTAGGGGAGAGCGCCTTGCCCTCCCGAGACAAAAGAGAATCGTACAATGGGAGCCCGAGGGCTGGCTCCCCTACAAGTTATCAATCAAAAAACGAAAGGTATGAGAAAATGCAGATAACACAGGCACAGCTCGACCTGGTCAACGACCGTATACGCGCTCTCGTTGAAGCAGGCAGCTTCTACGGAAAAAAGCTTGCAGAGGCAGGCATAACACACGTTGATTCACCCGAGGACTTCACAAAGCTCCCGTTCTCAGAGAAAAAGGACCTCCGCGATGCTTATCCTCTGGGACTTATGACAGCTCCCGAGGAGGAGATTGTCCGTATCCACTCATCATCGGGAACTACAGGTACTCCCGTAATTATCCCCTATACAGCCAAGGACGTTGACGACTGGGCTATCATGTTCAAGCGCTGCTACGAGACAGCAGGCATCACAAACATGGACAGGATACAGATAACCCCAGGCTACGGTCTCTGGACAGCAGGTATCGGCTTCCAGAACGGCGCTGAGAAGCTTGGCGCTATGGTAATACCTATGGGCCCCGGAAATACCGACAAGCAGCTCCAGATGATGCAGGACATGAAGAGCACGGTTCTCTGCTCTACATCTTCATATGCACTTCTTCTCGCTGAGGAGATAGAAAAGCGCGGTATCAAGGACAAGATACACCTTAAAAAGGGCGTTATCGGCTCTGAGCGCTGGAGCGACAAAATGCGCGAGCGTATCCACAATGAGCTTGGGATCGAGCTTTTCGACATCTACGGCCTCACAGAGATATACGGCCCCGGCATCGGTATAAACTGCCCGGGCGAAACTGCTATGCACTATTGGGACGACTTCCTCTACATAGAGATAATCGATCCTAAGACAGGCGAGCCCGTTCCAGACGGCGAAATGGGCGAAATAGTCATCACAACTCTCGTCAAGGAGGGCGCTCCGCTTATCAGATACAGAACTCATGACCTTTCAAGGATAGTTCCCGGCAAGTGCAAGTGCGGACGCTGCTATCCGAGAATAGATGTTATCATGGGACGTACAGACGACATGATGAAGATAAAGGGCGTAAACGTATTCCCGAGCCAGATAGAGGAGGTCCTCGGTACCTTTGGTGAGATCTCCAGTGAGTATCAGATACGTATCTCTCATCTTGACGGCAAGGATACCATGCGTATCTACGTTGAGTCTACAGGCGATGTGGACTTCGCTTCACTCAGCAGCAAGATAGCCGAAAAGGTCAAGAGCAGAATAGGCTTTACTCCTATCGTAAAGGTAGTCGAGGTAGGTGTGCTCCCGAGAAGCATGAAGAAAACTGCCAGAGTTATCGACGAGAGATTCGACTAATAAAATACAGCTTTTACAGGGGCTCTCTCAGAGCCCCTCATATATACTCCCAAAAAGGCATTTTTTCAATGCAAACGGGTTGAATATCAGAAATATTTTTTTATTTTAATTATTACATGAACAGAAACGAACTTATTGCACTTCTCATTACAGGGCTTATAATAGCCTTTTGCGTGTGGCTGTACAGAAAGCTCCGCAAGCCCGACATAACCAAGCTTTACAACGCAAAGACCGTACTCACAGACCGCGAGTATGAATTCTACAAGAAGCTGAAGCCCCTCGCCGACGAGTACGGGCTGAGCATTTTCACAAAGGTGAGGCTTGCTGACCTTATCGAGCCGAAGCCCAAAGCCGAGAATCCATTCTGGATGGAATGCTTCAACAAGATAAAGTCAAAGCATATCGACTTTGCTCTTGCAGATGAGGATACGTCCATAGTGGCGCTTATCGAGCTGGACGATACCACTCATGCACGTCCTGACCGCGTTGAGCGCGATGACTTCGTGAATGCGGTGCTGGCAAATACGGGATATACCCTGCTCCGCACATACGGAGAGCTGGACGTTATTGAGGAATACCTTCGGTAATTTAGAACTAAGAGCTAAGAACTAAGATTGTAGGGGCTGATGCCTACATCAGCCCGATAAAATCAATCATAGATCACGGGGCGATGTGGGTGACTCCCTGTAGTACAGGGAGATGTCCGCAGGACAGAGGGTACGGGTGCCTGTTAGGCATCGCCCCCTACAATTCGTTTTTTTCGATGTTTTGCGCGGGCGCACAATGTGCGCCCCTACAGCTAAAGGCTAACGACTAAAAAAGGTGCGGAGATCCGCACCTTTTGTTATTTCTTCTTTACGATATATATCTTGTCTATTCTTTCATATTGGTGTGTATAGTCTGACGTATATGCATAAGATATTCCGCCGTTTTCATCCATGACCGCATATTCTTCCTGCATTTCTCCGTTTTCATCATCAAATACTGCCCCCGTCTTTATTACCTCCGTCTGACGGCTTGTCTCATTAAAAGTCAAACTGTCGGAAGTTATGCTCAGATCGCTGTAAATGCCGTCACTGACTATGGGATAGGTTATGCCAAGCTCGGGTATTATGCAATATACAGGCATTTTGAAGTTATTTCCCCTGTTTCCGATAAACAGCATACCGTTATACATCTCTATTTCATTGCCGTAGCCGTCTATGTTTGTAATGCGATGCTCCATTTTTTTAAGGTCGTATATATGGAGCTTCACGTTGTCATACAGCACAGCTATCCCATTATCGGCGTAGATTATACGTCCCGCGGTAAAAGCCGTGGGTATACTGTATAAGTCGTTGACCAACTCTAATTTCCGCTTGCCCTCACGCTTTACAAGATAGGAATTTATGCCATTTAAAAGATAGCTGTCTATAATTTTTCCCTCGGGAGCCTCTATCTCGCTATTTTTCACGAATTTGCCCTCTCTGCTGTTGTATATATAGCTTACAGCAGGCTCGCCGCTGACATTATGATATTCCATGAGCAAAATAATTCCATAACTATCTCTGCTGAGCCATATGTTTACATCTATGCCCTTGTCCTCATAAACCACAGTCTCTTTGCCTGTTTCAAGGTCAACCCGCCTTACCTGCGTCAGCAAGTTATCATTTTCCTCGTTTTTAAAATAATAGCAGAACATAGCTCCATCTTCAAAGCATACCTCTATGGCGGAGTGTTCATCGGGAGTTTCCGCTGACCAGCTGCATATCTTCTCAGGCTCACCGCCTGCCATATCATAGCTGTAAAGCTCCCAGTCAAATACTTCCAGATTATCATACATGACATAGATATAGCATTTGTCGTTCCAGATAAAGCACTTAGTTGGCACTCCCTTTACAGGCTTATCAACAAAATTCTGCCACTGAAACACAAGCTGTCCGTTGGCGCGCTCTTCTCTTTTATTGTAATAGTCCTCGACGAATTCTGCCTTATTGCACACGGGCACCTTCTCGCCGAAGTCAAAGCTGCTTATATCAATGCTTGTGACCTCTACAGGGGGCTCCTTGTCCACTACGCTCAGGTTAAGAGTCACGTCCTTGAAATCGGTCTCGGCATACTCTTTGAATACGGGCATTCCTGTCACCTCGGGAGCTTCGCTGGTTTCCTCGCGGTAGTCACCGACTGTTTCGCTCTCTGAGGGAACAGGCTCAGGCTTTTCCCTGTCCTCACAGCCCATATTTACCGATACTGCGAAAAGTATAAGAGCTGCCGCAAATGCTCTGATTCTTCTCTTACCCATTCATTTCATCTCCGTTCACCCAGTATATTATTTCCTCGTTATCATAATCCGCGTGTTTGATCTGACCGGTATCGGGATCTCTTTCCTCATTTTTCATTATGGCAATACTCTCCTGAAAACCGAAGCTCCTGTCGCCTCTGAACGCACCAAAGCTCATGCTAACTCTCTCGTCAGATATTTCGGGGAGCTTGCAAAGAGTGAATGTAAGTCCTATTTCGGGCATAATATAGTAAATATAGCCGCTTCCGCTTTGTGGATATACAAAGAGTCCGCCCTCGAAATACTGGCACATAGTCGCTAAGCCCGAACAATCCAACACATAATGCTCCATTTTTGCCATATCAAAGATGTGGACGATATTCTTGTTACTGAGCTTGACCACCAGCCTGTCGTGGTCTGCATAGAGGATATCCAAGCCCGTGATACCTGTACTTATACGGTATTCGTCGGTAACAACGTCCAGCTTGCGCTTTCTCTCGGGCTTTTCCGTATGCGCAGCAAGCTTGCCGTATACCCGAGGAAAATTATAATCAGGATCAACGTCCGAATACACTTCTTCCTGAGTGTATGTTTTTCTTGCTATCTCTTTCCACTCGTCTTTATCGGGAAGATACTCACTATAAATTCTTTCCTGCCCCGTAATAAGGTATTTCCTGCCGTCTTTTTCTTTCCAGTGCTCAGAGGGCTGTGGTTCGTAATCGTCGGGGAGCTGCTCTAATATGTCTTTAGTGCTCAAAAAGACCATTTTATCTGCGGCATCGCCCATAAGATAGTGGGAATAACCGTCAAGATAATTCATGGGTACCAGCTTGCCGCCGTCAAGGTACATCAGACCTTTATCCCTTATGGAAAGATATACCTTTCCATTGGGCGCAGCGATAGTATCTACACCAAAGCTGTTCTCGGGATCGGAATGACGGTATATCTCCGTGACTTTGCCTGTGAGACCGCCAACTCGGAATATTGATACATCATGGAGTCCGCCTGTGCAGTACTGGTCGTAGCTGACAGCGGCGTATATATCGTTTCCGCACATACGCCAGAAGCCGATACCGCCCTTTGTGGGCTCGGTGCATAACTTCTCCCAATCTGCATTAGCCTGTTCCATATATTCTCTGTATTCATCATCTGCATTATTCTCGGCGTCGAAAACAGGCTTGTATTTATCACGGTATTCGCCCTGCTTACATGGTGAGATACGCTCGCCGAAGTCTATATCGTTCAGCTTTATGCTGTGAAGCTGAAAAGACGGCTCCTTGTCGGTCTTGGAGAGGTTTACATTGATGGTTTTGAAGTCATCCTCTTTGAATTCGCGCAGCTCGGTCTGCTGCTGGATCACAGGCTCCTCTGCCGAGCCGTCTGTCACGGTTACAGATGTATCGCCGTCTAAAGGCTTACTATCGGACTTTGTGTCCTTTTCCTCGCTGCACGAAAAGCAGCCTGTCATAAGAGTAAAAGCAGCTAATATACTGATAATTTTTTTCATAATACCGCCCCTTTCGGAAGTTTAGAAATATTCTTATATATTTAAGTGATTTCTGAGAACAAAAAAGACGAAGTTTTTATTGTTAAAATATAAAAATATTTTACAGAGTTTATTTTTATATTACTATGTTTTCGGTATCATGTCAATAGGGGGTTTATATGGGCGATGCGGGCATCAGCCCCCTGCATGGCTATTTTTGCCATAAACTTGATATTTTTTTAAAGATGTGTTATAATGTTTTTTGGCAAACGTTTAACAATGTCTATAGGAGATGAAATATGAGTACCGAAACTTTAATGAAATACGATTTCCCAGCTGAGAGCTTCAGCGAAGCTCTCCCTATAGGTAACGGACGTATCGGAGCTATGATCTATGGTACTCCTGATAAGGAGTCTATAGTCCTCAATGAAGACTCCATATGGTCGGGCGGTCTGCGCCACAGGATAAATCCCGAGGCAAAAGACGGTTTCAGGGAGGCAAGAGCTCTCCTTATGGAGGGCAAGGCTCACGAGGCTGAGGAGGTCGCTCTCAGCAAAATGAAGGGCATTTCTCCAAATATGAGGCGGTATATGCCCCTCGGCGAGCTCCACATCGACCTTGAGCTGGGCGGTAAGGCTCTCAGCTACTCACGAAGCCTCGACATCGGCAGCGCAGTTGCGGACGCTTCATTTACTGCGGCGGATATAGTCTATACAAAGGAATATTTCATATCAGCTCCCGATGAAGTCATGGTGGTGCGTATCTCGGCTTCACAGCCTCAGTCGGTATCCCTTTCCTGCTATATGGACAGCCGTGAGGATAACTTCGACGACAACCGCCCCTGTGCAGACAATATGATACTATTTAACGGCGGCACAAACGGCAGCGGAGGCATACTATATGCCGCCTGTCTCGGTGCGGCTGCCAAAAACGGCGAGGTAAAGACACTTGGCAGCAAGCTCTGCGTAAAAAATGCAGACGAGGTAATGCTGATACTCTCTGTCCGCACAAGCTTCTACAGCCAGATATTCGAGGAATCCGCTCAGCTTGATGCGGAAATGGCTATGCAGTGCGACTTTGACGAGCTCTACTACCGTCATGTCAACGACTACAGAGAGCTTTTCGAGCGCGTTGAGCTCTCTCTCAACGACAACAGCGACAATGAGGAATTAGCATTTCTCAATACAAACGAGCGTATAGACAGACTAAAAGGCAACGAGCTGGACAATCTGGACTGCCGCCGCCTTATCAACGATAACAAGCTTTTCGAGCTCTATTTCAACTTCGGAAGATATTTATTGATCTCTTGCAGCCGTGCAGGTACTCAGCCTGCAAATCTGCAGGGACTGTGGAACGAAATGACAGCTCCCCCAAACGGCAGCCGATATACCCTTAATCTCAATACCGAGATGAACTACTGGCTCGCTGAGAGCTGTAACCTTTCCGAGTGCCATATGCCACTGTTTGACCTGCTTGAGCGCGTATGCGGCAACGGCAGAGTAACTGCAAAGGAAATGTACGGCGTCAGCAAGGGATTTGTATGCCATAACTCTACGGATATATGGGGAGATACAGCTCCTCAGGACGAGCTTGCAACGTCAAGCATATGGCCTATGGGCGGTGCATGGCTGGCTATACACGTATTTGAACACTATGAATATACCCTCGACAGGGATTTCCTTGCCGAGAAATACCATATCTTAAAGGAAGCATCGGAATTCTTTACGGAATATCTCACCGCTGACGAAAAGGGCAGATTGCTGACAGGTCCGTCGGTGTCTCCCGAAAACACTTATAAAGACGAAAACGGCGTAAAAGCAAGCCTCTGCATGAGCCCTGCAATGGATTCGCAGATACTCACTGTGCTTTTTGCCGACACAATAAAGGCTGCGAATATTCTGGGCAGAGATGAGGCATTCGCCGAAAAACTTGCAGATATGCTGAGAAAGCTGCCTATGCCGAGTATCGGCAGATTCGGTCAGATAATGGAATGGCTGGAGGACTATGATGAGACCGACATCGGTCACAGACATATCTCTCAGCTCTTTGCCCTGTACCCGGCAGACCTTATAAATCCCTATAAAACACCAAAGCTTGCCGACGCTGCAAGAGCTACTCTCGTCCGCAGACTTATCAACGGCGGCAGCCATATGGGCTATAGCTGCGCATGGGTGACAAATATGTGGGCAAGACTCTATGACGGCAATATGGTCTCTGAAAACCTCAAGCGCATGATCTCACATTACTGCAACCCGAATCTTACCGACTCCAAGCCGCCTTTACAGTTAGAAGGCAACTTCGGAGCTGCAGCCGCTATCGCTGAGGCTCTTATGCAGAGCTGCGGCGGAGAGATCAATCTGCTGCCTGCACTTCCCGAGGAATGGACTAACGGTCACATCAAGGGGCTTCGTGCAAAGGGCGGCTTCACCGTTGACATATACTGGGCTGAAAGCAGGCTCTGCTATGCCGACATCACCTCACATCTCGGCGGAGAGCTCCGCCTGAGGGCTAATACCGCTGTAACCGCAGCCTGCGGCGGAGAAACAGTTGACTGCGTTATCGAGGACGGCGTTATCATCATCAATACCGAAGAGGGTAAGACATACAATATCAAAGCCTGATAAAACAGGAGGATCAAATGGATATTCGCAAGATAATGGCTCTCGCCTGTGCTGTGGGAGCTGCCGCTTCGGCTTTCGCCGCCTGCGACAAGAAAAACAAAATGACGGCTTCTGTGCCTATAATAGAGGAAACTACCGCTAAAAAGCCTACAGAGCCCACTACTACCATACCTGTTGAGACCTTTCCCGACTATCCCGTTACCTATCCCGAGATAGAGAAAAAAACCTCGGGCAATCTCTACGAGGCAGAAAAGGCAGAGCTGAAGGGCGGTGCGAAGGCTGCCACAGACCTGCCCGAATTCAGCGGCGACGGCTATGTCACAGGCTTCGGCAGCGAGGGCAAGGCTTCGGTGGTATTTGAGATAGATGTGCCAAGCAATCAGCACTATGACCTTTCATTCAATATCTCAACGGACAGCGCTGTTACCTGCCGCCTGAAGCTGGGCGACGAGCAGCTGACAGAGTTCAGAACTACTGACAACGGAAAGTTCACATATATCACCATATACGGCGTTTTCCTCACAAAGGGCAAGCAAAAGCTGGAGATCACTCCCGTAAACGGTGATATGTACCTTGATTACCTTAAAATCGAGAACAATACCTCACTCAGCGATATAAGCTATGACGCAAAGGGCGAGCTTGTAAACAAAAAGGCAGGAGAATCCGCAAAGGAGCTTATGTCATTCCTGTCCGAGAACTACGGAAAATACATGATAACAGGTCAGTACGCCTACGGCGGCGGCAACTCTGAGCTGGACCTTGTTTACCGCACTACGGGAAAATATCCCGTTATACGCTTCTCTAATTTTGAAGTGCCCGACAACAGCTACGACGCAAGCTTCAAGGAGGTCGATGCTGCGGCTGAATGGTACCTGAACGGCGGTATTTCCTGCGTGAGCTGGTACTGGAAGGCTCCCTCTGAGAAAAAGAGCGGCATCCGCACAGAGGATACGGATTTTGATATTTCCAAAGCTGTGACTGATAAGGAGATAGCCGAGCTTACTGAGGAGGAGCTCCGCGAGCTCTACAGCAAGGGCGATATTTCCAGAGAATGCTACGGTCTTCTCCTTGATATAGACAATATGGCAGGTCAGCTCACCTCACTTAAAAACAGAGGAGTGCCTGTGCTTTGGAGACCTCTCCCCGAGGGCTGCGGCAACTGGTACTGGTGGGGCGCAAAGGGCGCAGAGAGCTATAAATGGCTCTGGCAGCTAATTTACGACCGATTTACAAAATATTTTGAGCTGGATAACCTCATCTGGATATGGAACGGTCAGAGCAACAGCGCTATGGTGGACAAACGCACCTTTGATATTGCCTCAGTTGACCTATACTTCAGCGGCGAAAAGGACTACGGCAGCCGATTCTATGAGGAATTTGCAGCAGTACAGAAATTTACCGGCACAGATAAGCTCATTGCCATAAGCGAATGCGGCAGCGTTCCCGATATGGATACGTCTTTCCGCGACAATGCGGTATGGTCATTCTTCGGCGTATGGTACGGCAAGTATGTTCAGAACGAAAACGGCGAATATAACGAGGAATTCACCAGCAAGGACGCTCTTATAAGGGCTTATAACTCAGACGGTGCCATGACTTTGGACGAATACAGGAAAATGCGCGGCATTGAGCCAAAAGAAAATACATCAGAAGCGGAGACCTCCGCAGAAACTACTTCCAAATAACGAAAAGAGGTGCGGAATGAACGACGAATTTTCACCATTAAGGCATAATTCCCCGTCACAGGACGAACTGACAGTAAAAATGCTCCACGAGGTGTCCCGCAACGACCACTCCGCCACAAGCTTCAAGATGTGGGACACGCTGGTGCTTATGCCATTTTCAAGAAACGAAGACATCTTTCTCTTTATGGAGGAGGACTTCGCTATGTTCAATACGGGAAGCAAGACCTTTTCCGAGCTGAGAACAGAGGCGCAGAAAGCTGCCGAAAAAAAATATGCCCTCAAGGGCAATGTAACTCTTGAAAAAATATACGACATATTCATGAAGATAAGCGGTCTTCCGCCTGCGGCAAGGGAAAAGCTGATGACAAGGGAATGTGACCTTGTTGAGCATTTCGCCTTTCCGCGTAAAATGGGAAAGCTTCTTTTCGATAAAGCAAAGGACTGCCGCCACAAGGTCATAGTGGTCTCGGATTCCTATTATCCGAGAGATGTGGTGGTAAAGATACTATGCAGCTGCGGCTACGGCTCATATGACGCTTTAGTTATCCCTGCCGAGCAGAATATCCCCGATTCCGCAGGCAGCGCCTACCTCGACGCTGTTATTAAAAAATCGGGCACAAGCGCAGGGAATGTCCTTCATATAGGCGGAAACTTTGCAAATGACGTTGAAGCGCCAATCGTCAAGGGTATGCGCTCGCTGATGCTTCAGCCTGTGCTGAATCTTATGGTAAAGTCAGGCAGACTTCGCGGCTACGTGGAGGAGGAACACCTCTACGACATAGACGAGGATAAATTCATGGCTCTGCGATGCGCCTTTGCGCTTTATGCCGCCTATGGCTTTGATATACCTCAGACAAAAATACCTAAAAGCGACTTCTGCGGCGATGACCATATGATAGGCTTTATGATCCTGGGACCTCTGGGCTTCATTGAGGACTTTGAGTCCGAAAATGACGAGCAGAAGGCTCTTATTGAAGGCATGAAGAACAATAAGGGCATTATGGACGGAAAAAGAGATTTTGAGGAGATGCTGGACTTCCACTTCGGAGACTTTCTCAGGAAATACGGCGGCGAAGGCTGTCAGCTGCCGCTAAAATTTCTCGAAAAACACAGCTATATCGGCGATAGAAATAAAATAATACCCTATCTTTCCGATAATGTGAAGAAAAAGTGGAGCAAAGCTGCCAGCGAGCCTAAGCTTGCCCCCGTTCATACAGAAACAGTCAAAAAGAACGCTTTGCAGAAGCTTGCCGACAAGCTTTTCCCCGAGGGTACAAGGGTGAGAGAAATGTCGGAGGGCGTCCTACACAGAAAAAAGCGGAAATAACTGCTTTATTCATAAATTTTCAGTTTTATGCGACAGCGGCTTTCGACGGCGATTTATTATACTTATATTTTACGGCATTTCCCGAATAAATAACGCAGAAAGTCTCATAATTAGCCGTTGCTGCTCCTTTTGCCATGTGTTATCATTAATCTTGCGGTAAAAATTCCGCCATGCAAAAGGAGGTATAAAATATGAATAACAAAATCAAGGTACTTATCGGCGACGACTCTGCCGAAACAGGCGTAAGCACAGCCAATAAGCTCCGCGAAAAGGGTATGTATGCCTATACAAGGCGCAAGGACTGCGGCGTTATACTGGAATCCATAAAAAAGGATCCCCCTGACGCTGCTGTACTGGATATATCGTCACAAAACGGCGATATTATCTCCCTTATGAAAAATGTACGTGAAATGGGTGTAAAACCGCCTGTTTTCATCGTCACCTCTGCCTATGACAACGAGTTCATAGAGAAACAGGTCATCGAGAACGGTGCTTCAAAATTCCTGCTCCGTCCTTGCAGTGCAGACGACTTGTGTGCCGCTATAAACTCGGCTCTCGGCGACAGAGCAAGCAGCTTCAGCGACGATATGGAGGTAGTAGTCACTGATATGATACACCAGCTGGGCGTTCCTGCCCATATAAAGGGTTATCACTATCTCAGAACGGCTATACTCTACTCAATAGAGGATAAAACTCTGCTTGACAGCGTTACAAAGCTGCTTTATCCCACTGTGGCTGGTATCTACGATACTACGTCCTCGCGCGTTGAACGCGCTATCCGTCATGCTATCGAGATAGCATGGGACAGAGGAAACGTGGATACTCTCAATTCCTTTTTCGGCTACACCGTAGATACGGGAAAAGGCAAGCCCACAAATTCGGAATTCATCGCACTTATCACCGATAAGCTCAGACTGCGATATAAATCAGCGCTGAGAACGCATTGATAATGTATAAGCCGTGATGATCCCGAATATCATATTAAATAATGTGTCTTCAATAACCGCTGTAATGCGGTATTGCCCTGAACCTTGTTCAGGGGGTGCAAATTCTTTATAAAATATTGAATTTGTACTTCACATTTCTTTATATCATGCTCATTTTGCCCTATCGGGCAAAACAAAGCGCAGGAAAATAATTGGAATATTTATTTTTTCCCGCACTTTGATAAAAAAATATTTTAAAGAGGAGATCAATCATGGCTTTCAGAAAAATTGCGATCAATGAGCTTTCATTCAACCCCTTCGATAAGATTGGAAAACAGTGGATGCTTCTCACAGGCGGCAATAAGGATAATTTCAATACCATGACCGCCTCATGGGGACAGCTGGGTGTACTCTGGAACAAGAACGTCCTTACCTGCTATATAAGACCTACTCGCTATACCTATGGATATATCGAGGATAACGAGTGCTTTACAGCTTCATTCCTCGGCGAGGAATACAGAAATGCCCTTTCCTTCTGCGGCTCAAATTCGGGCAGAGACTGCGACAAGGCAAAGGAAGCAGGGCTCACTCCTGCTGAAATAGACGGCTGTATGACATTTGCAGAGGCAGAGCTGGTTATTATATGCCGTAAGCTTTACAGCTATGAACTGCAGGAGAGCGGATTTGTTACAGATGACGGTATTCCTGAGAAATTCTTCAACGGCGATCCTTATCACCGTGCATACATTTCAGAAATAACAGGCGTATACGTAAAGGAATAAAAAACACTGTTTTAAAGGAGAGATCAGATGAAAAGCAACAACATTTTTAAAAATATCGCAAAACAGAACGGCGTAAGTGAAGAAGAAGTCAAGCGTGAGATCGAAAAGTCAATTGCAGAAGCGTGTAAAGATCCTAACGCGCCTATAAATAAGATCGGCAAGGGCAAGGTTCCTACTCCTGAGGAAGTAATGGAGCACGTTCTCCGCGAGGTTGCTAAATCTAAGATGAGTTAAGAAAAAGGCGTGATAAACTTTGTTTATCACGCCTTTTTAGTGATTAGTTGTTAGTTATTAGTGATTAGTTAAAAGAAGCCCGATTATTTTATAACTTTTTGCTTGGATATTTTGCCTTTTCATCTGTAAGCCCGAGTATATAATCAGTACTTGTATCATAAAGCTCTGCAAGCTTGATTATAACCTCTACCGGCACATCACGGAGTCCGCGCTCATACTTGGAGTAGAGAGACTGGTCGCAGAAAAGATATTCCGACACTTCGCGCTGTGTTTTGTCGCTGTCCTCGCGCAGATTCCTTATTCTGACGAACATACTTTCCCTCCCATATTTGTAAATTTACAAATTTCTATACTTATTATAAAACAGGAGAGATATTCTCTGAATGTTATAGGACAAATAGTCCTATTTGCGTTTTTTGTTAAATTTACAAATATGTTATTTACATAAAGATTTGTAAATTACGTGGAAAGTGTTGACAAATATGTTCAAAGCAGATATAATATTAATAGGACAATTTGTCCTATTAACAGCAAAGGAGCTTTACTATGAAATGTATCTTATGTGCAAAGGAAATACACGGAGAAAAAGTCAAATGGCTGAATGAAAGCAGTCCTCTTTGTGAGAAATGCGCTGCGATTACTTCGGAACAGACAGAAACGAATTACGAACCAGCCTATTCTGATAGCGAAAAAAACAAAACAGGTGCAATGATACAGACAGTTGCCTTTATTATCTGGATATTTGGTGCAATAGCCGCTATAATAGCATTTGCCGCTACGGGAGCTTCGCTAATTAGCCTTATCAGTTATCTATTCGCAGTTTTCGTTTCGGGACTTCTTATGTACGGACTGGGTGAGATAATAATACTCCTCGGGCAGATAAAGGATAGACTGCCAAATAAATGGAGATAACTCTCAATTCTCAGCTTTCAACTCTCAACTGAAATAAAAACATCCCCTTGCAGACCGTGAGTCGTCCGCAAGGGGATTTTGATTCTTATATGATAAGAGACCGATTACTCAGCAGAGTTGAGCTTCTTAGCGAGCTGTGACTTCTTTCTTGCAGCCTTATTCTTGTGCATAAGACCCTTTGCGCAAGCCTGATCAACTCTCTTGATAGCAACCTTGATTGCCTCTGCCTTATCAGCAGCGCCTGTTGCTACAGCTGCGTCAGCCTTCTTGAGAACAGTCTTGAGATTGGACTTTCTTGCCTTGTTAGCAGCAGCCTTTGTAGCATTGACCTTTACTCTCTTCTTTGCAGACTTAATGTTTGGCATTTTGTTACACCTCCTTGGATAATGCAGACTGTATATTCGTCCGCATCTTAACAGATAATAGGAGCAAACACGGGTTCGTTCACTCCCGACAGCTGCAACGCACAGCTGCCATACTGAGACAACTATAATTATAGCATTTTTCCACATTGTTTTCAATAGTTAAAAGTGAAATAATCCTTAGAAATATTTTCCACAATTAAAGCAATATGCACAATATGGAGGAAATCATGGAATTACGCACCGATCTGGCTCTTGAGAGCTTTTCCGCAGACAGCCTTCCCGAAACCGTTCATCTAAGGTCACGGGGCAGGGCTTTCAGAATCACCGAAATAACCATTGACGACGACAGCTGCCTCGAAACTATCGGCAAGGGAAAAGGACGTTACATCACCCTTGAAGGCAGCAGTTTAAGCCGATTTTCCGACGATTATCAGCTCATGGCTCAGGAGCTGTCACAGGAGCTCTCGGCACTTCTCCCCGAGGGTGAGGTCCTTGTGGTGGGACTTGGCAATAATGATATTACTCCCGACGCTATCGGTCCTCAGACCGCCGCAAAGGTCCTTGCTACGCGGCATTTGCGTGATGAGACAGACAGCGGTGAGGAGCTATTCCTCACTTCGCTTCGCCCTGTAAGTGCCTTTGCAGGGGGAGTAATGGGGCAGACAGGCATAGAGACCGCAGAGGTAGTACGTGCTGTATCGGCAGAGCTGAGACCTGCCGCAATAATCGCTGTTGACGCTCTTGCCTGCACGGATATAAGCCGCCTCGGCACTACCATACAGCTCACCGACACGGGTATCTCCCCGGGCAGCGGCGTTTCCAACGAGAGAAAGGAGCTCTCGAAAAAGGTCATGGGTGTGCCTGTTATCGCCGTGGGAGTCCCCACAGTTGTGGATATGCATACCATAGTGAGAAGTCTCACGGGCAAAAGAATAAACGGAGAGCTGCCAAATATGATGGTAACTCCCCGTGATATAGACCGCCTGACGGAAAGAGCCTCTCAGCTCCTTGCATTCGGGATAAATCTTGCCTTGCAGCCAACTCTCAGCTTTGAGGACGTAAGAGGGCTGTTTTAAATTCGGAATGCGGAATTAGGAATTATTAGGTGTGGAATAATCAAAATATTCGGGGCGATGTGGTCATCGCCTCCTACAATACGGTTAATCATATTTGTTACGTTAGGCGCGGACTGCCAAAGGCAGCCCCTACATTCCGCATATAATAATATACAATGCGCCGTAAGCGATGTACAGGTAACGGTTTTGGAAAAAGCGAGCGAGCTTGCAAGCGGCAACGTGGCAGCGGTCGAGCTGGCTCAGCTCGTCACCACATGAATTCAACATCAGGAGCTTTCACCATGTTTATCTCGGGCTCAGGCTGGGCGAGCTGCTGCTCCTTTTCTTCCCTGAGGATAGCCTTTGCAAGCTCCTCATCTTCAACTATCTCGTGGAAATAGTCGTTTACAGGCTGCAATGCCTTGAATACTTCAATAGCGTGGTCGGCTATTTTATGGGAGAAAAGCTCCTCGGGGCTGCTTACCCTTGTGTAAAGACTAAGTCCCTTTTTTATGAAGTATTTCTCCAGCTTCGGCTCGGGACAGGGCTTTTTGCGCTTGTACTCGTCGCCGCCGATTGTGAGTCCGTACTTTTCAACAATTTCGTCCACCATGTTGACAAACGAGTCGGAGTCCTCAAGAAGTCCGCTGCGGAAGCGCTCCATAACTGCGGCTTCGGGCTTTGAGATACGGAAGCCGAACTCTGCTCCCTCGGGAGAAAGCTCGAAATACAGGGTAGGAGTCTTGCTCCAGTACCATGCATCATAGCGGACATATATCCACATAGTGTCACGATAGTGGAGATATGGCGCGAAATTCTCGTCGCGGTATATCCTGCCCACCTTGTACATCATGCCGTCAATATCTGAAAACGGCGCAAAAAGCTCCTCGCCCAAAGCCTTCATGGGCTCGAATATCTTTCCGGTGTATACAGCCTTTCGCGGCTCGAACCATTCCTTATTGTTGTTATGCCTTATACCAAGCAGGAATTCCAGTGCTTCCTGCGAAAAACCCTGAAACATTTCATTCTCCTTTTGTGTGTCTGTGTAGGGACGCCGCCCCCTACAATATAATAACGTATATTTGCGGAAGCGTCAAGCGTTTTTTTATGGTATTATTGATCCGCAAGCTAATCCTTAGGAAAACAATAAGTCCACCTTTTGTGCACAGAATGTTTCATTTATTGCTGACTTTTTCATATTTAGTTCAAAATTTGCGCTGTCAGTTGACTTCATTTAGTGATAATGTTATACTGAAATTGCCAAATATCAGCATTTATTAAACTTTTAGTTCAAAAAACATCGCTTCAGACTTTCAGATAACTTTAAGATTATTTTAAGACTATTTCTTTATTATCTATTTAAGATATATCGAAAAAACGGGCGGTTTTAAGCTCAAAACATGAAAAATTACATTGGAGGGACGTTTTATGTTCAAGAAATCAGCTATGCGAACAGGCGCAGGAATCATGAGTCTTGCTATGCTCCTCGGCACAGCAGGTCTTATGCCTGTACAACAGGCTGCTGCGGCAGGCTCTGTTACAATCAATGAGGTATGCCCTAAGAACGGCTCATATACTGCACCTGACGGCGGTACATATGACTGGATAGAGCTCTACAACGGTTCAGGAAGCGCTGTAGACATCAGCGGCTGGGGCATCACAGATAAGGAGGATACTCCTTATCGCTACACTATCCCCGAGGGTACTACTCTTCAGGCAGGCGGCAGAAAGGTGATCTTCTGCGACGGCACAGCAGGCGAGACAAACAAGGAAATAGCTCCTTTCGGTCTTTCCACAAGCGGCGAGACTCTCACACTTACAGATAAATCAGGCAATATAGCTTCACAGGTAACATTCGGCGATATGGCTAAGGATACTTCCTACGGTCAGTACCCCGACGGCAGCGGCGAGTACTTTGTTCTTGCAGGCACTCCTAACGCTGAAAACAGAGCTCCCGAGGGCTCAAACGCAGTAAGAACTCCCGGCTTCTCAGCAGAGAGCGGATTTTATGACAGCGGCTTCTCACTTTCTATCGAAGTACCACAGGGTACTACAGTTTACTATACAACAGACGGAAGCGATCCAACAGCTTCTTCACTTAAATATTCTTCTCCGCTGACAATCAAGGACATGACAAGCGAGCCCAACAAGTACAGTGCGAGAACTGACATCACAGCTTATACAGATATTCTTGCTCCCGATGAGGGCGTTCTCAAGGCAGCTGTAGTTCGTGCAATCGCTGTTGACTCACAGGGCAGAGCAAGTGATATAATCACAAAGACATACTTCGTTGGCTCAGCTAACGTTGAAAGATACAAGAAGATGAAGGTCGTTTCTCTTGTTACAGATCCTGCAAATCTCTTAGATTACGACAAGGGTATCTACGTTCTTGGTAAGGTTTACGACCAGGGCGGCGGAGGCATGACTTTCCCTGGCATGGGCGGCAACTGGGGCAACCCCGGACAGGGACAGCAGCAGCCGGCTCAGGGACAGAATGGCCAGCAGCCTGCATGGAACTTCGGTGACCAGCAAGGTCAGGCAGGTCAGCAGCAGGGACAGCAGCAGGGCTGGAACTTCGGCGACCAGCAGGGTCAGGCAGGTCAGCAGCAGGGACAGAACGGTCAGCAGGCAGGCGGATTTGACTTTAGTCAGTTCGGCGGCGCAGCAGGCGGTGACGCTCAGCAGAACTGGGGCAACTTCCAGCTCGGCGGCGCAGGCGGTCCTGCGGTAAATGCAGATGAGGACGTTCAGCAGGGCGGCTTTAACATGGGCGGTCAGCAGGCTGGCGGATTCGACTGGAGCCAGTTCGGCGGTGCAGCAGGCGGTGACGCTCAGCAAGGCGGCGGCTTCGGCGGCTTTGGCGGCGGTCAGCAGGCAGGCGGTGGTCAGCAGGCTGGCGGCGGTTTCGGCGGCGGAATGGGCGGCTTCAACATGGGCGACATGGCATTCATGGCTCAGGCTAACTACAACCAGAAGGGCGCTGAATGGGAGCGTCCTGCAAGTATCGAGATATTCGACGGCGGAAAGAGCGTAGTTTCCCAGAATGTTGGCATCAGAACAAAGGGTGCTGCTTCACGTGCATGGGCTCAGAAGAGCTTCAACATCTTCGCTCGTCAGGATTACGGCAAGAGCAGCGTTGATTACGACCTCTTTGAGGGCAAGTCCACAAAGGAAAAGAATAACAAAGTCATCGACACATTCGACGGCTTCACTATAAGAAACGGCGGAAACGACAATATGGCAGGCTTCTTCCGTGACTCGGTGAACCAGTCTCTCGTTGGCGACAGAGATATGACCACACAGGCTACAAGCGAGTGCATACTCTTTATCGACGGCGAATTCTGGGGCATTTATCAGCTTATGGAGAAGTATAACTCTGATTACTTCAAGTCACACTACGGTATCAAGAAGAACGATGTTGCTTTCATCAAGAACGGTACTCTTGAGGACGGTAAGGATCAGGATCTCTCCGACTGGAACAGCCTTCTCAGCCAGATCTCAAGTGCAGATATGACAAGCGATGCAGCATATCAGCAGATAGCTCAGAAGCTTGATATCCAGAGCTTTATCGACTACTTTGCAGCTCAGATATACTGGGCTAACCACGACTGGCCAAACAACAACACAGGTGTATGGCGCGCAGACACAGTTGATGAGACTAATCCTTACGCAGACGGCAAGTGGCGTATGGTCCTGTTTGATACAGAGTATTCTGCAAACCTTGCAGATAAGGTAAATGAGGTAGGTCCTACATACAACAGCTTCAGCCAGTTCGGCGGCGGCGGTATGGGAGGCTGGGGCGGCTTCATGGGAGGCGGCGGCTCTATCAGCGGAGCTTTCACAAATCTCATGAAGAACGCAGAATTCAAGAAGCAGTTCGAGCTCAGCTTCATGGATATGGCAAACTACAACTTCGACACAAACAAGACAACAGCTGCTATCAACTACTACAAGGGCTTCAAGCAGCAGATACTCGATACATACAAGCGCTTCCCGTCATCTAAGAACATCCACAATGAGTCTACTTTCGATCAGGATTATCAGCTCCTTGAGACATTCTACAATACAAGATACAGCAATGTTACAAGCCAGATGAAGAACTACATGGGACTCACAGGCAGTCTTGCAAGCGTATCCGTAAGCAATGACGGCAGCAAGGGCTCTGTCAAGTTCAATACTATCAAGCTTGATGACTCACTCAGCACATGGAGCGGTAAGTACTTCACAGACTATCCTGTAACTGTAAAGGCTACAGCTAAGGAAGGCTACAGCTTCGATCACTGGGAGGTAACAGGCGCTAACGTAAGCAATACATCATCAGACGAGATAACAGTTCCTGTAAGTGAGGGCGTTTCTATCAAGGCAGTATACAAGCAGGGCAGTGCTCCAGCAGCAACAACAACAACAACAAAGCCTGTAACTACCACTACAAAGGCAACTACTACCACAAGAGTACAGTTCACAACAACTACTACAGTAAAGCCTAACGGTTCAAAGGTAACAAAGTACGGCGACGCTAACTACGACGGTCAGTTAGACCTTGCAGACGCAGTTATCATCATGCAGAGCCTTGCTAATCCTAATAAATTCGGTATAAACGGCTCTGATTCACATCACATCACAGAGACAGGATATGCAAATGCTGATGTAACAGGCAACAACGACGGTGTTACTACAGGCGACGCTCAGGCTATTCAGAGCTATCTCCTCGGTCTCATCAAGGAGCTTCCTACTAAATAATCGAATTCTACTATACCACCTTCATAAAAAACAGCGAAGAAAAATTCTTCGCTGTTTTTTTATATCCTGTTTATGATTTTACCTCTGTATAATAATACACTGCAAGCTGAGTTCTGTCGCGAAGCTCAAGCTTATCAAGGAGATTGCTGATATAATTTCGGATAGTTCCCTCGCCGAGGAATATCTTTTCCGATATTTCCTTATTGCTGAGACCTAATGCCACAAGCTCCATTATCTCCCGCTCCTTGTCGCTTATGCCGTGTGCCGCAAAGTCGAACTTCTTAGGCACTGTCAGCTCAGGGAGCTTGTTTATTATCTTGCTGCCGAATATGCTCTGTCCGCGCATTACCGCGTCAAGGGCAGGAGCTATGCCGTCAAAATCCTGCTTGAGTATATAGCCCTTTGCACCCATATTCAGCGCCTTGACTATATATTCATCATCGGAAAATGTGGTCAGGTAGAGTATCCTCGCCTCGGGAGCTTCTTTAAGTATTTTTTCGCCTGCTTCAATACCCGTCATGCCCTCCATACGTATATCCATCAGCATTATATCAGGGCAGTGACTGCGGTAGAGCTCTATTGCCTCCTCTCCGCTATAGCCCATTGCGGAAACAGTAACATTGCCTGTGCTTTCAAGTATTGTTTTCAGCGACAGCGCCACAAGCTTATCGTCGTCTATAACTACTATGTTCATAGGATCTCCTTATGTCTTTGTGATATTAATTTATGATTTCGGGACAGATACAAATATCCTGAATCCCTCCTGTGAGGGTGTAAAGCTTATCCTGCCCTTCAGAGCCTCTACGCGGTCACGCATATTTTTAAGTCCTATACCGCTTTCCTTTATCTCTGTACAGCTGCCGTTGTCCTCCAGCATGAGCTGATAGAATGCAGGGTGCTCGCGTACGATAATGCTTATACTGTCACCATTTGAGTGCTTAACCGCATTGGAAAGTCCCTCCTTGACCACACCTATCATGCACAGCTTAACATTGCCTGCCATATGCTCATTTACATCGCAGTCCAGCGTGACCGTAAACCTGCTGTCAACAGTTTTTATGCTGTCCTCAATTACCCTTTTCAGGTCAATAGAGTCATCATGGAGGTCATGAACGCTCTCTCGGATACTGGTCATAGCGCTGTCAAGAGTGCTTTTCAGACTCTCCAGCGGCTCGCGGAGCTGCTCGTCCTTGTTGATGACGATGAGAGCTCCCGACTGTAAAAGAGAGCGTGTGAGCATATGTCCCACGTTGTCATGTATCTCACGGGCGATACGGTTGCGCTCTTTTAGTGTAGCAAGGTGTATCTCGTTATCCTGAGCCTGTGCAAGGCGGATATTCTGCTCGCCCAGCTGTCTGTTCTTTCCTGCTATCTCATCACGAAGCAGTGTGAGCTTAGTAACAGTCAGTTCAAGTCCCGAAACACGAAGAAATATTATAGCAGTAACTGCCATAGCTGCCAAAGTCATGGCTATTTGCAGTATCTTTATATCACCTATATTTACCAGCACAGCCGCCGCAGGCAATACCAGCCACCATTTTTTCTCCCACAGTGCATCGTACAGCATAAGAGGCAGCATACAGAAAAACAGCGGAAATGCTCCGCAAACCAGCGAACAGGCGGCTATAATTATTGAAGCTGCCGTTTTCCCCGTCAGGAGCTGTGCAGCCGAGGAAGCTGTAACTGCTGCTATAGCAACGATAACAGGCTCAATAAAGCTGTCGCTCATGGTAAGGCTCATCATGCACATAAGAAGTATTGCAAGCTTGTCGATAAGTCTGTTCAATCTCACACCACCTTTCGGTTTTATTTTATATTTATTAAATTATAACATATAATTGTGAAAATAGCAACGAGAGCGGCGAAAAAATGGTGCGGACTTCTCACTCATAGCATATTCTCAGCAAAATAACAAGTAAACCTGCACAAATCTGTTTTTATTCATATATAGCGAAAAACAGAGTACTGCAAAATACAGGCTTCACATAAAAAAATCGCAATATAGTCCTAATTTGATTTCACATAGGGGTGGAAAAGTTTTCAACACGGTGTTGAATAGAGTGTGGATACATTTGTTTTATTGTTGATAACTCTGTTGAAATAGTGGAAAACAACGTAAAATACAGTTTCTGGAAGGGGGAAAAAGTTGAAAAGGCTGTGGATAATCAGGGAAAATGAGTAAACAATAAAAATACGCTGTGGAAAACAACTCCACAGCGAAACTCAGTAAAGGATATGATTTGTATGAAAAAGCTTTTAGCAATATGCTCCATATTTTTTACGGTTTGTGCAACTCTTACAGGCTGCGGAGACAATAACGACGGGCATTACACCGACGACGGAAACGGCGCAGTCATCGAGGACAGCACAACTGACAAAAGATACGAGAGTACTACCAACAAAAGGCAGGATAGCTCCGCTAAAGACAGGATAGACGATGCTGCTGACGGTATCGGCGACGCAGGTAAGGATATAGTAAGCGGTGCAGGCGATGCAGGCAAGGACATCATCGACGGCGCAAAGAACGCCGCTGATGACGTTATAGACGGTCTTGACGGCGATAAGGAACACGACAGCGAAACTTCATCTACTACCACAAAAACAGACAGATAACAAAAGGCGGACTTAAAGTCCGCCTTTTCAATTCATAATGCGTAATTGTAGTGTCCACTTCGCAAGCCAATTTAAAAGGGAACGCCTTCTCTTGCAAGGCGACACTAATCGTGTCCGGCACCCTCTGTCCTTCAGACATCTCCCTACACTGTAGGGAGTCACCCTCTTTCAAAACAGTCCACCGGACTGTTTTGAAATTCACCCTTTGCGAGGCGCCTGTCGGGTTCGGGGCAGAGCCCCGAACCCCGCAAGGGCTGTCAGCCCTTGACCTGACCAAAGGAACAAAGTCCCTTTGGAATCCCGTTCATGGACTCAAGAACATATCTCCGCCATAGCCTCTGCCATAATTTCCGCGTTTTTCAGCAGATTCTCCACAGTTATGAACTCGTCGGGGCAGTGCATATGACCGTCCTCATTGGGGAACTCCGCACCGAAGGCAACTCCGCCCTCTATCTCATGGACGTATGTCCCGCCGCCAATGGCTATACAGTGACCTTTATCACCTGTGACGCGCTCATACACACGCAGGAGCGTCTGCACAAATTCGCTGTTTTCGTCGGTACAGTGAGGCTCTGCTCCCTCGCATGAGTCAATATAAAAGCCAGCCTCACGGAGCTTTCCGCATATTATGCCGCTTACTTCTGCCTTTGTTCGGTCAAGAGGAAAACGTATATCTATACCGCCGCAAAGTCTGCCGTTTTCTGTGTTGAGCATTGAGAGCACACAGGTCATATCTCCGGATATATCGTCGCGGAAGCCAAGTCCGCAGCTCTTGCCGTTAAGCTCACCGTGAGGAAAGAGCTCAGAAAGATTTTTCAATACAGGAATGTCATTATGATTGTCTGAAAGAAATTTTGTTATGGCGTTCTCACCCTTTTCGGGTGTAGAAGCGTGAGCTGAACGTCCCTCAACAGTGCCGAAAATCGACTTTGGACCGGCTTTCTCAGCAACAAGCATCTGCACCTTACAGCTTGAAGGAACGGCATTGATAACTGTACCTGCCTGTATTTCAACATTTTTAGGTGCAGATGTTGAAAAGTAGACTCTCAGCATACCCTTTTCAGCATTGATAACGGGATACTCTCCGTCAGGAGTGAACACCATTGGCGGTAATTCGCGCTTTTTTCGGTAATATGCAAGGTCTGCGGAGCCGTTTTCCTCATTTGTACCGAAAATAAGCCGTATTCCCTTTTTAAGCGGTATACCAAGCTCCTTAATAGCTCTTGCAGCAAAGAGAGCCGCAGCAGCAGGTCCCTTATCGTCGATAGCGCCGCGTCCCACCAGCTTGCCCGTATCAGGCTCACAGCGCAGTACATAAGGCTCTGAAGTCCACCCTGTACCCACGGGAACTACGTCTAAATGAGTAAGTACAGCGAGCTGTGCAGGCATATCGTTTACATCAGCCGAGCCTGCGTAGTTTTCCACGTTCTCAACAGTAAAACCAAACTCCTCGCATTTTTTCAGCATAGCTTCCAACGCCTTTGCTGGCATTTTTCCGAAGGGATAGCCGTCCTCAGCCTCGCCCTGAACACTGGGTATTGCCACCAATTCCGCAAGAAAATCTATCATTTCCTGCTTATGTGCTTCAAGATAGTCTCTAATTTTGCTCATTATCTTCTCCTGTAGCTTATTTTTTTATATAACGCAAAAAACCGCAGTATATACTGCGGTGATCTGCGTGTACACAACGTCTTGCGGCGCTGTGTACCAAGAAAGAAAGGATAAATATGAAAAGAATTAATCAGTTTACAATAGCCTTTTCAGTTTCCTTATCGAAGATATGGATTCTGTTAGGATCGATAGCAACCTTGATGTCGTCACCAGGTCTTGCTGTAGATCTTGGGCTAACTCTTGCTGTGAGTGAGATACCCTCGCAAAGGAGATAGAGGTATGTCTCAGCACCCATCATTTCTGTGATCTCAACATTTGCCTCAATAATACCTGTAGAAGCATTAGAAAGATACATTTCCTCATCGTGGATAGACTCAGGACGTACGCCGAGAATGATCTCCTTGCCAACGTAAGCACCGAGGTCCTCGTTTACCTTTGACTCAGGAACGATGATCTGGAATCTGTTGCCTCTGCCGTTTGTTGCGCCGAATTCAACGATATACTGACCGTACTCTTCCTTGAGCTCTGCATCGATGAAGTTCATCTGAGGTGAGCCGAGGAAGCCTGCAACGAACTTGTTTACAGGGTTCTCGTAGAGGTTCTGAGGTGTATCGATCTGCTGAACGAAACCGTCCTTCATACAAACGATTCTGTCACCCATTGTCATAGCCTCTGTCTGGTCATGAGTTACGTAGATAAATGTAGTACCCAGCTTCTTGTGGATCTTAGCGATCTCGGTTCTCATCTGAGCACGGAGCTTAGCATCGAGGTTTGAGAGAGGCTCGTCGAGAAGGAATACCTTAGGTGAACGAACGATAGCACGACCGAGAGCAACTCTCTGTCTCTGACCGCCTGACATAGCCTTTGGCTTTCTGTCGAGAAGGTGTGTAAGGTCGAGTATCTTTGCAGCCTCGTTTACCTTTCTCTCGATCTCGTCCTTAGGAACCTTACGGAGCTTAAGACCGAAAGCCATGTTCTCAAATACTGTCATATGAGGGTAAAGAGCATAGTTCTGGAAAACCATTGCGATATCTCTGTCCTTAGGAGCAATATCATTAACGAGTCTGTCGCCTATATAAAGCTCGCCCTCTGATATTTCCTCAAGACCAGCGATCATACGGAGAGTTGTTGACTTACCGCAGCCGGAAGGTCCAACAAGAACGATAAACTCCTTATCTCTTATCTCTAAATTTACATCTGAAACAGCGACAACGCCGCCCGGATATTTCTTATAAATGTTTTTAAGTGTTAAGCCTGCCATTTTTAATCCTGTCCTCCAGTTAAAATTTTGTGCCGATATATTTTTTTCCGCTATCAGCTATGTTAATATGATACCATACTTTGCAAAATATTTCAAGTTGCTAAATTGCCAAAGTTATAAATCGTTGTTTATTAGATTTGCCGAAAAAACAGGGAAAAATTGAGTGTAAAAAAGGTCAAAATCCTGTGGTTTGAACAAGTTTTCAACATCTTTGTGCAATAATTCCATACACTCTCCGATTGCCAGTTTTTCGGGCAAAACCAGTGATCCCAGCGATACACGCGCCAATCTCTCTACGTGATTGCCCACAGCTGCGAACATTCTTTTAACTTGATGATATTTTCCTTCACATATTTGTATTATCGCCAATTTATCGCAGTTTTCCGATGATTTTACTCGTGCCGGCAGACAAGTTTCCCCGTCGGCGAGCCTGATTCCCTCTGCAAATTTGTTAATATAATTATTCTCAAATGGTCTGGCAAGTTTCACAATATAAATTTTGGTTATTTTACGGCGTGGTGACAATATTTGGTGAGCCAGCTCACCGTCATCTGTGATGAGCAGAGCACCTGTGCTGTCCTTGTCAAGACGTCCTGCGGGAAACATACCTTTTGTCCGCATTTCCTGCGGTATGAGCCTTAGCACGGTCTCACCGTCCTTGTCGTCGGTAGAGCAGACATAGCCTTGCGGCTTGTTCAGCAGTATGTATCTGTACCGCGAGCTTTTAAGCTCATGACCGCATACGTTCACTACAGCTGTTTCACTGTCTATCTTGGTGTCTGAGCGCTTTATAGTTACGCCGTCAACGGTTATCCGTCCCTTTGCAGCAAGCTCCTTTATCTGGCTTCTGGAGTACTCTGTGCGCTCGGATATGAATTTATCAAGTCTTATCTGCGCCATTGCGGCTCCTTTCGGTATAATGTACGAACTTAGGTGAATAGGATTTAATACTGACCAGTTATAGGAGTGATAGAATGAGAAAAACTATATTTATGGCTGCTGCGGCAGCATTTGCTCTTGCATCGTGCAGTACGCGTGAGACTAACACGGTATCGGCTGTAGCCGCCGAAAGCGCCGCTCAGCGCATAAGCTATTTTGCCTCTCACGGATGGGAGGTAGAGGAAATATCCGAAAGATACGTGACTATCCCCGAGAGCTTTTCCTCGGTATATGAGGAATATGCCCTCATGCAGGATAAACAGGGACTTCCTCTCCGCCGATATGCAGGCAGAAATGCAAGGCTTTTCGTCTATGAAGTGAAAAACTACAGCCCACAGAACAAGAAAATGCTTGCAGAGCTCCTTGTATGCGACAATACTGCCGTTGCCTCAATGGTATACAGCGAGGACAGCGGCAGTATCAGAATGCCTGTAAGCTGAATCAGAATACTTTGAGAAGACTTCCAACGTATGGCAGTCTCAGAGCCTTGCCGTTGATAGTGCCGTAAATGAAGCCAAAATCAACTGCAAGCACGAGAAGTGCGAAGATCAATCTGAAAAGTCCGCCAATAAATGGTATAACTCCTAAAATTCCGAATATAATTCCGAGAATAACAGCTACGATGAGCCATATAAGTGACTGATTTGCGTGGAATTTACAGAAAGTTGAGTTTCCGTCAATACAGATCGGAAGGAAGAAAAGGATCGGCACAAGATATGCGATAGCCGCAATTGCGGAATTTTTCTTTACCTCTGCCTCAACAAAAGTTGTTTCGGTATTGATGTCGTTGAAATTCTCAAGGAAATTGTCCAATCCGTTTGGTGTACCGTTGCTGCTCATAGTAAAAACCTCCATAAAATAATGATTACTGCCCCGAATCAAATTCAGGGGTATCTTCTGTTTTTTGCTTTTTTCCGTCAAATTCGCTTATTGCCGCTACAAAGCTGTCTATATCCGTAAAATCCTTGTAAACGGATGCAAATCTGATATACGATATGGGATCTATCTCACGAAGTCTGTCAAGCACAAGCTCGCCTATCTCAGTGGATTTTGCAACTGTTCTGAGGGCATTTGCGTAATAATTCTCAACATAATTTGCTATTTCAGTGACCTTCTCAGCAGAGACAGGTCTCTTTTTTATTGCAGAGACTATACCGTTTATCAGCTTTGCCTTGTCGAAAAGCTGAACACTGCCGTCTCTTTTTTCCACCATAAGTAGAGGTGCTTCAACAGCCTCAAATGTTGTGAATCTTTCACCGCATCTTACACATTCACGCCGCCTTTTAGTCTTGTCATCGACAGGTCGTGAATCTATTACCTTTAATTCTTCATATCCGCAGTATGGACACTTCATAAGCTTTGCTCCCTGCCGTAAGGTTCAGTCATCTTATTGAGCTTGTTATAGCTGGATATAAGGTCGCTTATACCCGAAAAACCGCCTCTGTAAAGCTCTAAGATAACGCTGCAATCCGAATTATATACCGCAAGCTTTTCAAAGAACTGCCTGAAATTGAATCTTCCTCTGCCTATCAGCAGACAGTCGCCCATTTCTCCCGAATCACTTATGTGTACGTGACATATCTTGTCACCCACCACGTCAAGGAATTTCATGGGATTTTCATTTGAGCGCAAAGCCTGTTTTGTATCAAGTACAAAGGCAAACTCGTCACCAAGCATATTCTTTATCTCTTTTATAAATACCGATGAGGCGCTTTTACACCGTGAAACATTCTCAACTGCAACTGTTATGCCGAATTCCCTGCCAAGTCTGTAAAGTCTTGAATATCTTTCACAGTAAAACTCGGGAGTGCATATCGAGGTGGGTTTTCCGCCGTGAAAAACGAATATATCGGCTCCCACGATATTCATAAAACGAAAGTAAAGCTTGTAATATTCAAGCATATCGTCAATTCTTCTCTCGTACTCCGAAAAGAACATCTGCGGCTCTATCTCGCAGGTAAATGGGTGTACAGAGGGACTTTTGACATCGAATCTTTTCATAAGATTGGCAATGCCGTGAGCGAAGCTCTTTTTCAGCTCTGAATGGGTATTGATGAACAGCTCAACGGTAGAAACTCCGTTGACTGCAAGCTCATAAAGAGACTCCTCAATGGGCTTGGGATACAGGCAAGCTGTAGAAACACCTGCTATCAAAATTATCCCTCCCATCAATATAACGATACACATTTTTATTATACCATATTCAGGCTGAAAGTCAATAAAAAATTTTTATGCAATGAAAAAAACCTCCCTTGACCACTGTTTATAGCGGCAGGGAGGGCTATTTCTCGTTATTTTTCCTGTATTAAACCTATATTTCGTAGACCACTATCTCAGGGGGACAGAAAAGTCTAAGCTTTCCCAGACCTGCCGAAACAAGGAGCTTTTTTCCGCCGAAGTCGTAGACTCCCTTTGAATACTCAGGAAAGAATTTTCTCTCGGGAGACAGCATTGCAACTCCGAAAAGCCGCACAATTCCGCCGTGAACATGACCGCTGAAGGTATAATCAGCGCCCCATTCCGCGTAGGCTTTGCCAAAAAACGGATTATGTGCAATGAGCAGCACCTCGCCATCGGGGCATTTTCCCAGCTTATCCTCGACGTATGCTTTGTCGATAACATCAAGGTCACGGTAGCTGCCGTTTTTCTTATAAACGCCGTAATGCTCCATAAGACCGTATATTTTCAGCACTCTGCCGCGGATATTCACGGTGGTATGCTGATTTTTCAGCATAATCTGCTTGTTCCGCTCAAACATTGCTTCAAGCTCGCCCCGCATTTCCTCGGAAATGCTCTGCTCGTGGTTGCCGTATATCATATACACGGGAGCTATTTCGCACAGCTCCCTCAGCGCCGCCTCAGCATTGCTGAGGGTGATTATTGACCTTGATACAAGGTCGCCGCTGAATATGATAATATCGGGCTTTTCTGCTCTTACCTTACGGCACAGACGTGAATTTCCCTCTCCGAAGTGCCTTTTATGCAGGTCGGAAAGATGTACTATGCGTATGCCGCTGCCAAGCTTTTCATGCCTGACAGTCAGAACAATTAAATTTTCAAACAGGGCATAGAGCAGAAAAACTGTAACTGCAAGTAAAAAATATATCAATGATTTTTTCCTTATAGTGGGATATTATTCCTCGTTATCGTCGTCCTCGGGCTCTGCTTCAACTACTACCTCGTTCTGCTCCTCAAGTGCAGCCTCGGCTTCTGCCTCCTTGAGCTGCTCATCAGTGAGCTGCTCTACCTTTTCGGTCTCGGCATTGTCGTCGTGCTCGGCACGGGTGAATGCAACTACATTTGCACCCTCGTTGACTCTCATAACACGGACGCCCTTTGCGATACGTCCCATGATACGGATATCGCTGGCAAGTATCCTGATAATGATACCGTCGCTGGAAACGAGGATAATATCGTCATCCTCGTCAACTATCTTGATACCGCAGACTTTGCCGCGGATATCGTCCGTCTTGTAGTTGGTAAGTCCGAAGCCGCCGCGGTTCTGGATACGATAGCTGTCAAGGTCGGTCTTCTTTCCGTAGCCGTTCTCGGTAACGGTAAGGAGGGAAGCTCCCTCGCGGACTCTTGCCATGCTTACAACGTAGTCGCCGTCACGGAGCTTGATTGCTCTTACGCCGTGAGCTGAACGTGAAAGTGCTCTTATCTTGCTCTCCTCAAGGCGTATAGCCATACCGTTGTGAGTTGCTACAAAGAGCTGAGCATTGCCGTCAGTCATGCGGACGCCCTCTATCTCGTCGTTCTCGTCAAGTCCTATAGCGATAAGACCATTCTTGCGGACGTTCTTGTAGAGTGAGAGGTTAGTTCTCTTTATTTTGCCGTTCTTTGTGACCATAGTGATGAACTTGTCATCATTGAAATCTGTGGTCTTTATCATAGCTGCTATCTTCTCATTTTCGGTGAGAGGAAGCAGATTTATGAGGTTGAAGCCTCTTGAAGCCTTTGAGCCGTCAGGAACTTCATAGCATTTCAGCTTGTACATGATACCCTTGTTGGATATGAACAGGATATTGTCGTGAGAGCCGCAGATGAACATTTCGTCCACGAAATCCTCCTCACGCTGCTTCATACCTGTGATACCGCGTCCGCCGCGGTGCTGTGTCTTATACTCTGTCAGCGGCATACGCTTGATATAGCCGTTGTTTGTGAGAGTAACGACGCAGTCCTCCTCAGGGATAAGATCCTCGATATCCACCTCACCGCTGACATTTTCGATGTCAGTGCGGCGTTTGTCGCTGAACTTTTTGCGGATAACGTTGAGGTCGTCCATGATTATCTGATAAACGCGGTTCACATCTGCAAGAATATCCTCGAAATCGGATATTTTGGTGAGAAGTGCATATAATTCATCGGTTATCTTCTGTCTTTCGAGACCTGTCAGCTGTCCTAATCTCATCTGAACGATAGCCTCAGCCTGTTCCTGTGAAAGACCTGTCTGAGCCTCAATGTGAAGTCCTGTGAGGTCGTACTGTGCGCGGTCAAGTAGAGCTGACATATCAACGTTCTTGAATCGCTCTATCATGCGGTCCTTAGCTTCCTGAACGGTAGCGCTGGAGCGGATTATGTCGATTACCTCGTCGATATAATCTGCCGCAAGGACAAAGCCCTGTAAGATATGGGCTCTTTCGAGAGCCTTGCGCAGGTCGAAGCGAGTTCTTCTCTGGATAACGTCTACCTGGAAATCAAGGTAGTGCTGGAGCATCTGCTTCAGAGTAAGTATCTTAGGCTCGTTGTTCACAAGGGCAAGCATGATGATGCCCACTGTATCCTGAAGCTGTGTAAGCGCAAAGAGCTTATTGAGGACGATATTTGGTACAGCGTCCTTTTTCAGCTCGATGACTACTCGCATACCTTCCTTGTCGGACTCGTCGCGGAGATCGTAAAGTCCCTCTATACGCTTGTCTCTTGCAAGCTGGCTTATGCTCTTGAGGAGTCTCTCCTTACGGAGCATATACGGAATTTCATCAATGATGATACAGTTTCTGCCCTTTATTTCCTCAAAGTGAGTACGGCTGCGGAGAGTTATCTTGCCCTTGCCTGTTGCATAGGCAGCACGTATGCCTGCTCTACCCATGATTATGCCGCCTGTAGGAAAGTCAGGACCCTGAATATGCTCCATGAGCTGTTCAAGGGTACAGTCCGGATCGTCGATAAGAAGCTGCAAAGCGTCAATTACCTCGCCGAGATTGTGGGGAGGGATATTTGTAGCCATACCAACAGCGATACCTACAGAGCCGTTTACAAGAAGGTTCGGAAAACGTGATGGAAGTACAGCAGGCTCTTTGAGACGGTCATCGTAGTTTGATACGAAGTCAACTGTCTCCTTGTTTATGTCCGTGAGCATATCAAGGGTGAGTTTTGCCATTTTTGCCTCGGTATAACGGTAAGCCGCAGGTCCGTCGCCGTCAATGGAGCCGAAGTTTCCGTGACCGTCAACAAGAGGATATCTCATAGAGAAATCCTGTGCAAGTCTTACCAGTGCGTCATATACCGATGCATCGCCGTGTGGGTGGTATCGTCCCAGAACAGCACCGACTGTATCGGCACATTTACGGTATGGCTTCTCGGGAGTAAGTCCGTTCTCATGGAGCGTGTACAGTATTCGTCTGTGTACAGGCTTCAGACCGTCTCTTACATCGGGGAGCGCTCTGGAAACAATTACCGACATGGCATAATTGAGCATGGAATTTTCCATTTCGTCAACTATCTCGGTATTTATTACCTTTGAGTTGTCTGTGTAAAGCATTTTTTCCTCCTGAGAGAATTGAATTTATTTTGAAATGGTGTCATATTACTTTATATCTCTGACTATTTTCAGCTCAGACTCGGAAAATCCTTCCTTCGGGAGTATATAGAACATTTCCTTTCCTGCCAGCATGAGGAAGAACCTGTCATATTCCATGAGCTGAAAGCTATCATCAACATTGAGCCTTGTCTTTTCGGGAAGGGGATCTGTTTCCTCGGGAATATCAGCATTTTCTTCGCTGTTTTCCTCCTCCTCGGGCTCGGCTATATTGCTGAGGTCGTCGGAAACTGTAGAAATATCGACGAATTTATCGCCAATGCCTATTTTGTATATTGGCTCGCCAAGTGCTCTTACGGATTCTGTAAGACTGCGGCGCATTTTTCGGGGATTGAACCACTCACGCAGTGAAAAGGCTGCGGCAACAATAAAAGCAAGATACATGATGTATTTTTGCTTTTTCGGAGCGTCATGCATAGCAAATATGCCGAAAATAAGCAAAGCTAACGCCAAAACACCAAATATTGCCATATAAATATAGCTTTTGGGATAAATATATTTCTTCTGAAATTCAAGATAAGCGTCACGAAACGTATCCGCAGGGACCTTGTATTCCTTTTCAAGCTTGTAATTTTCCATTGCTTCTCCTGTCATATATCAAGATCCTGTGCAAATCTGGCGTTTTTCTCTATAAAGTTACGTCTTGGCTCTACCTTGTCGCCCATGAGAATGCTGAATGTCTCGTCGGCTTTAAGAGCGTCCTCCATGCCTATCCTTACGATAGTACGATGCTCGGGGTCCATAGTGGTCTCCCAGAGCTGTTCGGGATCCATTTCACCAAGACCTTTGTAGCGCTGTACCTCGACATCCTTGTACTTGCCGTCCTCTGATAGCTCGGCAATGTATTTATCGCGCTCCTCGTCGGAGAATGCGTAGCATATCTTCTTTTTGCGCTCAACTCTGAACAGAGGAGGCTGCGCTATATAAACATTTCCGTTGGTTATGAGAGGTCTCATATAGCGGAAGAAGAAGGTGAGCAGAAGTGTTCTGATGTGCATACCGTCAACATCGGCATCAGCCATGATGATGACCTTGCCGTAACGGAGCTTCTCAATGTCGAAATCCTCGCCTATGCCTGTACCAAGTGCGGTAACAACAGGCTCAAGCTTATCATTGCCGTAGATTCGGTCTATACGAGCCTTTTCAACGTTGAGCATCTTGCCCCAGAGAGGAAGTATAGCCTGATAGCGTCTGTCACGTCCCTGCTTTGCAGAGCCGCCCGCAGAATCTCCCTCGACGATATAGACTTCGGTGTATCTTGCATCGCGCTCAGCGCAGTCTGCCAGCTTTTCGGGCATTGAAGCGTTTCCGAATGCGTTCTTTTTACGCTCGGCTTCTCTTGCTCGCTTTGCGGCTTCACGGGCTTTCAGAGCAGAAAGGCTCTTTTCAAAGATAAGATTTGCGACTTCGGGATTTTCTTCAAGGAAGTTCATAAACTTTTCCTGAACCATTTTCTCGATAAACGGACGAACCTCGGGATTTCCGAGACGTCCCTTTGTCTGTCCCTCAAACTCGCACTCTGTAAGCTTTACAGAGATTATGGCGGTAAGTCCCTCACGGACGTCCTCGCCCTTTAGCTTATCCTTAGCGTCCTTTATCTTGCCCATTTTCATGCCGTAGTCGTTTATTACCTTGGTCAGGGCATTTTTAAAGCCTGTTTCGTGTGAACCGCCGTCTTTTGTATGGATATTATTTGCAAATGAGAGTATTACCTCATTGTAGCTGTCATTGTACTGGAGAGCTACCTCCGCAAAAGAGTCGCCCTGAGTTCCCGAAAAATAAATTACCTCACTGTTGAGGGCTTCAAGACCTCTTGTAGCGTGGATATGCTCTACGAATTGACGGATACCGCCCTCATAATGGAGAGTTTCCGTCTGTATATTGTCCTTGTCGCGCTTGTCTGTGAAAACTATCTTTATGCCTGCGTTAAGGAAAGCCTGCTCGCGGAGACGTTTGAGAAGCACCTCATAGTCATAAACCGTACTCTCGAATATCTCTCCGTCAGCCTTGAACATAACGGAAGTACCTGTCTCTGTGGTATCGCCTATGATTTTGAGCTGTTCGTCGTAGTGACCGCGCTCAAAGCGCTGGAAGTAAACGTGTTCGCCGTCCTTGACAGTAAGCTCAAGCCACTCTGAGAGGGCATTTACTACGGAAGCACCAACACCGTGGAGTCCACCTGATACCTTATATCCGCCGCCGCCGAATTTACCGCCTGCATGGAGTATGGTATAAACGACTGTAGCTGCTGAGATACCTTCCTTCGGGTGGATACCAACAGGGATACCTCGTCCGTTATCGGAAACGCGGATAATATCGCCTTCCAGTATCTCAACGGTTATCTCGGTACAGTAGCCTGCCAGCGCTTCGTCGATAGAGTTGTCCACTATCTCGTAAACGAGGTGATGGAGTCCTCCCGGACCTGTAGAGCCGATGTACATACCCGGTCGCTTGCGGACCGCTTCAAGTCCTTCAAGGACTTGTATGTCATTTTCATCGTAGTTGTTGTTCTGCTGACTCATGATTTACCTCCAAAAATTCTGGTTGTATATGTCATTTCCCCAGTTTATGGGATTATTGTCAATGTAATCACAAATTTCAAGGAATTCCTTCTCATTACGTATAATGCGGTCGTGAAAAGACCTTTGCCATACCGAAAAACCTATTTGTTTCGTTGATATTGTTTTTAAACCATTGATAATCAGATTAACATATTTTGTAGGGGAGGCCGCCCTCGGCCTCCCGCCATTTTCCACATCATAATCTGAAACAAACAATATCATGTGTATATGGTCTGGCATTATAACGTATTTTTCTACGGAAACGTATTTATAAATCTCGTTTATTTTGAGAATATTATTATTTACTATTTTTCCAATATCTGTCAATCTTATATTCGGTAGGCCGAGGGCGGCCTCCCCTACTTCCGTTATTTCGGAAAAATAATGTATTCTGTTTTTGGCACATATGGTTATAAAATACAATCCGTTAGATGAATAATCGTAATTAGCCAATCTGATATATTTACGTGTAACTTTTTCCATATCAGAACCCGCCGCCCTCTTTAAGGCGTTTTCTCAATGTAGCTGCCGACAGCTGTGATATATATACTTGCTCTCTGCCGCTTTTTACGGTGATTATGAAGCTTTTCGGCATTTCATAGGTGGTATATATACAGTGATGTTCCTTTTCTGCTCTTTCAAGCAGCTTCTTGGTACACTTTTCAACAGTGGTATTCTCAATGTCGAAAATTCCAACCACATCCCTGATGTCCACAGAGTAATTATTCCCTATGTGCAGATACATTTTCTTCCACCTCTGCTATTCTGCCGCCGCTTATACGCAGTATCTTTCCCTTTATCTCGGGCAGAAGCGCATTTTCATTCGGAGTCGTGATAAATACCTGCATATCCTTTATCATGTCGAACACGAACCTCTGACGGCTCTCGTCAAGCTCGCCCATAACATCGTCAAGAAATATTACGGGAGCGTCCTTTGACTTCTGCATGAATATCTCAGCCTGTGCCAGCTTCATAACAAGAGCGGCACTCTTTATCTGTCCCTGTGAACCGTAGTCCTTTGCGCTGACTCCGTTTATCCTTATGATTATCTCGTCACGGTTTACACCTGCATGGGTGCTGCCCGTTCTGATGTCATATTCGGCAGTTTCCGCGAGCTTCCTGTAATACTGCTCATAAGCCTCGTCACCGCAGGGCTTCTCAAAATCCTCGGGACGGAAAACATTTGACTTGTATTCCAGCTCAAGCTCCTCAGCTCCGCCGGAAATGGTGCGGTATAGCCTGCCGCAGATAGAGTTGAATTTCTGTATATACTCATGGCGCATATAGGAGATCACTGCGCCCTCACGGGAAGCCTGTCTGTCCCATATCTCAAGTATGCCGCGGTCAGTATTTCCCTGCATTATGCCCTTCAGCAGAGCATTCCGCTGATTCATTATGGCATTGTTTTTATTGATGTGCATGACAAAGACGGGATTCAGCTGTGAAGCTGCCATATCCACGAAATTTCGCCTTTTTTCCGGCGAACCCTTGATAATATCAACGTCATCGGGGATAAAGGCAATGCACTTGAAAACATCAAAAAGAGCTCTCGTTCCCTTTTGTTTTACTCCGTTTAACGTGATATTCTTTGGATTTGCGGCACTTCTGGTCATCTCAAAGGTTATTTTCTGTTCGCGGACGCTGTCTAAGATCTTTATCTTTGATTCCATGCGGTTTCCGCCCAAACAGATATAATCCTTTTCCTTTGAGCCTCGAAAGCTCTTACAGCCCGAAAGTATCCACATTGCTTCAAGAAGATTGGTCTTGCCCTGAGCATTAGGTCCTGCAATGATATTGTATTTCGGATCAGGTGCAAAGGAAATCCCACTGAGATTTTTAAATCCGTCGATGTCAGCGTAGGTGATCATCACTCTACGATTACCTCTTTACAGTTCACGTAAACAGCGTCGCCGGGGCGTATCTTTTTGCCTCTCATAGTGCAGACCTCGCCGTTTACAAGAACCTCTCCGTTCTGTATCAGCTGCTTTGCTTCTCCGCCCGAATTTACCAGTGAGGCAAACTTCAAAAGAGAGTCAAGCTTGATGAATTCTGTATTGATCTTGATTCTTCCAGCCATGATTACCTGCCTTTCGGTATCAGTCAGTTTTAGTTTTTGAGCTGTATCGGCATTACAAGGAATATAAAGCTCTCTCCCTCAAGAGGAAGTATCTCTATTACCTTCATTGCGCCGTTGAAGCGTATTCTTACCTTATCCCCCTCTGCTGCACGGAGTGCTTCGAGAATGAGCTTGTTATTGAAGCCGATAGTTACAGTTTCTCCTGAAATATCGGCAGAAATTGTGTCATTTATCTTACCGATGCCCGTCTTGCAGCTTATTTTCATAACTCCGTTTCCTATCTCGCAGCGTATAGGAGACTTGTTCTTATCGTCGATAAGGAGCGAGCATCTTTCAAGACAGGTCGAGAAATCCCTTTTGCTGATGATGACCTCTGTCTTGCAGCCGTTTGGTATGCTCATCTTGTAGTTATGGAAAACGCCCTCAAGAAGCCTTGATATTACAAAAACGTTGCCAATTTCAAAGATTATATGGCGGTCATTGGTGCATACAGTACAAAGCTTCTCGTCGTCATCGTCCTTTATAAGGGTTGAAACTTCGAGAAGAGCTTTCTTCGGCACTACAAAGTGGTACTTCTCGGTGCAGTCAGTCATTTCTGTTCTGATAGCAAGTCTGAAGCCGTCTATAGCGACCATATTGAAGCTGCCTTCCTCTATATCGAAAAGCTCACCTGTGAGAACAGGCTTGCTTTCATTGAGTGAAGCAGCATAGCTTGTCATATTTATCATTGATTTGAGTATGCTCTGCTTTACGGAGAAGCTCCTTGCAGAGTCAACCTTTGGAAGCTCGGGATATTCGTTTGCTGACATTGCAGGGAAGCTGCACTCGGTAGCACTGCATGAAATGCTTATCACCAGATTATCATCAATATCATAGGTGATCTCGTCCCCTGACATACGTCTTGTGAACTCGCTGAAAAGTCTTGCGCTTACGACAAATTCTCCCTCACCCTCTGTATTTGCATTTATTGAGGTGCGTATACCCATTTCGAGGTTATAAGCGGTAAGCTCTACACTGTTCGGTGAGATACGTACCTTTATTCCTTCGAGAGCAGGGATAGTTGACTTTTGTGATACAGCTCGTGATACATTGCTGATCGCTTCGCTGATCTCATTTTTATCGCAGATGAATTTCATTATGATATGCCTCCGTGAAAATTCTTAGCAGAAATGAAGTAAGCTAAGATAAGATAAGAATAAATATATATTGTTGTTGTTATTGTGTCGGTGGAAAAGTTAGGATCGTTATTTTTTGAAGATATACGCCGAAAAGCTCGTCCACAAGGTTGTGTTGTGAAAATTTTGAAATTGTGAAAAGTATTTCCGGAAGGTCGGATCATGTGTTAAATTGGTTGAGCGTTGTGGAGTTGAAAAGGAAAAAAAGTTGAGAAAACGGTGGAAAGAAAGAATTTTTAATTTTTTTATGAAGCTTTTTTCACATTGATGTTGAGTGTTGAATGTTTCAGATGTTGAAATGATATCATATAAAAGTGGTGTACATGATCCGAAAAAACTTTTCGGCATAGGAAAATTTATGAGGTTTGAGTTTTAAAACAATTTTAAACACAGTGTTGAAAACTATGTTGAAATAACATTTTCAACATTTTTAAACGTTGACTCAGACCTTACTCTTGTCCTTGATGTTCTTGATGATGTCGTTTACAAGATTTTTGAGGTTTGAGTCCTTTTCCATAGACTCTGTAACGCTTGTTACCGAGTAAACTATAGTAGAATGGTCTCTGCCGCCGAACTCTGTACCGATAGAAGCAAGTGGCATCTGAGTTATCTCGCGGACTACATAAATAGCTACCTTACGGGCTGTTGATATTTGTGATGAACGCTTGCTTGAGCGCAGATCGTCTGGAGATACGCCGTAAACTGTGGATACCTCTGAGATGATCTTCTCAACGGTTATGGGGATAGGCTGCTCGTCAGCGAGGACATCGCGCATAACGCTCTGAGCCATAGATATGGTTATAGGGCTGCCTGCAAAGTGATTGAGAGCCTTTAAGCGTACAACTGCGCCCTCAAGCTGTCTGATGTTGGATTTCAGACGGTTAGCCATAAATTCAGCGACTTCGCTCGGCATTTTAAGCTCTAAGAGCTCGGATTTTCTGTTGATGATAGCAAGTCTGGTCTCATAATCAGGTGCAGATATATCGGCGATAAGTCCGCCCTCAAAACGTGTGCGCAGACGCTCTTCAAGGGTGAGGAGCTCCTTTGGCGGCTTATCTGAGGTGATAACGATCTGCTTGCCCTCCTGGTGGAGTTTGTAGAAGGTATGGAAGAATTCCTCCTGCATACGCTCTCTTCCGGAGAAGAACTGTATATCGTCTATGAGGAGTATATCCGCATTTCTGTACTTATCATGGAAATCGGATATAGAGCTCTTGTTGAGAGCGCTTACAAGGTCGCTGCCGAAGGTCTCGCTGGTAACATAAACGATGTTGAAATCGGGGTGATTTTTTCTTACCTCGTTGGCGATAGCTGTGATGAGGTGAGTTTTTCCCATTCCCGAAGGACCGTAGATAAACAGCGGATTGTAGTCCGGAACAGCCTTTGAGCCGCAGTTTTTGGCTACAGATTTACTGCAGGCAAGGGCAAACTCGTTTGAGCGTCCCTCGATGAAGGTATCGAAGGTATAGTCATAGTTTGCGAACTTGTATGACTGTTCGAGCTCAGCGTGTTTCTGCTCAAGCTCGGCATCTGTGGGGACCTTTATCTTTTCCGGCTCGTCTGATTCAACGTTGATGACGATATTGACATTAAGCCCGAGGACGTTAAGGAAAGCTTCCTTTAGTGTAGCCTCGTATGTAGTCATAACGATATTTTTCTGGAATTCGGTCTGAACGCTGAAAACAGCCTCAGTTCCGTTGAAATTAAGGGGAACAAGTGGATTTATCCATGTTTTTATTGCAATTTCAGGTATTTTTCCGTTTTCGAGACAGTAGCTCTTGACTTTCTCAAAAACCTCGTCAAATGAATTCATAGAAACCTCCGTATTTTTTGGTTGGAGAAAAAATAACGATACTCTCCTATATTAATATATAAGAACATTATATCATAAACACTGTTGAAATGCAAGTGATTTTCACTGTAAACCAGATAGAAAATAAAACTTCTTTCCACACACAAATTGACATATTGTTGAAAACTGTGTTGAATCATCTTAAAATTATCCCTCAAAGACTGATTTTGCGAGTGTGAAAATGTTGAAAGAGGGTGGTTTAAAAATTATTTTCTCAGAAGATCATATTTCTCAGCTTTTGAGAAAATGGCTGAAATTGGACAAAGTATTGAAATTATTCCCGTACTCGTTAAAGATATATTGGTAAAAAAACTGAAAATGAATGTGGAGATAAAAAAATTTCGGGAATTGCTTGACATGAGAGGCTTTTTAATATATAATGATTTAGTGTAATGCAGGGCGAAGTGTCTCTGCACGCAATTCACGTTTGTCAGAGCGGTTTTTACAGCTCTTGTATAACAATTCGAGAGAGGAGGACACTGAATATGAAAAGAACATATCAGCCTAAGAAGCTCCACAGGAAGAAGGAGCACGGCTTCATGAAGAGAATGGCTACTAAGAACGGCAGAAAGGTTTTAGCTCGTAGAAGATCTAAGGGCAGAGCAAGATTAACTCACTGACGAGGCTGACCACAAAATCTTTATTTTGTGGTCTTTTTTGTTAGTATAGTATGCTTATGGTATTATTATGCTTTATACTGAAATTTTAAACGATAATAAGGATTTTCTTACACTTTATAAAAAGGGAAAATATTCAGCATCTAAATATTCGGTCATATATGTGAAGCCTAACGGCAAACCTTTTAACCGACTTGGCATTACTGCCGGAAAAAAGGTAGGAAACGCCGTTTCACGCAACAGAGCTAAAAGACTTATCCGCCTTGCCTACAGGATGTCAGAGGTGAATATGCCTGTTGGTATGGATATCGTCATAGTGGCAAGAAGCTTCATTTGCAGTGTGAAATCTCAGGAATACTGCGGATATATGGAAAAATACGGTGTTCAGGATATTAACAGGATGTTCAGGAGCTTCGCTCCTAATAAGTCAAGGGTATGAGATATATTGCTGTTCTTCTGATAAAATTTTATCAGAAGTGTATATCTCCGCTCTTTCCGGCAAAGTGCAAGTATTATCCAACCTGCAGCCATTATGCTCTGGATGCTTTCAGAAGATTTGGTCTGATACGAGGTTTTTTACTCTCCGCCTGGAGAATACTTCGCTGTAATCCCTGGTCAATGGGCGGTATAGACCCAGTTCCCGATAAATTTACGTTTAAAAGAAAAAAGATCGATTACTTTGCGATCCATAGTAATAATGTAAGCGGAAACGAAGACAATGAAATTTAAGAGGGATGAATATTGAACGCACTTTATGATATTATCGGTATCCCGTTCGGATACCTCATGCAGTTTATAAATTATTTGTGTAAAAATTACGCTGTGTCTATAATTGTATTTACTATTGTTACGAAGATAATCTTCCTGCCGGTAAACTATAAGACACAGAAAAATGCTGCTCGTATGCAGCTTCTTAATCCGAAACTTGAAAAATTAAGAAAGAGCTTTAAGAATAATCCTCAGAGACTTCAGGAGGAACAGCAGAAGCTTTACATCGAGGAAGGCATAAACCCTATGGGAAGCTGCTTGCCGGCTTTCATTCAGATGTTCCTTGTATTCGGTGTCCTCGACGTTGTTTATAAGCCTATCACTCATATTCTTCGTATATCAAAGAGTGTAAGAAAACAGGCTTGTGAGATAGCCGGTGTAAAGTCAAGTGACCTCAGAAGCGAGCTCCGCATCAGAGAAAAACTTGCGGAAGCTCCTGAAAAATTCCAGAACCTTGGCGAGAATTTTGCAGACAGAGTTAATGAATTCTATGATAACTTCAATGTATTCGGTGCTAATCTCGCTAAATATCCGTCACTCAGCCCTGATACATGGAACAGGGAAGCTGTAATACTCGCACTTATCCCGTTCCTCGCAGGTCTGGCTCAGCTCCTTTCATCTGTTTACAGCCAGATTCGTCAGAAGAAAATGAATCCTAACCTTCAGGGACAGGGCTGCATGACAGCTATGATGTACCTGATGCCTTTACTTTCTATCTGGTTCGCATTCAAAGTGCCTGCCGGTATCGGTTTCTACTGGATATGGTCCGCACTCTTCTCATTCGTTATCACTTTTGCTCTTAACCAGTACTTTACTCCTGAAAGAACAGAAGCTATAAACGAGAAGGAAAAGGAAAAAGCTCGTATATACGCTGAAAAGCACCCTGAGAAAAAGACATTCATGCAGAGAATGATGGAACAGCAGGAGCTTATGAATCAGCAGCAGAACGGCGGTAACAACAATCAGAAGTCCAATAAGAACGATAAAATATCACGTTCTGAAATGAATAAGTACAACAGAGATAAAATTAAAGAAGCAAGAAGAAAAATGGCTGAAAAATACGGCGACGCTTACGACGACAGCGATAACGAGGATTGATCTATTTAAGGAGGTATAAATATGACTGAAATTTTTAAAGCCGATTCGATCGAAGAGGCTAAAGCACTCGCAGTAAGGAAATTCGGAAAAGATAAAGCTATTAAATTTGAGATACTTGAAGAAGGTAAAAAAGGTCTGTTTGGTCTCGGCAAAAAGGAGGCTGTAGTTAAAGCTACAGTCGAAGAAGCTGCTAAGACTGCTCCTGTAAAAGAATCAGCTCCTGCACCGGCACCAGCTGTTAAGCCGGCAGCTCCTGTAAAGGCTGAGGCTCCGGCACCTGTTAAGGAAGAAAAGAAGGAAGAAGCTCCTGCTGCTAAAAAGGAAGCTGCTCCCGTTGTAAATGAAGTTAAAGAAGAAGCTAAGCCTGCTGAAGCTCATGAAGATGATGATCAGGAATTCTCTATCGAGAATTTCACTCTTATCGAGGACGAAGCTCTTGTTCACCCAAAGGTAAAGCTCGCTAAAGACTATATCACAAGCATTCTCAGAGCTATGGATATAGACGTTCAGTTCACTGTATACCAGAATGAGACTGGTGCTGTTATCAATATCGAAAGCGATAATAACGGCACTATCATCGGCAGAAGAGGAGAGACTCTTGATTCTATCCAGTACCTCTGCTCCATAATCGCAAACAAGGGTGATAAGGACTATTACCGTATCACTATCGATTGCCTCGGTTACCGCAGTAAGAGAAAGGATACTCTCGAACAGCTCGCAGCAAAGGTAGCAAAGTCAGTTCTCAGAACCGGCAGATCACAGCCGCTTGAGCCAATGAATCCTTACGAGAGAAGAGTTATCCACTCAGCAATTTCAAATATCGAAGGAGTTTCTTCACGTTCAGTCGGTGAAGAGCCTTACAGAAAGATAATCATTTCTTCAAATAATCCTAAGAAGAATGACAGACGCCGTGATAACAGACGTGACGGCGGAAGAAGAAATGACAGAAGAGGCGGAGAGAGAAAGAATCGTGACAGAGAAGTAAGCATGGAACGCAGATCAGTTGATCTCTCTACAAGCTTCGAGAAAGACTACAAAAGACCAAAGCCAGAAGATTCTATGGAAGGCGGTCTTTACGGAAAGATCGAACTTTGATCTTAGTAACTTTGAATATTCTGAACAACGGCATATCCTGCCGTTGTTTTTTTAGGAAGTGATTTTTTTGTCAACAATCGCTGCAATTTCCACTCCCGACGCTCCGGGAGGTATAGCAGTTATCCGCATATCAGGCGATGATTCGATAAAAGTTGCGGAGAAGATTTTTTCTCCATATGGTGATAAAAAGGTTTGCGATATGAGCGGTTATACCTGTGCTTACGGTATCGCTCACGATAACGGTGAGCGTCTTGATGACTGTATCCTTACCGTTTTTAAAGCTCCGCACAGCTATACCGGTGAGGACGTTGTTGAAATATCATGCCACGGAGGTCTTTACGTTACAAGAAGAATTCTTCGTGCAGCTCTGAAAAATGGTGCAATTAACGCAGAAGCAGGTGAGTTCACCAAAAGAGCTTTTCTTAACGGAAAGCTCGACCTCACTCAGGCAGAAGCGGTAATGGACATTATCTCTGCCAAGGGCGAGCGTGAGCTTAAAATGGCTGAGAATCTCCGAGAGGGAGCGGCTTTCAAAAGAGTGGACAAGTGCTCAGAGCGGCTCATGAAATTGCTTGGTGACCTTGCTGCTTGGGCTGATTATCCCGAGGAGGATATACCGTCAGTCGAGCCGGAGAATCTCCGAAACGAACTCTCAGATATAAGTGCTGAGCTTGGCTCACTCATTAAAAATTACGACTGCGGAAGAATACTCCGTGAGGGCGTTTCAACTGCTATAATCGGCAAGCCGAATGTAGGAAAGTCGACCCTTTTCAATTGTCTAAGCGGATTCAACAGAAGTATCGTTACTGATATTGCAGGTACAACAAGAGATGTCGTTGAGGAGTCAGTAAGTATCGGTGACATCACTCTGCGTCTTTCCGATACCGCTGGAATTCACGAGACTAACGATGTGATAGAGGGTATAGGAGTTGATATTGCTGAGAAGCTTATTGATTCTTCGGAACTTATAATAGCAGTTTTTGACGGAGGTTGTCCGCTTACGGAGGACGATCTATACTTAATTAATAAAATTAATAATAAAAATACAGTCGCTGTAATAAACAAAAATGATGTAGAACAAAAACTTGATATAGAGCTCATAAGTGATAAACTTAAACATATTGTATATCTTTCCGCAAAGGAAAATAAAGGTATAGATGAGCTTAAAAATGTCATTGAGAATATTTTCGAGATAAATGATATGACTATAAATTCAGTTTCTGCCGCAAACGAGCGTCAGAAAAGATGTATTGAATCTGCAATTGATTGCATCGATAACTGCATTTTGGCTATTGATAATGGCGAGATGCTGGATGCAATTAATGTCATTCTTGATGAGGCAGAACAACATATTCTCGAACTTACAGGCAAGAGGATAACTAATGAAGTTGTTGATGAAGTATTCTCAAGATTCTGTGTGGGAAAATAATGTTTCACGTGAAACAATCAAAGAGGTAATTTTATGACATATAAAATGGGAGAATTCGACGTTGCAGTTGTTGGTGCAGGTCACGCCGGAGTTGAGGCTGCTCTCGCTTCCGCAAGGCTTGGATGCAAGACTGTGATGTTTACAATATCACTGGATCAGATTGCAAATATGCCATGCAATCCGTCAATTGGCGGAATTGCAAAAGGTCATCTTGTCCGTGAAATAGACGCTTTAGGCGGAGAAATGGGCAAAGCTGCTGACAAGTGCTTTATTCAAAGCAGGATGCTGAACCGAGGTAAAGGTCCGGCAGTTCACAGTCTAAGAGTGCAGGCGGACAGAGTAATGTATCATAATTACATGAAAAATATTTGCGAAAATCAGAAAAATCTCTTTATTAAACAGGCTGAGGTTGCTGAGATAATTGTAGAAAATGGTAAAATTGTTGGATTAAGGACTTCACTCGGTGCGGAGTATGCAGTTAAAGCTGTGATTATTGCAACCGGAACTTATCTTAAAGGAAAGATTCATATTGGCGAAGTATCATATGAAAGCGGTACGGACTCTGCTTTGCCAAGCAAGTATCTCTCTAAGAGTTTGATTGAAAATGGAGTTGAACTTCGACGCTTCAAGACAGGAACTCCATGTCGAGTTAATAAGAGAAGTATCAATTTTGATATCATGGAACGTCAGGATGGCGATAAAGATATTGTCCCGTTTTCATTTGAAACTCCGGTAGAAGGGCTAAGAAACAAAGTAAGCTGCTATGTGACTTATACAAATAGTAATACACATGAAGTCATACTCGCAAACCTCGACAGATCGCCTTTATACTCCGGAAGAATAGAGGGTGTTGGACCGAGATACTGTCCGTCAATTGAGGACAAAATTGTAAGATTTTCTGATAAACCAAGACATCAGCTTTTTGTTGAACCAATGGGATTGAGCACAGAAGAGTACTATTTACAGGGAATGTCGTCATCACTGCCGGAAGATGTTCAGCTTGCATTTTTGCGTACAATTGAGGGTCTTGAAGACGTCGAGATAATGAGACCTGCATACGCAATTGAGTATGATTGCTGCGACCCACTTCAGCTCACCCCTACACTTGAATTCATGAAAATTTCAGGTCTGTACGGTGCAGGACAGTTCAACGGAAGCTCAGGCTATGAAGAAGCTGGAGCTCAGGGAATAGTTGCAGGAATAAACGCTGCACTTAAAATCAAGGGCAAAGAACCAATGATTCTCGACAGAGCAAGCTCATATATTGGTACACTTGTAGATGATCTCGTAACCAAAGGATGCTCAGATCCATATAGAATGATGACTTCAAGAAGTGAGTATAGATTGATTCTTAGACAAGATAATGCGGATCAGAGACTTTCGCCAATCGGATATAAAATCGGACTTATCTCACGAGAGAGATATGAAAAATTATTGGAAAAGGAGCGATTGGTCGAGGAAGAGATCACAAGACTCAATAAGACTAATATTTCACCGTCAAGTAAACTTAATGCTTTTCTCGAAACAATGCACACTTCTCCATTGAGTACAGGCTGTAAGATCGCTGACCTTGTAAGAAGACCTCAGCTCAGTTATAACGATATTGCTGAGTTTGATGCAGAGCGTAAACAACTACCAAGTGATGTCTGCGAGCAAGTTGACTTACAAATCAAGTACGAAGGATATATTTCAAAGCAGCTCCAACAGATAGCGCAAATGCGTAAACTTGAAGAGAAGAAATTGCCTCAGTATACGGATTATAACCTAATATACGGTCTCAGACTTGAAGCCGCAGAGAAACTTAACAAAGTAAAACCAGTTTCAATAGGTCAGGCATCAAGAATATCCGGAGTGTCTCCAGCTGATATTTCGCTTCTTGCAGTATGGCTGCAAAAGGAGAAAGGTGGAGAATATGTTTCCTGATTTTGAATTTTGTTGCGATGC
>NZ_JAIKXF010000124.1 GCF_024684275.1 Ruminococcus sp.
CCTCCTGCGTGACAGGCAGGCGTTCTAACCAACTGAACTACGAGGCCAAAGAATTGGTGGGGACTACAGGGCTCGAACCTGTGACCCTCTGCTTGTAAGGCAGATGCTCTCCCAGCTGAGCTAAACCCCCACACTATCTTCCGTTCATCGGTTAATCAGTTCCGACGACTTTAATATTATACCACGCCGCCGAAAAATTGTCAAGCCTTTTTTTGAATTTTTTCGAAAAAATTTCTTCTCATTTTTCAAACCGCAATATTTCGGGCAGTACAGCACTTTTCAGATGATATAAAACCATGTTTCGTCAGGGTCAAGATCAGAGCTGTGAACAAGATTGGAAGAATCAAAATTAAAACGAAGCTCCTGATTCTTGATACTTACCTTCGCACCCGCAGGAACTGACCTGGTAATAAAAGCATTACCGCCGATCACGGCGTTGCGTCCGACAACTGTTTCTCCGCCGAGTATGGAAGCTCCCGAATAGATAGTAACATTATCTTCAATGGTAGGATGACGCTTTTTATTGCGGAGGGATTGTCCGCCTCTTGTAGAAAGCGCACCGAGGGTAACGCCCTGATATACCTTGACATAGTCCCCTATCTCTGTAGTTTCACCGATAACTATGCCTGTACCGTGGTCGATAAAAAAATACTTTCCGATAGTAGCACCCGGATGTATATCAATACCCGTCTTGCTGTGAGCGTGCTCGGTCATTACACGGGGCATAAGCGGAACTCCCAGCAAAAAGAGCTCATGTGCAAGTCGGTTGACAAGTATAGCGTAAAGTCCGGGATAAGAATAGATTATCTCGTCCTTGTTGAATGCGGCAGGGTCACCGTCATACGCAGCCTGTACATCGGTTTCGATAAGCGCTCTTATTTTAGGGATCCTTCCAAGGAACTCAAATGTTATGTCCTCGGCAGCCTGATTAACCTCGTTCTCGCTTAATGATACATACTTTTCATCATAGCGGAGCACTATTGATATCTGCCTGATAAGCTTGAATATAACATCCTCAAGTATCATGGATATGTTGTTTCTTACCGTATATACCCTGAAGCTGCGGTTGCGGAAATATCCGGGAAAAACTATACGTCTGAGAGCTTCGATAATTTCAACGATATCGTCATTATCGGGATGATCGAAGGTCTTTACTTCATCTATGGTTCTGTTGTTCTCATAATCCGAAAGGATATTTTTAGTGAGCGAGTTGATACTTTCTTCAAGCTTATGCATTTGCTTCACCTCATTATATATTGTTTATGCGTCTGCTAAGAACTTCATATTAATTATACTGTATTTTTCATACATAGTCAATAGGCTTTATATGTAACTTGTTAAAAATCACTCTGTCTTCTTGACATTATGAGCTTTTCGCTGTATATTTAATATATAATATGCACAGAGTGAGGATCGTTATGAACAGCAGCATAGATAATTCAATCACAGGCGGATTCAGCAAATGTATATGGTCGAAATTCCGCAAAGGCATTGAGGAATACAAGCTCATTGAAAACGGCGACAGGATAGCCGTATGTATCTCCGGCGGCAAGGACTCAATGCTAATGGCAAAGTGCATACAAAGGCTCCGGAAATACAGCGAAATAATCTTTTCCGCCGAATACATCGTTATGGATCCGGGATATGCTCCCAAAAACAGAGAAAAAATAATCAGTAATGCCGAAGAGCTCGGGCTTCCGATACAAATATACGATACACGAATATTCGAGTCAGCTGCGAAAGAAAAAAAGAACCCATGTTTCCTTTGTGCAAGGTTAAGACGAGGCTGGCTGTACAAAAAAGCCGAAGAACTCGGCTGCAACAAGATAGCTCTCGGACATCATTTTGACGATGTCATAGAAACTATTCTCATGGGGATGCTATACGGCTCGCAGATACAGACAATGATGCCGAAGCTTCACAGTGAGAATTATAAAGTCCAGCTTATACGCCCTCTTTATCTTATAAGAGAGAACGATATCATCAGCTGGACTGAGTACAATAAGCTTTCCTTCATACAATGCGCCTGCCAAACCACGAAAGCAGAAGGCAGCTCAAAGCGTGCTGAGATAAAGCAGCTTCTAAAACAGCTGCGTCTGACCAATCCCGCAGTTGATATGAACATTTTCAGGAGCGTTGAAAATGTAAATCTACAGACTCTCATCTCTTATCACAGAGGAGAAAGCTCCCACCATTTCCTGGATGATTTCGATGAGGGGCTAAGTATAAAGGGGACAAACAGGTTCTCAGACAAAAAAGCAGACATATTTTAAAAAAGAAGACCTGCGGCGGCAAATACGCTGTCACAGGTCGTTTCTTATTTATCAGACATTGTAGATTATCTCGGAATATGCAGGTATCGGCCACTTGGCTGACGGCATATTGAGCTCTATCTCATCGGCAATGCTTCTCATTATATCCATTTCAGCAAGAACCACATCATGGAAGAACTCAGCCTGCTTCTGAATGCCCGAAACTGCATTCGCTTCTGTAACGCGGGCTTCAAGGCGCTCGATAGACTCGTAGAAGCGGTCTGAAAGCTCATTGAGCTTCTTTGCTATCTTCTCATCTGTGTTGCAGGTAAAGCCTATCTGCTTCTTTGTAGCTATAGCCTCGCAAAGGGACTGAACATAATCCATTGCTGCGGGAAGGAGCTGCTTTCTTGCCATTTCTATCATGGTACGTGCCTCGATACGAACTGTCTTCGAGTACTTTTCAAGATGTATCTCTTTTCTTGCGGCTACCTCATTCTGATTGTATATCTCAAACTTGCGGAATATGCGTACATTCTTTTCGTCTGTGTAGTGCGGCATACAGTCAACTGTTGAAGCATAGTTGGGAAGACCTCTTCTTTCTGCCTCCTTTACCCACTCCTCGGAATAGCCGTCACCGTTGAAGATGATCCTTCTGTGCTCCTTGATAACAGTCTTGAGAAGCTTTCTTACCTCGGCATCAAAGTTGTCCTTGCCCTTGAAAGGCTCAAGTATCTCGGTAAACTGACTGAGCTCCTCACACATGATGGCATTGAGCAGAACATTCGGGCAGGCAATATTATCGGAAGAGCCCACCATTCTGAACTCAAAACGGTTTCCTGTAAAAGCAAAAGGCGAGGTCCTGTTTCTGTCGGTGGAATCCTTCGGGAATGACGGCAGCGCATCAACACCGATCTTGAAAGCACGTGCCTTTGTCTTGTAGACAGCATCATCCTCGATAGCCTGCAAAACAGCTTCAAGCTCTTCGCCGAGGAACATCGAAACGATAGCAGGCGGAGCTTCATCAGCGCCAAGTCTGTGATCGTTGCCTGCGGAAGCGGCTGAAAGTCTCATAAGATCTGCATACTCGTCAACGCCCTTGATAAGAGCGCAGAGTATTGTAAGGAACTGGAGATTATCCATAGGAGTATCGCCGGGATCAAGAAGATTCTGACCGTCATTCGTAGACATAGACCAGTTATTGTGCTTGCCCGAACCGTTAACGCCCTCAAAAGGCTTCTCGTGAAGCAGGCATACAAGACCGTGCTTAAGTGCGACCTTTTCCATTACCTCCATCGCAAGCTCGTTCTGATCCGTTCCGAGGTTGGATGTAGTGAATATAGGAGCCATTTCATGCTGTGCGGGAGCTACCTCGTTATGCTTTGTCTTTGAATAGATGCCCAGCTTCCAAAGCTCCTCGTCGAGATCTGCCATATATGCAGCGATCCTCGGACGGAGATTTGCAAAATACTGATCGTCCAGATCCTGACCTTTCGGAGGCTTTGCACCAAAAAGAGTTCTGCCTGTAAGGATAAGATCCTCACGCTGATCGTACATTTTTTTATCTATAAGAAAATATTCCTGTTCAGCTCCTACTGTTGAAGTAACTCTTGTTACCCTGTCATTTCCGAAAAGCTTGAGGAAACGTACAGCCGTCTTGCTGAGTGCCTGCATCGAACGTAAAAGAGGAGTCTTTTTATCAAGAACTTCTCCTGTATATGATACAAAGACCGTAGGGATATAAAGGCTTCCCTCTTTAACAAAGCAATAGGAAGTCGGATCCCATGCTGTATATCCCCTTGCGGAGCTTGTTCTTCTGAGGCCTCCTGAAGGGAAGGATGAAGCGTCAGGTTCACCCTTTACAAGAGCTTTGCCTGAAAATTCCATAATAGCCATGCCGTTTGGCGCGGGACTGATAAAACAGTCATGCTTTTCTGCCGTTGAACCTGTCATAGGCTGGAACCAGTGAGTATAGTGGGTCGCGCCTCTTTCTATAGCCCATTCTTTAATAGTATTGGCTACAACATCAGCAGTTTCC
>NZ_JAIKXF010000126.1 GCF_024684275.1 Ruminococcus sp.
GCCATTGATGAGGCAAGAACAGGTATAAATGCACACCACGGCGGACCATTCGGCTGTGTCATTGTCAGAGACGGCGAGATAGTCGGCAGAGGTCACAACGAGGTCATAAAAAACAGCGATCCCACCTGTCACGGTGAGATGATGGCAATACGTGACGCCTGCAAAAAGCTTGGCACACACGACCTTACGGGCTGCGAGCTGTACACCACCGCAGAGCCCTGCCCTATGTGCCGCGGAGCTATCCTGTGGGCTAATATCAGAAAGGTATATTACGGCTGCAATGTCGGCGATACCGACAGCATCGGCTTCAGGGACAAGGTGTTCTATGAGGGCGAGCATGACTTTTTTGAAGAACTGGACAGAAAAGAGTGTCTTGAAGTCTTTGAAGTGTATCAGAATATCAGGAATAAGAAGCATTATTGATATTTAGGGGAGCACAGTGTGCGCCCGTCAGTGAATGTATAAATTGCGGGCAAACAATGTTCGCCCCTACAGTACAGACTTTGATGTGGGACGTCGAGGACGGCGTTCCATACAATAATTAAGGAGAAGTAAACTATGGCAGATATGATGTGGGCAGGAAGATTTTCCAAGCAGGTGGACGAGGGCGTAAATGCCTTCAATTCTTCCATTGCCTTTGACGGTCGTATGTACCGCCACGATATAAAGGGCAGTATCGCCCACGCTACCATGCTGGGAGACTGCGGCATTATCACCAAGGAGGACAGCCTTGAGATAATCGAGGGACTGAAAGGTATCCTTGCCGACATAGACAGCGGCAAGCTGGAGCTTGACCCCAACGCTGAGGATATCCATATGTTTGTTGAGGCTGAGCTGACAAAGCGTCTCGGCGACGTGGGAAAGAGACTTCACACCTCACGTTCAAGAAACGATCAGGTGGCTGTTGACCTGAGACTTTATCTCCGCGATGAGATAGACGAGATATACGCCCTTGTAAAGGAGCTTGCAGTTACTCTGGTGAAAATGGCTAAGGAGCATACCGAGACCATTATGCCTGGTTATACTCACTTGCAGAGAGCACAGCCCATAACCCTTGCACATCACCTTATGGCGTATGTGTGGATGCTTCTCCGCGATATGGAAAGATTACAGGATACCGCAAAGAGAATGAACTACTGCCCTCTGGGAAGCGGTGCTCTTGCAGGTACTACATATAAGACAAACCGTAAGCAGACCTCGGACCTTCTGGGCTTTACGGCTCCTATGCCCAACAGCCTTGACGGCGTTTCCGACAGAGACTACTGCGTTGAGCTGGGCTGCGCTCTGTCACTGCTTATGACTCACCTTTCAAGATTTTCCGAGGAAATAATCCTCTGGTGCTCATGGGAGTTCAAGTTTGTGGAGCTTGACGACGCTTTCGCTACAGGCTCGTCTATCATGCCCCAGAAGAAGAACCCCGATGTTACAGAGCTTATCCGCGGCAAGACAGGCAGAGTAAACGGCGACCTCATGACACTTCTCACCATGATGAAGGGACTCCCCCTTGCATACAACAAGGATATGCAGGAGGACAAGGAGGCTATCTTTGACGCAGTTGACAATGTAAAGCTCTGCGTAAAGACCTTTACTCCTATGCTGGCAACTATGCGCGTTCTCAAGGACAACATGAGAAACGCTGCCGCAAGAGGCTTCATAAATGCTACGGACTGTGCAGACTACCTCGTTAAGAAGGGTATGCCTTTCCGTGATGCATACAAGATAACAGGTACCCTCGTTGCTCAGTGCATAGAAAAGGGGCTTACTCTTGAAACACTGCCTATCGCCGATTATAAGGCAATGACAGACCTCTTTACCGAGGACGTATACGAGGCTATAAGCCTTGATACCTGTGTCCGTGAGAGAAAGTCCGAGGGCGGTCCGTCGCCTGACGCTGTAAAGGAGCAGATAGCTCTCGCAGAAAAGGCACTGGGACTCTGATATGAAGAAAAAAGATGTGACTTTTACCATAGGTCTTACTATCCTTATGGGAGTTATATGGGCTGTCGGAGAGCTCGTAATGGGACTCTGGCTGGCAGTTGTACCCAGTGCGCATATATTCTGGTTCGCACTGATAGTGATAATAACTCTTGGCGTAAGCGTATGGCACTCTATGATAGAGGACAATTCAGACCTTGAGGACCCTAAGCGCGCCAAGTATGAGCGAAAGGTCAACAAGAGAAAAAAGAACTAAGAGCTTAGAGCTAAGAACTAAGAGTTAAAAGAGCGTAGGGGCCGGCGTTCCGCCGCCCGCAAGTGATTAGTAGGGGACGCCGCCCTCGGCGTCCCGATAATGGAATTAGTGTTAATGTATTATGGATAGAAAACAGACTTAGTTCTTAGATCTTAGATCTTAGTTCTAAGTGAAAACGGAGGAAAACAATATGTCAGTAAAAATCTACATAGACGGTCAGGAAGGTACAACAGGTCTTAAAATACAGGAGCGTTTTAAGGACAGAAACGACATAGAGATAATGAAGATCAGCGAGGAGCTGAGAAAAGATCCTGCGGAGCGTGCTCGTCTTATAAACAGTGCAGACTATGTATTCCTCTGTCTGCCCGACGCCGCTTCTATTGAGGCTGTTTCCTTTATCGACAAGGATAACGACCATGTACGTATCATCGACGCTTCTACAGCTCACCGTACAAATCCCGACTGGGCTTACGGCTTTCCCGAGCTCTCTTCCGAGCACAGGAAAAAGATAGAGACCTCAAACAGAGTAGCTGTTCCCGGCTGTTATGCAAGCGGCTTTGCTTCTATAGTATATCCGCTGGTAAACAACGGTATCATACCTGCTGATTTCCCTGTTTTCGCCTATGCTACATCAGGCTACAGCGGAGCAGGCAAAAAGGCTATCGCAGTTTATGAGAGCGAGGATAAGCCCTTTGAGTTCAACAGCCCCCGTCAGTACGCCCTCTCTCAGCAGCACAAGCACCTGCCTGAGATGAAAGCCGTATCGGGACTTACCTATACACCTATGTTCAACCCTATGGTGTGCGACTATTTCAGCGGTATGGTCGTAAGCGTACCCATACAGACAAGAATGCTCGGCAATAAGGTAACTGCAAAGCAGATACACGAGATGTACGCTAAGCACTATTCAGGTGCAAATATGATAGAGGTCATGCCTCTTATGTCAGCTGACGAGCAGAAGGCGTTCTTCCTTGCTTCAAATACTCTCAGCGGACAGAACAAAATGCAGATTTTTGTATTCGGAAACGATGAACAGATACTTCTCTGCTCACGCCTTGACAATCTCGGAAAGGGAGCAAGCGGAGCAGCAGTACAGTGCCTAAATATAATGATGGGCATAGACGAGACAACAGGACTTGTCTGAGCCTTATGATGTTACTTCAATTATATCGGGGGGAAGTAAAATGAGCAAAACACTTAAAGAGATCTATGAGTATGACCTCATCGAGGACGACGGCATAGATTATACAGTTGATGAGTGGTTCAACACTATCATGGCGAAAACAAAGGACCAGCTTACAGTATCAGATGTCAGCCGTATGCTTCGTCAGAAGATATGCTCCCGTGTGGCTATAAAAAGAGCCATAGAGTTCCTCAATGACGATCCGTTTATCGGCGAGATGTTTGAAGGTCAGCTGATGTTCAACCTTTATACAGGAAAAGAAAAATACCTCAGACTCTTCTATCAGCAGATGAGACCTATGCTTGAGAACGCAGGTCTTATGGCTAAGTCCCATCACTGGGGCTCGGAGGAGGAGAGGAACGAATATATGGATATAGTTTCAAAATTCGCACAGAAGATCAAGGAGGAAACAAATGAAACTTGTTGAAGTTAAGGGTATAACCTTTGTTGAGGGCGGAGTATGCGCAGCAAAGGGCTTTAAGGCTAACGGCGTACAGTGCGGTCTTGCACACAAGCCTCTCGGAGAAATGGCAGAGGCAAATGCAGCTGCAAACAACGCTGTTCCCACAGCAAAGAAGAAAAACGACCTTGCACTTATCGTTGCCGATAAGATGTGCGAGGCTGCCGCAGTATACACCACAAATAAGGTAAAGGGCGCTCCTATACTTGTTACTAAGGAGCATATCCGCGACGGCAAGGCAAGAGCGGTTATCGTAAACTCGGTAAACGCAAATACCTGCAATCCTGACGGCGTAGAGAAGGCTGTAAAGATGTGCCAGCTGGCTGCCAAGTCTCTCGGTATCGACGAGAACGACGTTATCGTAGCTTCTACAGGCGTTATCGGACAGGTTCTCCCTATCGAGCCTATCGCCAACGCTATGGACGACCTCACAAAGGGACTTACCTACGACGGCAACAAGAGAGCCCTCGAAGCTATCATGACTACCGATACAGCAGAAAAGGAAATTGCCGTACAGTTTGAGCTGGGCGGAAAGACCTGCACTATGGGCGGTATGCTCAAGGGCAGCGGCATGATACACCCGAATATGGCTACAACACTTACATTCCTTACTACAGATGCCGCTATCTCCTCCGAGATGATACAGCGCGCCCTCAGTGACATAGTCAAGGTAACTCTCAACAGAGCAAGCGTTGACGGCGATACCTCAACAAATGATATGGTATGTATCATGGCTTCGGGCGACGCAGGCAACAAGCCTGTCACCAACGATGACGGCGATTTTGAGAAGTTCAGACACGCTCTCTATGCTATCATGATGAACCTTGCACGTATGATGGCTCGTGACGGCGAGGGCGCTACAAAGCTCATAGAGTGCGCAGTTAAGGGCGCTGAGACTGACGCTGTTGCAGAGAAGGTCGCAAAGTCTATCATCGGTTCAAGCCTTATCAAGGCTATGATATTCGGCGAGGACGCCAACGCAGGCAGAATATTCTGTGCCCTCGGCTATTCCGACGCTGATTTCGACATCTCAAAGGTTGACATCGAAATGGCTTCTGACAGCGGAGTTGTCCAGCTTGGCAAGAAGGGCTGTGTAATAGAGTTCTCAGAGGAGCTTGCAGCACGTATCCTTAAAGAAGAGGAGATAAAGATACTGGTATCCCTCGGCGATGGCAAGGGCAGAGCCATTGCATGGGGCTGTGACCTTACCTATGATTACGTCAAGATAAACGGAGACTACCGTTCATAAGAAATAAGGCAAGATATTTGGCTTAAAGGCAGGTGAGCAGATGTTCGGTGAGATCAAGGATACAGACCTTGTAAAGGCTGATGACTTCGGTGAAGATGAGCGTATAAATGCTCTGGTCTCGCCTTATCTTGAAGACGGCGAGCATATCCTGTGGTACGGCGGAAAGGACGAATGGAGAAGCCGTTCGTCAGCAGAAAAAAGAACGACCTTTTTCAAGGTGATGAAGATAGCGTCAGAACTGCTGTTTGTACTGCTGTTAGTGCTTATATTTCTGGTAACTGTTATTTTTGCAATAATTGCTGTTATAATGATAGTCTTGTTCTTTGTCGAACTGGTACAGAGGGAAATAAAGGCGAAAAAAGGTCTTTATGTTGTTACTGACAAAAGTATCATGATAATGACAAGACAAAATACCATTAAGATACCTTACAGTCATGTTTCTGATGTTATGTCGGAAAAATTCGGAAAAAAAGCCGGAAGATTGTCTGTGCTTTATGCCGACAGGAACATTATGGGAGATCTGGCAGCAAAAACACCGTTTAAAACCATTATACTGAATAAGATCGAAGCTCCCGATAATGTACAGTGTATAATTCTTGAAGCGCTGAATAATTACAGAAAAGCCGAAGGTCTTCAAGGCAGGTGAGCAGATGTTCGGAAGAAGAAAAGAAGAGGACTATGATGAATATAATGAAAGGTACGCCGCTAAGTACGACGACGATTATATCGCCCCCTCAAAGGAATACCGAAGCGAATGTGACCATAGTCATGAGCAGTCCTACAGCAACA
>NZ_JAIKXF010000134.1 GCF_024684275.1 Ruminococcus sp.
TATGGGTGCTGATATGAACCAGACACTCAAGGCAATCAAGGAAGCTGAGGCTTATCCGGGCCCATCACTCATCATCGGCTATGCACCTTGTGAGATGCACTCTATCAAGGGCGGTATGACTAACTGTCAGGCTGAGATGGAGAAGGCTGTTAAGTGCGGTTACTGGAACAACTTCCGTTACGATCCACGTCTTGCTGCTGAGGGTAAGAACCCATTCCAGCTCGATTCCAAGGCTCCAACAGAGTCATATCAGGACTTCATCATGAACGAGGCTCGTTACAGCGCACTCACACGTTCATTCCCAGACCGTGCTAAGGAGCTCTTCGAGAAGGCAGAGAAGACTGCTGCTAATCGTTACGAGTACCTCACAAAGCTCGCTGAGAAGTAAGCAGCGTGACGCTCTTCGTTGAAGACCGATCAAACGGAATATTTCCGCTTGAAAACTAACGTGCACATACGAATATAAAATCACTCCCCGATACGAACAGGTATCGGGGAGTTTTTGCAGCGTGACACTGCACCCTTGCCACGTTGACGCTCGTAAACTCGCTCACTCTCTGCAAATCAGATAGTCTGCTATCGCTTACGGCAGTTTAACGTGTACTATGTACAAACGAATGTAAAAAAACTCCCCGAGACAGCTATCGGGGAGTTTTGGTTTTACATTGTTTTGTTGTAGTATATCCTCACAACTACTGTAACCAAAGCCGTAAAGCAGGCTGCAGCGGCAAGGGCAATACTTATGCCGATATTGAAAAACGAAGCTATGACGGAAGCGAATGAGATACATATAAGACTTATTATAAGCGCTGTATTGCATGTTTCCTTATTCAGCATGATATTACGCTCGTCCGTTTCTTCTATGTACATCTTTTTGAGCTTATCTTCATTATGAAGAGCCGAATACATACGCGCAAGATTAAACACCGCTGTAACAAGCGCACCGCTGACAGCACCGTATATCATTCCGCTTGCGTAATCCACGTCTTTCTTAGTGATTATTTGCATCACGATAAGTACAAACGGTACAAACAGACAGCAAAAGGTTGATATCCAGAGCTTTTTCTGTAATTTCTTCTTGAATTCTTCCATAATTATCCTCCTTATATTTTCTTGTTGTAATATGCCGAAACACCTACTTCGATAAGCGAATATATTACGATCGCTATACTAAGTGTCATTGAAACAGTTTCACTGAATGCGCCTGCAATTATTGCTGCAATAGCAGTCACAAAAAGGTAAATAGTATTTGATGTCCGTGCTGATTCCTTCAATATCTGCTTGTTGCGTTCATCGTTCTGCTGTATGTACATCTCCTTCAGCTTCACATCATCTTTCAGAGCCATATTGAATCTTACCGAATAGCCGATCCCCAAAGCAACCATAGCTCCTGTAACTCCGTAGAGAACGCCTGAGAAATAGCTGTCACTATCCCTTGTCAGTATCTTATATATCAACAGTGAAGCGATAACCAGAACGCACAATATTCGCATTACTATTAATTCCCTATGTATTTTCTTTCTGAATTCTTCCATAATAATCCTCCTTATAAGTTCTCCTCGCCCTCGAATATGAACAGCTCCTCAATGGTAGTGCCGAAGAACTGCGCCGCCTTATGGGCGAGAGTGAGAGATGCATTGTATTTCCCGTTTTCCAGTGATATAATAGTCTGCCGCGTGACGCTGAGAGCGTCGGCAAGCTCCTGCTGCGTGACCTTTCTGGCTTTCCGCAGCTCCTGAATTTTATTTTTCATGTTTATTCTCCTTCTTTGCCCTGCCGCTATAAGCAAAAACGACCGCAAGTGCTGTAGCTGCTGTCACCCACGGCAAAGCCGCATCGATGAAATCGAGTAAAAACTCAGCCATGATATTACCTCCTCACTGATGTAAAACTTGCTTTACTTTGTCTGTGATTATAGTATAGCACGCTTTACATTTTTTGTCAAGCCAGCTTTACATATTTTTATATTTTAACATAAGAGCTCCCCGACATAATATCGGGGAGCTCTTTCTCACTATTAACTTCTTGCTCTCATAAGCTTCCTGTACTGTATCCTCTTGATGATATAAAGTATCTGCCAGAAGACGAGAAACGGGAATACAGGGATAAGTGCTCCGAATATAATAACTCCGTACCACACAAAGTATTCATAGAAGGCTTCTCCACCATAGGTAGTAGATGACATGAATGTAAAGCCGTCCGCCATGCCGTAAAAAGAATATATCACCAACCATACAAATGGCACGAAGGACAGTATAAAGCTTGCTTTATAGAGCTTGGATATAGGCTTCTCACCTGCTTCAGCACGTTTTCTCAGTCTCCACGACACCAAAACAGCCAATACACCGAATAACGACAGGAATGTGCCCCATAATGGCAGAACCATTGTCTCATCATCAAGCTCACCGAGTCCTTTTTCCAATTCCAGCCACGAATACAGCAAAAATGATATCGCCAAAACTGCACAGCTTCCGAATACCGCCAATAAAACCTTTTCATACTTTTTCATAAGCTCAGCTCCTTTTCTGCCTTTTTTGCTTTATGACGTCCTGTCAGATAAATTATCTGCCAGATGATACACAGAGGAAGCACAGGGATTATAAGGATACCGCCGAAAACAACTGCTACAATGAAGCCTTCAAAGCCGTAGCACTTCGACCACAGGAAATCCACACCTGCTATAGCACTGTACAGCCCATAGAGCAGGAGCAGAGCGGCAGGCAAAAATGATATTGCGAACCATATCTTATCAGTCCTTGTTATCCTTAACTCGCGTTTTTTTCTTCTCTTGACTATTGCGTGAACGATAAACAGCGTTATCAGACCTATCACCGACACTGCTAATATTAATCCGTATGCCGAGAATATGGGATAAGTAATATAATCAAGAAATCCACCGCTGAAGCCGTATCTCATTCCCCTGTCTATGCATTCCGCAAGATATACGCATATTCCCAGACCAAATACGCCTATAAGCACCTTTTCGACCTTATTCATAAGATCAGCTCCTTTCAGAAATTCTCTTTTTCCTCAGCTTTATACACAATGCTATGAATCTGATCTGCACTATAACTGCCATTGGTATAGCAGGTATCACCGTAAGCAGTAACGTTGTTATCAGAAAAGTCTCAGAGAATGCCTCCCAGCCGTGTTTTTTGCGGAATATCATTCCTCCGCCTGTACCGTTGACTGCTGCATCTATGGACCAGTAAAAGCAGAGCATTATGGGAATAAACGAAAGCACAAATAGAATGCTCAGCCATACAGGCACTCTGTCTCTTTCCTTACTGCCGATAAAATGTGATATTATTACACCGAAGCCCATACTGAGCCCTATGGTAAACAGAATACGCAAGCTCCATGCAAATATAAGTGAAGCAGCACCGATCACTGTCATCACCGCTGAAACAATAAGCAATACTTTCATTGACTTTTTCATAGTCACTCCCCCCTTTTCTGATATTATAATACCATATTAAAGGCAGCACATTAAAGTGTCATTTGTCACTATTTCAGTGACATTTGTCACTGAAAAATCCGCATCTGTGAAAGCTCACAAATGCGGATAATAGTTTTGTATAAAACGCAGAACTCAAAAATTATTTTTCTAAAATTCAACCTGTTTGCATTGAAAAAACGCGTTTTTGGGAGTATATATGAGGGAGGATAATGCTTATTATTGAGGCAGCCGTTCTGAAGAAGATTTTCCCGTATCCCATTCAGTGACCGTTATTTCGTTTTTTCTATGATAGAGCCCCAAAACAAATTTGCCCCCTCTTATAAACTAAAAGGTGGCTCTATCATAGAAAAAACCAGCTAAAAGTCTTTGGAAAGGGGTTCGGGGTGACTCCCCGCAGTGCGGGGAGATGTCCGCAGGACAGAGGGGCGCGCCTCCGTCAGAGGAACCTTTCCTCAGAAAGGTTTTCCCCGATAAATAGCTGTTATTTTATCTTCCAAATATTCTCAGCGTAGTCTGCAATAGTTCTGTCAGAGCTGAACTTGCCTGCATTGCACATATTCAGCCACTGCTTTCGAGCAAAGCCCATTCTGTCTGCACTGTAGTCGCTTACACAGCGAAGCTTTGTCTCAACGTAGTCCCTCATATCTCCGAGGAGGTAATAATGGTCTGGAGTATGCCAGCTTGCGCCGTCAAGGAGAGCCATGTACAGCTCGCGGAAATCACCGCTTCCGCCGTCGGAAACAGTGCCGTCGATAAGTGATGATACCACCTTTCGTATCATATCATCAGATGAAAAGATACTGCGGCTGTCATACTCGAGAACTATCTTCTCCAATTCCTCAACACGGGCGCCGAAGATGTAGTTGTTCTCCTCGCCTGCCTCCTGCACTATCTCGATGTTAGCACCGTCGTAGGTACCGAGAGTTACCGCACCGTTGAGCATAAGCTTCATATTGCCCGTTCCGCTTGCCTCAGTGCCTGCGGTAGAAATCTGCTCTGAAACATCAGCCGCCGCAACAAGCTTCTCGGCGTAGGAAACATTATAATTCTGCACGAATACCACCTTGATAAGGTCACGGGTATCCTTGTCCTCTGAGACTACCTTGCCCACTTCATTGATGAACTTGATTATTGCCTTTGCACGGCGGTATCCCGGAGCAGATTTAGCTCCGAATATAAATGTTGTGGGCTTGAAATCCGTTATACTTCCGTCCTTTATTCCGTAGTATATCCACAGTATGGAGAAGGCATTGAGAAGCTGTCTCTTGTATTCATGCAGGCGCTTTATCTGAATATCGAAAACAGAATTTTCGTCGATCTCAATCCCGTCGTGTGCCTTAATGAACTCAGCCAGCTGACGCTTCTTGCCCTGCTTTATGTCAATAAAGCGTCGAAGCACGTTCTCATCATAGGCATATTTTGCAAGCTCCTTGAGCCTGTCGAGGTCGTTTATCCAGTCGTCACTGCCAAGAAGCTCCGTAATATACGCGGAAAGCTCCCTGTTGCAGAGCGCTATCCAGCGGCGCTGAGTGATACCGTTTGTCTCGTTGCGGAAGCGCTCGGGATATAGGCTGAACCAGTCTGCGAGAACAGTGTCCTTTAGTATCTGTGTGTGTATCTCAGCAACGCCGTTGATATGACTTGACGCATAACAAGCCATATCCGCCATATGGATAAGGTCACCCTTGATTATTTTAATGCGGTCTATCTTGGAGCGCTCCACGCCCTTTGCGTACATTTCCGCCATAAGAGCCTCGTTTATCTGGATAATAATAGCGTATATCCTCGGGAGAAGCTCCTCCACAAGGTCTGTGCGCCACTTTTCCAGAGCCTCCTGCATAACGGTATGATTAGTGTAATTGAATATTCTCTTAGCCATTTCAAGGGCTTTCTCGAAGGTGAAGCCCTCGTTATCCACAAGCTGTCTGATAAGCTCGGGGATAGAGATAACAGGGTGAGTATCATTAAGCTGTACGGAGATGTAGTCCGCTAAGTTGTCGAGAGTACCGTATCTTGCCTTGTGCTTCCTAATAATATCGGTCAGTGAAGCACAGCTGAAGAAATACTGCTGCTTTAATCTCAGCTTCTTGCCCTCGTCTGTATCGTCGTTAGGATAGAGCACACGGGATATATCCTCGGCGTATATCTTCTCCTTTGAAGCCTCAAGATAGTCCTGCTTGTTGAATACGTCAAAGTCGAACTCCTTGACGGGCTCAGCCTGCCAGAGTCTCAGCGTTCCCACGTTTTCGGTGCGGAAACCGAATACAGGCATATCATAGGGCACTGCCTTTACGGTCTGACCGCTGTACTCAATGAGAACTGTATCCTCATCACAGCGAACTGACCACGGGTCGCCGTATTTTGTCCAGTCATCGATGTCCTCCCGCTGAAAGCCGTCAACTATAGACTGCTTGAAAAGTCCGTACTTATAGCGTATCCCGTAGCCGTCAAGAGGGAGCGCCAGTGTAGCTGCGCTGTCAAGGAAGCAGGCGGCAAGTCTGCCGAGACCGCCGTTTCCGAGGGCTGCGTCCTCTATTTCCTCAAGGCTTGCAAGGTCAAGCCCAAGCTCCGAGAATATCTTCTCCACCTCGTCGCAGATACCCAGAACAAGCAGGTTATTGTACACTGCACGTCCCACAAGGAACTCCATTGAGAGGTAAGCTGCACGGCGCTTTGAAAGGTGCTCCTGACGGGCATTGTCCCAGCGGTCAGCAAACATCTCCATAACGGTCTTGCCGAGAGCGTCGTGAAGCTGCTGCGGTGTGGCAGACTTTATATCCTTCGGAAGTCTTCCTGTGAATTTTTCCATAAACATTTTCTTATCCATATTCCCTTACTCCTATTCTTGAAGTTGAGAGTTTAGAGTTGAGAATTGAGAGTTGCGGTGTTCGCTTACGCGAACAGATTAAAAAAATTCAGATACGTGACCGACAGGTCACACCCTTAACTCTCAACTCTCCACTTTCAACTCTCAACTGTTTATCGGTTATACAATCTGTTCAGCTTACGTATCTTCTTCGCCAGCTCAGGTGTGAAATCCGACTTTTTAGTGCGGAACTGCCAATTGCCGCCCAGCGTAGAGGGCGTATTCATTCTGCCCTCCTTGGGACTGTCAAGGAAGTCCTGTATCTGCGCCGCAGCCACCTCAGCAACGCTTCCCCAAGCCGCGCGGACTACCGCCATAGGTATGTCCTTTTTCTTCTTGACGTTAAGGTATTTCATAGTGAATTTCAGTGACTTTTTGTCTAAGGTCTCCACCCAGCCGTTGAGAGTCTCATTATCATGTGTACCAGTATATGCGAAGTAATTTGTGCTGCTGAAGTTATGGGGCAGGTACTCATTCTTACCGTCAGAAAAGGCGAATTGCAGCACCTTCATGCCGGGATAGCCGCATTTATCAAGCATTTTCCTTACCTCGGGAGTAATGAAGCCCAGATCCTCAGCGATGATATTCAGCCTGCCCAGCTTTTCTTCGGCAAGTCTGAAAAGCTCATAGTCAGGACCTTTCTCCCACTCTCCTACCGTCGCGTCCTCGTTGCCGTAGGGAATGGAATAATAGCTCTCAAAGCCGCGGAAATGGTCGATACGGACAATATCGTAAAGCTTCACTGCGGCGCTGATACGGTCTATCCACCACTCATAGCCTGTCTTTTTGTGGTAGCTCCAGTTGTAAAGGGGATTGCCCCAGAGCTGACCGAGAGGCGAAAAATCATCAGGAGGACAGCCTGCCACAGCTATAGGTCTGCGCTTTCTGTCAAACTGGAACAGTCTCGGCGAGGACCACGCCTCAACGCTGTCCAGAGCGCAGTATATCGGAATATCACCGATTATCTCAATACCGTTGTCGTTGGCGTATTTTTTCAGCTCGCTCCACTGACGCTGGAACTCAAACTGTATGAACTTATGGAATCCGATGTCCTTTTTCAGCTCTTTTTTCGCTGCTGATACCGCTTTTGCCCTGTGCATGGACAGCTCCTCGTCCCATTCGTACCAGGGCTTGCCGCCGTTTCTGAACTTCAGCGCCATAAACAGAGCGTACTCGTCCAGCCATTTTTTATTCTCCTCGCAGAATCTCTTATACTCTGGAAATATCGCAGGCTTAAAGCGCCCGTAGGCTAATTTCAGCACCTCGTAGCAGTGCTGATACAGCAGGCTGTAGTCCACAGACTCAGGATCATTTCCCCATTCAAATGAGGCAAACTCATGATGCTCTAAAAGACCGTCCCCCTCAAGGACCTCAAAGTCGATAAAGTAGGGATTTCCTGCCTTTACCGAAAAGGACTGATAGGGAGAATCGCCGTAGCTTGTAGGCGAAAGGGGCAGTATCTGCCAGCACTTTACCTCTGCGGATCTGAGAAAATCCACAAACTCAAATGCCGCCCTTCCCATCTGTCCTATGCCGTATTCCGACGGAAGGCTGGATATGTGCATAAGTATACAGCTTTTTCGCATATTTTTTCAGCTCCTTTTCCTGAATATTCAAGATAAAAATGGTAATAATATGTATATATGTTTTTTCGAGGTGATACCATGAAGCCATCACAGCTTTTGTTTTCATTCCTTATGGGCTGCTTCTGCTACAGCCTTGTTGAAATAGTCATGCGCGGCTACACACACTGGACAATGTGCCTGACAGGCGGCTTTGTAATGACTATCCTCTATGCCATAAACATCCGCCGAACTATGACTCTTATGAAAAGCTGCGCCCTCGGCTCGTTTCTCATAACAGCTATAGAGCTTGCGGTAGGTATATATGATAACATTATTATGCACTGGAACGTCTGGGATTACTCTGATCTGCCTTTTAATTTTCTTGGTCAGATATGCATACCCTTTTCGGCGTTCTGGTTTGTGCTGTGTATCCCTGCAAGGCTCATCTGCAAGCACATAAGGACTCGCTTTTGTAATAAAAAGGCTGTTCCGATAGCCTCAGAACAGCCCATGTGATCAATAGTTCTTGTTAGAATCAGCATTGAAGAAGTTATTGCTGCTTTCTGTGTAATAATCGTTTGCTTCAAGGGACATGAAGTCCTCATCTTCAATATCGGGAAGTCTTGCGCCGCAGCGTCCGCAGAACTGGAAGCGTTCATTTACCTCAGCGTCACACTTGGGGCATATCTTATAGCCTCTTATGCCGTTGAGCTCAAATCTCATCTTCTTAATTCTTCTGCGTCTTGTATCTATATCGTCGCAAAGTACTTTAAGAGCCGCAGGATCATCATCCGGGTTCTTATAGTATCTCTTTCCGATGTCGGTAAATATCTCCACTATACGCTCTTCCTCATAAAGTATCTTTCTTTTGAGGTTATTGGCTTCAGAGATACTCTTAGCCTTTTCCGACACCCCCCTGCTTGCGTCATTAAATTTATCGAGAAGTCCCATTTTCCATCACTCCTGTCGAATATTTTCTCGTTAAATATCGTATTATAATTATACAACATCAACGGGAATTATGTCAAGCGTTTTTAATATTTTTTCAAAACAGGCTCTCTTTTTGTGCAACATTCACATTTCGGCAATATCATTTTCGGTAAGCTGAATAATTCCGCTCTTATTGAGTGCCTCGGCTGCCTGAGCGTTATCGTCAACACGGATAACGAAAGATACAGCCCTGTCTGAGGTACCGAGGAACGAGTACATATACTCAACATTTACATTGTCCTGACCGAGCACGTCCAGCACACGGCTGAGCTGTCCGGGAGTATCAGGAATGGATATCGCCAGCACTTCTGTCACATTTACTGCATATGAAGCCGCTCTCAGTATATCCACTGTCTTTTCGGTATCATTGGCGATGAGCCTGATTATACCAAAATCAGCAGTATCAGCGAGGCTGAGGGCTCTCAGATTGATACCCTTCTCCTTGATTATCCTCATAACACCTGCTGCCTGATTGGGCATATTATCTACAAAAACCGAGATCTGTCTTACGTTTGACATACGACGATCCTCCTTTTAGTTTGTTTCAAAGACTGACCGCAAAGCCCCTACAGCCATATAGCTGCCTTGCGCCCTCGCTCTGCACAAAGCGCAGAAGAGGACATCTCATATCTTTGCATCAGCTCTCACGACCGCAGAAAAAGCGATCACTTCTTGTCGATATCCTCATACATAACGAGTACAGAATGCTCATCAACATACTCATTTACATGAGTCTGTGCGTCGTGGCAAAGACCTGCTGATGTGCTGTACTTGATATCGATGACCTTTACAGTCTGAATAAACTGATTGAGCTCGTTCTCAAAAGCCGCAAATCTCTGATACTTCTCCTGCTCAGGCATATAGTTTGTGGAAAATAATTTGATTTTCATAAATGAAACCTCCTTAAAATAATTAAAGATATTTTATTCAACAGACTGCATTCAGTCGTCTTCCCTTAGCGGAAAAATATGGCTGCCGAGCCTGAAATTCCAGTCTCGCAAATATAACCTGCGCTCCGCCGGAGGGGGTCTCCCCTTTGCCGTCTGCTTTTAACTTAGTCATGAAGCTTGCGCTTATCGATAACTCTTACAGCCTTGCCCTCACTTCTTGCGATAGACTTTGGCGATACAAGGTGTACCTTCGGGTTGATGCCCAGCATATCCTTCATAGCACTTGCCAGTGCTCTCTCCTGCTTCTGCATATCCTTGACCTTATCAGAGAACTGGTCAGGATTCATCTCAACGTTGATGTCAAGGGTATCCGTGTTGTTCACGCGGTCTACCTCAATAAGATAGTTCGGCGAATAGCCCTGCTCGATGAGAACTGTCTCTATCTGTGACGGGAATACATTTACTCCGCGGATTATCATCATATCGTCGCTTCTGCCCATAGGCTTAGCCATTTTTACGAGAGTACGTCCGCATGAGCACTTGCCCCTTGTGAGCTTGCAGAGGTCACGTGTACGATAGCGAAGAAGAGGGAATGCCTCCTTAGTAATGCTTGTGAATACAAGCTCACCGACCTCGCCGTCGGGAAGCACCTCACCTGTCTCGGGATCAATTATCTCAGGGATAAAGTTGTCCTCATTGATATGCATACCCTTCTGCTCTGAGCACTCAAAAGCAACACCGGGACCGCTTGACTCTGTGAGTCCGAAGATGTCATAAGCCTTGATACCCAGCGACTTTTCTATACTGCGGCGCATTTCCTCAGTCCACGGCTCGGCTCCGAAGATACCAGCCTTGAGGTCAAGGTCATCGGGAGTAAGTCCCATATCGCGGACGGTCTCGCCGAGATATGCCGCATACGAAGGAGTACAGCAAAGGATAGTCGCATTAAGGTCGCGCATGAACTGTATCTGGCGCTCGGTATTTCCCGAGCTCATAGGCAGGGTAAGACAGCCTACCTTATGTGAGCCGCCGTGGAGTCCCATACCGCCTGTGAACAGTCCGTAGCCGTACGCTACCTGAACTACGTCCTCTTTTGTACCGCCTGCCGCAGTTATAGCTCTTGCACAGCATTCCTCCCACATATCAACGTCGTTCTGAGTATAGAAAGCAACGACGCGCTTGCCTGTGGTTCCGCTGGTAGAGTGTATTCTTACGCACTCGCTGAGGGGCTTTGCAAGGAGTCCGTAGGGATATGCCTCACGAAGATCAGCCTTGCTGAGAAACGGGAGCTTGTGAAGATCGTCAGTACCCTTGATGTCCTCAGGCTTAACGCCCTTTTTGTCCATGAGATCGCGGTAATACTTCACGTTTTCATAAACGTGCTTTACCTGTGCCACAAGGCGCTCGTCCTGGAGCTTTTTCATTTCCTCACGGGGCATACATTCGATCTCTTTGTTCCAATACTTTTCCATTGGACTTCTACTCCTTATTTATGGATTTATTATGTTATGATATGATGTTCGTGTGTAGGGGCGGATATTATCCGCCCGATATAATAAACTCGTGCCAGCGGGGCGGTGTAGGCATCGCCCCCCTGCAATCGGTCATTTATATTTATTTCGCAACTTGCGGGACGCCGAGGGCGGCGTTCCCTACATCGTTCTTAGTTCTTAGCTCTTAATTCTTAGCTCTATTACTTAGCTGCTTTGCCGAGCTCAAAAGCCTTCTTGTTAAGGTCGAGGAACTTAGGCGGTACGCACTGCTCCAGCGCCTTCTGCCAGAGTTCATCGGGATAGTCCATGCGTGAAGCAAGAACACCCATGAGAACTACATTTGAAGCCTTTGCTGTGCCTGCCTGCTCAGCCAGTGAAAGTGCATCAACTGCAACAAGCTCTGCACCTGCCGCTTTAAGCTTTTCAACAAGGTTCTCGGGATACTTTGCAGCACCTGTGATAACAGGCATAGGATCTATCTGCTGTGTAGATGTGATGAGCTTGCCGCCCTTCTTCAGATAAGGGAGACATCTTGCTGCCTCAAGAAGCTCGAATGAGATAACTGCATCAGCTTCACCCTTTTCGATAACAGGTGAATATACCTTGTCGCCATACTTTACGTATGTTACAACAGAGCCGCCGCGCTGGCTCATTCCGTGTACCTCGCTGACCTTTACGTCATAACCCTGTGCCAGAAGCACATTGCCAAGAAGTCTTGAAGCAAGAAGCGAACCCTGTCCGCCGACTCCGACTATCATGATTGATTTAGTTTCCATTTTATATTACTCCTTAGTTGATTATTGAATTAATACTTGCTGCCGCCGCCGAATTTAGCAAACGAGCCAAAGCAGCCCAATACAGCAAATCCAAGATTTTCGAGGAATGAAAGGAAGAACTTGCCTTTCAGTTCAAAACGCGAAAGAAGATCGCTGAAATGCGACGAACACTCAGAGAATGATGGCTCGTCAACGCCATATATCAGCTTATAGAGGCTGTTTAAATCGCTTTCGGAAAGCTCAGAATCCGCAAGCATAGATTTGCCCGCAGACATTCCCTCTTTAATAGCGTCCGATATATTCATTACCCACGAGGTCCTGACAGCGATATATATACCGAGAAGCATTACAGCTCCGCATATGATAAGTCCGATCTTAGTATCCAGCTCATTATCCTTTGTCATAAAGGTATAGCCTGCAAAGATACCTATAGCCATTACCGCTCCGCAGATCGAAGCTATAAAGCCCAGCTTTGCAACAAAAATAACGAGAATAACTCCCGGGATAGCGCCTACAGCTGCTCCGAGAAAAGCTTTCAGCGCAGGTATCAGCTTTGAATCACTGCCGCCGAAGTCGTTATATGTATAAGCCGCTGTACTGCCGTAGCCCGATGACGAGCTGTCATAGCCCGAGCTGCCGCTCCTGTAGGGATCGCTGTAGTTGCTCTGCGAACTGCCATAATCATTGGAGCGCTGTCCGTAGCTGTTCTGAGAAGCTCCGTAGCTGCTGGACTGCTGTCCATAGCCATTCTGCGAAGCCCCATAGCCACTGGACTGCTGTCCGTAGCCATTCTGCGGCTGCAAAGCAGCTTCTGCCTGCTTTGCAAGCTCGTTCATATTGCTTAAATCGTCCATTCCGCCGTTGTTTCCGACGCCTGTCATAAGATCGTCCATTTCACATATCTCCCCCCATGTATTGTTTATGAAATGATCTCAAGTTCACCGTCAACGAAGCCTACAGCAACAGCCTTAGCCTCGTTGAGGATACCTGCATATTTTCCGTTTCTTAGGTATTCCTCTATCATTTCTTTTATGAGGTCCTGTGCGTGAGCCCAGCTTGTATCATCTTCGTCAGAGGTATCCACCGTGAAGATATTCTCCTCACTGCTCCATACCTCCTCGCAAGCCCATTCGCCCTCCTTGTCCTCGTGATCGAACTCTCCTGCGGCTATTATCTGTACGCCGCAGATGTGATCCTCATCGGACTCCTCATAAAGATTGAAACAAAATGCCTTTGTTTCTTCGGGCATATCGTTGTTTTCGAGGATATCGTCCAGCCAGTGGGCGAACTCCTCATATATCGGCAACTGTATCATCTTTTTTCCTCTTTGTTTTCTTAAATCTGAAAAATTCAAGCTTTCCGCACCTCGGGCACTCGTAAATACTTGTGGGAAGCCTATGAAGCAAAATAGTGTTGGTTCCGCCAAGCTGTATTCTGTAAGTCCCCGTATACTCCATGAGTATATTGCAGTAGGGACAGCTTATCTTTCTGATTTTCATAATTATACCCCGTTTTAGTGCGCCGTTATATTGATTGTATGCAGGTAACGTCAAGGGCGGCGCATATGGGACGTAAAAGGCGCCGCATATGGGACGTCGAGGACGCCGTCCCATACTTAGCTCTGATCACTCACGGGAGCCCGAGGGCGGGCTCCCCTACTAATTATTCGATTGCTTACTGGATAGCACCGACTTTACACTGCTCCTGACATATGCCGCAGCCTACGCAGAGTGTATGGTCAACAACCGCCTTTCCGTCACGCATTGAGATAGCAGGACATCCCAGCTTCATGCACATCTTGCAGCCTACGCACTTGTCCGCATTCACCTTGAGAGGCGGATTGTGCTTAACGTACTTGAGAAGTGCGCATGGACGGCGGGAAATAATTACTGAAGCCTCGTCAGCAGCAAGCTCCTCCTTGATAGCAGCCTCTGTCTCAGCAAGCTTATAAGGATCTGTTACGCGAACACGCTTGATACCGATAGCCTTGCAGAGCTCTTCAAGATTAACAGCCGCAGCAGGATCGCCCTTGAGGTTCTTGCCAGTTGTGGGGTTCTGCTGATGACCTGTCATGCCTGTGATAGAGTTATCAAGAATGATAACTGTAGAATTTGAATTATTGTAAGCGATATTTACAAGACCTGTCATGCCGCTGTGCATGAAGGTAGAATCACCGATAACCGCAACGCTCTTGTGCTCGGACTCTGCTCCTCTTGCCTTGTTGAAGCCGTGGAGTCCCGATATAGAAGCACCCATACAGATAGTTGTGTCGATAGCGTTGAGAGGTGCGGCAGCTCCGAGAGTGTAGCAGCCGATGTCACCGGATACTGTTACGCCAAGCTTCTTCAAGCAATAGAACAGACCTCTGTGAGGACATCCTGCGCACATTACAGGAGGACGTACAGGAATATCATCTTCGAGAGCCACAAAATCCTTCTTCTCGCCGAGAAGCTTCTCTGCGATAACAGACTGTGGGAGCTCGCCTATGAAGCCGAATATCTCCTTGCCCTTTACGTTGTTTACGCCGATGTTGCGGCAGTGCTCCTCGATTATGCCGTCAAGCTCCTCGATAACGTATATCTGCTCGTACTTCTTAGCGAAGTCCTGAATGAGCTTTACAGGGAGAGGATTTACCATACCCAGCTTGAGAACAGAAGCCTTGTCGCCGAGAGCCTCCTTGACGTACTGATATGCAGCGCCGTTGGTGATAACGCCGAATTCAGCCTTGTCGGATATTTCAACTCTGTTGAGCGGAGTTGTCTCAGCGTACTCGATGAGCTTCTTTGTTCTCTCCTCAACGAAAACGTGTCTGCCCTTTGCGTAAGCAGGCATCATAACGAATTTATTAGGTGTCTTTTCGTAGTCCTTTAATGGGAGCTCCTTGCGGTCCTCCATTTCAACTATGCTCTGTGAGTGAGCAACTCTTGTGGACATTCTTACTATGAATGGTGCGTCAAACTGCTCGGAAAGCTCGAAGGCAAGCTTGACGAACTCCTTACATTCTGTGGAATCCGATGGCTCAAGCATTGGGACCTTTGAAGCGATAGCGTGATGACGGCTGTCCTGCTCATTCTGAGAGGAATGCATACCCTGATCGTCGGCAACTGCGATGACCATACCTGCGTTTACACCTGTATATCCTGCTGTATAGAGCGGATCGGCAGCAACGTTGAGACCAACGTGCTTCATACCGCAGAAGCTTCTCGCACCTGCAATAGAAGCTCCGAGAGCTGTCTCCATAGCGACCTTCTCGTTAGGAGCCCACTCTGCATATACCTCGTCATACTTTGCAACTTCCTCTGTTATCTCAGTTGAGGGAGTACCCGGATAGCTTGATACTACGCGGCAGCCCGCTTCATATAAGCCTCTTGCAAAGGCTTCGTTTCCAAGCATTAATTTCTTCATTATATCTATGTCCTTTCTTAAATAAAGATTATCATGTTTTATTGTGTACTGCAAGGAGCCACTCCGCAACGCCGTCCTCATCGTTAGTACCGATAACTATATCGGCGGCAGACTTCACCTCGTCCCTTGCATTGCCTACGGCTATTTTCACATCAGCCTGTTCAAACATGGGCAGGTCGTTGAGATTATCGCCGAATGCGACTATCTCGTCAAAGCCGTACTCCTCGCGCAGGAATCTCAGTCCGTTGGACTTTGAGGCTTTATGAGAGAATATCTCAAGATACCATGAATCATCGTACACATCAAGGTAAAAGGCGTGGTCTACTCCCTTTATCCTTTCGGCTTCAAGCTTTACGGGATAAAGCTCGTCATATTTTCCTCTTGTAGTGAAGTACACCGTGTATTCGTCGGCATAATCCTCAAGCCGGCACTGCACAAAGGGCTTTTTGTACTCATGCTTCCTTACCTCTGCAAAGCTCTGCATAACTCTGCTTGTGAGCTCTGAATAATAACAGGTAAGGGCACCATTGTCTATGCGGTACATAAAGCATTCCACTCCGTGGCGCTTATATATTTCAAGGAGCTTTGCAGACACCGCAGGATCAATAAATTCGCTCTTTATATAGCGCTTATTCTTTATATCATAAACACTCACGCCATTCATAAGTATACAGGGGACGTTTATATCCAGAGCCGATGTTATCGGTACAGCCGAATATATAGACCTTGCTGTGGCAAAAGTAAAGCTCATGCCCTTAGCCGTCAGAGAGTTTATAATCTCTGCCGTACGGGCTGTTATCTTAGGTTCGGGATTTAGCAGTGTACCGTCAAGATCGCTGATATAGAGCCTTTTCAAACCGCACCTTCACCTCCGTATACCTTGCGTGGATATTCATAATAGTATTATAACATATTTAGCGAGAAAAGTGAAGATATTATTTTTTGTCAAAAATAGATTTGTACATTCCGACGGTTTTTCACCCCGCGGAATGTTAATCCTGCCTAAAGCGGAGTGCCTCCGCTGCCTTGCTCCGCGCAATAATTCTTCATAAGGGAAAAATATCTCCGCGAGGAATATTACTAAAAATCGTGCTCTCAGCGCGTGACGGAGTGCCTCCGCTGCCTTGCTCCGCGCGATAATTCTTCATAAGGGAAAAATATCTCCGCGAGGGATATTACTAAAAATCGTACTCTCAGCGCACTTTCTGTTTGCCGCTGACCACCGACAGGCAAAAAAACAGCCATGAAGAATATGGCTTCTTCATGGCAGGAATGTGGGTGGTGTATTAAATTATGGCAGGCATTAGGCTTCTCCCCTTTGCCTTACTTTATTTCAAGTCTCTTTGTGGCAGGAGCTTCGGGAGATTTCTTCGGGAGCTCAATGGTCAGGATACCGTTCTTGTACTCTGCACTGATGCTCTCTGTATCGATATCGCCGATATCGAAGCTTCTCTTGTACGAGCCGAATGTGCGCTCGCGGCGGATATAGTTGCCCTTGTCGTCCTTTTCGTCATTGTTTGTGCTGTGCTCAGCAGAAATAGTGAGCTGAGTTCCGCTGAGGTCAAGCTTTATATCCTCTTTTTCAAAGCCCGGGAGCTCAGATTCGAGGACGTACTTGTCGCCGTCATCGCGGATATCGGTCTTGCAGCTGCTTATCGGCATACTGCCTCCGAAGAAATTCTTGTCAAAGTCATTGAATGTGTCCCACAGACCAAAGCCTGTGCCGCCGAAAGGTGTAAGTCCATACATAAATCATACCTCCAATTGATATTTCATATTTATCCTATGCAGTTTTCCTCATAATATGCACTTTTCACGCTTTCCATTGGTATCGCTTCCTTTCGTTTCATTGTCTATATAATACAGCTGTTGTTTGAAAGGAATATCAAGGTTCTGTGACAATATAATAAGCATCCCCCGGCAAAGCCGGGGGTTTTTCCTTAAACGCCCCATAGGGGCTCAGAATACAAGCCACGCCTAAAAAGGCGTAACAACACGGACGCACGCGGCTACGTTCTTCTGCGTATTTCTTACTGCTTACTCGCT
>NZ_JAIKXF010000028.1 GCF_024684275.1 Ruminococcus sp.
GAGGGGGCTCCCCTCGTCTGCCTTATATTTTTTATTAAAGCTTGTTCTTTTCAGCCTCTATCATCTTGATGAGGTCATCTACGGACATATTTGAAGGAGACTTTTTCTTCTCTTCCTGCTCGCTCTTGCTGATTATATCAGAGATGTCCGGAGTGCTGCTCTTCTTGACAGGCTTAGGAGCTGCTGTTGAAGGAGCTGACTGACTTCTCAGCGGAGTTGTCTTAGGAACGTCGTTCCTTGACATCTCAGCCAGCTGGCTCTTGGAAAGGATACCTGTATTGTCTGTGACAGGCTCTGCCGGAGATGTAGTCTGAGATGAAGCTGTGGTTACATTCTTGATATTGAATGTGCCTGTGCGCTCTGCTTCGGCAGTCTTGCGGAGCATTTCCTCTCTGAGGGCGTCAGCTGTAGGAGCTGTAGATGAAGAACCGCCAAGATTCTTTGCTGCGAACTGACTTTCTGCGCTTCTCTGAGCCTTGAACTGCATTGTGCGCTCTCTTTCCTTCTGATAAGGAGAATCGGGATTTACCTTCTTCTGACTGAAATTTTCAGCGATAGACATCTTTTTGCGCTCAAGCTCATTGCTCGGCTGGATCTCCTGAGATGGCTCAAAGAGTGGATTAGCCGACTTGTCGTGGATATTCTTCTTGCTCTCTGAGATAGCTCTCTGCTTTTCCTTCTCGTCGTATTCGTAGAAATCGAACTCGTCGTCAAAGTCGTCCTCGCCCTTGCCGGAAGCAAGCTTAGCGATAAGGAAGATAACAAGGAGCACACATGGGAGAACTAACAAAAAGATGATACCCTTTATGCTTGAAGCAAATCTGATAAGGGCACCAAGCTCAGCGCTTTCGGTGTGACCTGTACAGATAGCCGCGATATTTTCCTTTGAGATAGAATCCTCACTGCCAACATTTGTAGCATCGGCAGTGATATATTTTAAAGTGCCGTCATCAGCGGTAATAACGTCGTAAATGCTGAGCACCTTCAGAGTATTCGGATCATTTGCAGGATAGCAGAGAACGATGTCGCCCTTTGCGACAGCCTCGTCCTTTGCGTCGGGAGAGATAAGGCAGGCGCCCTTTGTTACATTGTCACCCATATTATCGGCTTCCTTGACGATGTAGAAGTATCTGCCGAAGAGCTTTGGCGTTTTACCGCCTGAAAAACCGATATTAACAATGATCGAAATAACGATCAGAAGTATGCAAAGTACGATAAGTACAAATTTAAGTACCGAGAAGCGTTTTTTCTTTTCCATAATACATCACCTTTTTTAATTTCTTTTGTTGTCTTTTTTCTTTATTTTTCGCAGCAGCCCTGTTATTTTGAACTTATTTTTTAACGGCTGTTATCACGAATACATTTATTATACCACATAATAATACAAATTTCAAACATTTTCTAAGTTTTATCTTTTAAAAATATAGAAATTATTTCAGAACTTCAATATTGTGTAGAATATGCACAAATCTCACCGCTGTCAATTTTACGGAAGGGCAAAGTGCACAATATATTGGAGGTACAGCAGTGGACAGATGAATTATTCTTTGGTCAAAACCTTCAATATATAAAATCAGTGGATAAATATTTGTTGAAATAAACACTTGAAAAATCTGATAAATCATAGTATAATTTTTATGTATATTGTTTGTGGTGATATAGGCTCGTATCGTCTTAAATGGCGGTAGATGACAGGGGATATTATACAAACAGTAAAAACGTCGCACGGCGGCAGAATGGAGATATGATATGGCTACAAAAAAAGCAAACCCTCTTATGGACAGGATCAAAGAAGAATTCCCGAGAAAGCTCCAGCTTTTATACAGTGTTTCTCCCGAGGAAGCTTCAGACAAGCAGGTTTACCATGTTCTCTCATCTATAATCGTTGAGATACTCGGTGCGAAGAGGCAGAGCTTCATCAATCATACCAACTCTGTCGGCGGCAAGCAGGTATATTACCTTTCAATGGAGTTCCTCATGGGACGTTCACTGAAAACCAGCATATACAACCTTGAGCTGGCAGACGGCATAAAGGATATGCTCAGGCAGTATGACATCAACCTTGATAAGATATACGAAAACGAGCCTGATGCAGGTCTTGGAAACGGCGGTCTCGGCAGACTTGCAGCCTGCTATCTTGACGGTCTTGCCACAACAGGCTTCCCTGCTATGGGACATTCTATCTGCTATGAGTACGGCATATTCCAGCAGAAGCTGGAGGACGGCTGGCAGACAGAGCTTCCGGACAACTGGCTCCCCGGCGGCTCGGTATGGCTGGTGCCAAAGCCCGAGCTCTCTATAGATGTCCACTTTGAGGGCGATTTACAGGAGTACTGGGACAATCAGTACCACTACATCTCTCATGTAAACTACAATACCGTGGTCGCAACACCTTACGACCTCTATGTTTCGGGATATGGCTCTGACGGAGTATCTGTGCTTCGTCTGTGGTCTGCAAAGGCTCCTAACTTCAATATGGAAATGTTCAACAAGGGCAACTATGAGGCTGCTCTTGCACAGAACTCTATCGCAAACGCTATCTCAAAGGTGCTCTATCCTAACGATAACCACTTAGAGGGTAAGAGCCTCCGTCTGCGTCAGCAGTATTTCCTCTGCGCAGCTTCTATCGGCGATATAGTAAACGCTCATATGAATGTTTACGGCACTCTTGAGAATCTTGCCGACAAGGTAGCTATCCACATAAACGATACCCACCCGACACTTGCTATCCCCGAGCTCATGAGAATACTTCTCGACGACTGCGGCTATAGCTGGGAAAAGTCATGGGACATCGTTACACGCACATTTGCCTACACAAACCACACTGTAATGGCAGAGGCTCTGGAAAAATGGGACGTAAACCTTGTAAAGTCAGTTATCCCGAGAATATTCTCCCTTATAGTTGAGATAAACAACCGCTACTGCCAGTCTCTCATGGAGAGAAACGGCGGCGACAGCGCAAAGACCACACGTATGTCCATAATCAAGGACAATCAGATACACATGGCTTCACTCTGCGTTGCGGCTTCACACAGCGTAAACGGCGTATCAAAGCTCCACTCAGAGATAATCAAGCAGTCCGTATTCCGCGATGAGTATGAGAATACTCCCGAGAAGTTCAAGAACGTTACAAACGGTATCGCATACAGAAGATGGCTGTATCAGTCAAACCCTGCACTTACAGACCTTCTCACCGAGACTATCGGACCTAAGTTCATCAAGGACGGCGCAGAGCTTGAAAACTTCCGCAAGTTTGAGAATGACAAGGAAGTCCTTAAAAAGCTCATGGACGTAAAGAAGGAAAACAAGGAAAACTTCGCAAAATACGTCAAGAACGAGTCGGGCATAGAGTTGAATACAGACAGCATCTTTGACGTACAGGTAAAGCGTCTCCACGAATACAAGAGACAGCACCTCAACGTAATGAATATCCTTACGGATTATGCATACCTGCTCAACGATCCCGATGCTCCGTTCACACCAAAGACCTATATCTTTGCGGCTAAGGCAGCTCCGGGATACTACCTTGCAAAGCAGATAATCAAGATGATATGGGCTATCTCCGAGGAGATAAGAAAGAACCCCAAGATCAGCCAGAAGCTCTCTGTGGTATTCCTTGAGAACTACTGCGTAACTCTTTCCGAGCATCTCATGCCCGCCTCCGATGTTTCCGAGCAGATATCCCTTGCAGGAACAGAGGCTTCAGGTACAGGAAATATGAAGCTCATGCTCAACGGCGCAGTTACACTGGGTACTCTTGACGGAGCAAACATCGAGATAAAGGAAGCCTGCGGCGACGATAATATCGTTATCTTCGGCATGACTACTCCCGAGGTGAACGACCTCCGATGCAGAGGCTATAATCCCTGTGATTATTACAATAACGACCAGCGCATCAAGGAGGCTATCGACCGTATGTACCACGGTATAAACGGCTGTACCTTCAACGATGTGGCAAACTCGCTCAAGGACAGGGATCCTTATATGGTCCTTGCTGACTTTGACAGCTACAGAAAGGCACAGCAGTACATTACTGAGTGCTATAATGACAAGATGAAATGGGCAAAGATGTCACTTAACAATATTGCAGGTGCAGGAATATTCTCCGCAGATCGTGCAGTAACAGAGTATGCACACAATATCTGGCACCTTTGATAAAACTGATAAGGGGACGTTGGATTCTTCGTCCCCTTTTTGAATGATGATTAACGGAGTGTTTGATATGAGACCTATCTATGATACATGGAATTTGGGCTATAAATCAATATTCGGAGCGGTAAGGCAGTTCGAGACCTGCCGTTTCACCATAAGGCTTCCAAAGCACGTAAAGCCCGACTTTTCGCCTGTGCTTGTGCTTTTCAGAACAGGCTTCAAGGAGCGCTTCATCAGCATGAACGATGTTGTTGAGGAGGAGGACTGCTTTGCGTATACCGCTTCATACGACGCAAGGTATACCGACGTGCATTATTATTACTTCTCCTATACAGAGGGCGGTACCCGTCACTACATCAAGAAGGTGAATCTCCACGAGGGCGGTCTTGACAACGGCGAGATGTTCCAGCTAACTGTCTACAGGAGCGACTATGAGACTCCCGACTTCTTAAAGGGCGGCATAATGTACCAGATATTCCCCGACCGCTTCTGCAACAGCGGCAAGCCGAAGGAGAATATCCCCGAGGGACGTATACTCCGCGATGACTGGGGCGGAACTCCGCTTTATAAGCCCGACGAAAACGGTCACGTTTGGAATAACGACTACTTCGGCGGCGATTTTGCGGGAATACAGTCCAAGCTCCCGTATTTAAAGAGCCTCGGAGTTACCTGTATATACTTAAATCCTATATTCGAGTCCCATGAGAACCACCGCTACAATACGGCAAACTACATGAAGGCTGATCCGCTTCTCGGTACTAATGACGAGTTTGAGGAGCTCTGCCGCGAAGCCGAAAAGTACGACATATCCATTATACTTGACGGTGTATTTTCACATACAGGCGCAGACAGCGTCTACTTCAACAAGTTCGGACGCTATAAGGACGAGCTGGGGGCATATCAGTCAAAGGAAAGCAAGTATTACGACTGGTACAGCTTCATTGATTACCCAAATGTATACGAGGCATGGTGGGGAATAGATACCCTCCCCAACGTAAACGAGAACAACGAGGACTACACCGAGTTTATCTGCGGCGATGAGGGAGTGCTCCGCTACTGGCTTGACAAGGGCGCGGCAGGCTATCGCCTTGATGTTGCCGATGAGCTCCCCGAGCAGTTCCTCTGCAATCTCAGAAAATGCGTAAAGGGCTATGACAAGGACAAGGTAGTCATCGGCGAGGTCTGGGAGGACGCTACAAACAAGCTGAGCTACGGCGTAAAGCGCCGCTATCTCTTAGGTGATCAGCTTGACTCTGTAATGAACTACCCCTTCCGCGAGGCAATAATGAATTTCCTCAAGGGCGGCAAGCCTGTAGACTTTATCAACTCTGTTATGAGTATAGTTGAAAACTACCCCAAGCCTACTGTAGATGTACTTATGAACTTCGTTTCTACCCACGATATAGAGCGAGCTATAAATCGTCTCGGCGGCGAGGACTGTGAGGGCAAGCCGAAGGAATGGATGGCTGAAAGATACCTCACTCCCGAGCAGTACGCTCACGGCAAGGAGCTCCTTAAAGCCGCTATGGCGCTGATGTACTTCCTCCCGGGCGTACCCAGCATATACTACGGTGACGAGGCAGGCTTGCAGGGCTACAAGGACCCATTCAACCGCCGCTGTTTCCCGTGGGGAAAAGAGGATACCGAGCTCATTGAGTACGTATCCGAGCTCAGCCGCGTGAGAAAGTCAATACCAAACATGAAGGACGGAAGGATATACTTCGTCATCAACGAAAAGGAAACTCACGACAGCCGGCTTGTGGGCTTCACACGACAGGGACAGAAGCAGGATTACATTATCTTCGTCAACAGGAGCGGCGATGTGGTAAAGCTTGAGCATATGAGTGAGATACTCAGTCGCTTTACCGATATACAGCCATTCTACGGCGAATATATGGACGATGCGATAACTGTTCTTCCCTATGATTATACTATTGTAAAGGCAAAATTTGTTAAGTAATCGGAGAATTTGAATTGAAAAGCAATTTTTTGCGCGGAATTACACATGGGATACCGATATGTCTTGGATACTTATCGGTATCCTTTGGTTTTGGCATATTAGCGGTCAAGGCAGGTCTTTCCGTGTTTCAGGCGGCGGCAATATCCGCCACGAACCTCACCTCAGCAGGTCAGAAAGCGGGGCTTGACGTAATAGCGGCAGGCGGAGCTATCATTGAGATGATACTTTTACAGCTGACCATTAATATAAGGTACTCTCTCATGGCGCTTTCACTTTCGCAGAAGCTGGACAGGAGCTTCACCACACCTCACAGGCTTTTAGCCTCATACGGCATAACCGACGAGATATTTGCAGTATGCTCGGCACAGAAAATGCCCCTCACTCCACCATATATGTACGGCATGATATTCATAGCCGCAGTTGGCTGGGTAACGGGCACAGCCTTAGGGGCGGCAGCAGGAGAGCTCCTTCCTGCGTCGGTGAGCACCGCAATGGAGATAGTCCTCTACGGAATGTTCATAGCTATAGTTATCCCCCCTGCGAAAAAGCAGCACGGGATACTCTTTGCGGCAGTCATAGCCGCGGCGCTTAGCGTTATATTCAGATTTGCAGTACCTTCCCTGAGCGAGGGCTTTGCAATGATGATATCAGCGATAGCTTCAGCACTGCTTACAGCACTGATATTCCCACTTAAAGACGAAGACGGGGAGGCTGAGGCAGCATGACTTTAGTTATATACATAGCAGTAATGGCAGGCGTGACCTATCTCATACGCATGATACCCTTTACCTTTTTCCGGAAGAAGATAAAGTCAAGATTTTTCAGGAGCTTTCTATACTATATACCCTATGCGGTGCTTAGTGCCATGACCATACCTGCCATATTTTACACAACCCATAATATATGGACGGCAGTTGCAGGCACAGCAGTTGCGCTGATACTGGCATTTCTGGAAATGCCGCTTATTGTGGTAGCACTTGCAGCTTCGGCATCAGCATTTGCCGCAGGACTGTTTTTTTGATTCGTGATGTGTTATCGTGTGTACGCTCCGCAAACGGCTATGACTGTAGGGGACTGCACTTGTGCGAAGATTCTTCTGTACAGGTATTAACTCCTGCACAGCAAAAAAGCGTGATGAACTATGTTCACCACGCTTTTTATTTCTCAAAGTGACTTTATCCTCTCGGCAGAATCGCTTATCTCTGCCCACGAATAGTCTATCATATACTCACCGTGATAGGACTTGAACGCCTCTGTATCACCCGAAAACAGGTCATATAGGTCGCAGTCCACAGCTTCCTTGTTTATTTGTATCTGTCTGTTCTGCTTGATTATTACATTGTGAAAGCCTGCCGCCTCAATGTCCTTTATAAGGTCAGAAACATACTGTGATACCTTTTTCGAGGTCGGTCTGTCGAAATCCTCGACTTCCAGAACATCTGCGGCTATTTCCTTGCTGGTAACGGGGTATCCGCACTGGTCGATAAGGTACGCGAATATTTCCTTGGAAATAGTACGCGAAAACTTTATAGGTGTATCGTCCTTGCCGAAAACACGGAAATTCCCGAAGGTACGTATCTTCAGTTTGCCGCTGCTTTTGTCCTCTGCCTTTGAGGAATATCTGAAGTTCTCAAACTCATTGCGGATATCCTCCTCGGTGTAGGGCTTCATGATATAGCCGCTGGGACGCATCTGTATCGCTGCAAAGGCGTATTCGGAATAGCTGGTCACGAATACGATATTGCACATAGGCGAGTGTTTTTTCAGCTCGATAGCCACCTGTATGCCCGACATCTTGCCTATGCGTATATCGAGGAAAGCCGCATCAAACGGTTCCTTGTCATCATATTCAAGGAACTGTGACGGTCTGCGGAAAGAGACTATCTCTGCGTCCGGGCGAACCTTATGTATAGTATCTACGAGAAGCTGTAATGCATAGCGTTCATCATCAATTGCTAAGATCTTCATTTCTTAACTCCTTTGGAATTAAAATAGTACATTCTGTACCCTCGTTGGGTGCACTTTTTATAATAAGCTCGCCTCCGCACTCGTCGGCAAGACGCTTGCGGACGTTTGCGATGCCTATATGGCTGTCGTCAAGGTCCTTTAAGGATTCCAGATCAAAGCCTGCACCGTTGTCCCTGATGACTATCTTGTGGCTGTCCTCGGTCTCCTCAGTTGAGATCCAGACCGTACCGCAGCCGCTTTCCGATCTGTTGATACCGTGCTTTACGGCATTTTCGACTATAGGCTGTATAGTCAGCTGAGGGAGCTCGAATTCCTTGTCCCTGATGTCGAATACGACCTCAAGCTCGTCCTCAAAGCGCAGTCTTTCCAGCGAAAGATAGACCTTAGTGTGCTCTATCTCCTCGCTTATGTCAACAATGCTCTGGCGGCTCATGGCTTCAAGGTTCTTTCTCAGGAACTTCGAGAAGTCTAAGAGGGCGTTCTTAGTTTTTACCGTATCCTTGTCACAGAGATAAATGATCGAGGTCAGCGAATTATACATAAAATGAGGCTGTATCTGGGAAATAGTCAGCTGACGCTTGCTTCGCTCCAGCTCCAGCTCCTTAGTCCTGAGCTGTATCTTCATTTCGCTCTGATATACAGCAACGAGGTAAAAATAGTAGATAACTACGTCCAGCGCGACTATCTCGTCCATAAGGTCAACAACTATGTAAGCCGCCTCAAGATAACATTCAAGAAGCGTGAGAAAAACGATGAATATTACCGTAACGCCCTTGCTGAGCTGTTTTTCCCTGATAAAATCTATCGAATACCGTATGAGCATCAGCAGATACAGCATACCAACGAAATACGGCAGCAAAAACAGCAGGTCATCGTGATAGTTAAGGTGGTTGTCATAGTGGAAGATAAGCTTTGTTCCGCAGAGATTCATTATCTCCTCAACGATTAGGATCGCCTCAGGGATAAATATTATGTATTTCTTCTTTACTGGAGCTACCAGAAGCAGCAGTACATAAGCTATCATGGGGAAAAGGATATGCTCTATAGCCGACCTTATATACAAAAGTGTCTTTATACTGTCGCCGGCATAGTTGTGGCGCGGATCATATACCGATACCATATACCAGTCCTTCAGAGCGGTATTGACCACAATAACAGACAGCATCACCATAATAACAGCGATATGGTCTATCCCGTGAGGATTTTCCTTGCGGTTTTCGAGTATCATTATTGCTATTCCGATTATCATTGCGACTGATATAAAATTATTATTGAGAATCTCCTGAACAGTCTCCACCTGAGGTCACCTCCCTGCTGTGCCGAAAAAAATTTTATACAAAAGAATTATAGCACATTCTGCATTGTTTGTAAATAAATGACGAGGGATAATTTGTAAACTTTTTTTGACCACGGCGATTTTTCTACCTAAAAAATGCCGAAAAATCCGCCTTTATGATTTGTCCCGAAAAATATTTTTTATAAAACTGCCTAAAAAGCGGCTTTTTTGTTGAACCGTGTGGAACAGCCTGTGATACAATAAGTGCGTGGGATATGATATGTATATATCGTGATAGCAGAAAGGACAAAGACGCTGCGGCTTGCAGGAACTGGGGGGAAACAGTGCTGCACAGGTCGCTGACCGTGCGGAACGTGCTGCGGTGTCTCCTTCTCTGCATAGAAACGGATCCCTGCTCTGTAAGCGGAGCATAAAAAGAGAGTAAAAGAGGCATTATGATCTTCATTGTTATTATCAGATAATAACGGCAGGCGCAGCTTTAAAAGCTGCGCCTTTATTTTGTCTCAAAATGTTATGAATCTGTTAATTGGATTTAAGTTGGTCCAACTTAAAAGAAAGTTCATTTTTAGGCTCTGCAAAATAGTATTCTCATTATATCATATAGTGTCTAAACTGCACTATCGTATTGACACTATTGTACACAAATGATAAAATTAAGATGTAAAATATACGTGAAATGGGCTTAACTTAATAAATAAAAACAGAAAGGAAAAAATTACAATGAACAGAATGAAAAAGACTATGGCAGGTCTTTGTGCTCTCTGCTTGAGCCTCGGCTCAATGTCCGTATCAGGCACATCGGACAAGAGCGGTACTGCTTTTGCAGCCACAAAGGACATCTCATCGACAATGGAATGGGACACCCTCAAAATAGGCGGTGCGGGATTTGTCTCAGGAATTGTTGCAGGCGATAAGGAAATGTATCTCCGTACCGACGTAGGCGGCGCATACAGATACGATTATGAAAAAAACAGATGGGTACAGCTTTTCGGCTTTATCAACGAGGACGACAGAGGTCTTCTCAGCTGTAAGGGAATCGCTGTTGATCCTACAGACGACCTGACAGCATATTTCCTCTGCGGCTGTGCTTACTTCTCAGACGCAAAGACAGTCATCTACAAGACCACCGACGGCGGCAAGACCTTTACAGGCGTTGACGTAACAGAGCATATACAGGTCCATGGCAACGGCGACGGACGTGAGTGTATCGAGCCTATCGCTGTTGATCCCGATAACACCGATACTATCTATGCAGGCGGCGATGTTACCGCAGGCAAGTCCGCACTTATCAAGTCAACTGACGGCGGCAAGACATGGAAGCCTGTCGAGGGCTATGATGCTCTCGGACTTTTCAGCGGTGAGCTGAAATACCCCTCATGGACAGACCATATGGTAAGAGGCACAGAGCCGGCTAAGCTCTACAACGAGCAGAATGGTATCGGCTGTATCCATGTTGAGGGCGGCATGGTTTACGTCGGCACCTCCGTAAAGGGCGAGCCGAATGTACACGTTGCAAGCGTTAAGGACGACAAGTTCGAGCCTGTCAAGGCGCTCCCGAATACAAATTATCCCCTTTCCATAACCAGCGACCACAACGGCAATCTCTTCTTCACATATATAGCAGGTCTCGCTTTCGGCGGAGCTTCGGGCGGAGCTTATAAGTACAACATCGCATCGGGCAAGGCTGAAAAGCTGTCCGTATCAGACAACTCTATCGGTATGATCGAGGCTGACAAGAACGATCCCAACAAGCTCTTTGCACGTACCTGCGGCGTATTCTCAGACCAGTGGTTCGGCGATGAGTGGGTGCAGGACGATCCTTCCACTCCCGAAAACGAGGGAACTATCGCATGGGGTGACCATTTCTTCCGCTCATCTGACGGCGGTAAGACATGGGAGGATATAACTCCCGGTGCAGGTCCTACAGACTACTCAACAGGCGTTGGCGTAAAGAATTTCATTTCACGTCCTATGGATCTTGGCGGCTATGACTGGATCTACGGCAAGGCTTGCCACTGGGGAAGCAGCATAGTTATCGATCCGAGAGACAAAGAAGGAGACAGACTTCTCCTCACATCGGGCAACGGCGTTTTCGCCTGCGACAACGCATGGGACGAAAAGGGTATCCAGTTCTACTTCCAGCCTGACGGCGTTGAGGAGTGCGTAAGCCTTGACTTCGTAAGCACCCCCGACGGTCTCGACCTCTCTGCTATCGGCGACTATGACGGCTTCGTTCACGAAACTGTTGACGGCATACCTCCTCAGTACAAGCCAAACATGGGCTCTACCTCTGCTATCGCAGTATGCCCTCAGAATACAGATGTATGGGCAAGAACTGCAAACGGTGACGGCAACAACACAGGCAGCGGCTATTATACACTTGACCGCGGCAAGACATGGAAGGCGTTCAAGCCTGCCTGCACAGGCGGAAAGCTCTCTATCACAGAGCTCTCAAAGGGCAAATACAGAATAATCAATTCCAGCACAAAGGGTGCAGTTTCCTATACAGACGATTTCGGCGCTACATGGAAGACCTGTGACGGCATCAAGGCTTCAAAGACCGTTTATACTCTCGTTGATCCCGAGGACGCAAAGACAGTTTACGCTGTAGGCGCTCAGTATAACGAGTACTGGTCATCTGATATGTCCAAAAAGGAGCCTACCTACGACGAGTCCCACTACTCATACTACATCAGCGAGGACTACGGCGCAACATTTACAGAAACACGTATCTGCCCATATAACTGGGAGCTTACATGGAAGTTCGAGGAAACAGGCGATCCTGCATACCTCGGCGGCGGCAGGATAGCTTTTGCAGGCGCAAATCAGGGCGTTTACATCATCTCGGACAAGGGCAAGAACGTTGAGCATCTCGAAAACGTATCCTACGCTAAGTGTATCGGCTACGGCGCTCCAGAGAAGGCAGGCGGAGTGAATACTCTCTACATCTACGGAAAGCCCGAGGAGTCCGACAAGGAGGGCATTTACCGCTCAACAGACGCAGGTAAATCATGGGTATGCATAAACACCGAACACCTCTACGGCGGCACAGGCAACGGTAACTACCTCGTAGGCGATATGGACGAGTTCGGCAAGGTATATATGTCTACAGTAGGCTGCGGTATCGTTTACGGACGCATAGCAGGGAGTTCTCCCCAGCCACCCAAAACGACCACAACAACAGCAAAAGTCACAACTACAACAGCAAAGCCCGCAACCACAACTACTACTGCTTCAAATCCCGTTACAACTGATAAAAATTATAGAGCAGGCGACGCAAACGCTGACGGAGAAGTAGACCTCTCCGACGTAGTAATGATAATGCAGGCTCTTGCGAATCCAAACAGATACGGCACGACAGGTACCGACGAGCACCACATCACCGCACAGGGCGTTGCAAACGCCGATGTTATTGGAAATAACGGCATGACCACTGAGGACGCAGGTACAATCCAGCGTTACCTTCTGAAGCTTATCCCCTCAATTCCTGTAACTGAATAAAAAATCAACGGCTTCCGTTCGGAAGCCGTTTTTTCTCAGCTATGTGGGAATTTATCCCTGTATACGCTTATCTCGGTAAAAACTCCTCTGCTGCTGCCACTTATGGACACCTCAGCGATACGCTCCGCAGTGATGCTTCCGAAGCTTACCGTATCGCCTAAATCCTCGCCGCTGTAGCCGCAGTAGGAGCAGAAAACTCTCTCTGCACCGCGGAAATCATACTTGTCGCGGTAGGCAAGCGCCTGCTGAGGCGAATACAGAAATCTCATATCAAGGTCGAAGTACTTGTGACGGACTATTTTAAGCGCAGCAGCATCGCTGTCGGAGAGGTCATAATTGCCGTAATCCCCGTTTATATCCGCCATGTGATAGTCGCTGGCAAGGCGGCTGTAAACAAGCTTTGTTCCGGAAGCTATCAGTTTTTCATCAGAGAGGTCAAAGCTTTCCGGCGTGGGGTAATGACTTATCATAACCATATTCGTTCCCCTGATATAGGGATACGTTCCCAGAAGCTTATACCCGAGGTTCGCAGCCGCGTCCCACATTGAGGTATTTGGCTTTACATAGATGTAGCTGCTGTTATCTGAGTTATTCTCATGGGTGACATAGGGCAGGGTATAGAAGTTATCCATGAGAGCATTGAACGAGATATTCATTTTCAGCCCCGGCTCTATCTGATTCTGTGTAAGCAGCGATGTGAAGCCCCTTGACTTTATCACAAGGAAGTCCTCGCCGTCTCTTTTCTCCCATTTCAGGCTGTCCACCAGTCCGTGGTGTATCTCATTGCCGTCAATAAGCAGAGAGACCTCCGCCGCATTTTCATATGAGCTGCTATTGGCTCTTATCCTTGCAGTCAGCGAAGTATAGGGCGTATATACGTCCTTGTGGAATACGAAGTTCAGCACATTATCCTCGGAAAACCATGAGCCGTTTTTAGCGGTAACGATTATTCTCACATTCATGGCTCGGTTCTCCTTGTTACAGGCTCTGCGGTAGTAAGGACCACAGCTGTATCTGCCCAGTCGCCGCCCTTGTCGTCAAAGGCGTATGAAAGCATTCGGCAGTTTGCAAAGACAAGCCCCATATGCTCTACATTGAAGGTATTCGCTGAATTTACCAGAGCATTGAAGCTGAGGACTGCATTTTCGGGAGCCCCGTCAATGCTTACCCTGCCCGTAAAGGTCAGCCTTGTGCTTCGTGAGGCGTTATTTGTGAGGACCGTTTTCCCGTCGGCAGTAGACTCCTCGGTGATGCTTCTCACCGCAGAAGCCTTGAAGCTCTCACAGAAAAGAGTGACTCCACCGATAACTACAGCCGCAGACTTTCGCTGATTAATGGCAGTTACCGTTCTCATGGAGTACCCCTTTCATACTTGGTGATACCGCTGACTCGCAGCTTTACCGACAGCACAAGCCGCTGAATGTTGGAATCGAATTTCAGACTAATTTTTGCTATACTACAGGTAAGTCCCGTCATATCGGTTATAACGGGAGCGATATTGTTATCGTAGTACTCATAGAGCTCCTGCATTGAGCTGCTGTCGGGAGCTGTGACCGAAAGCTCCATCTCTGATTTAAAGGGCAGATACACCATATACTGGGAATAAATAGGCGTTGATGACTCAAAGGCACTTATGCCCACCACTGTAAAGAAGCCCCTGCCCTTGCGTTCAAGAGCTCGTCCGTCAAAGGCACTGTAAACGGGGTAAACGTGGTTTTCCGCCAGCTTTTCGATCATATCGTCAATAATGTCTCTCAGCATGAGATCAGCTCCTCTCCGCAGGCAAAGCTGCTGAATATGAAGTTTTTGGAGCTGATAAGGTCTGCTGCTATTTGCAGATAGTCCCTGAGAAGCTCCTTTGCATAGCTATAGGCAGTATTCTGCGACTCCCTGAGGACCTTTCCTGCATAGGTGAAGGCGGCTCTTTCTCTTGCGGCGAGTATCTGCTGGAGCCTGTAAAACGCCAGAGCTGCGCAGAGGAATACCAGCCTTATATCCGTGGTATCAGCCTCGGGAAGCAGTATCCTCCCCACCTCGCTGACTGCAAGGAGTATGATCTGATAGTAATCGTCGCCGTTTTCCTCGCCTGTAAAAAGCTCAAAGGCGCTTACGATCGTCTGTATATCCATAGTTTTCCTCCTATCTCATGGAATAATCTGAGGTCTGCTCCCCGTCATCTGCTGCATAGTCGAGCTGGACCTCTGTACTGCCCTTTCCGCACTGTTTCTCAAAGGACTTGCGGAGGGCTATTAGCTGCTGAGTGTCAAGGTTCGCTGCCGACAGTGAAGCAATATCCGCAGCGCTCCTTCCGCCGATAAAATATGCAAGTCTGCGTATATCACGGCGGAGCTCCGCATTTGCCGCGGAAATATCAGCGTTTTCGTGTGCCTTGACGGTATCTGCTTCGCTGTATTTCTTGGTAACGCCTGCGTTTATCTGGGCAGGCACAGCAACAAAGCTCCATTCATAGGCATCGGTTATGTCATCAAGGATAGTATGACAGAGCTTTCCGCCGTAGCGCTTGCCCTTGATGTGATTGCAGGACACCATAGTCTTGTCGTTTCCGCAGACCGAGCAGATACGCTTAGCCGCCGAACACGAAATACTGACCTCTTTTTTGATACCGCCGTCTATTTCGGCGATGAGGTCCTTGTTGTTGTCGGTGCGGACCATGTATGCACTGGCTTTCAGGTACTTGTAGGGCTCTCCGTAACCGGTGGTGCGTGAGCTGTCGGTGATAAGCTCCGCGTCGAAGATACGTGCATTCTGATTTGCAGCAGCGGCGTCGTGGTCAAAGATACCTGTCTTGCCGATAAAGCGCTCTCTCAGGGCTTCAAGAGCCTTGTTGGAAAATCGCTCGCAGTCGCGGTCGATTTCGTTGTCGCAGAGTACAATGTCAAAGACATAGACCTCATCCTCGTTGAGCTTTCTCCGTGTGAATCTGTTTATCTTATCAAGAATGATATTTTCCATGTTTTCTCCTTTCCCAAAAGAGTGATTAGTGCCAAGTGATTAGTGATTAGTTTTGGTCTCGTTATAACTATGCACTATGCACTAATCACTAAAAACTCGGTATGTAGGGGCGGCGGAACGCCGCCCGTTTGTATTTGTTTCCTATATTAAGGGACGCCCTCTCTTTCAGGGCGTCCCCTGAATCGGGGCGATATTACTCGTTTGAATTGACAGTAAGCACCTTTACTGCGTCGGGAGTTATCTTTCTGAAACCGCAGGTAATGGACACTGTCATCTGGTCAAGCTGGCGGTCGATGAGCTTGTCTGTCTCCATTACAAGGTCGGTGCTGGTGATGAACTCAAGCGCGAAATCGCGGTCGATACCGATGATAGTATCGTCGTCGGCAGCAGAGGTCTTGATAAGCTCAGAGCCGAACGGAAGAACCAGCTTGCCTTCGGCATTTGCATTGCAGTCCTTGAGCTGCTCCATAGCCGCTATCTTTGAAGCAAGCTCTGGAGATGTGATGACTGTTGTCATGTCGAAGCAGTCGAATTCGCCGTAAAGCGCCGCAAGGTCGTTATATGTGAGGGCTGATGTGGTTATAGGAGTTACGCCGTCAACCAGTACGTCAACAGCCTCCTTGACTACAGTGACTGCAAGTCTCACGCCGACGCTTCTGAGCATTACGCCGAAAACGTCAAGTCTCTGCTGGCGGATAGCTTCGTATGAAGCGCTGATAAGTCTGCCGAACTTTGAGAGCACTGTTGCTGTAGAGCCCTCTCTTACCGTAGCCTCGGGGAGTGTCGCAGCCTCCTCTGTAGGCTCATATGCGGCGGTGGTATCGTCGATTACACAGCCAAGATACTGGCTGCTTGCGCATACTGTCTTAGCTGCGCATACAGAGCGGAGCACTGTCTCGTCAAAGCCCTTTCTGATACATCTTGTTACGAATTCGGGAAAGAGAACTGCTGTCTCTGTAGTAGAAAAGAACTTCTCAACGCGGTCGCAGTCCTGACCGTTTATCCTGATATTGAAGCGCTTGAGCTGTCTCTCGAATGCGTCCAGCTTTTCGAGGGGAGTTCCTGCGTATGCGGAAGTGGGATCGAGCTCCTCAAGAGCTGCTGTGAATGACTTTCCGCTGAGATTGTAAAGACCTTTTTCAAGCTTGATATCGTTATACATATTTGTACCTCCGTATTAAACATTTTTTTCGAGGCGCATTTCTATCTCACGCGCCTGTGCGTTTTTCAGCCTTGCTTCTGCAAGAGCTGTTTCGTCCTGTAGATTGATGTTTTCCCACTCGACTGAGCAGGTGGCCTGCGCTCCTATAGAAGCGAGGTATGCGTTTCCCACATCTTGTATAACAGGTGTGAGAAGTCTGCGGTAGTATTCCAGCTCAGAGGTGAGTATATCAGCCTGCTGAGAGGACATACGCTCCGTTGAGCTCCACGAGAGCCCCAGCAAAAACGGCGGTATAGATAGCTTTGCGATGAGCTGCTCAAGTATCTGCCTTACGGGCACATTGGTATCTATAAGCTCATTTTCAGCTCCGATGACCTTTATATCAACGTCGCCCACCGCTACAAAGTCCTTGACCTGTCCGTATTTTGCTGAATTCATGCCGTCTGCCCATTCACGGGCTATCTGCTGTGCCCTTTCACGGGAGTACATTGCGCTGCCTGCCTCTCCTGTGGGCTTATAGGTCACTGCGTAGCGGACATTTCCTACTCGGTCAAAGTTCTGACCGATACATTCGTATATCCTCATAAGGATTCCGCTGAGTGACGGGAGCCCTCTCAGAAGTGAGTGACCGCCTGTTAGCTCGGCATAGAGTATGCGCTCGGGGTGTGCTATTTTTCGGGAGCTGCCGTCGCTTTTTCTGACGGTGTAGCTCCTTGTGAACGAATCGGCTCCCGAGGCTATCCGGATACGGGAAATATCCCCGTTCCACAGCCCTGTAATGCGCTGCTGCTCTGTATCTGTGACTATCTCGCCTACAGCGCTGCCGTAGGTGAGAAGGCTGTCGAGGAAATTATCCGCGAAGCAGCCCACTGACCGTCCCGTAAGTCCTACGGGAACATTTTCGAGGAAGCTGTTCAGCTCCTGCTGATACTCCTCGTCAGAGCAGACCACACTAAAGCCGCCTGTAAGCCTGATTATCTTCATGACAGCGGCGTCGATAATGGGGACCGCTCGCCGAAGTCTGTCGTAGAGTTCCTTTTCATAGGGCATTACTGCCGCAGGGAGCCCGAAGCTCTCACAGCAGCCCCTCTGGGTGCTTACCAGCTCGGGTTCGGATTTGGGAGCCCTTTTCTTCTTAAAAAGCTTCATGTTACCTCCTTGTTGTTTTTTGAACGGCGGTGAGCATTTTATCTGGCTACAGACAGGGCTATGGGTTCGTCCAAGCCCTGCTGTGAGGCAATATCCGCCACAAAATAGCGCATATCGTCCATTGCGTGATCGTTTTCCTTTACGGGAGCGTCGGCGCCTGCCTTTTCATTCCAGCTGTACAGCGTGAACTCACGGAGTATATCCCTGCATGAGCTGTGAAAGCGGAGTTTTCCCTGCTTCAGTGCGGAGCTTACCTGCCTTATACCCGATATAACATCGTTATCCGCCTTGACTGCGCGGAATTTTCCGTGCCGGCGTATACATTCGATGAAGCTTGCCGCAGAGGGATCAACGATGACCTTTTCGACGGGAAAGTCTCCTGCCAGCTCCTCAAGGGCGGTGTAGTGCTCCTCGTCGGTGCGGCTGATACCCTCTCTTTTTGAGGAATAGTAGTACTCCCTGAGTCTGTGCCAGACTCCGCAGTGAAGTCCCCATAAGCCGAATGAAGCAGGATTTACCGTGCCGTAATCGCAGGAGATGATGTACCTTTCGCAGTCGATTTCACCGCTGAAAACGTGTTCCTTTTCGCTGAACATGGGATAGACCACCCCTTGCGAGGCAGTCCACTTTCCCAATACGAAGCGGTCATAGAATGTCCCCGAATACATACGCCTGTAGCGCTCTCTTACCCTTTCGGAGAGAGAGGGATTGTCGTCCATAGTAAAATGGAGATACAGCGCGTTTTTCTCGCGGCGCTTCTTTATCCATTCGGTGTAGAACCAGTGAGAGGGGTTATCGGGATTGCAGTTGAACCACATCTTTGAGCCGCTGACCGAACATCTTGCAAGTGCCTGCTCTACAAAGGAACGAGGCATGAGAGCTACCTCGTCGAAGAATACTCCCGAAAGAGTCATTCCCTGTATCAGTGCCGCGGAGCTCTCGTCCCTTCCGCCGAAGAGGTATACTCGGTTAGTTTTGCCGTTCCACGAAAAATCAAAGTAATTTCCGCTGATCTTTTCCCGGACAGTATAGCCGAAGCCTTCTAATACAGGTATCATGGGCGTTATGACGTTTCTGCGCAAAGAGGTGATGGTCTTGCCGCACATGGCAAAGGCTCCGCCGTCAAAGCGCTCGGCTGCCCAGAACAGGAATCCCAGCGACATTGAAAGAGTTTTGCCGCTTCTGACAGCTCCGTCGGCTATAATGGCGTCACGCCTGTTGTAGTCGTGCATAGTCCACCATTTCATGACGAAGCGCTGTTTAGGGGAAAATTCAGTTATCGTCAATGCTGTCACACTCCTCGTCGGCGGTCAGGGCTTTGATGAGACTTTCTGCCTTGCAGCGGTCGGAAAATGCACTTTCCAGCTCAAAAAGCTTTTCCAGTGCCTTCATTCTGTCAAAGAGCTTTACCTCTACTCCGCCGCCCTTTACACGCTTTATCTCGGATACATTGAAAAGGTCCAGCTTGCCGATGACCTCCGCAGGGGGAAGCTCGTCGGCGAATACAAGGTATACCGCGTCGGTGCAGCTGCCGAATGCAAGCCTTTTGAGACCTGCGGTGACAGTTCCGCTGTCGGCGATGAGCTCACGAAGCTGTGATATGAGCTGCTGACATTCGTCGGCTTTCAGAATCTCGATACCCTCGGCAAGAGCGTTCTCACGGGGTATGCCTGCCCGTACAGCGGCTTCCTCGATGCTGCCGAGCAGGACGTAATTGCAGCAGAAGGAATGGAGCTTGTTTTTAATGTTTCTTTTCAAAAAAATTATGACCTCCTTTCAGTCGCTTGCGAACCGCCGTTCATATAAGCTTCCAAAAGCGGTATTTTTCAATGCAAACACGTTGAATTTCAAAAAAATAATTTTTCGATTCGTATGAATAAACAAAGCACAGCTGATATTTCAGCTGCGCTTTGGGTAAATATTACAATATTTTTTGACTGATGACTACATCAGTCAGAATTATATAAGGGCATCTCTAAAAACTATCCGGATCGTTTCATAACCAAATAGTTTTTCAGAGATGCCCTTAAAACTTCTATATCAGTTCTGCATATACGCTTTCGGGATACTGCTTACTTTCCGAGCTTGCTTTTGAGTTTGCGGAGGGTATAGCCCTCGTTTATCTTCATAACGCCTCTGTCTATAGCAAGTGCATAGTCGGGAACATCACGGGTAACTGTGGTTCCTGCGGCTGTGTATACTGCCTTGCCCAGCTTTACGGGAGCTATGAGGTTGGTATTGCAGCCCACGAAGCAGTTATCGCCGATAACACAGCGGCTCTTTTCGATACCGTCATAGTTTACGGTAACTGTTCCGCAGCCGATGTTTACGCGCTTTCCGATGTCGCTGTCGCCAACGTATGCAAGGTGGGCGATAGCAGTCTTTTCACCGATAACAGAGTTCTTTATCTCTACGAAGTCGCCTATCTTAGCTCCTGACCTGATAACGCTGTCGGGACGGATATGTACGTAAGGTCCTATCTTTACGCCTGATTCTATCTCAGCCTCGTATGCCTGTACTGTGTGGAGGTTTACATCGTCGCCTAATTTGCAGTTCTCGATAACTGTATTGGGACCTATCTTGCAGTTAGCGCCGATAGATGTGTTCTTGCGGATAATAGTATTGGGGAGTATCTCTGTGCCGACGCCGATAGTAACTCCGCGCTCGATGACAACACCGTCTGTGCAGGTGAATTCTACGCCGTTTGCAAGGTGCTTTTCGATAACTGCCATACGCGCATAGGTGTTGAGCTCAAGAAGGTCCTTCCTGTCGTTTGCGCCCTTGATGATGTCGGCATTGTCGGACTTGTATGCACCTGCGTTCTTGCCCTCGGAAATAGCTATGGAAATAGTATCCGTAAGGTAGTATTCACCCTGTGCGTTGTTGTTGTCAAGCTTGCCGAGAAGCTCGATGAGGTCGGCTGTCCTGAACCAGTAAGCGCCTGAGTTTACTTCCTTTATGGCTTTCTGCTCGTCGGTTGCGTCCTTCTGTTCAACGATACCGCTTATACCGTTTGCGGTGCGGATTATCCTGCCGTAGCCGAATGGCTCGTCCAGCTCGGCGGTTATCACGGTAACAGCGTTGTTCTGCTGCTCATGTACTGCGAGGGAGCTGCGGATAGTGTCCTCGTCAATAAAGGGAGCGTCGCCGCATAAAACGAGGGTATTGCCGCTCTTGTCGTTTTCGAGGAAGGGGATAGCCTGCTGTACTGCGTGACCTGTGCCGAGACGCTCAGCCTGCAATACTGTGGTGTACTTGCCGCCGAGATACTCGTCTATCATCTCGCCCTTGAAGCCCTTTACCACGCAAATATCCGTAAGGTCAGCCGCTTCACAGGCTGATATTACCCAGCGGAGCATCGGCTCTCCGAGAACCTTGAAAAGAGGCTTTGGCATATCCGCCTTCATGCGCTTGCCCTGTCCTCCTGCTAAAATTACTGCTTTGTTCATTGTATTTTCCTCCTGTATGTCAATTTTGAGTTTTATCCTCTGGCGAGAAATTCTGTTTCAGGTAATCCTTGAGCATATCTGCAAGGTAATTATCGTGGTAGCAATCCTCATATATCTTCAATTCAGCATTTGTACCGTGAGAGACGAGCCTTTCATGGAGAAGCTTTGCCTCTTCGGGGATAGTGACAAGGTCATCGGCGTTTTTCAGGTCGATATAGGCTTCTCTGCCGCCTGCACAGATGAATACGTTCTTGTCCATTTTTTCATTGCGGTCAAAGTAATCGAACTCGCGCTGAAAAGCATAGGGGTCTTCGATAGAACTGTTGTCGTAATACTCCGAATCGGGGTAATAATATGCCCAGAACGAGGGACTTCCTATGATATAGTTTGCAAATGGCTGGTATTCGTAATTGTCGGAGTTGCAGAGGGCGTAATGCGAGAAGGCTCCGCCGAAAGAATGCCCGAAGAATACCGAGCGTGAAGCATCTACCTTGTAATTAAGTGAGATAGTTTTCATAAGGTCGTCGGTGATGAAATCAAGGAACTCCTTGTCCTGCAAAATGAATTTGTTGAAGCGTTCAAGCTCCTCACGTGTGTCGTAATCGTAGCCGAGAGTTACGGATATAACGGGAGCGGCTTCGCCCTCGTCTATGACTTTCCAGAGGTCGGGAATTTTTTTCAGATGATACGCCGAATCAGTGATGAATACCACCGGGTATTCCTTGTCTTTGTCATAATTCGGCGGAAGTGTTATGTGCGCAAGGAACTGCTGGTCAAGCTGTTCGTCGTATATGGTCAGCTCGCGGAAATTGTCCTTGGTCTTCTTTAGCTTGGATTTGTCCGAGTCATAGAAGTAATAGGAGTTAAGTCCGCATTCGCCTATAGTGAAAGCCTTATCGGGATCAAGCAGCGTAAATTCGCGGAAACTGGAATTTTTCTTCTCCTTGTCGGTCATCTTGTCCGAGCAGATAAGCCCGTCATAGTATTCAACTGTGGGCTTGGTCGCCTTTTCCGTTGTGGGTTCAGTCACGGCTTCTGTTGTGGTCTCTGCTGTTGTGACCTCAGCAGAGGACAGGGGAGTATCATTGTTGTCCGTACAGGAAGACAGTGAAAGGGTAAGCATGCTGCCAAGAATAAGTGCTGAAAATTTTTTCATGTTTTGTTCTCCTTATAATATACGTTATATTATTAATTTTACATACTTTAACTTTAAATGCAAGCCTTTTTTGAATAAAATCAGCTTCTTTGTTGATTTTTGTACAAAGTGCAGGGTTTTTAACGTCTTTTTTTTGTCATCACATATATGGTATTTTTTTCTAAGATGTGTTATAATATGTATAACTCGGATATTGTACCCTTTCGGGGCAGTGTTCGGAAATGTTAAAAATGGAGGTATACACCAATGGCAAATAAGTATTGTTACCTTTTCTCTGAGGGTAATGCCAACATGAGAGAGCTTCTCGGCGGTAAGGGCGCTAACCTTGCTGAGATGACAAACATCGGTCTCCCTGTTCCTCAGGGCTTCACAATCACAACTGAGGCTTGTACTCAGTACTATGAGGACGGCGGAATCTCTGACGAGATCATGGCAGAGATCAACGAGTATATCGTTAAAATGGAAGGAATCACAGGAAAGAAGTTCGGCGATAAGGAGAATCCTCTCCTCGTATCTGTTCGTTCAGGTGCAAGAGCTTCAATGCCTGGTATGATGGATACAATCCTTAACCTCGG
>NZ_JAIKXF010000038.1 GCF_024684275.1 Ruminococcus sp.
AGTAGGGGCGACGTATTCCGCACGTTACAGCGGCTCAAAAGTGATCGCTTTTGCGGTAATTCAGGTGGCACCACGGGTATTATGCCCCGTCCTGTAGTTTCAGGACGGGGCTTTTTGTATTCCTGCTCGTCCTGTGCACATTAAATAATGAAAGGAAATGTTTATTATGAAGCACATCGATGTCAAGGAGATAATCTCCACTAAGGACTATGTAGGCAAGGAAGTTACAGTCTGCGGCTGGGTACGTACATCACGCAACTCCAAGAGCGTTGCTTTTGTTGAGGTAAACGACGGAACCTCTCTTAAAAACGTACAGGTCGTAGTTGACAAGGGCGACAGCGAGTACAAGGAGCCAAGAGTTGGTATGTCCGTAAAGGTAACAGGTACTGCTGTTGAGGGCAGAAACGAGACTGTTGAGATAAATGCTGTTCCCGACGGTATCACCGTACTGGGCGATGCTCCTACAGATTACCCCCTCCAGAAGAAGGGACACACACTTGAATTCCTCCGTACTATCCCTCACCTCAGAGGCAGAACGAATACTTTCAATGCAGTATGGCGTGTACGTTCAGTACTTGCTGCTGCTATACACGAGTACTTCCAGAAGAACAACTACGTTTACGTCAATACTCCCCTTATCACAGGCAGTGACTGTGAGGGAGCAGGCGAGATGTTTCAGGTAACTACTATCGGCTACAGCAAGGACTACAAGAGCGAGGAGGAGTACTACGCTGACGACTTCTTCGGCAAAAAGGCTGGTCTTTCCGTATCAGGCCAGCTTGAGGGCGAAATGGCTGCAATGGCTATGGGTAAGATATATACCTTCGGTCCTTCGTTCAGAGCCGAGAATTCCAATACTCCCAAGCACCTTGCCGAGTTCTGGCATATCGAGCCCGAGGTAGCCTTCGCAGAGCTTGACGACGTTATCGAGATAGCTGAGAATATGCTGAAATACGTTATCCGCAAGCTCCTTGATACCTGTCCAGATGATATGAAGTTCTTCGACGCTCACTTTGAAAAGGGACTTATCGCACGTCTTGAGGAGCTTATCTCCCACGACTTCGCAAGAGTAACATATACAGAGGCTATCGACCTTCTCAAGAAATCGGGCGAGAACTTCGTATACCCTGTAGAGTGGGGCTGCGACCTCCAGACAGAGCACGAGAGATACCTTTCTGAAAAGGTATTCAAGAAGGCTGTATTCGTAACAGACTATCCAAAGGAGATAAAGTCCTTCTATATGAAGCAGAATCCCGACGGCAAGACAGTTGCTGCTGTTGACCTCCTTGTACCTGGCGTCGGCGAGATAATCGGCGGCAGCGAAAGAGAGGCTGATTATGATAAGCTCATCGCTGCTATGAATGAGAGAAAGATGAACCTCGACCTCTACAGCGACTACCTCGACCTCCGCAAGTTCGGCTCAGTGCCTCACGGCGGCTTCGGTCTCGGCTTTGAGCGCCTTATCATGTATACAACAGGCATGGCAAATATTCGTGACGTAATACTGTTCCCAAGAACTGTAGGTTCTATCAGATAATATAACGGCTTTGCCGTTAAAAGTTTAGAGTTGAAAGTGGAGAGTTGAGAATTAATGTGTTCGCTTCGATCACGTTATTTAAATAATGTTGCCGTATGCGACACCACAACTCTAAACTCTGAACGCTCAACTAACAAACGTACAGCACAGAGGGCATCAATGGCGCTGTTCTCTGTTAAATATCAAGTAAAGGAAAGTGATCAATCATGTCAAAAAAGCTGTATATCCCCGAGGGCTATAAGTCCTCACTCACATTGAGAGAAACCCAGCACGCTATCAAGTACATCAAGGACATCTTCCAGCAGGCTCTGTCATTTGCACTTACTCTCGACAGAGTATCGGCTCCCCTTATCGTTAAAAAGGGCAGCGGTATCAACGACGACCTCAACGGCGTTGAGCGCAAGGTAGACTTTGACATAAAGGAGATCGCCGCAGAAGCAGAGGTGGTCCAGTCACTGGCTAAGTGGAAGCGTATGGCGCTCTATCGCTACGGCTACAGCGCAGGCGAGGGCATCTATACCGATATGAACGCTATCCGCCGCGATGACGATACAGACAATACACACTCGATTTTCGTTGATCAGTGGGACTGGGAAAAGGTCATCACAAGAGAGCAGAGAAATATCCAGTTCCTTAAAGATACGGTAAAGTCCGTAGTAAAGGCTATCGCTTATACAAAGCGCAAGGTAAGTCTCCGCTATCCTCAGCTTGCGGCAAAGGTATGCGACGAGCCATACTTCATCACAACTCAGGAGCTGGAGGATATGTACCCCGATAAGACAGGTCATGAGCGTGAGCGCCTTATCACTAAGGAGCACGGTACGGTATTCCTTATGGGTATCGGCGGAAAGCTATCAAGCGGTCAGAAGCACGACGGCAGAGCTCCCGACTACGATGACTGGTCACTCAACGGCGATATTCTTTTCTGGGACGAGGTGCTTGACGACTCTCTGGAAATATCATCAATGGGTATCCGTGTTGATGAGGTCTCACTTAAAAAGCAGCTTGCAGAGTGCGGAGCTGAGGACAGAATGCAGTACAAGTACCACCAGATGATAGCAGACGGCACACTTCCGCTTACTATCGGCGGCGGTATCGGTCAGTCAAGACTCTGTATGTTCCTTCTTGAAAAGGCTCATATCGGTGAGGTACAGTCCTCTATCTGGTCTGACGAGATGATAGAGAAGTGCGCAGAAAACGGAATCACACTGCTTTGATAATAAAAGAACTCCCGAAAGAAGTTATCTTTCGGGAGTTTTTGTGTTATTCGTCCTTTGTTTCAAAAAGGCTGCATATGAGGTATATCAGGTACATAATAATAGTAAACGCAATTATGGCGGTAAAGTAAGATACAAAAACCTTCTTTTCGCCGTTGTTTACTGCGGCGTTGAATCTCTCGTTATATGTTCCGTAGAGCAGATATCCCAGAGCTCCTGTCAGCAGAAGCGAAACAGGTGTATTCAGCGGCATTCTGTTATTGCCGAGTGTCTTCCTGAATGGGTGCAGATACCTCATTACAGTGAAATGACCTAAGAAAAATACAAGGATATATGCTCCTATGGGGAGTACTATCTTCAGAAAGACATCTTCGGTCTTTGAGCCCTCGGGACAGAAGAAATGCTGAATAAACTGATGTGATAAAGATGCAATTACTATTATCAGGAATACATATATTATCCAGAAGAAAACATAGCGCAGTGTTCTTGAATAGCGCGTCGTTAGAAGCACCGTCAGTACGACCATAAGCACGGTGCACAGGTCGGAGGCTGTCAGAGAATACGTTAATGCGCCCATTACTATTCCTGCGGTTATCTGCGGCAGAAGCTCATACAGGAATATTCCGCCTATGAGTATTACTGCGGCGCTTCCTATAAAAATGGCAATGCCAGCCTTTGAGTATACGTCGTCTCCGTATTTTTCAGCTATCTTTAGCAGGTTTGTCTGGCGGAAGAACCATATGAATGCAAGGGATATCAGCACCGATATAACAGCAGGTATAAGCACGATAAAGGACTTGTTCTTGGGGGCTTTGGCTTTTGCCTGAGCGCTGTAAGGAGCTGTGTTGCGGTAATCGCCGCGCCAGTTGTTATTGTAAGTCCGCGGAGGGATATATTGAGGTCTGTTGTTCTGATAGCCGCCGCTGTTATAAGCTTCGGTCTGATTATTCGGCTGTCCGTACTGCGGAGGGCCGTTCCATGAATTATTGACCTTTATGCCCTGCTTTACGTCGTATATCTTTTTCTCGAACCATTCGATATCTTTCTGACAGTAATTGATACATTGCTGGAAATTATTGGTATAATATTCAAGCATTTGCTGTTTTTCGGCGTCGTTACCGCTTTCCGTATCGTCGTCGTGGACAAAGAGGTTCCTTATTTTTCTTAATTTGTGAAGATGATTATTTTCCTCATCTGTTAGCCATTTGTTCTGATACAGAGAGTCGATCTTTTTCACTGCATCCAGGTTACTGGAAAGTCCTGCCTCTTCCAGAAGCGCGTTTATAATTTTTGCGAAGATATTCTTTGTTTTGCTGCCTGCTTCGTCGATATGATCTTCGTTGTAAAGCTCTATCATTCTGTTCAGATGAGAATGTAGCTCTTCGATCTCTTTTTCTATTACACTGTTATCCGCCATATATCCTCCTTAAATATAAAGTTTACAATATTGCCTATATATTGTCTCAATGATTCAGTTACTTAACAGTATAGCATAAATCCCTACAAAAATCAAACCATAAATTGCTTACAGAAACAAAAACCGACCATAAATACAATAAAAAGGGCTGCCAATGGCAGCCCTTACGCGGTTTATTCAGTTGTTGCAATGATTTGATATCAGCCTCTGAGCTCTGCGCCGATAGCACTGAGCGCTTTGAGTACACGCTTCATAGCGCCGTCAGCCTGCTCGTCTGTGAGTGTACCCTCATGTGAACGCATTGAGATAGAGTAAGCAATACTCTTCTTGCCGTTCTTCTTCATGTCGTCGCTGCGGTAAACATCGAAGAGAGTGACCTTTTCGAGTATCTTGCCCACAGCGCCCTTGATAGCCTTTTCAAGCTCTGCAACAGGCATATCCTCATCAACAAGAAGGCTGAGGTCACGGGTAGTTGCAGGGAACTTAGGCAGAGGCTGATAGGTTATCTTCTCTGCGGCAGATGCCATGAGCTCGGGGATATTGAGCTTTGCAACGTAGGTCTTTACGCCTATCTCATATGTCTCCTGTACCTCGGGGTGAACCTCGCCCATGATACCGAGGGGAGCGCCGTCCTTGAGGATAACTGCACTTCTGCCCGGGTGGAGAGCGTATTTCTCGTCGAATACGTCGCTGTCATCAGCGCGGATATATTCAACGTCGTCTATTTTGAGCTCTGAAAGTATCTGCTCGACCATGCCCTTTAAGGTATAGAAGTCAGCGTCACCGCCGTACATACCGATAGTGAGCTTCTGAGGCTCATCAGGGAGCGAGTAGCTGTACTTGTGCTTCTGCTTGCCGCTGTTTGCGAGAGTATCGCCGTTGATGAAGGGCTTTTCCTCCTGTGCAGGGAGGTACTCCTTAGCTATCTCAAAGAGACAAGCCTTGTCGTTTCTGTTGTTGTAGTTGAAAGAGAGAACGTCAAGCATTGAGGGAATGGTTGAAGTTCTCATAACGCTTGTGTCCTCGCCGAGAGGATTTACTATTTTTACTACCTTGCGGAGCTTGCTGTCCTGAGGTAAGCGTATCTTGTCGAAGTACTTAGGCGATACGAATGAGTAGGTAGCTATCTCATAGCCGCCGAGAGCAACAGCTGCATTTCTCAGAGTGCGGACGAACTTCTGCTCCTCAGTGAACTCAGCTCTTGCAACACCGCGGAAGTCAGTTGACGGGATATTGTTGTAGCCGTAGATACGTGCGACCTCCTCAGCAATATCAGCCTTGCAGCCAATATCTATACGGAATGAAGGAGCTATGACCTTACCGTTCTCAACCTTGAATTCAAGTCTTTCGAGATACTTTATCATATCTGCTTCTGAGATGTCAGTGCCGAGGAAATTATTTATCCACTCGGGGCTGAATTCTACAGCTGCGGGAGTTTTGTCTGTGTAGTCACAGTCGATGACAGTGTTGAGGACCTCGCCTGCGCCGAGCTCTTCAACGAGCTCAAATGCTCTCTTTAAGCAGGTCATTGAGATAAGTCTGTCAACTCCCTTTTCGTAGCGTGAGGAAGCATCTGACTTCAGACGGAGCTTCTTTGAGGTCTGTCTTACCTGAGTTGGCTCGAAGTAAGCCGACTCGAATACAACAGTGGTGGTATCGTCCATGATACCGCTGTATTCGCCGCCCATGATACCTGCAACGGCAACAGGCTTCTTTTCGTCAGCGATAACAAGCATATCGTCTGTGAGCTCACGCTCTACGCCGTCGAGAGTCATTATCTTCTCGCCGTTCTTAGCGTTGCGGACATTGATATGAGCGCCCTCAACGTAGCGGAGGTCAAATGCGTGCATAGGCTGACCGTATTCAAGCATTACGTAGTTTGTGATGTCAACGAAGTTGTTGATAGGACGAACACCGCTTGCACGAAGCCTCTCTCTCATCCATCTCGGAGAAGGACCTATCTTAACGTTCTTAACGATACCTGCGCAGTATCTCTGGCACTTTTCTGTGTTGTGTATATCCACCTTGAGCATTGAGTTGATGTCTCCGTCAACGCCCTTGAACTCGGGAGCTTTAACTTTAAGCACTGTGCCGTAGGTAGCGGCTGTTTCTCTTGCAAGACCGATAACGCTGAGGCAGTCGGGGCGGTTTGAGGTTATCTCGAACTCAACAGAAGTATCGTCAAGACCGATAGCAGTGTGTATATCCTCACCAAGCTTGCAGTCCTCCTCGATGACGAAAACGCCCTCGGGGTCTGCATATGGGAAGTCGTGAGCTGTGAGACCGAGAGTATCAAGTCCGCAGAACATACCGAAGCTCTCAACTCCGCGCATCTTGCACTTCTTTATCTTGCCCTCGGGGAGAACAGCTCCGTCAAGAGCAACGGGAACAAGGTCGCCATCCTTGACGTTCTTAGCGTTTGTAACTATCTGTATAGGAGCCTCTGCGCCGATGTCAACCTGACAAACGAACAGGGCGTCTGCATTTTCGTGAGGTCCCTTTGAGAGTATCTTGCCAACTACAACGCCCGAGATATTGCTTCCCTCTTTTTCGTAACATTCTACCTTAGAACCGCTCATTGTGAGGGCATGGCAGAAATCCTTTATAGGCATATCGGCTTTTACATAGTCGCCGAGCCATTTCATAGATAAATTCATATCTTTTTTCCTTTCTGATCAATTGAGTGAGGTCATTCCGGAGATCATATCATAAGCGCTGTCACGCATTTTTTTAGAGTTGAATGACATGAAATCCTTTTTATGAGCCGCATTGCTGTTTAGCTTGAAATTAATGATATATGTGTACGTTGAAAGCTTTCTTCCCTCGTTGTCTGAGTCGCGGATATCCGATGTTGAGATGTTCTTGATAGCGGATGTTCTGTAGGCTTTAAGCGAGCTAAGATTTACTATTATATCATCAGTTATGAAGTAATCTCCGTCATACTCATCGAAAACATATCTTTTATCAAACATTGCCGTTATTTCATTATTATCATATACGCCTACAGATGCCCACATTTTTTTAAGTCTCTTATCAGTCAGGAGCATGAGGCATATACCGACGATCATAACAGCTGCCGGAAGAAGCAGAGCGAAAAGCATAAACAGTTGTGAGCTGCCTTTTTTTGAATCAAGTATTACAGGAAGCATTATGGCTCCGCTCAGGATACCCAGAACTATAGCTATGATGCCTGCAATTTTGTTGTGTTTTTTCAGCTCGTTTACTTTTTTATCATATCCCATGCTCAGAACTGCTCTAAGAACCTCACATCGTTCTCATAGAGTAGACGGAGGTCGTTGATGTCGTAGCGTCCCATTACCATACGCTCAAGACCGAGACCGAATGCAAAGCCCGAATACTCCTCGGGGTCTATGCCGCAGTTCTCCAGCACCTTCGGGTGTACCATGCCTGCGCCGAGAAGCTCGATATAGCCCTCGTCCTTACACATTGAGCATCCCTTTCCGCCGCAGTTGAAGCAGCTTATATCGACCTCACAGCTTGGCTCGGTGAACGGGAAGTGGTGAGGACGGAAACGGAGCTTGCAGTCGTTGCCGTAGAGCTTCTTCATGAGCATTTCGAGAGTGCCCTTGAGGTCGCTCATTGTTATGCCCTTGTCAACTACGAGTCCCTCTATCTGGTGGAAGAGAGGGGAGTGAGTAGCGTCAACGGCGTCGGAACGGAAAACACGTCCGGGAGAGATGATACGGATAGGCGGCTTCTGGTTCTCCATAACGTGGACCTGTACGGAAGAGGTCTGTGTACGGAGGAGAACTGTCTCGTTTGTACCATCGATATAGAATGTATCCTGAGTATCTCTCGCAGGGTGGTCGGGAGGGAGGTTCAGAGCCTCGAAAACGTGGTAATCGTCGTCAATCTCGGGACCGTCGGCGATATTGAAGCCCATTCCGATGAATATCTCTCTGATCTCGTTCTCGACCTTAGTGAGCGGGTGGAGCTTTCCGAACGGAGCGTGTTTGCCGGGGAGGGTAATATCGATCTTTTCCTCTGCCAGCTTAGCAGCCTGTGCATTAGCTTTAAGTGAAGCGAGCTTGCTGCCGAGAGCTTTTTCGATGTCTGCTCTTGCCTTGTTTGCGCGCTGACCGATAACAGGTCGTTCCTTTGCTGAGAGCTTTCCCATTTGCTTCAGGATAGCAGTGAGCTCACCTTTTTTTCCGAGGAATTTTATCCTCAGGTCGTCCAGCGCCTTGATCTCGGTGCAGGAATCAAGCTCCTGCTTAGCCAGCGATTCGATTTTTTCAAGCTGTTCTTTCATTTTTTCACCTCAAAGAAATAGTGTAGGGGACGGCGTCCTCGACGTTCCGCCAATATCATTTTTTCGCCTCGTGGCGAGGGGCTGTCGAGGACGCCAGCCCTTACAAATAGTTTATGTGTCGTGACTAAATAAAAAAGTCCTGCCCTAAAGGACAAGACTTAAACCTTGCTTATACCACCTTTGGTCAGGAGAGCCGACACTCTCTTGTCTTTAACGCAGACCTGCGTCGCAGCCTACTACGCCGTATCTCTACAGCGATTCTGCCTTGCCCCTCGCAAGTGAACTTCGGTATGCACAGCTGCAGAGCGCTCTCACCTTTGCGCTCCTCTCTGAGGAAGCACGTACATACTTACTCTCTCGGTCATAGGGTTTATACATCAATTATATAGCTGAAATCAAAAAAAATCAAGTATTTTTTGAAAAAAAACTCATCTTGCCCAAAACTTGTGAAAAAGACATGAAGCAATTGGAAAAAATACAGTGAATTGTTGCAATCTGCCCAGCGAGCCGCTGGCGCCGACTCCGCGCAAAGATTTATGCGTAAGTTGAGAAACAGCTGCGAGTGATAATAGATGAAAGGCATATCTATGCGCGTGAAAGTGAGCCGCTGGCAGTCTGCATATCTAAGAACTAAGAAAGAAAATATGTGATATTTTCGCAGTTTCTGTTGATATTTTCGGAGAAATATGCTATTATATAAAGTACAGCTTCAATTTAAATAAATAATAAATGAACGGAGATAAAACAATGGATAATTTTGCAGAACAGCTGGTAAAAAAGAACGAAACGGCTTCTGACAGGGCAAGACGTGTAATGGTAATAGTTGTGGGCAGCCTCTTTACACTGGCACTTGCGGGGCTTTCTATACTCCAGCTCAGCAATCCTGTAATGTCACTGCTCGGCTTGGTGCTTGCGGCAACCGCAGGCTACGGAACCTATCATTACGTACAGAATACCTACGTTGAGTATGAATATACCTTCACCAACGGCGATCTGGACGTGGACAAGATAATCGCCAAGAAAAAGCGCCGTGAAATGCTCTCTACAAATATCCGCCAGTTTACCGATTTCGGCAAATACAATGACGGTATGGAGGAATCAGATGACATGACGGTCATACTTGCTACTGACAATATAGCTTCACATGAGTATTATGCTGATTTCAACGATGAAAATGTTGGTTCAGCAAGACTTATCTTCGCACCCGACGAGAGAATGCTCGAAAATATCAAAAAAGCACTTCCTGCTAAGCTGAGAAACAAGCAGCTTTAACGGGGGCATATAAAATATCAGTGTAAAAAGGGGAGGTCATTTATATGCAGATAGTTACACCAAAGCAAATGAGCAGACTTGAAGAGCGCTCCGAGAAGCTGGGCGTGTCCAAAAGACAGCTCATGGAAAATGCAGGCGTAAAGCTTGCGGAGCTCATTGAGAATTACTGCACCGCAGAGGCAAAGCTGAAGCCGGAGTACTGCTCGGTGGTATTCCTTGCAGGTACGGGAAATAACGGCGGAGACTGCTTCGCGGCGGCGAATATCCTTGTCTATAAGGGATACAGGATAACTATTATCCATATAGGCGGACTTCCAAAAACTGAGCTGGCTCAGGAAATGCTCAGCAGACTGCCCCGTGATAGGATAACCTTTATCGAGGGCTTCCGCAGCGGCAATGTTGAGGCGGCTATCGAGGCGGCAGAGCTTGACTATATGACAATACAGCCCAAAAACACTGACAGCTCTGACGGCAGGAAGGAGCACAATCCCCTTGATGATATACTCCTTGCCGAGAAGAACCGCATGGGGCTCATAAAGGGCGCTGTCGTAGGCGCACAGGTGCTGGTGGACGGCGTTTTCGGAACCGGCTTCCACGGACAGCTTGACAAGGATACAATGGGCATTTTCGGTATAGGCTCGGGAGCATACCGTATTGCGGTCGACGTCCCCAGCGGCGGAAACAGCTCCTCGGGAACAGCGGCTTTAGGCATATTCAAGGCTGACGAGACTATCACCTTCGGCTTTATCAAGTCGGGAATGTCACAGTTCCCGATGAAGAAATACTGCGGAAGGGTAACAGTCGCTGACATCGGTATCCCCGAGGAGGCACTGAAGATACTTGACGGCGAGCGGCACTATTTCCGTATCGAGAGGAATTTCCTCGCCTCATATCCGCCAAAGCGCAGCAGAGATGCGCATAAGGGCGATTTCGGAACTGTCCTCGTTATCGCAGGCAGCTCATCGATGCGCGGAGCTGCGGCATTTGCAGTGCTGGGAGCTCTCCGCAGCGGCGTGGGACTTGTACGACTTGCATCTGTTGAGAAATGCATAGATACCGTATCCGTGCTTGCTCCCGAGGCAACATTTCTGGAGCTCGACAGCGACGATTACGGCTATATGCTCTATGATACCAGCCGCGAGCCCCTTGAAGAAGCCATGAAAAAGGCTGATGCAGTAGTTATAGGCTGCGGCATGGGAGTAACTCCCGATACCATAGAGCTTACGAAATTTATAACTCAGAATGCTCCCTGTCCTGTAATTATCGACGCAGATGGAATAAACTGCATAGCTAAGGACATAGATATTTTAATGAAGAAGCGCACGGACATCATCATTACTCCCCATATGGGCGAAATGGCAAGACTTCTCAGCTGCGAAACCGAGATGATAGCCGAAAACAGGCTCATTGCCGCCGAGAAGTACGCTGAACAGTTCGGCATAACCGTTGTGCTCAAGGGAGCAGGCACTGTTGTGGCAGACAGCCACTCCACAGCCGCTAACCATACAGGCAACGCAGGCATGAGCGTCGGCGGCAGCGGCGATGTGCTGGCAGGCATGATAGGTGCTGCTGTTGCACAGGGCTGCGGTGTATTCGACGGAGCCTGCGCAGGCGTCTATATGCATGGACTTGCAGGCGATACGGCAGCTCAGAAGCTGGGCATGGAGGCTATGCTGCCGAGGGATATCATCAGCAATATCTCCGACGCTTTCGGCATTTTAAAGGAAAAGAAGAAAAATATGACCGTTTGAGCAGAGCACACTAATTACGGTCGGATGTGAAAATCATTATCATAACTCTATGGGAGCTGGTAACATGAAAAGGATATTCACATTCGTACTGACTATTGCTGCGGCGCTGTGTCTTGCAGCCTGCGCTGTGCCGACAGGGGGCGATAGCTCACGGAAAAACGGCCTCGGCTGTGCTTTTTCGGCAGCTGTGAGCATAACCCTTGACCGCCTTGAAGCCGAGGGTGAGATAAAGCGCTACGGCGAGGGCGTGTGGGAGATAGAATTCTCAGAGCCGAATACTCTCAGCGGCGTAAAGCTGGAATTCAGCGAGGGCAATGTGCTTGCGTCATACAAGGGGCTAAGCTTTTCAGTGCCTCAGTCGGCTGTGCCCGTTAAGGCTATGATGCTCAATCTCATCAAGGCTGTTGAGGACAACGCAAGGCTTGCGGAGCTCAGCGGCGAGGAGAGCGGCGGTATGCTGAAAATAAGCGGCAGTCTTGACGGCGGAGACTATACCCTTTCTGTTGATAAGGACGGTCTGCTCAGCGGCTTTGAAATGCCCAACAACAAGCTGACTATGAGATTTTCAGAGATGAAAACCGCTGAGACAGCCATAGAGCAGAGGACTTCCGTTACTTCTGCGGAGACCGCAGAAGCCGTGGAAACAACTGCTGCTGACACAACATCATCTGAACAGTAAAAGCAAACCGCAGGCATGACCTGCGGTTTTTGGCGGTATGATGTTTATTTAAGGAAGTCCGTCAGCGAAGACGTTCCTCCTGTTGCGGTGAACGCATAATAGGAAAGAAGCTCCGATGCGTCAAGAGCATTTACAGCTCCGTCCTTGTCAACGTCAAGATGCTTGAGCTGTTCGGCAGAATAAACCGCGTCCTTTTGAGTCTGTATCGCAGAGTAAAGGCTAAGGGCTTCTGATGCGTCAAGGGCGTCTATCTTATAGTCGCCGTTGCCGTCGCCGAGGCTTATGATGTATGGAGAAACGTCAAAGCCGACCTGCTCTGAGTACTCCTTTACGGATACGGGAAATGCCCAGCCAAGAGCTTCGTCCTCCACAAAAATGACAGGTGTTATACGGTTTCCCTGACTTTTGGCAATGTCATAGAGGCTAACGCCGCTGTAAAGCTCCATTGTGGGGTTCTCCCAGAAATGTTTCTTATCCAGCTGTGATTTTACCTTGCTTATATCGTCCTTGCTCTTTAAGCCGTAGACCACAAGATAATCGGTCCTGTTGTCCATGCCTGCGTTTAATACAACATCGAACTTAACATAGTCATCGCAGAGAGATTTGCCGTCTGTGCTGCGGGTGTAGGCATTGAGGATTTCTTCCTTTTTTTCAAGAGCGTCTGCAATGTCAGTGGCAGGCTGGAGGTCAGGCGGTGTATAGAGGTTTACCTCGGTTATTATGTCCATATCAACAGCCTTTTTGTACTGCTCGTCCGTGAGAGAACATACTATAGACGGGGTAAACTGGCTGCACCATGCGGCGGAGGGCTCAACACCAAGCTCGCTGAGTATCTCAGCGGACTTTTCTGCGAAGGCTTCCTTCAACATTTCCAGTCTTATGCTCTGATAGTAATCGGTCACAAGTCTTTCGATAGTTCTTGCGTCCTTTTCGGTATCATAGAGTGAGTACTCATAATCATGAGCCTTTTGGTTGGCGACAGAGTCGATCTCTGATGTATTGATATTCTTGTAGAATATCCAGTAATTTTTTGTCTGTTCGCTTTCTGTCGATACACTGCTGACTGGTTCGGCGTTTTCTGCTGTAACGCAAGTAGGAACAGCCGTTAAAGCCGATAATGTCACTGCCGCTGTAATAGCAGCTGAAAACAGCCTTTTTTTCATAAGATGACCTCCTTTAATCATATTTTATATGTTTACTTTCCTTTGTTATCTGAGCTTTTTGCTTCTCTACTAATTAGACGTTTGAAACAGCGGATACTCTCACTTATTTCCGAAAATAATTTTGATTTGTAGGTATTTACAAAATACGCTGTTATATATATATATATATATTTGTGCAGGTATACAGCCGCTGACAAATAATGGCGGTTGCAGGATAAGTGGATTTGTGGTATAATTTTATATATTACTTTTCGGGAGGTCGGCAATGAAAAAGAGATACAGCATCCCCCTTATATTGATAGGTCTGATGATAATTCTTAACATTACAGCACGTTTAAGCCGTCCATTTGCGGACTTTTACGTTACAAGGATATTTCCTGTAATATCGAACTGCATATCATTCATAAGCGGACTTCTGCCGTTTTCACTGGGAGAAATGCTGACAGTTGCCGCTGTAGCTCTGGTATTAACGGGTATACCGCTGTTTCTGCTGCTGCTCATATTCGCAAAGGGCAAACGCAGGAAAATAGCTGCTTTCACAGGCACATTCGTCCTGTGGATAATCTGCTACATAACCGTGACCGAGACTATGAACTGCTTCATAATGTACCATTGTACGCCCTTTGCCGAGAAATATTTCCCTGATTCCCATGAGCATACCGACGAGGAGATAACTGAGCTCTACGCCTCACTGATAATGAAGTGCAATGAGCTTGCAAAGGAGGTGCCCCGTGACGAGGACGGCTGCTTTACGCTTACCTGCGACTTCAAAAGCGAAGCGCGGACTGCCATGAAACGGGCAGGCGAGAGGTATCCTCAGCTCCGCGGCTATTATCCCAAGCCCAAGCCCATACAGTTCTCATATTTTATGAGCCAGTCCAATCTGACGGGAATATATCTTCCCTACACCGTTGAAGCCAACTACAACGACGATATGGTAAAGGCAAATCTGCCGTCAACGGTGTGTCACGAGCTTGCCCATTTAAAGGGCTTTATACAGGAGGACGAGGCGAATTTCCTGTCCTTTGCGGCAGCTACAGGCAGCGATAATGTTGAGTTTCAGTATTCGGGCTATCTTGACGCGCTGGAGTACGTACATAACGCAGTATGGGACAACGGAATAGGAGAAGCAATGTCTCTTTCTGACAATATATCCGATGAGGTGCTCCGCGACTGGTTCAGATTCATGCCCGAGAATTACTGGGAGGAGAATGCGTCAAAGGAAGTCATCTCCACTGAAAAAGTAAGCGAAGCCTCCACTGCGGCGTTAGATACCAATATAAAAATGAACGGCAGAGGCGACGGCATCAGAGCCTACGGAATGGTGGTTGATCTGCTGCTGGATTATTATTATCCGTAATAACACATAGCAGTTTTTTATATAAGAAATATCATTTGAAAAACAAAGGAGAAGAAAAATGAAAAAAATTGCAGGAATCATCGCATTAACAACTGTATTATGCGCATTTACAGGCTGCGGAAATACAAAAGGCGATAGAGCTTCGGAGACTTTATCGGAAACAACATCGGCTGTGCAGGATACCACAGCTGCCGAAACTACAGAAGCGGTTACAGAAGCGGCTTATTACAGCTCATATGAGGAGCTGGTAAAGGATTTCGTTGAGGCGTATGCGGCAAATGACCGCAAAAAGACTCTTTTTATGCAGTATCCCGACAGCTGCGCGGATATAATCAAGGTAACTATGAAGGGCGATAATGCAGGAGAAGACGACGGTATTTCCATAGGCGGCGATATATCCGAGGAAGAAGCAATAACCTCTTTGCAGTATAAGCTGTATGAGGATTATAGAGAGGACAAAAAGGTCACATTTCTTGGTATCGTCAGTGCAGAGGAGCTTTGGCGCTCTGAAGCAGATACGATCACGCAGAACTGGGGTGTTATGAAAGGTCTCGAAAGAAGCATAAAGGAACACGGCGGTCCCGATAATATGAACCGATTTGAGCTCGACGAGATAGAGTCTGACCTTATGGGGGAGGACCATACAGGAGATTTTGAGTTCATAGAAGGTTATCATGTCACTTTTGAGATAAAGGACGACAGCACAGGTGAGGTTTCGCAGGGCATGATGAATGTTTTTATGATGAAGGGCGAGAGCTGGAAGGTGAGTGTTCTTGACGCTGACGGCAATGTCATACGCGACAGGCGCAGTTCTTCGGATGCTGTGTTGAGCTCGCTAAATAGGGCACTGAATACCGTTCTTGTTGAATTGGACGAGGAAAATAATTTTGCGGTGACACAATCTGAGATACCTTTTATAGTAGGCTCTGATGACAGCTTCAGCATTAATACTCCCGAAAGCTTGGATACATCATATTTCAGGCAGAGAACAGGCTTATACATGAGCGGTATATCCGAGCTTGAATGGTTTGCTGTGATATATAAAGGTGCGGCTGTATACTGCGCTGTCGACAATGCAGACAGAACGGGGGGTGTAGGCACTTATCCGCCGAATGTTGCATTTAACAGCATAGATGAGAGCGGTTCGGCTGTTTATGACGAAAATCCCGAGCAGAAAACACTGAATGAGCTTTATGATGTCTGCGCTGAAGCTGTTGGGAAATAATACCGTCGTCTGCATATAATGTCTTGTCTCAGAATATGATTAAAGTATCAAATATCGGAGGTAAGACCATGCAGGACAAGACTGTAAAACAAAACCACAATATGATACTCGAAAACCGCAAAAGCTTGAGTATTTCGGGAATAACCGACGTTGACAGCTTCGACGAGAGGGAGATAGTCCTCTACACTCAGCTGGGAGAGCTGACCATTCAGGGGCGTGAGCTCCACATCGACGCCATGAGCGTTGAAACGGGAGATATGGCAATAACAGGCGATATATGGGCACTTATCTACGGCGACAAGGACAAGAAGGGACCTATATCCGCTCTTGGAAAGCTGTTCCGATGACTATTCCCGAGACCTATTTCACCGTCAGCGAGGAGCTCCGATTATTCGGGCTTTCCTGCCTTCTGGGAGCTTTTGTCGGCGTGGCTTATGATGTGCTTCGCGTCCTGAGACTTATGTTGCCCCACAACAGCTTTCTTGTGGCAGCTGAGGATGTCGGCTTTCTCGGACTTTACGCGGTGGCTCTGACAGCCTTTTCAAATGCCGCCGCAAGGGGAGAGATGCGGCTTTATTTCGCTGTGGGAAGTGTGATCGGCTTTACTCTGTATTTCTTCACTGTGGGAAAAGCCGTCAACTCAACTCTGCGCAAGCTTTTTTCATTGCTGGGAGCTGTTATAAAGCTGATTTTCAGACCGATAGGAGCATTTTTTGCACTTCTTCGTGCAAAAGCTAATGTTAAATTTGTAGGAAATCTCCAAATTATTGTTAAACCATATAAAAAAATAAAAATAGTATTGCTAAACAGGCGGCTTCTGTTGTATAATAAAATGGCAAATAAAAAGAGAAAGAACGTGAACAGCGTTGCGAAAAAAATTGAAACACGAAAAACAGAGAAAAAAAGGTCTGTTCAACGGCGCTCTCGTTAAGTTAGCCGCAGTTGCGGTGTTTATCGGCTGCGTGGTGCTTTATGTTACAACTAATAAGGACTGCGAAGCAAAGGAAGAGCAAATGACGCGGATACAGACTAAAATAGACGCATATGAGACCGAAAATGCCGAGCTGCAGCGTGTCCTTAGCAGTGATGACCTGAAGGAATATATGGAAAAGGTCGCACTTGAGAAGAGAGGCTATGCCTATCCCGACGAGCGCAGATTCTACGACACGACAAGGGATTAATAGGATCCGAGCGATCCATAAAAAGGAGTTATAAATATTTATGCAGCTGGAAATAGGTAAGGTTTACAACGGAAAGGTCAAGGGAATCACACAGTACGGAGCTTTCGTGGATATTGAGGGCGGAGGTACCGGTATGGTGCATATTTCCGAGATAGCCAATACATATGTAAACGATATCCGCGAACATCTTACAGAAGAGCAGGAAGTTAAGGTCAAGGTAATCGGTATCAATGAGGCAGGAAAGGTGAGCCTTTCTATAAAAAAGGCTTCCGAGAACGGTGATGCACAGCCTCGTCAGCGCCGCTTTGACAAGGGACAGGGCAAGTTTGAAAAGGGCGATAAGAACGGTGAAAAGTTCGACAAGGGCGAGCGCAGCTTTGATAAGGGCGATAAGAATAACGAACGTCCGCAGCGCAGCAAGCCTGTGATATGGGAGCCTAAAAAGCAGATACCGCCGTCAGAGATGACCTTTGAGGATATGATGTCGCGCTTCAAGCAGACCAGTGAGGAGCGTATGTGCGACCTCAAGCGCAGTACCGACAGAAAGAACGGTACAAGAAGAAAGTAAAGCAGAGCCGTCCGTTTGGGCGGCTTTTTTGCACTAAAATGAATATCTGATGCACTTTTTTGCCGCGATTGTTGCTATTTTTGGATTAGTATGTTATAATAATATAAATCATAATTTAACGCCTTTGGCGTCCCGAAAAATTGGTATTGTAGGGGCGAACATTGTTCGCCCGTGTCAAAATTGATGTGTATGTTTGCGGGCGCACATTGTGCGCCCCTACATCATTAAATTTTGATTTATAACATACATGGAGACTTAAATGGACGAATATATGAATGAGGAACTGCGCGAAAAGCCGAATCATGCCCATTATCCAATATGCCGCGGCAGGCTTGATGCCATCGGAAAAAACTCCCTCAGAATATTTTTTTATACACTGATCGTCGGTCTGATAATGGGCTTTTTTTCTGTTCTCTGCGTACCTATGCACGTTATCGGCTGGATACCGATGATATTCAACAGTGAGGAAATAAGCAAGGGCGCCTTCAATGTAAGCTTCGGCTTCGGATTTGCTCAGGTGCTGTGCTGTGCTGCTTTGATCGTTTTTGCAGTCCTGAACCTGGGAAAACGCAAGGTTTTCGGTTTGGTATTGTCTTTGATATACATTGTTCTCACAATAAGCTCGCTTCTTGCAACGCTTACGGGCTTTGATGTGATCACTGCTATAATAGGCATTATGGGGATTTATTATTGCCGCAATGCTCTCAAGGATAAGCGCGACTATGAGCAGCTCTCAAATACAGAGGGCTTTCCCATGTTCAGCGTTATCGTTGCCGAATACGATGACCAGAAGGAACAGCAGAATTACCTGCATACAAAGCAGGGAAAGGATTATTTTGATAAGATGAGCAGGCAGAGCACAGCTACTGCTGCTGTGCCTGTCAATATTTCCCAAAGCTATGCGATGCCGCAGAATGGTCTCGGCGATATGCCCGAGCTCAACACAGCAGGAATATCACGTTCGGTTGCCTCGGAGGGCTTGTTCAAGCCAAAATCAGGAAAAGAGGGAACTATTTCCTTCAGCCCGTTAAAACTCAGATAAGGGGGATATTACTATGTTTGCAAAGGTTTCAAGTCTCGGGCTTTTCGGGCTTAACGCCTTTCCCGTAGATGTAGAGATAGATATCAGCCGCGGAAATCCGATGTTTGAGATAGTCGGACTGCCCGATACTGTTGTCAGAGAGAGCCGCGAGCGTATCCGCGCCGCACTGAGATCATGCAGTATCAGCTTCCCTGTGGCTTCGGTAATGATAAATCTTGCTCCCGCTGACACAAAAAAGAGCGGCTCAGTTCATGATATGGCGATATTTATGGCTGTCCTCCGCGGTATGAGAATGATAACCGAGGATACCGACGGCTGCTCATTCATCGGAGAAATATCCCTCAACGGCGATATACGCCGCATAAACGGAGTTCTTCCTATGGTCATGCTTGCCCGTGAGACAGGGGTAAAGTCGGTGTTCGTGCCTGCTGATAACGCAAAGGAGGCTTCTGTTATCGACGGGGTGGATATTTACGCTGTTCACAACGCTGAGGAGCTTATCCGACATTTCCGAAATGAGGAGCTCCTTGTGCCCTGCGAGCACTATATACCGCCCGAAGCTGCGTACAACGAGCCTCTGGATTTTGCTGACGTAAGAGGTCAGCAGTCTGCGAAAAAAGCTCTGGAAATAGCCGCAGCAGGCGGACACAATGCCCTGCTCATAGGTTCGCCGGGAAGCGGAAAGAGTATGCTTGCAAAGCGTATGCCGTCAATACTTCCGCCCCTTACCTTTGAGGAAGCTCTCGAAACTACGAAAATACATTCAATTTCGGGATTACTTACTCCCGAAATGCCCATAATAACAAAAAGACCTTTCCGCTCACCGCACCATACTATCTCGTCGGCAGGTCTTGCAGGCGGCGGAACAGTCCCTCACCCCGGTGAGGTGTCCCTCGCTCATAACGGACTATTGTTTCTGGACGAGCTTGCGGAGTTTGACCGCAAGACACTGGAGATACTCCGTCAGCCCTTAGAGGACAGAAAGGTGACTATCGCCCGTGCATCGGGAACGGTGACCTATCCCTGTACGATAATGCTCATTGGAGCTATGAATCCATGTCCCTGCGGATATTACGGACACCCTAAGAGAAAGTGCATATGCCCTAAAAATAAGGTCACAGGCTATCTTTCAAAGATATCGGGACCGCTCCTTGACCGTTTTGACCTCCATATCGAGGTAGCTCCCGTAGAGTTCGGAGACCTTGCTTCAAAGGCAAAGGAGGAGAGCTCGGCTGAGATAAGAAAGCGTGTTATAGCGGCAAGAGAGATTCAGAAGGAGCGCTTCAGAGACACGGGTATAACCTGCAATGCCCTGATAACTCCCGATAAATTGCAGGAATTCTGTCCGATGGACGAGGCGGCGGAAAAGCTTATGAAGAATGTATTTGACAGGCTCGGACTCAGTGCGAGAGCCTACGACAGGATACTGAAGGTAGCACGTACTATCGCGGATATAGATGGCTCTGAGGTCATACAGAAGCAGCACGTTGCCGCAGCGGCACAGTTCCGCAGCCTTGACCGCAAATACTGGAACGAGTGACATGGCAGGACTGATTTGCACATTAGACCGTGTTCTGAAAAACAAAAAGAAAGAAAAATTAAGGAGAAACAATGAAATCGGCATTCAAAAAATTACCCTCGGGTAAGCACAGTATCGACGGAGGACTGCTCTTTGCGGTAACACTATGCGCCGCTATCAGTACTCTGCTGATATACTCTATCACATACAACAAGGTATTGGAGACCGTTGGCTCAAGCTACTGGAAAACACAGGCGTTTTCTATGGGTGCAGGCATTGTGGCTGCGGTGATAATCTCCTTTATCGATTACCGCAAGCTTGTTAAGCTGTGGGTGGTATTCGTTCCCGTAGCACTGGCGCTGACAGCCCTGACCTTTACGTCGCTGGGTTACAGGCGTGAGGGCGCGGACGATCAGGCGTGGCTCAACCTCGGATTTATCCAGTTCCAGCCCTCAGAGGTGCTGAAGCTGGCGTTCATACTGACTTTTGGCTATCACCTCTCCCGTGATGAGGAGGAGATGAACAAGCCCCTGCATATGCTGCTGATAATTATACACGGTATGATACCCATTGGTATCGTCGGTTTGCAGGGCGACTACGGAACGGCTATAGTTTTCGCAGGAATATTCGCGTTTATGATATGCTCTGCAAAAATATCTTGGAAATACCTCGTTGCAGCGCCCTTTTTTGTGGCGGCAGGAGTAGCTGCCATGTGGTTCTTCATGCTCAGCGAGTTCCACAAAAAGCGTATACTCATACTCTTTCACCCGGGTACTGATCCCGAGTATATCGAGTATCAGCAGGATCTCGGCCTTGCGGCTCTGAAATCAGGAGGAGTTTTCGGCAAGGGGCTTTTCGGCAAGCCTGATGACTACATCACCGTTCCCGAGATACACAACGACTTTATTTTTACCTATGCAGGTCAGGTTTTCGGCTTTATCGGCACTGTGGGACTTGTTATAATCCTCGCCTATATCTGTCTGAAGATATTCGGAGACAGCCGCGTTTGCCGCGATCATCTGGGAAAATTCATCTGCATGGGTGCATTCGGGCTTATCCTTACCCACTGTATCATGAATATCGGAATGGTGCTCAAGGTAGCTCCTGTTATCGGAGTTCCGCTGCCATTCCTCAGCGCAGGCGGTACGGCTATGATAAGTATGTATGCTATAATCGGACTTGTTCTCAGCACCTACAGCCACAGAGCTGTTAATTACAATGTTTTCTATGACGAGGACGAAGATGAATAAGAAAGGGCGCTAAAGCGCTCTTTTTTTATGCAGGAGTTATCTGCTCTTTCATATATGCTCCCAAAAGCCTGCGTTTTCAACGTAAATGCATTGAATATGAATAAATTTAAAAATAAAATTGTAGCACTGCATAAATCAGACACAGCCAATTTGTGAAAAATCGCCACAAAAATTTGCAATTATCTCCAATATGTATGGCTATGGTTGACAAATTCTTATATATGGAGTAAAATAATAATATCTATATATATGTCAGGAGGGCTGTATATGAAGAAGACTAAAAAGACTGCTCTTATGGCTGCTATCCTTTCAGGAGCGGCTGTGCTCGGAGGCTGCGACCACGGCAGCGATAATGTTCAGGACGTTTACGGACCGCCTGTAACCGAAGCTGCGACAGTCGTTACAGAGCCGATGCAGACGGAATACGGCGCTCCTGAGGCTGAGGAGGTCACATCTTCTGCCACAACTACAGCTGCTTACGATCCGTCAAAGGATATTGTTGAGGAGATTTATGGTCCGCCTGTAACAGAAAATAAAGATATAGAAGAGGAAACAAAGCCGTATGCTCCCGAGGAGGACAAGATACAGCTGGTATATGGGCCGCCCGAAAGCTTTGGACAGTAGAATTGCACAATAAGGAGCATAATTATTTGTGCACGCCTACAAAGTTTGAAGCGACAGAAAAAACTTATATGTTTCAGTGCATTTATTATATGGCACTGTTTTTCGGAGGATGTGTTTTTATGAAAAAGTCATTGCGTACTGTCTTCACTGCGGCTATGTTCGCGGCAGCTAATTTGTCTGCGCTTCCTGTCTCAGCAGAGGAGCTTGCTTCTGATGATCAGTGGAAAACGATAGGTACTGATGATGCAGAAATGAACTGGTCGGGCTGGGACGATTTTGATTATCTGGCAGGTCAGGATCAATATAGTGTGTATGGTGCTCAATCCTTCTTTGGCGAAAACCGAAATAATGATAACTGGAATAATTACAGCTGGACTGTTCCCGCACTTGAGGATTCTGATGTTACCACAACTGATGATGATGAGCAGACGACCGCTAAAACTGACGCACAGTTGTTATTAACGATAACGACAACTGCCCAACAGCCTCTTTACGGGCCTGTAATGAGCATAAGGGATTTCGGTGACCTTAATCTTGATGAACGGATCGATATATTTGACGAAGTTGCTCTGAAAAAGATGCTTATAAACGGTATGGAGTTTTCGTCCTATGATAATTTCCGTAAGATACATAATGCTGACATAAATCAGGACGATAATGTGAATATCGCTGATCTTACCCTTCTTAGGAAGTTCCTTCTGGGCAAGATAGATTCATTTGATATTGACAGAAGTAAAATGATGATGTTAGGCAAGACTGTTGAGACTATAGCAGCTGATGAAAAAGAAAAGCCTTTTGTGACCACAGAGACCACAACTACAACTGCTTTCCCTTACGATCCGAGAGAGGATATAGTTGTAAGTCTCTACGGCATAAAGCCTGTAAAGGACATTATAGATCAGGCTGTATTGGAGACTAAGAATAATATAGATATAGAGGTCTCATCAGAAGATGAGGAAAAATAAACTATGCAAATTATTGAGAGGAGTGTTCAAACATGAAAAAATCAATTCACACGTTATTAACTGCGGCACTTTTTGCTACAGCAAATGTTTCCGCTATGCCTGTTATGGCAGGGGAGGGCCCAACATCTGCACCGCCTGCCGAGGCTGCTTATGATCCTGCATCAGAACAGATACAGGACGTTTACGGTCCGCCTCCGTCAGTTCTCGTAGATGTGACTACTACGACGACACAGCTCGTTTACGGCACTCAGCCTACAACAAAGCTTATTTCCGAGACTTCGACAACTACATCGGTAACTAATACCGAAACCTGGACGAATTATTTTACCACTACCACAACAACCGCTCCGCAGCCTGCTTACGGTCCTCCGCTCCAGGATTTTGTGGGCGACGTCAATTTCGACGGAAATGTCGATTCCTTTGACCTTGTTGCAGTAAGAAAAATGCTGGTAAAGGGCACAGATAAGTATTCTGACGCTCAGATGGAAGCATATTACGCTGACATGAACAATGATAAGAAGCTTACTATCGCCGACCTCATTCTGCTTCAGGAGTATGTGCTTGGCAAGGTAACAAAGGAGGAGCTCCAGCAGCGTTTCAATTACTGGTTCGGAAGCCATGATATTGAGATAGAGCAGATAACTACATCTCAGGATATAAATACTACAACAACTTCTACGACGACTACTATATACTACCCCATACAGGATACTATCGTTACTCTTTACGGTATCGCTCCGTCAAGAAATGTAAGGGAACAGATGATAAATCCTAATCGGACCACAAAAACTACTGCTAATCAGCCTGAGCAGTCAGAGGAGAAGTAATATATGCTCGACGAAAAAATGAAGCTTGAACACCTCAGACAGATGAGAGACTACCGCCAGAAGCTCATGAAGGAGCCTCAGCTGAGAAACCTTTTCCTTGAGCTCACTGTACGCTGCAACGAGAGATGTCTTCACTGCGGAAGCCACTGCGGCGATGTTACCTCAGATGAGCTTACCGTTGAGCAGTACAGAACGTTCCTTCAGCAGGTCAAGGAGGACATGACCACCAAAGGCAAAATGCTTGACATTACAGGCGGAGAGCCTCTGCTCAGAAAGGATTTCTTCGATATTATGGGAGCTGCCCACGAGCTGGGTTTTGAGTGGGGCATGACCAGCAATGCTACCCTCATCGATGATAATGTTGCCCGTGAGCTGAAAAGAACAGGCATGGCAACTATTTCCGTAAGTATCGACGGTCTTGAAGCTACCCACGACGAGTTCAGAAGAACTCCAAAGGGCTATGAGAGAGCTATGAGCGGTATCGAGAGCCTTATCCGCGTAGGCGGCTTTGAGAGCGTTCAGGTCACTACAGTTGTTACTCACAAAAGCATAAAAGAGCTTGACGAGCTCTTCAAGATATTCAATGAGATGGACATAGATTCATGGCGAGTTATAAATATGGAGCCTATGGGACGTGCAAAGCAGCATCCAGAGCTCATACTTACTCCCGATGATTACAGGTATCTCTTTGAATTCATCAGAAACAAGCGTATCGCAGGCGAGCCTGTGTGCTACGGATGCAGCCACTATCTCGGCATGGAGTATGAGCGCGAGGTACGTGACTGGTACTATCTCTGTACAGCAGGACTTTATACGGCAAGTATCACCGCAAACGGCGATATAGTTGCCTGTCTCGATATTGAGCGCCGTCCAGAGTTCGTACAGGGCAATATCCTCACTGACAGATTCAGCGAGGTTTGGAAGAACAAATTCCAGATATTCCGCCGCGATCTTGCAGACGATAATGAGGTCTGTTCAAAGTGCGAGCATAAGGAATTCTGTCACGGCGACGCATACCACAGCTGGGATTTTGACAATAACAAGCCGCAGGTATGCTTCAAGGATATCCTTTTCTGATGATATATTAGGTATAGAACAAAAAAAGTACGGAAACACCGGGTTTCCGTACTTTTTCGTTATTGTGGCTTTTATCAGAGCATAGAAGCTCTGAGCTCTTCTCCGCTGAGCTTTGAAAGGTATGCAGGAGCAATATCAAATGCTGTCTTGCAGCCTGTAGCGCCTTCAGCCTTGAGTCTTGCAAGGGCTCTTGCATAGCAGATAAGTACGCTTGCTGTGAACTCAGGATTGGACTCAAGCTTGAGTGAGTACTCTATCATCTGATGAGTCTTTTCACCGTCACCTGTGAGACCGCTTCTCATTACGAAGCCGCCGTGAGGCATCTTGTTGTGCTTAGCGTTGAATTCATCTTCACTGATGAAGTTTACAGTTGTATCGTACTCATCGAAGTAGTTCTTCATTGTTTTGATCTCGTTCTCGATCTTAGCGAGATCAGCGCCCTCCTCGGGAACTATCCAGCACTCTCTCTTGTGCTTCTGGCGTGTTGTGAGCTCAGGCTGGCTGCCGCTGCGGACAGCGTCCATAGCAGCATCTATCGGGATAGTGTACTGAATGCCCTTCTTAACGCCCTCAACGCGGCGGATAGCGTCGGAATGTCCCTGACTTACGCCCTTGCCCCAGAATGTATAGCTCTTGCCGTTGGGGAGTATCGACTCAGCATAAAGTCTGTTAAGTGAGAAAAGGCCAGGATCCCAGCCAAGTGAGATGAAAGCGAGGTGACCGCTCTCTTTAGCTGCCTTGTCAACGTTTGCGAAGTGCTCGGGGATACGTGCGTGTGTATCGAAGCTGTCGATAACGTTAAAGAGCTTAGCCATTTCGGGAGTCTGCTTAGGAAGATCAGTAGCGCTTCCGCCGCAGATTATCATTACGTCAATATCTTTAGCCATTTTCTCGGCGTCAGCGATGCTGTATACCTTAGCACCTGCTGTGAGCGGCTTAACTGTTGATGGATCACGGCGTGTGAAAATGCCTGCAAGCTCCATGTCGTCGTTCTGTCTGATCGCAAGCTCAACGCCTCTGCCGAGGTTGCCGTAGCCTGAGATACCGATTCTAATTTTTTCCATGTGGAAATACCTCCTTTATAATTACTGTGCTCGCCATTGAACACAGCTTAATGACATTATAGCACCTTTTTTCATAGTTGTAAAGCATTAAATCAAAATTTAATGATGTAGGGGCGAACATTGTTCGCCCGTGTTGTAGTTTGCGGGCGCACGATGTGCGCTCCTACAAGGAACGCCGAGGGCGGCGGTCCCTACAGATCAGTTTTTCTGTTCAAAAAATGAGCTCCATACTTTTTTGCCGCGATTGTTGCTATTTCCGAATTTTTATGATATAATATTTGTCAGTACGATTTCGGAGGTAAACTATGAGGATCAGACATAAACCCTGGGCAAAGCCCGAGCTTGAGGCTTGTCCATTTTATATACCCGAGCCTGCGCAGCAGAAAGGACACTGGACGGAGCTCTTTTCTGAGCCTGAAAAGCCCCTGTATGTGGAGCTGGGCTGCGGAAAGGGCGGCTTTATATCACAGGCAGCTCCTGCACACCCTGAGGCTAATTTTATAGCTATGGACATCAAAAATGAAATGCTTGTCCTTGCAAAGCGCAAGCTTGAGGCAGCTTATGAGGAGAAGGGGATCTCTCCCGATAATGTCCGCATAGCTATACAGAATATCGAGCGTCTTGAGCTTGCATGGGACGAAAATGACCGTGCAGACCGTATATACATCAATTTCTGCAATCCGTGGCCAAAGGCTAAGCACAAGAAGCGCCGCCTTACTCATACCCGTCAGCTTGTGAACTATAAGAAATTCCTCCGCGGCGAGCTGTGGTTCAAGACCGATGATGACGAGCTTTTTGAAGAGTCATTTGAGTATTTCGAGGAGGCAGGCTTCAGGATAAAGTACAAGACCTATGACCTGCACGGGGAAAGTCCATATGAGAATTTTGTGACTGAGCATGAGAAAATGTTCTCGGACGAGGGAAAAAAGATAAAATTTCTCATCGCAGAGCCTGTAAGGGAGGAAAAATAATGGAATTTCAGAAGGATTTCGGCATTATCCATGTTGAGGGCGGTTCTATGAAGACCGCAGGAAAGGGCGACCTGTCCGTTACAGAGGACGTTCCTCAGAATATCCGCACAAAAATCGATCCCGTGACTGTTGCAAAGACCGCTGCAAAGGCAGCTGCTCTTACGGGGCTTGTTCTGCTGAGACATAAGATGAAAAAGAAAAAATAAGCCTGTATGGATACAAAAAGTCCCCCGAAACAGCTTCGGGGGACTGATACTTTACGCTACGACCATCTTTTTCTTTCCCTTTTTGTTGCGGGGATACTCTTTGATACGGCTGATATAGTCTGAGTTGACTGCCTCTTTGTTGCCGTATTTGTCCTCTACCTCGATCCAGTTGTCCTCGATCCTGGTAACAGTACCTGTTACGCCTGATGAGGAATGGGTGTAGATTATTACTTCTTTGCCGATATAGTTTTTGATAAGCTCATTCATGGTGAAAACTCCTTTTTTTCTTTTTATGCGGTTCTTTCGTGCGATCCTTGCCTGAAGATGTCTTGTTGCTCTCTGAGCAGGTATCACAAATAAAATCATAAATATCATAAACCATAAAAAACAGTTTTGCATCGGATACCTCCTTTTTATAAAATGGAAGTTTTTGTGTAATATACTTTAATATTATATCAGAAAAGATTTATTTTGTCAATTGATAATAATAATGATGAAATCACTGGACAAGAGTTTATCAATGTGATATAATATTAACGTTGATTGATAACTACCCTTTAATTCGATCCCGTGAGGTCGGCAAGGCGCGTTCAAAAATACTGAAACTATAACTATAACCATAGCTATAACTATAAGTATGCTCCCTGCCGCGGCGGGGGGCATTTTTTGTTGAATGGAGTGCTGCCTATGGAGCAGAAGCGCATAATAATGGACGATAAGGCTATTGCCCGTGCTATCGCCCGTATCTCCTACGAGATAATCGAGAGGAACAAGGGCACGGAGGAACTCTGTGTAGTGGGTATCTTTTCAAGGGGAGTCCCCCTCGGAAAGCGTATCGCCGACAAGCTCTCAGAGCTTGAAAAGAATCAGGTGCCCTTCGGTGCGCTGGATATAACGCCATACCGTGATGACAGCAAGCACGGCGGCGTTGCTGAAAAGACTGATATTCCCTTCGATATAACGGATAAGAATGTGGTCATCGTTGATGACGTTATCTTCACGGGAAGAAGCTCACGTGCTGCTATAGACGCTCTAATAAAGCGCGGCAGACCACGCTCGATACAGCTTGCGGTGCTTGTTGACCGCGGCCACAGAGAGCTCCCCATACGCCCCGATTATGTCGGTAAAAATCTCCCCACCTCTCACAGCGAGGTGGTAAAGGTCTCTGCTATGGAGATAGACGGCAGCGACGGAGTTGCAATATATTAATAATGAAAGCGAGGTCAATATGTCATCTATCCTGATAAAGAATATCCGCGCAGTTGATACTGCTGTGGACATTACAACAGACGTACTCATAATGGACGGTATCATCGCGCAGATCAGCGATGGGATAACTTGCTCCGCCGAGGAGACCATAGACGGAACAGGGCTTGTGCTCATGCCGTCACTGTTCGATATGCACGTACATCTCCGCGATCCGGGCTTCACCCATAAGGAGGACGTGCTCACAGGCTGCGGTGCGGCTCTTGCAGGCGGAGTTACAGGCGTTCTTGCAATGCCCAACACCAAGCCTCCATGCGATGATCCCGAGACTATACGATATATCATAGAAAAGGCAGAGGGCACGGGAGTCGATGTTTATCCCGTGGGCTGCATTACAGGCGGAATGAGCGGAAACGGTCTGTGTGACTACGAAGCTCTGAAAGCCGCAGGCTGCATATGCATCTCAGATGACGGACGTCCTGTTGAGAATGCAGAGAATATGCGAAAGGCGCTGGAGCTTTCCAACGAGAACGGGCTGCTGGTGGCTTCACACTGCGAGGACCTGAGCATTATAAACGGCGGTATCATGAACAAGGGCGAGACATCTGCAAAGCTTGGCGTCAAGGGTATGGACAGAGCTTCAGAGGACTATATCACCGCAAGAGAGATGATACTTGCTTCTTCAGTGAACGCAAGGATACATATATGCCATGTTTCCACAGAGGGCAGCGCGGCTATGATACGCTTTGCAAAGTCAAGAGGAGTTAAGGTGACCTGCGAGACAGCACCTCACTACTTCATGCTGACGGATAAGCTTCTGGAAAAGCGGGACGCTGACTACCGAATGAATCCGCCGCTGAGAACTCCCGAGGACGTCAGGGCTATCATCGAAGCCATAAAGGACGGCACTATCGACTGCATAATCACAGACCATGCTCCTCATGCAGCTGAGGAAAAGGCAGACTTCGAGAAGGCTCCCAACGGTGTTGTGGGACTGGAAACATCGCTGGCGGCAACTCTGACAGCCCTCTACCATACAGGTGAGATAGACCTGCATAAGGTAGTGGAGCTGATGTGCGTCAATCCCCGTAAGATACTGGGACTTGATGTTCCGAGCATAAAGGTTGGCAGCACTGCCGATCTGGTAATAGCTGACATAAATAAAAAATGGACAGTTGAGCCTGAGAAGCTCCATTCCAAGTCACATAATACCGTATTCAAGGGCATGGAGCTTACAGGAAAGCCTCTCGTTACCATATCTAAGGGCGAGATAAGATACAAAGAATCATAATTACAGGAGGAAATGAAATGTCATTTGACAGACTTATCGAAAGAATAATCGAACTTAAAAATCCTACGGTGGTAGGTCTCGATCCTAAGCTGGAGTACGTTCCCGAGTTCATTCAGCGCCGTTATCTTGACAGCGACGGCTGGACATTAAAGGCTGCCGCAAAGGCGATATTCGACTTCAATCAGGCTATCATCGACGAGATACATGATATAGTTCCTGCTATCAAGCCTCAGGCTGCTTACTATGAGATGTACGGCCATTACGGCATAAGAACTCTTGAAAAGACTATCCGCTATGCAAAGCTCAACGGTATGTTCGTTATGACTGACGGCAAGCGCAACGACATCGGTGCTACTATGGAGGCTTACACAAACGCTCACCTTGGTACTGTTACTATCGGCGGCAGCGATATAGAGCCATTCGGCGCTGACGCTCTTACTGTAAACGGCTATCTGGGCACAGACGGTATTGAGCCGCTTCTCAAGGTATGCCGCGAGCGTGACAAGGGTATCTACGTTCTTGTCAAGACCTCTAACCCCTCATCAGGTGAGCTTCAGGACATGAAAATGGCTGACGGCAGAACTGTATATGAGTGCATGGGCGATATGTGCGAGAAGTGGGGAGAGGATACACGCGGAAAGTTCGGCTACTCCGCAGTAGGCGCAGTAGTTGGTGCTACATACCCCGAAATGCTCACAGAGCTGAGAAAGAGACTTCCCCACACCATGTTCCTTGTTCCCGGATACGGCGCACAGGGCGGCGGAGCAGAAGGCTTAAAGGGCGGCTTTGATGAGAACGGTCTCGGAGCTATCGTAAACTCCTCACGCGCAGTTATGTGTGCATACAAGAAGGAAGGCTGCGACGAGCACGAATTCGCAAAAGCTGCTCGCCGTGAAGTTATCCGCATGAGAGATGATATCTGCCAGTACATTAACTTGAAGTGATTAGTGCTTAGAGCTAAGAACTAAGAGCTAAGAACTAAGAGAGGTGCAAAAATGGAAAACTACAAGAAGCTGATAGTTTGGCAGAAGTCAATGCTGCTTGTTAAAGAGACATACAGACTTTTGCGTTTCATGCCTAAATATGAGAATTATTCATTGTCGGATCAGATGCGGCGTTCTGTTGTATCAATACCTTCAAATATAGCTGAAGGTGCAGGGAGAAACTCATCAAAAGAATTTGCACATTTTCTTTCTATCGCTCGTGGTTCAAGATATGAGCTTGAAACACAATTACTTATATGTATTGAATTGAATTATCTTTCAGAGGAGCAATGTAAAGAAGTATTTGCTCTGATAAATGAAGTCGGTAAAATTCTTAATGGCTTCATAAAAAAATTAAATCTCCAATAACTAAGGTCTTAGCTCTTAGATCTTAGTTCTTAGATCTTTTTTATACAATGGCGTATGGAAAAGATAATAAACATCAATAATACGACCTCTAAAATCTAAAGGGAGGAATTTACAATGTCATTATTCAACATGGGCGAAAAAGCTTACCTCATGCTTGCCGACGGACAGGTGTTCGAGGGCAGAAGCTTTGGCGCAAAAGGCACGGTAATCGGTGAAGTAGTATTCACCACGGGAGTTACAGGCTATCAGGAAACTCTTACAGACCCCAGCTACTACGGACAGATAGTCACACAGACCTTTCCACTTATCGGAAACTACGGTGTGAACTCTCAGGACAACGAGTCCGCCAAGTCCTACGTTTCGGGATATATCGTCAGGGAGTGGTGCAATGCACCCTCAAACTTCCGCTGTGAGGGCAATATCAATGACTTCCTGAAGGAGCATAACATCGTCGGCATCAACAACATCGACACACGCCGCCTTACACGTACTATCCGTGAGGTGGGCGTTATGAACGGCGTTATCACTACCGAGGACGTTTACGCAAAGAAGGACGAGCTTCTCGAAAAGGTCCGCGCGTTCACAGTTAAGGACGCTGTAAAGGCTGTTACAAATACCGAGACTCTTACATACGAGCCAGAGGAAAAGAAGCTCCGCGTGGCGCTGTTCGATTTCGGCTACAAGCGCAATATCAGACAGGAGCTTTTAAAGCGCGGCTGTGAGGTAGTGGTTGTACCTGCGTACACCACAGCAGCAGAGATAAAAGAGCTTGCTCCCGACGGTATCATGTTCTCAAACGGCCCCGGAGACCCTGCCGAAAATGTTGAAATAATCGAAAATATCAAGGAGATACAGAAGCTTGGCATACCGATATTCGGTATATGCCTTGGCCATCAGCTCATGGCGCTTGCCAACGGCGGAAAGACCGAAAAGCTGAAATACGGTCACAGAGGTGCAAATCAGCCTGTTATCGACCTTGAAAGCGGTCTTACCTATGTTACCAGCCAGAATCACGGCTACGCAGTAGTAGGCGACAGCATTGATCCTTCCATTGGAAAAGTCTCACATATAAACGCTAATGACAAGACCTGCGAGGGCATACACTATACCTCAGTCAACGCAAGAACAGTTCAGTTTCACCCCGAAGCACACGGCGGTCCGCTGGACACAGCTTACTTGTTTGACGACTTCGTAAAAACAATGCAGAATGCATGATCCATAATTATATGTATCAGCTTCGCTGATATGATATTAAGATCGTCCGCTGAGCGGACACCGCAATTATGTATTATGAATTACGAATTATGAATTAAATAATCGGAGGTAAAGTGAAATGCCACTCAGAAGTGATATAAAAAAGGTACTCGTTATCGGCTCAGGTCCTATCGTTATCGGACAGGCTGCCGAATTTGACTACGCAGGCACTCAGGCCTGCCGCGCACTCAAACAGGAGGGACTTGAGGTAGTTCTTGTAAACTCAAACCCTGCAACCATTATGACCGATAAGGCAATGGCAGACAAGGTCTACATCGAGCCTCTTACACTTGACGTTATCAAGCGTATCATTGAAATAGAAAAGCCCGACAGTCTGCTGTCAACTCTCGGCGGTCAGACAGGTCTTACCCTGTCTATGCAGCTGGCAGAGGAAGGCTTCCTTGACAGTCACAACGTAAAGCTTCTCGGCGCAGACCCAGAGACTATCCACAAGGCTGAGGACAGACAGGCTTTCAAGGACACTATGGAGAAGATAGGCGAGCCCTGTATCCCCTCAAAGGTCGTTGAGACCGTCGAGGACGCTGTTGACTTCGCACAGGTGATACACTATCCCGTTATCGTCCGCCCTGCCTTCACACTCGGCGGTACAGGCGGCGGTATCGCACAGAATGAGGAGGAGCTCCGCGACATCGCAACAAACGGACTTCGTCTTTCACCTATCACACAGATACTTGTCGAGAAGTGCATCAGCGGCTGGAAGGAAATAGAGTTCGAGGTAATACGTGACGCAAAGGGCAATGTTATCACTGTCTGCTCTATGGAGAACTTCGACCCCGTAGGCGTTCACACAGGCGACAGTATCGTTATCGCACCTGCGGTAACTCTAAGCGACAGAGAGTACCAGATGCTCCGTACAGCAGCTATAAATATCATCAAGGAGCTTAAAGTCGAGGGCGGCTGTAACTGTCAGTTCGCACTTCACCCCACAAGCTTCAAGTACGCTGTTATCGAGGTAAATCCAAGAGTTTCACGTTCTTCTGCGCTGGCTTCAAAGGCTACAGGCTATCCTATCGCAAAGACTGCGGCTAAGATAGCTATCGGCTATACTCTTGATGAGATAATCAATCAGGTAACAGGCAAGACCTATGCCTGCTTTGAGCCTGCACTTGATTATGTTGTAATCAAGTTCCCTAAGTGGGCATTTGATAAATTCGTATACGCAAAGCGTACCCTCGGTACTCAGATGAAGGCTACAGGCGAGGTAATGGCTATCGGTACAAGCTTCGAGCAGGCTATGATGAAGGCTGTCCGCTCTATCGAGCTGGGTATGGATACCATGAACCTTAAAAAGCTTGCAAAGCTCTCAACTGAGGAGATACGCGAGAAGCTCCATGTTATCGATGACGAGCGCTCATTCTGCGTATTTGAGGCGTTAAAGCGCGGTATAACTCCCGAGGAGATACACGAGATAACAATGATAGACAACTGGTTCCTCTATAAGCTCCTGAACCTTGTTGAGCTTGAAAAATGGCTTGCTGAGGGAGAGCTCACCGAGGAAAAGTACGACATTGCTAAGCAGTACGGCTATCTTGACAGCACTATCGAGCGTATTTCGGGACAGAAGTGCCCCAAGCACAAGAGTGCGGTATACAAAATGGTCGATACCTGCGCAGGCGAGTTCAAGGCGGAAACTCCTTATTTCTACTCAACTTTCGATGAGGAGAACGAGGCAAAGCAGTTCATCGAGCGTACAGACAAGGGTAAGAAAAAGGTCATAGTTTTCGGTTCCGGTCCTATCCGTATCGGACAGGGTATCGAGTTCGACTACTGCTCGGTACACTGCGTATGGACGCTTAAAGAGCTTGGCTATGAGGCTGTTATCTGCAATAACAACCCTGAGACAGTATCTACCGACTTCGATACAGGTGACAGATTGTACTTTGACCCCCTCACAAAGGAGGACGTTCAGTCAATAATCGAGACCGAGCAGCCCTATGGCGTTGTTGTACAGTTCGGCGGACAGACAGCTATCAAGCTCACACGCTACCTCTCGGATATGGGAGTGCGTATCCTCGGTACTTCTGCTGATATGATAGACGCCGCAGAGGACAGAGAGCGTTTCGATGAAGTCCTTGAAAAGTGCGGTATACCGAGACCTGCCGGACATACGGTAATGAACACTGAGGAGGCTCTTAAAGCGGCTAATGACCTGGGCTATCCTGTGCTTCTTCGTCCGTCCTATGTACTCGGCGGTCAGAACATGATAATCGCTCACTCCGACGCTGACGTAAAGGAGTACATGGGCATCATCATGAGCCATAATATAGAGAACCCCGTACTTATCGACAAGTACATGATGGGTACTGAGGTGGAGGTCGATGCTATCTGTGACGGCGAGGACTTCCTTATCCCCGGTATCATGGAGCATATCGAGCGCGCAGGCGTTCATTCGGGCGACTCTATATCTATCTACCCTGCACAGCACCTTTCAGACCGTATCAAGCGCATAATCGTTGAGTATACAAGGCTTCTGGCAAAGGAACTCAACGTTATAGGACTTGTGAATATACAGTATGTCGTTTACAACCATGAGGTATTCGTTATTGAGGTTAATCCCCGTTCTTCAAGAACTGTTCCTTACATCAGCAAGGTAACAGGTATTCCTATGGTTGATATTGCCACAAAGATAATGTTCGGCGCTAAATTAAAGGATATGGGCTACGAGAGCGGACTTTATCCCGCAGGCGACTACGTTGCAGTTAAAGTTCCGGTATTCTCATTTGAGAAGCTTACAGACGTTGATACTATGCTGGGACCTGAGATGAAGTCCACAGGCGAGTGCCTCGGTATTGGCAGAAATCTTGAGGACGCTCTCCTCAAGGGACTTATCGCCGCAGGCTTTGACCTGAAGCGTGAGGGCGGTGTGCTTATCTCTGTCCGTGACAGCGATAAGAGGGAGATACTCCCTATTGCGGATAAGTTCGAGCAGATGGGCTTTGAGCTTTACGCAACATCGGGCACACAGAGCGTTCTCCACAGAAATATGATAGCGGCAAACCTTGTACGCAAGATCTCCGACGGCGAGCCAAATGTGGAAACACTCCTTGACAGCGGCAAGATACACTATGTTATCTCTACATCTGCAAAGGGCAGACTCCCTGAGCGTGACAGCGTTAAGATGAGAAGAAAGTCCATAGAGCGCTCTATATGCAGTCTGACAGCTGTAGATACAGCGAAATCGCTGGTAAAGGTTCTCGAATCGGGCAGAACTATCAACGATGTTGAATTAGTTGATATTACGAAGATATAAACCTGTAGGGGCTGGCGTCCTCGACAGCCCACAGCAGGGGCGGATATTATCCGCCCGAAGCTGTTAGCCGTTAGCCTGTAGGGGCGCACAGTGTGCGCCCGTGACATACACGCTTTTGTAGGGGCGACGGGACGCCGTCAATACACAAAATAACATAATACACTTACGGGGCGATGTAGGCATCGCCCCCTACATTTCGTTTCAGTATAATACACGGGCGCACACTGTGCGCCTACACTCTCAACTTCAAAAGGGGGAACTATGGATCACTTCAAGCTATGTTCAAACTACGCTCCTGCGGGCGATCAGCCGCAGGCTATAGACAAACTCGTAAACGGCTTGCAGTCGGGAAAAAAGGAGCAGATACTTCTCGGTGTTACAGGTTCGGGAAAGACCTTCACTATGGCGAATGTCATCGCCCGTGTGAACAAGCCTACCCTCGTACTTGCACACAATAAGATACTTGCGGCACAGCTCTGTTCGGAGTTCCGTGAATTCTTCCCCGAAAATGCCGTTGAGTACTTCGTGTCCTACTATGACTATTATCAGCCCGAGGCATACGTTCCAAGCACCGACAGCTACATCGAAAAGGACTCCTCCATAAACGACGAGATAGATAAGCTCCGCCATTCCGCAACTACAGCGCTTGCAGAGCGCAGGGACGTTATCATCGTTGCCAGTGTGTCCTGTATCTACTCACTCGGAAGCCCTGAGGAGTACCGTTCTATGTGCGTTTCCATACGTCAGGGTGCTGAAAAGCCGAGAGATCAGCTTATCGAGGAGCTTGTGAAGATACGCTATGAGCGCAATGATATTGCCTTTGAGCGTAACCGCTTCCGTGTACGCGGCGACGTTGTGGAGATTTTCCCTGCAATGTCTACGGATACGGCTGTGCGAGTGGAGTACTTCGGCGACGAGATAGACCGCATATCGGAAATAAACGTTGTTACAGGCGAGATAAAGGCTGTAGTTTCACACGCGGCTATTTTCCCTGCCTCTCACTATGTTGTAGGCGATGATAAGCTCGAATCTGCACTTAAAGAGATAGACCGCGAGCTTGCAGAGCGTATCGATTATTTTAAGCAGAATAACAAGCTCATAGAAGCACAGCGTATTGAGCAGAGAACTCACTACGACATGGAAATGCTCCGCGAGGTGGGCTATTGCAGCGGTGTCGAGAATTACTCCCGTGTACTTGCAGGCAGACCGGCAGGCAGCACTCCGCTGACACTTCTTGACCATTTCCCTGAGGACTTCCTCCTCATCGTGGACGAGAGCCATGTTACTCTGCCGCAGGTAAGGGCAATGTACGCAGGTGACCGTGCAAGAAAGACTACACTTGTAGACTTCGGATTCCGCCTGCCAAGCGCTATGGACAACCGTCCGCTGAATTTCGACGAGTTCAACGCACATATACATCAGGCTATATACGTCAGCGCTACTCCGGGACAGATAGAGCGTGAAAAGACTGATACCATAGTGGAGCAGGTCATCCGTCCTACGGGACTTGTTGATCCTGAGATAATCGTTAAGCCTACTCACGGACAGGTCGATGACCTGCTCTCCGAGATAAACGAGCGTGTTGAGCGGCATGAGCGAGTGCTCGTGACTACACTCACCAAGAAAATGGCTGAGGATTTGACTGCTTATTACGAAAAGTTAGGCGTAAAGGTACGCTATCTCCACCATGACATCGACACCATTGAGCGTATGGAGATAATCAAGGACCTCCGTGAGGGAGTGTTCGATGTGCTTGTTGGTATCAATCTGCTTCGTGAGGGACTTGATATCCCGGAGGTAAGCCTTATTGCCATACTTGATGCTGACAAGGAGGGCTTCCTGAGAAGTGAGACCTCGCTTATACAGACTATCGGACGTGCTGCGAGAAATGCAGGCGGACAGGTAATAATGTACGCAGATTCGGTAACAGGCTCTATGGAGCGGGCTATCACCGAGACCGAGCGCCGCCGCTCGCTGCAAATGGCGTTCAATAAGGAGCACGGTATAGTTCCTAAGACTATAATCAAGGAAGTCCGCGATGTTCTGGAGATAACCTCAAAGAACAAGGTGGAGGAAAAAACCAAAAAGAAGAAAATGTCTGCGGCGGAAAAACAGCGCATGATAGACAAGCTTACTGTAGAAATGAAGAACGCAGCGAAGCTGCTTGAATTTGAACACGCAGCTTATCTCCGTGATAAGATAAAGGAATTGCAGGAGAAATAATATTTTTGCGGAGCAGGCTTAGAGCTAAACAGCTTTTTTATCTGATATATATAGTGCTGCTGCTGCTGTCAGAAGCGGCAGTGCCGCTGTGCCTGAGCTTATTGTCAGCGCCGCCGAAGCCGCAATAAAGCTCAGCTTGACAGCTCTCAATGCAAGCTCCGCTGCATTTTCAACAGCTGTGCCTGCGGTGAATTCCGCTATTACGGCTCCGCCGTCAAGGCTTCGGTAGGGAAGCATATTATATGCCGCAGCCATAAGATTCAGCATGGGGAAGTCTCCGCCGCAGCCTGTCAGCTTCATAAGAATATACATTATAATATTAGCCGCAGGTCCTGCAAGAAGCACGAAAACACTGCTTTTTGCGGATATAATGCGGCTTTTTTGTCTGTTCATGCGTATACCGAAGCCGCTGAGCTCTACAGAGGCGATACGTCCGCCCACAAGCATAAGAGCAAAAATGTGACCTGCCTCATGGACTGCGCAGACTGTATAGAATGTCATAACAAGTCTGCCGTCACGGAGCAGAAATATAAGCGCATTGAATACAAAAAACGAAAAATGAACGCGAAACTCAGTTTCGCACGGCTTAAAGCTTATCAATATAGCTCAGGATATGGTCAATGGGATTGGATATGATGTTTTTATCCTCGGTCACAAGTCCGCGGAGCTTCGCAAACACAGCTCCCGTAATATCGGGATAAAGTATATTTCCGGCGATGAAAAGAGCACCTAAAAGTATACATATGACCGCCTGTGTGGCAATTATATCATCGGCTCGGTTTTTTCGTTTCCTGTTGTAAGACTCAATGAGCGCCTCTGTGCTGTCCTCCTCGGTCTCTTCGAGTATATCTTCGTTTTCCATAACATCACCTCAGTAAAACAATATGCGAAAAAAATCGAAAAATGCAGAAAATCCCATGTTTTTTTTGCACCATTGTGCTTATAATACTTTTGCGGAGCTATTCCGCATTAAAAATCAGAGGTAAATGCTTATGAAAATAAACGCTTCCGCTGCGCTGATGACTGCGGCTGTCATGCCATGTACGGCAGTTTACGCTGCCGACAATACCAAGATAGGCTACGGTCAGGGTACGAATGTTGACGAAAACAACCGACCTGTAGACGCAGTGCAGTTCAACAGCCGATTCGGCGACCTTGATGCCTTCGCCCTGTCGGAGGACGATAAAAGAATAATCATCACCTTTGATCAGGGCTATGAAAACGGCTATACCGCTAAGATACTGGATACACTTAAAGAAAAGGACGTTCAGGCGATATTCTTTCTGACAGGTCCTTATGCACAGACGGAGCACGATCTGGTAAAGCGTATGATAGATGAGGGGCATATCCTCGGAAATCACGGCATGACTCACGCAAGTCTGCCGACGCTCTCCGATGAGGACGCAAAGAAAGAGATAATGTCGCTTCACGGCTATGTCAGGGACAATTACGGCTATGATATGCAGTACTTCCGCTGTCCATGCGGAGAGTACTCGGAAAGGGCTCTTGAAACCGTAAAAAACTGCGGCTACAAGACCTTATTCTGGAGCAGCGCCTATGTGGACTGGGATACGAATTCACAGCCTGCGCCTGCTGAGGGGCTTAAAAAGCTTGGCGATGCGGCACACGGCGGAGAGATACTGCTGCTCCACTCAGTCTCGGCAACAAATGCAGAGATACTGGGACAGCTTATTGACGACTTTCGTGCAAAGGGATTCACGGTATAAGAAAACGGGGACGTACTGCGTCCCCGTTGTTTTTGTTCTCAGGCAAGTCTGCCTCTGATGATTATAGTGCTTACGCCTGCCTGTGCCGTCCACTCACCTGTATCCTCGTTCTGAATAAACTGTGCAGCAGGAACGGTTATCTGACCGTCAAGGCTTGTGAATACTCCCGTATCAGGATCGTAGGCATAGTTTGTGCCAGAAGCCCATGCTTCGCCGTTGAACTCAGCAGTAAGCTCGCTGAGCGCAGGATCAAAGGTGTCGCTGAAAACAACATCAGCAGAAGCCTCAACAGGAACTGCGCCGAAATTCTGGATAACAAAGGTGTAGGTCACCTCGCCGTTTTCCTCTACAGCCGCAGGGCTGAGGGACTTGCTGATAGCAAGGTCAACTCCCTCGGCATAGGTGATAGTCTCAGAAGCTGTGATATCGCTGATACCGTCGCCGCTGACTGTAGCTGTATTCACTATCTCAGCATTTTCGCCGAGAGGTGCGAAGCTGTTTGTCTCAGCTGAATATACCAGCATAGCATTGCCGCCTGCGGGCACGTTGATACCCGTAACGGTAAGGGGCGAGACTGAGGTCACAGTGGGTGCTGCCTGCTGCACTCCGTTTACATAATAGGTCAGGGAGCCCTCATTGTAGGTCAGCGGTACGGCTGTGCCGCTTTCTCCGAAGCTGTATTCGCCGAGATTATCGGTGATGGTAAGGTCTCTGAAACAGGAAGAGCCTGTATTTACAAGGCTGATGATATAAACGACCTCGCTGTCTGCGGTGTAGGTGTCGGAAACCGCGCTCTTTGAAGCGGAAAGAACGTCGATTATCTCGCCTGCGGTTATATTAGAGCTTGTAACTGTGCCGTTATAGGACAGTGTAGCCTGATTGAAAAATGCTGCCATATAATTATCCTCCATATGGCGGAAGCTCCGCCGTACTAAGGGAGGGAAGTCTCCCTCCCTCATTTATATTATATGCTTTTGCAAGATTTTAGTGCTTATGCATCAGCTGTGAAGCTGATAAAACCATTCTGTCGATGTGTGCATCTCAAATTACATGGTATTTCTGTAAAAGAAGCCGCTGTTTGCAAAAAAAATAAAAAAATGCTAAAATAGTGTTACACTTCCTATCAGGGCTGCGTTACTATAAGTGAAGACGGATCCGATCTAAAAAACAGCAAAGGAGAATGCATATGACCGATAACGAGATACTGACGCTTATGCGAGAAGCTCCGCCGCAGGGACAGAAAGCACTTTTCGATAAATACTACAGATATGTTTACACTATTGTACAGAGGATACTCAGAGGCTTCGGAAGCCCCGACGACTTTGACGAATGTACCATAGATGTGTTTGCTTCGCTGATGATGAAGCTGAAGGGCATGGAGATAGGTTCCCTTAGCTCATATGTCGGAGCTGCGGCGCGCAATGCTGCTATAAGTATGCGCAGGAAGATTGCCTCAAAAACAGGACTGAATGTGTCCATTGATGATGAGAATATGGCTGAGATAGCCGAGGATACCGATGTGGAGACTGAGAATGAAAGGGCAGAGCTCTCAGAGCAGCTTCTCGGTTGTATATCTGACTTAGGCTCGCCTGATTCGGTCATTATCATTCAGAAGTATTACTACGGCAGGAACTCAAAGGAGATAGCAGAAATGCTGGGAATGAACGCGGCAAGCGTGAGAGTCCGCTGCGGACGGGCTATGAAGCGTTTGAAGAAGCTCCTTGAAGATAACGGCATCACCCTGTAAAGGAGGATAAATATGAACAGCAAAAAGAAGATAATAGATACATTGCAGACTGCGGACAAGGCTTCTGTTGAGAAGCTCATGGCTGAGGAAGCAAAAAAGAACGAGATATTCGCAAAGGCTGTTGAAAGAGCCGGAGGCAGTGCTGACGACGACTTTAGCGATACTGTAAGCGGTGTTGAGCATTACGACATAAAAATAAGCATGACGCGCATTGCTTCCATAGCGGCTGCGGCAGTTCTTGTCACAGGCGGAGTCCTCGGCGGCTTTAAGCTTATGAAGAACGACAGGCTCAACAACAACCATAACAGCAATGTTGAAAGCACCACCGATACCACTGAAGTTGAGAATACCACAAGGGAAGAAGTACCATATGAAATAACCAAGAATGCAATACAGCATATTATAGGCGATGATAGGCATTACCGTAAGTTCTCATGCGATTATGAAGTAAGAAGCAATGAGTATGATACCTCTAATAAGTCAGAGCCATATACCATAAAGGGCTCCTGTAAAATAGACAACGATTCTAATATAGGCTGGAACAGAAGTGAGAAGATCTTTGATAACGCAGACCACGAGCAGAATATCAATAACCTCGTCTATGAGTACTCTTTCAACGGATATAAAATATCCACAAATGAGACCTATGAGGGGGATATAAAGAATAAAAGGTATGATGTAGGCTTTGGTGCGGACACCAATTATATTAATCTTGATAAGCTTCCCATTATTTACAGTTCTCTGTGGTCTAAGCTCAAAGATACGAGCAAATGGGAAATAAAAGATGATAAGACAAAAAACGGCAGAAGGATAGTTACTGTTGAAGGTGAGGACGGTCACGACCTTGTGACCAATGGTCCAAGTGAATTCTTTACTGCTGATATTGACGCAGAGACAGGAGTTATTCTTTCTGAGATCACTACCAATGTCAGGGGTGAAGTCACATTTGAGATAAAGTATACAAATTACAAATTCGATGACGAAGCAGAAGCACCAATGTCTCCTGCTGAGTTCAAGCAGTTTGTCATTGACGGCGGTTATGAGAAGTACGCTCATTCTGCGTATGATCTGGAAGTCCTCGACGGCGTATCGCCTGCCACAACAACAGTTGTATACGAGCCTGTAAAAGAAATCGTAACCACCGAGGCTCACCCTGTTCCCGATGAGCTCACAGGAGAGTTCCTCCGCGAGAGAAGCCTTAACGCCACACATTACTATGATAAGTTCTCGGCGGATATTCATACTTTCCATGCAATTTACGGTCAGAATCTTGGCGACTGGGAAACAAACGGAACAGTAAAGATTGATAATACCGTTATGAACGGAGAAATGTATGAGGAGATGTATTCGGACGAAAGAGAGCCGTGGGACAGAACTTACAAGATATTCCTTAACAATATCTATGTTTATGTAAACCAGAATGATATTGCGGTACAAAATCAGCATGATGAAGGAAAGTATTGCAATATCGAAAGCGTTGATACACACTACAAGCGGTACAAGTCCAAGCCTGACAGACCTGTATTGAGCGGCTGTCTGAACTTCGTAGACTTTGAGATCAGTAAAGTAAGTAAAGATGGAATAGAGAATATAATAAATGAAACTCCGTGGACAGTAACAGGCAAAAGATATGAAAACGGCAGACGTATAGCAAGCGTAAGCTTCAGTTACGAACAGCTCCGTGAAGGAAAATATGAGCCAAGATATATCACAGCAGACATCGACACCGAAACAGGTTTATGGCTTGCTTATGAGATACGTACCGACCATGATTACTTTGGAGAGGGCTATCTGCTGGAGAGCTTCAAGGCGACAAATTACAAATTCAACGATGAAGCAGATGCTCCAATGACCTCAGATGAGGTATATAAGTATCTTGATGATAACGGATACGAATTAACACAAAGCTGTTATTAATGAGCATAAAGCGAAAGGCTTCCCGAAAGGGAAGCCTTTTTCATATATTATCATAGTCCAGACCGTACTGGTCGGCGTAGTAGCGGGCTTTTGCCTCGTTCGCCGCAAGGTACTCGCCGCCGTATTTGTAGCAGGCGACCTGAACCTCTGCCGCCTCCTTGTCGCCGCTTGAAGCGGCTCTGCCAAAATAATCGGCGGCTACAGCGAAATTCTTAGCTGTGCCCCAGCCGTTTGTATAGCAGTATCCCAGCGCCTTCTGTGCCGCAATATTACGCTGAGCTGCGGCAAGCTCGAACATATCCTTTGCCTCAACAGGATCCTTTGTGGTTCCCACGCCGTTGCACAGACACCAGCCATAGGAGTACTGACCGTTGGCGTCGCCCTGATCGGCGGACTCCTTGTACCACTTCACAGCTTCTGCCGCGTCCTTTGACACTCCCCAGCCGTTGAAAAAGCATTCGCCGTAGTTGTACTGCGCTCTCGGCAGACCGCCTTCAGCAGCCTTCCTGTAGCATTCAGCCGCCTTGAACTGGTCCTTTTCAGTGCCGCTGCCGTACATATAGCAGCCCCCGAGATTGTTCATGGCGTCAAGGTCGCCGTTTTCAGCTGCCTCTCGGAACATATTTGCGGCAGTTATTTTATCCTCGGGAACTCCCATACCCGACTGATAGCAGCAGGCGACGTTGTACGCAGCAGCGGCGTGACCGCGCTGTGCTGCCATTTTCAGCCAATATATAGCCTTTTCGTAGTCCTGCTCAATGCCTGTTCCGCGGAGATACATATTTCCAAGTGTGAACTGCGCCTCAGGATCGCCGTTCTGAGCTCTTTTCATAAGCCCGTTTGAGGTGCCTTCCTCTATGGGGATACCGTAGCGCTTTGAGTAGTATTCCGCGCGCCTGCGGTCGGCAGCAAGACCGTTTCCGCCTATGGTATAGCAGCGGATAAGGGCTTTCTGTGAATCATAGTCTCCCTGTTCGGCAGCCTGCTCATAGCGGTATGCGGCTTTGGCAAGATTCCTGTCAGTACCCTGTCCGAGATAGTAGCAGTCCGCTAATTTTTTCTGAGAGCTGCAGTCGCCGCGGTCAGAGGACTGGATATACCAGTGTATAGCCTTTGCGTAGTCCTGATTGACTCCGCGGCCGTAGAAGAAGCATTCGCCGAGGTTGAAGCAGGCGTCGTTGTCTCCGCTCTGAGCACGTCGGAAGAGGTCCTCGATGAGTGTAGAGCCGCTTACGAAGCTGGTGCTCTGAGCATCTGAGCTGTCATTCAGCAGCTCACCTGCCTGCCAGCCTAAAGCCGCAGCTATGCTGCGCGCGATCAGCTCTGCCTTTTCCTCGTTGAGATATTCGCAGATGTCGGTCATAGCGCGCTGTATGACCTCCTCTGAGCTCTTGCTGCCGCTTATAACGGCGGCGTTCTCGTTTATGAATATATCGCCTATGTTCTCGCTGAGAGCTACGAAGAACGCCTTGTTCTCCTTGCTGAGCTTAGGGGCAAAGTCAGAGAAAGCCGAGCAGAAGCGCTTGTGGTCGGTTAGGATATTTACGCCGAAGCGCTCTGTGACCTGTCTGACCGCATCAGTGGTCTCAGCGAAAAGTTTGCCGTCCATTAAAGATATTCCTCCATTAAAGTCTGGTATCGGTGTTGAATTTTGCCTTGATGATACGGGTGTTCAGCTGTGTGAGCAGCGAGCGCTCAAGTATCCTTTCGGCGTTGGTGAAGGTGCCTGCTTCAAGAGCGGCAAAGCCCTCTGAAACCAGCTCCTCGGCGTGTTCAAGGTCGTGCTCATGGTCAAAGGCGTAATAGGCAAGCACACGCTTTGCGTTGGGTAAATTGTCACTGTAAATAACATTTTCTATCTTCCGCAGCAGCAGGTCGGCATTTGCCTTGTCAGGCTCAATGTCAGAGAAATAGTATATGAGCCAGTAGTATTTCAAGCCGTCCTGTAAAATAAAATCCCGTTCACGGAGCCTTTCCAGCATCATATGTGAGGGCTGACGCATAGCCTCGGTATTGCCTGTTTCTGCGAGATAGCCCATATATACCATGTAGTACTGCTCCTCCTCGACAGGGGAGGGATTCTTGAAGCCAAGCTCACTGACAGGCTTTAGGTCAAGGGCAGAAAAGGTCTCGCCTTGTCGAAGTCTGTTTATGAGATGCTCAACATAGCCGCCTAATTTTTTCATGATGATAAGCTGAACATAAAGTGTTATCAGAACATATTTCACGCAGAAAAACAGCATTCCGCAGGCAAATCCCACTGCAAAGTATTCAGCGACAGTCTTTCCGCTTTTGAAAAAGAGTTCTCTGAATGCGAAACATACCGCTGTGGACGCTGATACGAGGGAAATACCCTCAATAATATTAAGAAATACCGAGCCCTTTTCGCTGAAGCTCTCAAACGGCTTTCGTGTGTCACGAAGCACATTGTGCTGTATCAGCGGTATTTTCTTAGTAAATGAAGCTTTCCACTTTCCCTCTTCCTCCAAAATGAATGAAAGCCCGAAAAATGACACCATTTTTACCCTTAATCTGAACAAGGGTGCGAAAATAAAGTCTGTAATGAGCAGCAATATATCCTTGACATACATTGCAGCAAGAAATGCTGTAAGAAATATGGATATTATGGTTTTTACTGACATAGCTTATCCCTTTTTACTGAAAGAGCTTATCCATATATGTGATCAGCTCTGATCTCATAACTGAGCTGTAGGAAAGATACCAGCGTCCGTCAAGCTCAACGAATGCGCAGCCGTTTCCCACGAAATCGTGTTCCTCATTGCCGTCTTTGTAGTATATGAGTCCGCAGTCTGAGCCTGCCGTAAATTCCGTGCTGAGAGTTTTGTTGAAGTCCTTCAGCTCATTCTCACCGTTAGGTCTGAGGCTGTCCTCAGCAAGTGAGGTAGTCCACTTTTCGGGCGGCACGTCTGACTTTTCTGACATTATCCTGCGGATATTGTCCATTGACTGCTTTATGGCATCAACGACAGCAGAGCGCTTGAAAACCACCTGAGGATTCTTGCCGTCAAGGAGATCGGTAGTGCCGATATAGGCATGATACGCCTCGATCTCGTCCTGACAGAACATATCATAAACTGCGTCGGCATTGTTGGTGAGGTATGCGTTATAGTAAGCTTTTGCAGCCTCAAAGCTGCTGCCGAAGCCTTTTTTAGGCTCAGCCTTTGTGGGCTCTGCGGGTTTTTCAGTGGTTTTTTCTGCGGCAGCAGTTGTAGTAGTAATTGTTGTTGTTACAGTTTCGTCAGCCTTTCCAGAGGCAGTTGTTACAGTCGTTGTAGTTGATGAGCTGTCTGCCGATGATGCTGTTTCGGAAGTGGCAACAGTCTCTGATGATGATTCGGTCTCTGGGGACGATGATACTGAGGAACCGGTCTTGCCTGAGCAGCTGAAAGCGGAGGCAGACAGTATGACAGCAGCTGCTGCCGCTGTAATGCGTGTTAAATTCATATTTATCTCCTTAGAATTTATATATGACTATTATAGCTCTAAATCGCAAAAACGTCAATAGGGGAGAGATGTGAATAGTGAGCAGCAGGAGAGGATACTATCTGCCCGAGCCATTAGCTTTTAGTTTTGTAGGGGCGCACATTGTGCGCCCGTGTACTACCATTCATGATCGTTTCGGGCAAACAGTGTTCGCTTCTGCTTAGCTCTTAGTTCTGCTAATAACTAAGAAAGGCGGACATAAAGTCCGCCTTTTATCAATAGTCCTTTTTCTTTCCGCAGACCTTGCAGGTCTTTGAGATAAGCTTGAAATCTCCGCCGCAATACAGACATTTTCCTGCGGTCTTGCGGCTCGCAACTACGGTCTCGTAGTAAGCAGGAAAATTAACTGCATTCTCGGCAAGGTTGCTCCACGATATGTTCAGAAGCTTCGGGCAGTCGGTAAAGCCGCCGCTTATCTTCTTTACAGAGGCAGGAAGACTGATCTGCTCAAGATTTGTACAGCCGCTGAAATCGCCGATCGCTGAAGCTCCTGACGGTACTGTAAAGGCTCTGAGCCCTGTGCAGCCGCGGAATCCGTCTACGCTGAGAACGCCTGTGGGTATCTCGATATTATGCAGAGATATGCAGTTCTGGAAAGCCGAGGCACATATGCTCTTTAAGCCCCTTGACAAGCTCACAGCTGAAAGAGCCGTACAGTTTGCAAAGGTACATTCCTCAATAATTGAAACTCCCTCGGGAATAATTACCTTTTCAAGCTTTTCGCAGCCTGAAAATGCATATTTTCCTATAATTGAAACGTGTTTGGGTATCTCTGCCGCTTCAAGGTTTTTACAGCCTGAGAAGGCAAATGCGCCTATCTCGCCTATACACTCGGGAAACTCGATAGATACAAGGCTTGTACAGTCAGCGAAAACACAGTCAGCGATACGCTGCATATGAGGCGGTATCACTACGTTTTTAAGGCTTGTACAGCCGCGGAATGCCCAGCCCTCTATATCCTTGAGGCCGTCGGGAAACTTTATATCTTCAAGTGCAGTACAGCCGCGGAACGCATATCCGCCGATGATCTCCACCTTGTCGTGAAGTATCACTCTCTTGAGAGCTGTATTGTTTTCAAAGGCGTTTTCTCCTATTTTACGCACCTCAGCAGGTGCAGCCACTTCTGCGGAGCTGCCCTTGTAGGCAATGAGGACTCCGTCCTTTACTTCAAAATCGGCGCTGTGCTTTTTGACAGCCTTGACCTTTTTCGCTACGTCCTTATGCTGTGCTTTATACCTGTTTATAGCCTTTATTACTACAAAAGGCGTGCTGCAGTGAGGACATACCCAAGCGTCCTTCTGATTATCGACCTCTACGGTCTTTTCGCAGCTCGTGCAGATAGCATTTACAATTGCCACATCCATACCCCCTGTTTCGTCATTTTATATTATCATTGTATCATTTAAGGCAGTGAAAGTCAATAAATACAGCGCAAAACTCACAGATTATACATAACGGAGTGCAATTATTTGTTGGAAATGCCAACCAAACAATTAACGTTTTGTTGCGCTTTGTAAACTATACTTGCATAAAGGTTGATGAGATGATATAATTATTGATGTGACAATTAAATCTTGAAGTTCAGCACCATATTGATTTTTAGCTGTTGAGCTGACACTAATTATTATATAATGAAAGAGGGATACACCATGAAGGTAAACGATAGGATACACGGCTTTGCCGTTACAAGGATAGCTCCTGCCCCATGCAGCGGCTCGGAACTCATAGAAATGCGCCATGAAAAAACAGGAGCACAGCTGATATGGCTGAAAAACGACGGTGAAAACAAGCTTTTCTCCATAGCTTTCAGAACTCCGCCAAGTGACGATACGGGAATATTCCATATACTTGAGCACTCTGTTCTCGGCGGATCGAAGAAATATCCCGTAAAGGAGCCATTTCTGGAGCTGATGAAGGGGACAATGAACACCTTCCTCAATGCAATGACCTATCCAGACAAGACGGTATTTCCTGTTTCAAGCCGAAACGATGCGGATTTCATGAACCTTACAAGGGTGTATCTTGATGCTGTATTTGATCCTGCTATCTACTATAATCCCAACATTTTCAGGCAGGAGGGCTGGCACATCGAAATGCGCAGTGAGTCCGACGAGCCTGTTTACAAGGGTGTGGTATTCAACGAGATGAAGGGTGCTCTTTCCTCGGTATACAGCCGAATTGAGACTGAGATAATGGGGGCTCTCTTTCCTGATACCTGTTATCGCTTTGAGTCGGGCGGACTTCCCGAGGCTATACCAGATCTCACAAATGAGCAGTTTATAGAGGGCCACCGCACCTACTATCACCCATCAAACGCCTACATATATCTGGACGGTCCTGTGGACATCGACGCTGTGCTGAAGCTTATGGACAGCGAGTACCTCAGCCGCTACGACAAGCACAGGGTGGACAGCGAGATCTCTCAGCAGAAAGCCATTGCGCCTACAGTTAAGAAGTGCTTTTACGAGATAACTCCTGACGAGGAAGAGACAGATCACACCTACCTTGTTATCGGAAAGGTGCTGGGCAGCTGGCAGGAACGTGAGAAGATAACTGCGGCTTCGGTGCTTGCGGAGGCTCTTACAGGCAGCAATGATGCTCCGCTGAAACGTGCTCTCCTTGATACGGGGCTCTGTCTTGACGTATCACTTGAGGTAAGCGACGGTATCTTACAGCCCTTCGGTTGTCTCTGCATAAATAATACAAACGAGGAAAGCTGCGGAAAGCTGAAAGAAAAAGTACGTGAGGCAGTTACAGAGCTTTTCAGCAGAGGCATAGACCGTCAGCTGCTGACAGCTGCGCTGAACCGTCTGGAATTCAGATTCCGCGCAGGCGGTGAGCCGAGAGGTCTTACACGCAATATCTCCGCACTTTCAGCATGGCTCTACGGCGGCGATCCGCTTCATTATCTGGAGCTCGGGGAGGTCTATGATTCGCTCCGCAGCAAGACAGACAGCGGATATTTTGAGGAGCTTCTGAAAGAATGGCTCCTTGATGACAGCGGCAGGGCGGAGCTCTATCTGCTGCCCTTACGAACCTACGGCGAGGAGCAGAAGGCTGCCGAGGCAAAGCGGCTTGCAGCTGTGGTTGACGGGCTCTCCTGCGAGGAACGCTCCGTTATTGTCGAGCAGAACAGACAGCTTGACGAATGGCAGCAGTCCGTGGATACCCCAGAGCAGCTTGCCGCAATGCCGCACCTTGCGCTTTCCGAGGTAAGTCCCGAGCCGCTGCGATTCGACACCGAGGAAACAAGGACAAAGGGCGTGACCGTCTTAAAGCATACCGCCCAGGATAAGGGCATTGCAGCTCTCAGCCTCTATTTCTCGCTTGCTGACTGCACCGAGACACAGCTCTCGGCAGCTGCGGCTGCGGCTGAGCTTTTCGGAGAGCTGCCTACAGAAAAGAGTACTGCTGCTGTCTTACAGCGCAGGATAACAGGACTTCTCGGCAGTATCAGCTACGGTGTCGATGTATTCTCAAAGTGCGGAGCTTCAGATAAGTGCAGCCCCTATTTCGCAGTAAAGGCGCGTTTCCTCGAAAAGAACACCGAAGAGGCACTTGCCCTTATCGCGGAGATACTCACCGAGACTGATTTCAGCGATATATCGGCAGTTACCGAGCTTCTCAAGCAGACCGACGAGAACTACAAGCAGAGCATTATCGCCAACGGTCATACCTACTCCATGGGACGTGTCCGCGCAGTTCTTTCTGCGGAGTCCGCAGTGAATGAGCTGGTATCGGGCTATGAGGGCTACAAGAGGCTTCATGAAGCCATAAAGTCTCCCGAAAAGCTTGTGAACGAAATAAAGGCTCTCAGCGGCAGAATGATCTGCACTGCAAGACTGACAGCAAGTGTTACAGGAACTGCGGATATATTGCCGCTTCTTGAAGCTCTTCCCACGGGAACTGCGGCTGAGCAGGACGATATGAGCTTCAAGCTGGATATTCCGGAAAAACAGGGCGTTATAATACCCGCAGGCGTTTCATACTCCGCAATGGCGTTTCCTGATACCGACGCAGATACAGCGGTGAGAAAGGTGCTTTACCGCGCATTGTCCCTTGAATACCTCTGGAACGAGGTGAGAGTAAAGGGCGGAGCCTACGGTACGGGAGCAGTTATTGCCCCTTGCGGTGAGCAGGCATTCTTCTCATACCGTGATCCGTCACCTGCGGCAACTATCGGCATATACAGGAAAGCAGCTGACTTCATCACTGATTACTGCGGCGGAGCTCCGGATATTACACAGTATATCATCAGCACTGTCGCAAAAGAAGAGCCCCTGATGTCCGACGGCAACAGGAGCGCAAAGGCTGACGGATTGTGGTTCAGAGGTATCACCGACGCAGAGCGCAGAGACGAGAAAAAGCGTATGCTCAGTGTTACGGCAGAGCAGCTGAGCAAGGCAGCAGAAACACTGAAAAGCTTCGGAAATCTGTGCGTAATGGGTACAGAAGCAGCAATGGAAGGACTTGGACTAAAAAAGGACAGCCTTGCATAAGTGAAATAGCCCGAAGGCATTGGTCGCCTTCGGGCTTTGCTTGTCATATGATGATACCGCTGAAATGGTCTATCTCATGCTGGATTATCTCCGCATCAAAATCGCGGAATATATCACGGCGGCGCTTGAACTTTCTGTCCATATACTCCACGGTGATTATGCGGTGACGGGTAACGGGACGGACACCGCTGAGCGACAGACAGCCCTCCTCGGTATCATAGGTCTCTTTAGACTTGTCTACTATTTTCGGGTTTATCATAACGACGTACTCGTCGCCGATAAGAGCTGCAAGAATGGTCTTGTGAACGCCTATCATGTTGGCAGCCATACCCACACAGTGCTCCTCGTTTGCTTTCAGGGTGTCAAGAAGGTCACGAGCCACCTGCATATCGGCTTTTGTGGCTGGTTCTGATTTAATACTGAGGACGGCTTCGTCCTTAACAATGTCTTTTACCATTATTTTTTCCTTTCAAACGAAAAACGGGACAGTTATGTCCCGTTATTTTTATTAAAGTCCAAGAAATTCCTTGAAATTGCCTGCCAGCAGCTTCTGATTTTCTTCCTCGGTAAAGCCAAGCTTCAGGAAACGCATAAACTCGTCCTCGTGGCTCCACATAGGGAAATCCGAGCCGAAAAAGCAGTTTTCGACACCGTATTTTCTAATGATATGTACGGCTCTTTCAGGAGAAAGGAATGCAAGAGAGCTGCTGAAATCGAATCTGACGTTTTCAAGTCCCGGCAGTATCTCCTCGGCTTCGCTCCACTGCTGATAGCCGCCCAGATGTGCCGCCATGAGCTGGAGCTTCGGGAAGTTATCGTGTATCCTCTTGATACGGTGAGGAGCCGAATAATCGTATCTTGCGTCGCCGCAGTGGATAAGCAGTGGGAGCTGTCCCTCTATCTGCTCATAGATCTTGAATGCCTCGGGAGAGTCAGCGTTGAACTTCTGAAAATCGGGGTGGAGCTTTACTCCGTGAAGCCCGAATCTTTTTATCTGCTCAATGTCGGCTTCAATATTTTCAGAATCCGCATGAGTGGTGCCGAAGCCGTAAAAGCATTCGTGCTGGTCGCATTTTTTTGCGATAAATGTA